>CAZVRW010000044.1:0-26600 GCA_964630265.1 uncultured Rhodospirillaceae bacterium
TGCCCATCATCGCCTTGCCCATCTCGCTCATCACCGAGCGGATGTCGGCGAAGTCAAGGTTGATGAGGCCGGGCATGACCATCAAGTCGGTGACGCCGCGCACGCCGGAATACAGCACATCGTCGGCCATGTTGAAGGCGTCGGCGAACGTGGTCTTCTCGTTGGCGATGCGAAACAGGTTTTGATTCGGGATGATGATGAGGGTGTCGACGAAGCTCTCCATCTCCTCGATGCCGGCCTCGGCGATGCGCATGCGGTGCGCACCCTCGAAGTGGAACGGCTTGGTGACCACACCGACGGTGAGGATCCCCTGCTCGCGCGCCGCCCGGGCGATGATCGGCGCGGCACCGGTGCCGGTGCCGCCACCCATGCCGGCGGCGATGAACACCATGTTCGAGCCCCGCAGCTCGTCGACGATGTCCTCCAGCGCCTCCTCGGCGGCGATCCGGCCGATCTCCGGCCGCGAGCCGGCGCCGAGGCCCTGGGTGATGGTGACGCCGAGCTGCACCCGGCGGGTGGCCTGGGAACTGCTCAGGGATTGCGCATCGGTGTTGGCGACCACGAACTCGACGCCGTCCAGTTCCGACCGGATCATGTTGTTGACGGCGTTGCCGCCGGCGCCGCCGACGCCGATCACCGTGATCTTCGGCTTCAGCTCGCGGGCAGTCATCTCGGGGGGTACGCTCAAATTGATCGTCATGTCAGCCTCCAGTCCTTTTTCGCTCGTCTGTCAGTCAAGGTTTTCAGGGCAAAGTCTTTCGGGTCAGAAATTCTCGCGCAGCCATTGTCCGAGCCGGGCGAAGCGGCCGACCGGTTCCGCCGTCGGCTGATAGGTGCCGTCGCCGGCTCGGCCGACGTGCTGCACGGCGTAACGCAGCAATCCGGTGACCGTGGCGAACGCCGGTCCGCTCGCAGCATCGGGGCTGCCCGGGATCGCCTGCGCCCGCGCCAGCCGAACGCGCTTGTCCATGATCATCGCCGCCAGATCGGCGGCGCCCGGCAGTTGACTGCCGCCGCCGGTCAACACCACCCGGCGGCCGGCGAAGTCTTCGAAGCCGGCCCCCTCGAGGCGGACCCGCACCATCTCGAAGATCTCTTCCATGCGCGGCCGGATGATGCCGACCAACACCGAGCGACGAACCTGGCCCGGTTCCGCCGCGCTCTCGCCACCGATCGGCGGAATGTCGACCAGTTGGCGGTCGTCCGAGGGGGACGGCATGCAACTGCCGTACAGCGTCTTGACCCGCTCCGCCTGGGCCAGCGGCGTCGACAGGCCGCGCGCGATGTCGCTGGTCACCTGGCTGCCGCCGAGCGGGATCAGATCGGTGTGCACCAGCTCGCCATCGAAGAAGACGGCGACCGACGTGGTGCCGCCGCCGATGTCGACCACCGTCACCCCTAGCGACATCTCGTCCTGGACGAGACAGCCAAGGGCCGACGCCCAGCCGTTGACGACGCGGCCGGCGATGTCCAGGTGGCAGCGGTGGATGCAGGTCGCGAGATTGCGCGTCGGCCCCGAGGCGCCGGTGATCAGGTGCAGGTTGACGCCGAGCCGCTGGCCGAACAGGCCGCGCGGGTCGGCGACGCCGCGGGTGCCATCAACGGTGTAGCCGACCGGAATGGTGTGCAGCATCTCGTGGCCCGGCGGCACCGAGTCGGCGAACGCCGCGGGATCGAGGATGCGGCGCACGTCCGCCTCGCCGATCTCATGCCCGGAGAGGGCGATCTCGTAAGCCACCAGATGCGACTGCGGCGCGCCGGCGGCGACGTTCAGCGTCACGTCCCGGATGTTCTCGCCGGCCATTCGCTCGGCCGCCTCGACGGTGCTGCGGATCGATGCCTCGGCAGCGTCCAGGTCGACGATGGTGCCGCGGCGCAGCCCCTGCGAGGCTTGGTGCCCGAAGCCGACGACCCGCGGCACGCCGGCCTCGCTGGTGCGCGCGATGGCGCAGGCGATCTTCGTGGTGCCGACGTCGAGGGCGGCGATCAGGCCGTTGCGGAGCTTGCTCGGAACGGGCTTGTCGGAGCTGGCGCATCTGCTCACGGGGGTGGTTTCCGTCGGGGCCTTCATGGTTTGCGTTTCCTCAGGTGTCGCGACCGGCGACGGCGGCCCGATGACCGGGTGTCTCGCGCAGGCGGACGATCACTTGGTCGGGGAAGCGCAGGTCGAGCACCTGCACGTTATGATCGAGCACCCGGTGCTGGCGCTGATAGTTGGCGAGGCGCAGCCAAGCGGCGGCGGCGTTGATCTCCGGCAACTGCACCACGACGTCGCCCGCCAGGTGGACGTTCCAGCGCCGGCCGCCGAAGCGGACGGCCGCCCGCACCCGCTCGTAAAGCTCGCGGTCGGCGCGCAGCAACGTCAGCAGGGCGGCGGCGTGCGGCGGCGCATCGACGCCGACGACGACGGGCAGATCAGAGAAGCGGCCGAGGCCGTCGCGGCTGAGCACCTCCCCGGTCTCGTCGATCAACGCGAATTCGCCTTGGTGCTGCCAGCGCGCCAGCGGCGTCCGCTCGCGGACGTCGACAATCAGCGTGCTCGGCAAGACCCGGCGAACCGACGCCTCCCGCACCCAGGGCAGGGCGCGGACCCGATCGCGCAAGGCCACCAGGTCGACGTCGAGGATCGGCTCGCCGGTGGTGACGCCGATGGCGGCGATCAGGTCGCCGCGCAGGGTTTCGTTGCGGCCGATGACCCAGACCTCGCCGACGGCGAAACCGAGGCCGACCATCGCCTCGTCGAAGCGGGCGCCAGCCCACTCGGCGGCGCGGGCCGGCCAGCGCGCCTGCCACCCCCAGACGATCGTCGCCGAAACCAGCAGCACCGGCAGGCCGATGGTGAGCGCGCGGCCGCGCGGCGTCCGCCACCACGGCACCACCCGCCGCCGCGGCTGCCCGTGCCGCCCGGCGCCGCTCCACCGCAGGATCGCCGGCCAAGCGCGACCGAGACGCTTCAGGACTCGCATGCCGCGTTCTCCACCATCCAGACCACCAGGTCGCGAAACGAAATGCCGACGTGCGCCGCCTGCTCCGGCACCAGCGACGTCGGCGTCATGCCGGGCTGGGTATTGACCTCGAGCATGAACAGCGTCCGGCCGTCGTAGCGGAGGTCGGCGCGGCTGACGCCGCGGCAGCCGAGCGCGTGGTGCGCCAGCACCGACAGCCGCAGCACCTCGGCATAGACGTCCGGCGCCAAGTCGGCGGGAATGACGTGGCGCGAGCCGCCCGGCGCGTATTTGGCGTCGTAATCGTAGAAGCCGCGCTCGGTGGTGATCTCCGTCACCGCCAGCGCCCGGCCGCCCATCACCGCGACGGTGAACTCGCGGCCGGGAATGAAGCGTTCGACCATCACCCGCTCGCCCCATGGCCACGGCTCGCCGGCGATCGCCGGGGGCGGATCACCGACGCGGACGATCCTGACGCCGACGCTGGAGCCCTCGTCCAGCGGCTTGACCACGTAGGGCGGCTCCATCGCCGGCCCGGCGGCGAGGGTCTCGCGGTCGCAGACGACGTGATCGGCGACCGGGATGCCGGCGGCGCGGAACAGCGTCTTGGCCACCGGCTTGTCCATGGCCATGGCCGAAGCGAGCGCGCCGGAATGGGTGTAGGGGATGGCGAGAATGTCCAGCAGCCCCTGGATCCGGCCGTCCTCGCCCCAGCGGCCATGCAGGGCGTTGAACACCACGTCCGGCGAGGGCGTCAGCCGGCGGATCAGGTCGCCGAGGTCGCGCGTCGGGTCCACCGTCTCGACCTGATAGCCGGCCTCGGCCAAGGCCCGCGCGCAGGCGGCGCCGCTGACCAGCGACACTTCCCGCTCGGCCGACCAGCCGCCCAGCAACACCACCACCCGCCGGCTCATGGCGCCACCTCCCGGATCCGTGGGCCGTCGGCCGGCACGCCGAGCCGGCGGATCTCCCAGTGCAGGTCGACCCCGCACGCCAAGCGAACCCGTCGGCGAACCTCCTCGCCCAGCCGCTCCAGGTCGGCAGCGGTGGCGTCCCCCGTGTTGATCAGGAAATTGCAGTGGCGCTCCGAGACCTGCGCGCCCCCGAGGCGGAGGCCGCGGCAGCCGGCGCGGTCGATCAACTCCCAGGCCTTCGCGCCCGGCGGGTTGGTGAAGGTGCTGCCGCCGGTGCGGGCGCGCACCGGCTGGGTGGCTTCGCGGGCCGCCCGGATCTCGTCCATGCGCGCGCGGATCGTCGCCGGATCGGCGGGCAGGCCGCGCATCACGGCGGTGGTGAAGATCCAGTCGGCCGGCGCGGCGCTGGCCCGATAGGCAAAGCCGAGCCGGGCCGCCGGCACCCCCTGCACGCCACCGGTACCGTCGACGGCGCGGGCTTCGACCAGCACGTCACGCATCTCGGCGCCATAGGCCCCGGCGTTCATCCGCACGGCACCGCCGAGGGTGCCGGGGATGCCCGAGAGAAACTCCAGACCGGCGAGACCGGCGGCGGCCGCGGTGCGGGCGACGGACAGGTCGAGTGCCGCCGCACCGGCGGTGAGGCGATCGCCCTGCACGGCGATGTCGGTGAAGCCACGGCCGAGGCGGATGACAACGCCGGGGATGCCGCCGTCGCGCACCAGCACGTTGGAGCCGACGCCGAGCACGGTGACGGGAACATCGGCCGGCTTGGCGGCAAAGAAATCCGCCAGATCGGCTTCGTCGGCCGGCCGGAACAGCACCTCCGCCGGGCCGCCGACGCGGAACCACGTGACGTCGGCCAGCGGCGCCGCCTCGCGATACCGCCCGCGCACCGCCGGCAGCCGCTCCAGCAGGCGGGAGTCGGGGCGCCGCGCCGTCATCATGGCCGGCCCTCCGCCGTTCCGGTGCGAAGCCGCGCCAGTTCGGCCGGCAGGCTCCGCGCCCAGCCGCTGATGCTGCCGGCGCCGAGGCAGACGACGATGTCACCCGGCGCGGCCTCGGCGTTGACCAGGTCGGCGAGCGCCGCCGGTGCCGGCAAGGGCAGCGCTCGGCGATGGCCATGGGCCCGCAAGCCGTCGACCAGCGCGTCGCGGTCGATACCGGGAATCGGCGCTTCGCCGGCGGCGTGGACATCGGCGACGATGACCGCGTCGGCATCGTTGAAGCAGGCGCAGAATTCCTCGAACAGGTCGCGCAGGCGGGAATAGCGGTGCGGCTGGACGACGGCGATCAGCCGCCCGCGCGTCACCATGCGGGCCGCCTCCAGCACTGCGGCGATCTCCACCGGGTGATGGCCGTAGTCGTCGATGATAGTGATGCCGTCGACCTCGCCGGTCCGGGTGAACCGCCGGCTGACGCCCTCGAAGCCGGCGAGCGCGCGGCGCAGCACCGCGTCGTCCAGGCCGAGTTCGCGACTGACGGCGACCACGGCGAGCGCGTTCAGCACATTGTGGCGGCCGACCATGGGCAGGGTGAGATCGGCGATGTGGTGTTCGGCGCCGGTCTTGCGGTCGGTATGCACGGCGGCGAAGCGCATGCCGCCGGGACCGGGAGCCACATCGATGCCGCGCACGTCCGCCTGGGCGGAGAAGCCGTAGGTGATGATCCGGCGTTCCGAGACTCGGGGGATCAGCGCCTGCACCTCCGGATGGTCGATGCACAGCGCCGCGAAGCCGTAGAACGGGATGTTGGAGACGAAGGCCGCGAAGGCATCGCGCAGCGCATCGAAGGTACCGTAGTGGTCGAGATGCTCGGGATCGATGTTGGTGACGACGGCTACCGTCGCCGGCAGCCTGAGAAATGTGCCGTCGGACTCGTCGGCTTCGACGACCATCCATTCGCCGCTGCCGAGCCGCGCGTTGGACCCCCAGGCATTGATGATGCCGCCGTTGACCACGGTGGGATCAAGGCCGGCCGTATCCAGCAGCGACGCCAGCAGCGAGGTGGTCGTCGTCTTGCCGTGGGTGCCGCCGATCGCGATCGACCACTTCAGGCGCATCAGTTCGCCCAGCATCTCGGCGCGGCGGACCACCGGCACCAGGCGCCGCCGGGCTTCCGCCACCTCGACGTTGTCGGCCTTGACCGCCGACGAGACGACGACGACGCGGGCCTCGCCGATGTTGGCGACGTCGTGTCCGACCACCACCGGCACGCCGAGCCGGCGCAGCCGCCGGGTGTTGGCATTCTCGCCGAGGTCGCTGCCCTGCACCGCGTAGCCGAGATTGTGGAGCAGTTCGGCGATGCCTGACATGCCGATGCCGCCGATGCCGACGAAGTGGATGGTCCCGACGTCCAAAGGCAACGCCTTCATGCCGCCGCCCTCCCGGCTTGGTAATCACCGTTCTCGCCGATCAGCGCGCAGACGGCGTCGGCGAGGCGGTCGGCGGCATCGGGCCGGCCGATGCGCGCGGCGGCGGCGGCGGCCGCGGCGAGCGCGCCGGGGTCGGCGACGAGCGTTTGCAGCCGGTCGGCCAGTGCCGCGGCGGTCAGACTCGCCTGTTCCAGCACCCAGGCGCCCCCCCCGGCAGCGACGGCCCGGGCGTTGGCGGTCTGGTGGTCGTCGATGGCGTGCGGGAAGGGCACGAGCAGCGCCGGCCGGCCGACAACGCCGAGTTCCGAGACCATCGAGGCGCCGGCACGGGCGATCACCAGATGCGCCGCCCTGAGCCGCGCCGGCACGTCGGCGAAGAAGGTGGCGAGCTCCACGTCGGCATCGACGGCGGCGTAGGCGGCGCGCGCCGCCTGCAGATCCTCGGGTCGGCACTGCTGGACGATGCGCAGGCGGGCGCGAAAATCCGCGGGCAAGGCCGCCACGGCGGCCGGCACCAGGGTGCTGAACACGTGGGCGCCCTGGCTGCCGCCGAGCACCAGCAGACGCACCGGCGCGTCGCCCACGGGCGGCGTGTAGGCAGCGGCAACATGGTCGAGAAACGCCGGCCGCACCGGCGTTCCCACCAGCACGACGCGAGCCCCTGCGGGGATACGCTGGACCGTTTCGAAGGCCGTGGCGATACGGTCGACGCGCGGCGCCAGCAGCCGGTTGGCCCGCCCGAGCACGGCGTTCTGTTCGTGGATCAGCGTGCGCCGACCGCTCCACGTCGCCGCCAGCACCGCCGGCACCGAGGCGTAGCCACCGAAGCCCACGACCACCGCCGGCGCCAGACGCCGCAGCAGGCCGATCGCCTGGACGGTGCCGTGACCGAGCTGCGCGATCGCGCCGGCGCGGGCCAGCGGGCCGCGGCCGGCGATCCCGCCGGCGGCGATGCGGTGGACCTCCATGTCGGCGAACGCATCGCCACGGCGGTCGGTGATCGTCGCCAGGCGCACGGCGCGCCGGCGCAATGCCGCGGCCAGCGCCTGCGCCGGGAAGACGTGCCCCCCGGTGCCGCCGGCGGCGAGGATGACCAGTGGTGCGGTCATCGGGGCGCACTCCCGCCGGCCCGCTCCCGGGTCAGCGCCAGGATCATGCCGACGGCCAGCGCCAGCGCCATGGTCGCCGAACCGCCGTAGGATATGAAGGGCAGGGTGATGCCCTTGGGCGGAATGAGGTTGAGGGTGGAGGCCATGTTGATCAGCGCCTGCATCCCGAACTGGGCGAGCAGGCCGGCGCCGGCCAGCACCACGAACAGGTCGTCGTTGCGCAACGTCCGCGTCAGGCCGCGCAGCACGACGAAGGCGAACAGGCCGACCAGCGCGACGCAGAGCACGACACCGAACTCCTCGCCGACGACGGCGAGAATGAAATCGGAATGGGCATCGGGCAGGACCTCCTTGATCCGCCCTTCGCCGGGCCCGCGACCGAACAGGCCGCCGCTCTGGAACGCCTGCATCGCCCGCGACACCTGATAGCCATCGCTGCCGGTGGTCGGGTCGAAGAAGTGGTCAATGCGACCGCGCACGTGGTCGAAGGTCATGTAGGCGCCGACACACATGCCGACGAAGCCGAGCCCGAGGATGGCGACGATGATCAGTGGCAGGCCGATCAGGAAGAGCTGCACCGCCCAGGTGGCGACCAAAAGCAGTGTCATGCCCACGTCCGGCTGCTGCAGCAGCAGCACGGCAACGACGAGCATCACCGCGGTCGCGGCAACGTAGCCGGTGAACCGGCCTTCCAGGCGAGCCTGGCTGATCAACCCCGCGGTAACCACGGCGAACGCCGGCTTCAGGAACTCCGACGGCTGCAGCGAGAAGCCGCCGAGACGCAGCCAGCGGGTGGCGCCCTTGATCTCGCTGCCGCTGAACAGCGTGGCGACACAGAGCATCAGCGAAACGGCGAAGACCAGCACGGCGAGACGGTGGATGCCGCGGGGTGCCAACATGGAGACGCAGAGCATCGCCAACACCGCCGCCGGCAGATAGGCCGACTGGCGCCGGGCGAAATGGAACGCTTCCAGCCCGATCCGCTCGGCGACGGCGGGCGACGCCGCCATGGTCATCACCCCGCCGGCCAGGATCATGAGCAGGATGGCCCCGAGAATCCAGCGGTCGACGGTCCACCACCAGCGGGCGAGAATGCTGGTGTCGGTGCGAGCGAAGGTGGCGGTCATGGGCCGAGCGCCTCCACCAGCGCCCGGAAGGCGTCGCCTCGGGCCTCGAAGTCGCGGAACTGATCGAAGGACGCACAGGCCGGCGACAGCAGGACCACCGGCGCCCGGGCGCCATTGCGGTGCGCTTGGGCGTGCGCCTGGGCAACGGCGCGCTCCAGGGTCTCGCTGATGGCCACCGGCACCGCCGATGCCAATTCGCCGGCGAAGTCGGGAGCGGCCTCGCCGATCAGATAGGCGTGGCGGATGCGATCGAGATAGGGCCGCACCGCGGCCAGTCCTCCCGCCTTGGCGCGACCACCAGCGATCCAGTAGATCGCATCGTAGCAGGCGAGCGCACGGGCGGCGGCATCGGGGTTGGTCGCCTTGCTGTCGTTGACGTAGGCGACGCCGTCGATGGTGGCGATGAGCTCCTGGCGATGCGCAAGGCCGGGGAAACTTCGCATCGCCGCGGCCACGGTCGCCGCATCGACGCCCAGCGCCCGGGCCGCCGCCCAGGCCGCCGCGGCGTTCTGGGCGTTGTGGGCGCCGGGCAGCGCCGGTGCCTCGGCCAAGGTGAGCACCGGCCGAGGCTCGCCGCCGGCGGTCGCGTCGAACAACGTGCCGCCGTGCGCATAGACACCACCCGGGACCACCGTCTCGCCGGAGATCGGGATCACCCGCGGCCCGCTCTTTGGGCCGCCATGGTCGCCGTGCAGGGCTGCGGCGATCGCCCGGCAGGTCGCGTCGTCGGCGCCGACGATTGCCGTGGCGTCCGCTCCCTGCCCGGCGAAGATCCGGCGCTTGGCGGCGACGTAGCCGTCGATGCCGCCGTGCCGGTCCAGGTGGTCGGGCGAGATGTTGAGCAACACCGCCACCCGGCAGCGGAGCGACGGCGTCAGCCCCAGCTGATAGGATGAAAGCTCGAGCACATAGACGCCGCCGGTGGCGAGGGGCGGCAGGGCCAGCGCCGGCACGCCAATGTTGCCACCGACGGCGCTGGCCACCTTCGCCGTCGCCAGTATATGGCCGAGCAGCGCCGTGGTGGTCGACTTGCCATTGGTGCCGGTGATGCCGACGACGTCCGCGGCGGGGCAGGCGCGAAGCAGGAGCTCCACATCGCCGACGATCGCGCAACCGGCGGCGCGCGCCCGCGTCACCAGCGGATGCGGCCGGGGATGGTCGAGCGGAATGCCCGGGCTCAGCACCAGCATGGCAACGTCCGACAGGTCTCGGGCGGCGAGGTCGGTGAGGGGGATTCCGGCCGCGGCGGCGGCGGTCCGCTGCGCCGCCACGTCGTCCCAGGCCAGCATCGGCCGGCCGGCGCTGAGCAACGCGCGGGCGGCGGCGAGGCCGCTGCGGCCAAGGCCGAGCACGGCCACCGGACGATCGGGCAGGATGCTGAGATCGATCATCGGCACCGCCCTCACCTGAGCTTCAGCGTCGACAGCCCGGCGAGCGCCAGGATGGATGCGATGATCCAGAAGCGGATGACGATGGTCGGCTCGGCCCAACCCTTCTTCTCGAAGTGGTGATGCAGCGGCGCCATGCGGAAGACGCGGCGGCCGGTGAGCTTGAATGAGGCGACCTGGACGATCACCGACACCGTTTCCAGCACGAACAGGCCGCCGACGACGGCAAGGACGATCTCGTGCTTGGTGATGACGCCGACGGTGCCCAGCGCGCCGCCGAGCGAAAGCGATCCGGTATCGCCCATGAAGACGCGGGCCGGCGGCGCGTTGAACCAGAGAAAGCCGAGGCCGCCGCCAACCAGCGCGCCACAGAACACGGCGAGTTCACCCGAACCGGGCACGTAATGGATCTGCAGGTAGTTGGAAAACACGGCGTTGCCGACCAGGTAGGCGATCAGCGCGAAGACGCCGGCGGCGATCATCGCCGGCACGATGGCGAGACCGTCGAGACCGTCGGTCAGGTTGACGGCGTTGGACGAGCCGACCATCACCAGCGCGGCGATCACCGCAAACGCCCAGCCGAGGTCGAGCAGCACGGTCTTGAAGAACGGCACGGCGAGCATCTGTTGCAGCGGCTCGGGCGTCAGCCAAGTGATGACGATGGCGGCGGCGACGGCGATCACCGTCTGCATGAGCAACTTCAGGCGGCCGGGCAGGCCGCGGCTGTTCTTCAGGACGACCTTGCGATAGTCGTCGAGGAAGCCGATGCCGCCGTAGCCGATGGTCACCGCCAGGGCGACCCAAATAAAGCCGTTGGTCAGATCCGCCCAGAGCAGGGTCGACAGCGTCATTGCCGTCAGGATCAGGAAGCCGCCCATGGTCGGCGTGCCACGCTTGGTCAGCAGGTGCGTTTCGGGGCCATCCTCGCGGATCGGCTGCCCGCCGTTCTGCCGGCTCTTGAGCTGGCGGATCAGCCAGGGGCCGAGGACGAAGCTGATGATCAACGCGGTCAGCACCGCACCGCCGGAGCGGAAGGTCAGATAGCGGAAGACGTTGAAGATCGAAATCTCGTCGGCGAGGGGGAAGAGCAGGTTATAGAGCATGCGGCGTCCCCCCGGCAGCGACGGGCGCGCCCGTCGTCGGCGCTGACGGCATGGCGGCGGCGGTCAACGCCTGGACCACTTGGCCCATGCGGCTGCCGGCGGAGCCCTTGACGACGACGACGTCGCCGGCCTGCAGGTCGTCCAGCAGCAGCGGGATGAGCGCGGTCGCGTCGGCGGCATGGGCGCCCCGCACCGCCGGCGGCAAGGCGTCGTAGAGATGCCGCATCAACGGGCCGGCGCAGAAGACGCGGTCGATATTGCTCTCCATCAGCGTTGCCGCGAGGGCCTCGTGGATCGCCGACGCGTCGTCGCCCAGTTCCAGCATGTCGCCGATCGCCGCGATCCGCCGGCCACCGGCAGCGGGGACGGTACGCGCCAATACCGCGAAGGCGGCGGCCATGGAGACGGGGCTGGCGTTGTAGCTGTCATCGATCAACGTGATCGGGCCCGCGGGCAGGCGCAGGCGGAGGCGCTGGCCGCGCCCCTTCGGCAGTCCGAAGTCGCGCAAGGCCGCCACGGCCGTGGGCACGTGGCCGCCGACGGCAGAGACGGCGGCCAGCACACAGAGACTGTTCTGCACCCAGTGGGCACCGGCGACCGGCAGGTCGTAGTCCACGGTCTCGCCGGCAACGGCGGCACGGACGCTGGCCCCGTCTTCTCGCAGGTCGGCGCTGATCAAGCGCACGCCGGCCTCGGGATGACGGCCGAAGGCGATGATCCGCTCGATACCGACGGCAGCGGCGGCGGCGGCCAGCCGGGCGAAATGCTGGTTGTCCCGGTTGAGGACGGCGATGCCGCCGGGCTCGACGCCCTCGAAGATCTCGGCCTTGGCGGCGGCGATCTCCTGCACCGAGGTGAAATGGGCCTTGTGGACCGCCTCGACCGAGGTGATCACGGCGACGTGCGGCCGCGCCAACAGGCTGAGGGGGCGGATTTCGTCGGGATGGTTCATGCCCATCTCGAACACCGCGTACCGGGCCTCGCGCGCCAGTCGGGCGAGGCTGAGCGGCAGCCCCCAATGGTTGTTGAGGCTGCCCTGCGTCGCGTGGGTCGGCCCCAGCGCCCCGAGACAGAGGCGCAACGCCTCCTTGACGCCGGTCTTGCCGACACTGCCGGTGACGCCGACGATGCGCGCTTCGCCGCGGGCACGGGCGGCGCGGGCCAAGTCGCGGAGGGCAGCCAGAGTGTCGCCGACGACAAGGTGCGGCCGGGCCGAATCGGCGGGGCCGGACTGATCCGTGCCGGGACCGCGGGAGACGAGCGCGGCCGCGGCGCCGCGGGCGAAGGCCTCGTCGACGAATTGGTGACCATCAAAGGTCGGGCCGGCGATCGCGACGAACAGGTCCCCGGCGGCGAGTGTGCGGCTGTCGATGGAGACGCCGGTGGCCACCCAGTCGCCGGTCGAGCGCCCCTGGGTCGCGGCCGCCGCCTCCGCCGATGTCCACAACGGTGCCGGGGCCATGCCGGGTGGGCTCACCATTCTGCGGCCTCCACCAACCGGCGGACGGCAACGGCGTCATCGAAGGGCAGCACCCGATCGCCGACGATCTGTCCGGTCTCGTGTCCCTTGCCGGCGATCAGCAGCAGGTCGCCGGCCGTCAGTTCCGCGATGCCGGCGGCAATGGCCTCGCCGCGGTCGCCGATCTCGCGGGCGTTCGGGCAGGCGGCGCGAATCTGCCGGCGGATGGCGGCGGCATCCTCGCCGCGCGGGTTGTCGTCGGTGACGATGACGTGGTCGGCGCGCTCCGCGGCGGCGGCGCCCATCAGCGGCCGCTTGCCGGCATCGCGGTCACCGCCACAGCCGAAGACGACGACGAGGCGCCCCGGCGTATGCGGGCGCAGCGCGTCCAACACCGTCGCCAAGGCCTCCGGCGTGTGCGCGTAATCGACGTAGACGGCGGCGCCGTCGCCGCGCAGCGCCACTCGCTGCAGCCGCCCGGGCACCGATTCGAGGTCGACCAACGCCGACACGACCCGCCCCGAGTCCTCGCCGGTGGCAATGGCCAGCGCCGCCGCACACAAGGCGTTGCCGGCCTGGAAGCCGCCGACGAGCGGCAGCAGGATGGTGTGGCGGGTGCGCCCGCCGTTGTCGATGGTCAGCCGCTGACCATCCGGACGCGGCTCGGCCGAAACCAAGCTGAGCGTCGCGCCGCGGCGGCCGACGGTAAGCAGCCTGAGGCGGCGCGCCTCGGCGGCGGCGATGACGTCGGCGCTGCCGGCGGCATCGGGATCGAGAACGACGGCGCCATCGGCGTCGAGCAGGTCGGTGAACAGCCGGCGCTTGGCGGCGGCATAGCCGGTCATACTGCCATGATAGTCCAGATGATCACGGCTAAGGTTGGTGAACGCCGCAGCGGCGAGGCGGACGCCATCGAGCCGATATTGCGCAAGGCCGTGGCTGGATGCCTCCATCGCCAGCCGGTCGACTCCGGCGTCGGCGAGCCCGGCCAGGGTTTCGTGCAGGGCGACCGGATCCGGGGTGGTCAGGCTGCCGGGGCGACTGAAACCGGGCGCCCGCACGCCGAGGGTGCCGAGGCAGGCGGCGGAGCGGCCGAGCAACGTCCACAGCCTTTGCAGGAACCAGACCACCGAAGTCTTGCCGTTGGTGCCGGTGACGGCACAGACGGTGTCCGGCTGGCGACCGTAGAAGCGGGCCGCGAGCAGGGCGAGACGGCGGTGCGGGTTGGCGTCGGCGATCAGGGGAACGGACGCCGCCACGTCGGCCGGCAGTCGTGTCCCTTCCGGCGCCAACACGGCGGCAGCACCGCGGGTCACCGCCTCGCCGATGAAGGCGCGGCCGTCGACGCGGCTGCCGGGCAGCGCCGCGAACAGAAACCCCGGCGCCACGCAGCGGGAGTCGCTGGTCAGACCGGTGATGTCGATCGGCCGCGCCGCCGCCTCCACGGATAGGGGACTGGATCCATCCATCAGCTCACTCAGCCGCAAACCGGCGCCCCTGCACGTCGTCGAACGCCTGCCGGAGGGACACGTTGATCGGCGTCTTCTGCCAGCGCAGCGCCGGATTCCGGGCCGTTGCCTCGGCCGTCATGATGTCTTCGAGTACCGGCTCGACCCCGAGAAGCGGCGCCATCCGGGCGGCGATGCGAGCGAACGCCGGCGCCGCCACCCAGCCGCCGGTAGCGAAATACTGGGTCTCGGCGGTGCCCTGCGGCTCGTCGACCATGGCGAGGATCAGGAACCGCGGCTGATCGATCGGGAACACGCCGACGAATGACGACAACAGCGCCTTGCGCTGATAGCGGCCGCGTTCGGATTTCTCCGCTGTTCCGGTTTTGCCACCGATGCGCAACCCGGCCGCGTCGGCGTTGCGGCCGGTGCCGTTGAGCACCACGAGCCGCATCAGTGCGCGCACCTCGCGCGAGGTCGCTTCGGAGATGATCCGTCGGCCGGCACGCGGCGGGCCGTCCTGCCGGATGATCGTCGCCGGCCGGTATTCGCCGCCGTTGGTAACCGCGGCAACGGCGCTGGCGAGGTGCAGCGGCGTCACCGCGATGCCATGACCGAAGCCGATGGTCATGGTGTTGATGTCCCGCCACGGCCGCGGGAACAGCGGCTGCTCGACGCCGGGCAATTCCACCGGCGAACGGCGCAGCAGGCCCATGGCATCGAGATACTGACGCTGCTTCTCACTGCCGACAGCGATGGCCATCTGCGCCGCGCCGATATTGGAGGAATGGAGCATCACCTCGGGAACGCTCAGCCACCGGTTCTGGGCGTGGAAATCGCGGATCCGGAAGCCGGCGACCTGCAGCGGGCGGCTGGCGTCGTAGCCGCCGTTCAGCGACGTGGCGCCACTGTCCAGGGCCATCGCCGAGGTCAGCACCTTCATCGTCGACCCCATCTCGTAGACACCCTGGGTCACCCGGTTGAAGGTGCCGACGGGACCGGCGATCGTCGGATCGTTGGGGTCGAAATCCGGCAGCGAGACCATGGCCAGCAGCTCGCCGGTGGTAATGTCGAGGACGACGGCGGCAGCACCGATGCCGCGGAAGGACCGCATCGCCGCCAGCATCTCCTCGCGCAGAATGTGCTGCACGCGGACGTCGATGGACAGTTGCACCGGCTCGCCGTCGGCGAGCCCGGCATCGAACGACTGCTCGATACCGGCGAGCCCCCGGTTGTCGACATCGGTGAAGCCGACCACGTGGGCGCCGACCACGCCCTGCGGATAGACGCGCCGCTCGACCGTGCGGAAGTGGATGCCCGGCAGGCCCAGCGTGTTGACGGCGTGGTGCTCCGACGGTGTCAGGGCGCGGCGCAGCCAGACGAAGCGGCCGTTGCGGGTCAGCTTTCTGAAGACGTCGTCGCGGTCGAGGTCGGGCAGCACCTCGACCAGACGGTCAGCGGCCCGCTCCGCATCGATGACTTCGGATGGATCGGCATAGAGCGCCGCGGTCGGCAGGCTGGTGGCGAGCAGCACGCCGTTGCGATCGGTGATATCGGCGCGCGCCACTTGCCACTGCGTCGGCGCGAAGGCGACCGGAACCGAGGGAACGCCCCCGGCGGTGATCGCCACCAACTGTCCGACGACGACGAAGAACGCCAGGGTGAACAGCAGGCCGACCACCATCAGCCGGTCGCGGGCCGTCTCGAGCGCTTTGGCGCGGGCACCGTCCAGGTGGATATGCGCGGCAACGGGCAGGGCAGGTCTCATTGGCCGATCTCCGTTCCGAGCACGACCGCGGCGGCGGCCGGGCTTCGGGTCCAGTCCGCGACATCGCCACCATGGGGCATGTCCACGTGGTCGCGCGCCGCTCTGAGCGCGGCGAACGAACCGACTTGGCGGGGCGCCAAGGGCGTCAACTCCAGGTGTTTGCGCGCCAGCCGCCGAAGCCGCTCGGGCTCGGTCAGATAGCTCCACTCGGCCTCGAGGACGTGGATCGCCCGCTGCTCGCCGGCGATCTGGTTCTGCAGATTGACCAGTTGCGCCTCGAGATCTTGGACCGCGTACTTGACCCGGAACAGCACCGCCGACAGACCGACGGCGACCACGAGGCACAGCAGGGTCGTCGTTCGCAGCAGCTTCGCCCAGCGGCTCATGCGGCCCTCCTTGCGTGGCGCGTGGATCGGTCGGACGCCGGCCACGCCGGCGCCGCGGTCCGCTCGGCGGCGCGCAGCCGCGCCGAGCGCGCCCGCGGATTGGCGGCGATCTCCGCCCCGCCCGGTCGCAGCGCCCGCCGTGTCAGCAGGGTGAAACTGGGCGCCGCCCACGTCGCCTCCGGCTGATGCCGCGATGGGCGCGGCCCGGTGCCGCTGCGCTCCCGCAGGAAGGCCTTCACCCGGCGGTCCTCCAGCGAATGGTAGGAGACGACGCACAGCCGTCCGCCCGGCCCGAGCACCCGCTCGGCGGCGGCGAGGCCGCGATCCAGTTCGCCGAGTTCGTCGTTGACGGCGATGCGCAGCGCCTGAAAGGTGCGGGTCGCCGGATCCAGCCCGTCCACCGATTTCGGCACCACGCGACGCACCACGTCGGCGAGCAGGGCGGTGCGGGTGATCGGCGCCCTGGCCCGCTCGCGGCAGATCGCGGCGGCGACGTGACGGGCGGCCCGCTCCTCACCGAAATCGCGGATCAAGCGGGCGAGCGCCGCCTCGCTTAAGCCGTTGACCAGGTCGGCAGCGGTCTCTCGCGCCTCGGCGTTGCCCGCCATGCGCATGTCGAGGGGGCCGTCGGCGCGAAACGAGAAGCCGCGATCCGGCTGGTCGAGTTGCGGCGACGAGACGCCCAGATCGAAGGCGACACCGTCGACGACCGTGATCCCGGTTTCGGCGAGCGCCCGGTCGAGATCGCCGAACCGACGGACGATGAGGCGCAACCGCGCGCTGAAGTGCCGCAGCAGGGCGGCGTTGCGTTGTTCCGCGTCGGGGTCGCGATCGAGCGCCACGACCCGACAGGCGGCAGCCTCGAGAAGCGCCCGCGTGTAGCCGCCGTCGCCGAACGTGGCGTCGATGTAAAGACCGCCGTCGCGCGGCGCCAGCAGCGCCATCGCCTCCGCCAGCATCACCGGAATGTGCGGCGCGGCCGTCATGCCGACCGCTCCTCGGCGGGCCTCAGCTTCAGCGTGGCGCCACGGGCGCGCGCCCGCTCCAGCGTGTTGCTGCGCAGCGCCGCGTGCTTCTCCGGGCTCCAGATCTGAAAGCGGCTGCCGTGACCGACGAACAGCGCTTGGTCGGTGATCCCGGCATGGGCGATCAGTTCCGCCGGCAGCGAGGTGCGGCCTTCCGGATCGAATCCCAGTTGGTGGGCGTTCTCGAGGATGGTGACGATGAAATCGTCCTGCTCGTCCGAGAACAGGGCGAGTTCGTCGATGCTGTCGGCGACCCGGGCCATGAACGATTCGCTGCACGCCTCGATCGCCGGCTCCTTGAAGGATGGGTACGCATAGAAACCGGTCACCTCCCCGTCCTTCGCCGCGAGGAAATCGCGGAACGGCTTCGGCACCGACACGCGTCCTTTGCGGTCGATCTTGTTCGTGTGCTTGCCGACCAACAGAGCCATTCCGGCCCCACAATTCTTGTCTGATCCAGATGTCGGCGGACTGGGAACACGACCCCGTGCGCCGCCTCGCTCCGCCATCCATCGCCATTTGGTGGGATACCATGGGAAATAGTGGGGGTCAATGGGAGGGGATACGATTCAGAAGTTAACAGTGTCTTTCCGGCAACTTTTTGGCCATCACGCCGAAGTTGCCGGCAAGCTCGTTCCGAGGACCGACGTCCTATGGGCAGTAATGCCCCGATCCCGGTGGGGCGAACGGTTGTGAGGCACTTGCACGGCGACTGCCGCGCCTGCGTGTTCTTGCTATGTTCTATTTCATGGCAGCATGGCGTTCCCCGACAAACGCCGAATCGGCTGCGAGCCGGCCGGCTCTCACCCTTGCGAACCAGCGGATCGGGGGGGGCAATGCCTGCCAGACGGCCTGCCAGACGGCCTGTAAGCCGGGTTCTGTCCCCGCGCGAACGCGGGGGATGGCCATTCATCTGGGACGCCCGTTACCGGACGCCTCGCGCGACCGACCCGGACAGCGGCGCGAGAACCCGCCTGCCGGCGATCCGCCGGCGTGCCGTCCCTACTTGGTCTTGCTCCCGGTGGGGTTTACCGTGCCGTCCCCGTCGCCGGGGCCGCGGTGCGCTCTTACCGCACCCTTTCACCCTTGCCCGGCGGCCTGAGGCGCGACGTGCGCGCCGGCGGCCGGGCGGTCTGCTCTCTGTGGCACTTTCCCTGGGGTCGCCCCCGCCGGGTGTTACCCGGCACCGCGTTCCCGTGGAGCCCGGACTTTCCTCCCCCGGCCGCGATCGCTCGCGGACGAAGGCGGCCATCCGGCCGTCTGACAGGCCCTTAACCTATCCCGGCTAGGCGTCGCGTCAAGGCCGCCGGTCCGGCGCCGGCCCAGGCCCACGCTCCTCGATCAGCTCGAGCAGACCGTGCAGCCGGCGCGCCGTCGCGAAATCGATGCGACCGGTGACGCGCGACGGCCGGAAGTGGCGCTGGAAGGCGCGCAGGGCGGCCGCCGGGTCGGTGACATCCCAGCCAAAACGGTGCAACATGTCGCGCACCACCTCGGGCTCCATCAGGCAGGTCTCCGAGTCCGCCGGCCACAGCCCGACGCCGGCGGCGGCCAGGCGCGACCAGTCGAACAACTCGCCCGGATCCAGCTTGCGCGTCGGCGCCACGTCCGAGTGGCCGACGACATTGCGCGGCGGTATGGGATGGCGGGCGGCGATGGCGCGGGCGAGATCGACGGTCGCCGCCATCTGCGGCTCGGGAAACGGCCGGTAGCCGAACTCGTGGCCCGGATTGATCAGTTCGATGCCGATCGAGCGGGCGTTGATGTCGGTGGCGCCGCGCCAGACCGAAACCCCGGCATGCCAAGCCCGGCGCGTCTCGTCGACCAGGGACCAGACCGTTCCGTCTTCCTCGACCAGGTAATGGGCGCTGACCTTGGCGGCCGGGTCGCACAGCCGGTCGAGAGCGGCCGCCGCCGTTTCCATGCCGGTATAGTGCAGCACCAGCATGTCCACCGGCTGCCCGGGCGGCCGGGCATCGTGGTTGGGCGACGGGCCCGCCCGCATCACAGGCCCGCCGCGGCGCGCCGCGGTCCCGGCTTGAGAAACTGGATCATAGCGACTCCGGCGATGGTGACGAGACCGCCGAGGACCGTGCGCACGGTCAATGGCTCTGCCAAAATCCCGGCGGCCAGCAGCACGGCCAGCACCGGCGACAGCAGCATCAACGGCACGACGCGGGTCACCTCGTACTTGCCGATCAGATAATACCAGAGGCCGTAGCCGGTGATCGAGGCGCCGAGCGCCATGAAGACGACGGCCCCCCAACCGCGCCAGTCGGCGGCCAGGGCCGCCTCGAACTGGCCGCTCTCCAGCACCAGGGACGCGAGAAACAGTTGCGGCGCCGCCAGGACGCCGAGCCAAGCGTTGAGCACGAACGGGCTGATCGGGCTCAGCCGCTTGATGAATATGTTGGCGGCGGCCCAGGCGAACGCGGCGACCACCACCATGGCGAAGTGCAGCGCGCTCGGCGTCCGCGACGGATCACCGGCGAGCACGTAGACGCCGGCGAAGGCGATGGCGAGGCCGGCGAGTTGCCAAGCCGCCATCCGTTCGCCGAAAGCGAGCCAGGCGAGCAGCGCGCTGAACGGCACCGCCAGCTGGATGGCGATGGCGGCAGGGCCGGCGTCGACGCCTCGCAGGCCGGTGAACAGCAGGCCGAAATGCAACAGCCCCATGACCATCGAGACGATCAGCATGGTCCGCCAGCGCGGCCCCAGGCGACGCAGGAAGGCCAGCAGCAAGACGGCGACGAGGCTGAAGCGGAGCGCCAGCATGAACAGCGGCGGCAATTGGCCGACGCCCACCTTGGCGATGACAAAGTTCAGCGCCCAGATCAGCACCACGGTCATCGCCGCCGCCCAGTCGAGAGCCCTCATCGGCGAGTGCTCACGGCGCGCGGGTCGGGGCCCATGGCGCGCGCGTGCGGCGCGGCGGCTATTTCAGCCCCCGCTCTTTTTCGATGTTGTCATAGGCAGCGTTGATCGCCGCCATTTTTTCATTGGCGACGTCGATGAACTCTTGCGGCATGCCCTTGGCGATCAAAAGGTCGGGGTGGTTCTCACGGATCAGCCGGCGGTAGGCGCCCTTGATATCGTCGTTGGACGCGCTGCGCGACACGCCGAGGATGGTGTACGGATCGGGGGCCGAGGGGCTTGCGTAGATGTCGCGCAGCCGGTCGAAGCGGCGCGCGTCCAGCCGGAAGATCGCGGCGACGCGGCCGAGGTAGGCGAGCTCCACCGGGCTGATGACGCCGTCGGCACGGGCGATGTGGAATAGCCCGGCGAGCAGTTCCTCCAACACCTGCGGCTCACGGCGGAACAACAAGGCGACCTGTTGGGCGTAAGGCTCGAAGCCGCTGGCGTCGCGCTTCGCCTCGTCGAAGATGCGGGCGACATTGCGCATCTCGTGCGGCGGAATGCGGAAGATCTGCTTGAACGCATCGACTTCGGCGCGGGTGACGACGCCGTCGGCCTTGGCCATCTTGGCGCCGAGGACGACCACCGCGACCGAGAACGCCACCTGGCGGGCGGTGGCGCTACGCTCCGCCGCCGCCTCGCCCGCGTCCGCCGGCGCATGCTCGATCAGTCCGGGGTCGGCGCGGATCTTGTCGACGGCGTGGCCGGCGACCGCTCCGATGAGCGCACCCAACGGACCGCCGAGCGCGAATCCGGCAACGCCGCCGATCACCTTGCCCCAAATGCTCATGACCAGATGCTCATATGATATCGCTGCGCCCTTGGTGCGCCGCGCCGCACCTTAACCGCCGGCGACGGTGCGGGAAAGCCGGCGCGCGCGCCGGCTTCGCCTACGCCACACGCCCCGGCGGACGCCCGGCCGCATGCCCTGCCACCACCCGCCGGTACAGCGGCGCCAGCAGCGCCGGCAGAACGTAGATGGGAATCTGCGCCATGGCGAAGTAAAGGAAGACATCGGCGTGCCCGCCGGCCGGCAACACCGCCAGCACCACCGCCATGTTGCGGTTGCCGCTGATGAACGCGGTGGTCACGGCGCGGCGCCGGTCGAGCCAGGCGAAGGCGAGGCCGCCGGCACCCTGCAGGGCAAGGTTCACGGCGATCGCCGCGGCGGCGACCGTCAGCACCCACGCCGGGTCGGCCAGCAGCCGATCGGCGACGCCGTCCATGATGGCGATGGCGAAGGTGAGCAGCAGCAGCACGGCGGCAACGTCGAGCCCCGTCGCCGCGCGCCGGAGACGGCTCGGGCCGAGGCCATGGCGAAGCACCGTGGCAACGGCGACGGCGGTGCCGATGAACGCGAGCAGCGACAGCATCAAATCCGCAATGCTCAGCTGGAGGCCGAGGCCGAACAGGGCAACACCGGTCACCGGCAGCAGCAGCGGCGCGGCGAGCGTCGCCACGACCATGACCAACAGCGCCAGCGCGCCATCGAGCCCGAGGAGGACCGCGATCGCCGGTGCCGAGATGATGGGCGGCACAGCGGCCACCAGCACCAACGCCGTCGCCAGCCCAGGTGGCGGTGCAAGCACGGCGACGACGCCGGCCATCAGCGCCGGGCAGGCGATGAGCAGCCAGACGACGATCAAGAGGGCCGGCCCCGGCCGGCGGGCCTGCCGCAGCACCTCCGTCCAGTCGATCCGCAGCAGCGCCAGCAGCAACAGGCCCCAGACCGCCGGCGTCAGCAGCGGACGCAGGAGTGCCGCCGCATCCGGCAGGAGAAGGCCGGTGAACACCCCCGCCGCCAACAGTGTGGTCGCCCGCCGCGCAAGCCAAGCCAGAACGGCGCGCACGCCCGCTCCCCCAACGCGTTGCAGAGGGCATCGATCGTAGCGGTCGCCGGCGCCGAGGCAAGCCCGCGGGCGCGGCGGCAGGGGGTGTCGGCATTCTTTACACCCCTCGTCGGCGGCGCGGCGGCCCGCAAGTGACTGATACTCAATATCAATCAGGCGTGCGGCCAGCGGCGACTCCTGATCGGCGCTGCGCCGGGTGTCAGGATTTTTTACACATTTGCGGCGACGTCATTCGCCCCAAGACGACAATCCATTGATTTTAAATGAATTATATTCATGGCACGATTCTTGCTGAATTTCCGGTCAGGTGAAACCCGTAGTCAAAGGAGGTACGTCATGTCGCATCTGCGTGGGACCGTTGCCCGCCTGTCGAGCCTGATCGGCGCTCTCGTCCTGACCATCGTCACGGCCGCACCGGCGTTCGCCGGCAGCGTGCTCGGTGGCGCGCTCGGCGACCCGCTCGGGGTTGCGGCCGGCACGGACTTGAGCACGTCGGTGCCGATCGTCGAGGGCGGACTGCTGGCACTGCTCGCCAGTGGCGTCGTCGGCGGCGTCTATCTGGCCCGCCGTAAGCGCTAGTGGTTCGGATCGGACGCTTGCGTCACGAGCGTCGGATCGGTCGATGCACGAAGTCGTCGAACTGAGGGTTGGGTTCACCCAACCAGTGGGGGAACGGCGGCAGCCCGACCGCCGCTTCGGGCGGCCAGCATGGCTTTGGCGACGACGGTGCGGCGGGTCGCACCGTCGTCGCCGGTCGACCGACCCACACCCCTAGACGCTGACCGAAAGGCCAAGCCCACCTTGACCGAGCACCTGATCCCGATCGTTCCGCTCGCTTTTTACGGCACCGTCATGCTGCTCGCCTTGGTCGAGTTGCTGTGTCCGTGGCGCGCGCCATCGACCGACCTGGGTCGGCGCTGGCTGACCAATATCGGCTTGTGGGCCGGCAATCAGGCGATCCTCTGGCTGGTGTTGCCGCTCACCGTCCTCGCCGTCGCGCAGACCGCCCATGACCAAGGAGTCGGGCTGCTTCGCGTCGCGCCCCTGCCCGAGGTCCTCGCCGTCGGGCTCGGTATCCTGATCCTCGATCTCGTCAAATATGCCGAGCATCGCCTGTCACACGCCTTGCCGATCTTGTGGCGGCTGCATCGCGTTCATCATTCCGACGTCGACGTCGACTTCACCACCGCGCAGCGGCATCACCCACTGGAGTCCCTGCTCGGCGGGCTGGTCATGCTGGCGGTGGTCTACGCCTTCGGCGTGCCGCCTCTCGCGGTGGTTCTCTACATCCTGGCCGCCGGCAGCGTCGCCCTGATCTCCCACGCCAATCTGCGCCTGCCGGAGGGGGTCGACAGGGCGGCCCGGCTGCTCCTGGTGACGCCGACCACCCACGGCGTCCACCATTCGGCCCAGCGCCACGAGACCGACAGCAATTTCGGCTTGGTGTCGACGCTCTGGGACCGGCTGTTTGGGACCTACCGATCGCCGCAGCCGCAGGAGGATCGCACGCGCGTCCTCGGCCTCGAGTATTTTCGCAGCGCGCACGACGCCCGCCTCGACCGGGTGCTGGTGCAGCCATTCCTGGCGGCGGCGTCGCATCCGGTTCAAGCCTCCGGCGTCGACGCCGCGGCGCCAAAGCAGCGGCTCGCCGGATGACGATCTCGGCGCACGGAAAGGCGCCCCTGCTCGCGCCCATCGCCGACACGCCGCGCGACGCCGGCCGCTGGCGGGCGGCGCTTCTGGCGCTGGCCGCCGGCCTGCTGCTGATGCTGCTCGGTCAGGCGACCACCGTCGAGACGCTGGTCGCGGCGTGGTCGCAATCCGCCGTCTACCGGATGAGCTGGCTGGTATTGCCGGCCCTCGGCTATCTGCTCTGGCTGCATCGGCACCGCTTGACCGCGACACCGCCGGCGCCGACCTGGCTCGGCGTGCTTGCGGCCGCCGCCGCCGCCGCCCTGTGGCTCGCCGCCGACCTGATGAACGTCAATGCCGGCCGGCAGGTGGCGCTCGTCGCCGCCACCGGTGCGATCGTCCTCGCCGCGGTGGGGTGGCGCCCGACGCTGCGCGCCCTCCCGTTGCTGGCGCTCCTTGTCTTCGTCGTGCCGACCGGATCGCTGATCCTGGAGCCGCTCAAGCACATCGCCGTCGCTATCGTCGAAGGCTTCGGTGCGGTCTTCGGCTTGCCCGTCGAGACGCAGGTGTTCGTCGTCTACGTGGGCGCGCAGCGCTACGTGGTGATCGACGACTGCGCCGGCCTGCCGTTCCTCTGGATCGGCTTGTTCCTCGGCCTGTTTTTCGGCCTTTTGCTGTTCCGCGCGCCGTGGAAGATTGCCGCGCTGACGTTCACCGGCGGGGTGTTGGGCGTCGCGGCCAACAGCCTGCGGATCATCGCCATCCTGCTCGCCGACTGGATCGACGGCACGCAGATGGAACTGGCGGGTCATGTTCCCTATCAGTGGGCGACGCTCGGCCTGACCGTCGCGTTCATGCTGGCGCTGGTGGCGGTGCTGCGCCCGGATCCGGCCGAACCGGAGGCCGAATCAACGTCGGCGCCGGACCCGAGTGATAATGCGACGGACGCCGGTCGGCCGCCGCGGTTGGCCTTCGCTTGGCCGCTGCTCGCCGCCGCGTTGGTCGCCGTGGTGCCGCAGATCGCTCCCGGGACGGCGGCCACGCGGGCGGAAGAGGCGGCCACGCCGTATCTCCCCGACTCCCTGGCGGACTGGCGGCGGACGGCGGCGGAGAGCGATTGGCGACCGGTCGCGGGCGGCAGCGTCGGCCACGCGAGCGCCAGCTTCGAGCGCGGCGACGACCGGGTCAACGTGTTCATCGTTGAGGCCACGTCGCCGCTCGCCAAGGTCTCCGGCGACGCCATCGACCTGATCGGCGATCGCGCATGGATGACGGCGGAGACACGCGATATCGAGGCCTGCACCGCCGACCGTTGCCTACCCGCCCGGCACCTGCGCTTGGTGCTGCGCCAAAGCCAGCGCGTCCGCCATGTCTACGCTGCGTTCGCCCTCGGTGATCGGGTCGTGGCGTCACCGGCGACGTTACGCCTGCTGCGGGGCTGGGCGCAGTTGCGCGGCGAGACCGCACCGGCCCGGCTTCTCGCGTTCGCGACGGAGACCCCAGCGGCACTGTCGGACGCCGACCGGGCGACCCTCCTGGACGCACTCGCCCGGCTCGGCCGGTGACGACCGATCACGTGACGACCAATCACGCGCCGGCTGCCCCGCGCTCGGCCGTCGCGATCGCCTGGAAGCGGTCGCGCCGCCGCCGACAGAGGTCGCGCCCCGGGGTGTCGATCAACTCCACGATCGCGCCGGTGACCGCCTCGCCAACGGCAGTGATGGCCGCGCCGGCATCCCGGTGCGCGGCCCCCGGGGGCTCGGCCACGATACCATCGATCAGCCCAAGATCGGCCAAGTCCCGCGCCGTCGGCTTCAGGGCCTCGGCCGCCGCCTTGGCCTGCGCCGAATCCTGCCACAGACTTTCGGCGGCGCGTTCCGGCGTCACCGGATAGGCCACCGCGTATTCCAGCATCAGCACCCGGTCGGCGATGCTGAGTGCGTAGCCCTGATCGCCGACCGTCTCGCCGACGATGACCGAAACCAACGGCGCCCGCAGTTCGAAAGCCGCCTCGATGCAGCCGGCGAGCGCGATCGCGCACGCCGGATCCGCCGGCCCCGGCGCCGGCGCTTCGACGAACACGACCACCGGCAGCCGCAGCCGATCGGCAAGACGGAGCAGCCGCTGGACCTTGCGGAAACCAGCAGCCCCCGGACCGCCGACGCCGGCGCGCCGATCCGTCGCCAGGGTCACCACGGAATAGCCGCCAAGACGGCCAAGTCCGCCCACGAGTGCGGCATCGTCACTCAGCAGCAGGTCGCCGGCGAGTGCCACGAACGCCTCGTTAAGGCGGCGCAACACGTCGACCGCGGTCGGCCGCTCCGGGTGGCGCGCCACCTGCACGGTCTGCCACGCCCCCAGACGGCGATACGCCTGTTGCAGGACGCGATCGCGCCGCACCTTGAGCTTCGTGGCATCATCGGCAATGCCGAGGCGCTCGATCCGCGCATCGATATCGGCGATCGGCTTTTCGAAGTCGAGATAGGTGCGCATGACGGGAACTCCGACCGGTCCCGGCCCACGTTCGGGGGACTGGGTCCGACGCCCGATCAAGGGGCCTCCTCGGCGGGGCGCTCGCCCAGATGACCGGCAGCCGATGCAGCGAGCGGGTGGGCGCCGTGAACCAGGGCCTTGAGGCGGGCGTCGAGGACGTGTGTGTAGATCTGGGTGGTCGCGATGTCGGCGTGGCCGAGCAGTTGTTGCAGGCTGCGCAGGTCGGCGCCGTGGGCGAGCAGATGGCTGGCGAACGAATGCCGCAGCACGTGCGGCGAGACTCGTGACGGCGCGATGCCGGCATCGATGGCCAGCTCCTTCAGGATCTGTGCGAAGCGGGCGCGGGTGAGGTGACCCTGCCGCGCCCGCGAGGGAAACAGCCAGGGCGACGACCGGTCCGATCGCCGCCCCGCCAGGAACGCTTCGCGCACCGCCCGGTAGGCGGCGAGGGCGGCAGCGGCCGGGGCGGTCAGCGGCACGATGCGTTCCTTGTCCCCCTTGCCACGCACCGTCAGGATGCGGCCGTCCCGCGACACCGCCGCCAGCGGCAGGCCGACCAGTTCGGAGACCCGGAGACCGGTCGCATACAGGATCTCCAGCAGAGCCATCCGACGCACCCCCTCGGCATCGTGCCGCCCGGCCGCCGCCGCCAGCAGCCGCTCC
>CAZVRW010000045.1:0-7176 GCA_964630265.1 uncultured Rhodospirillaceae bacterium
TGGCTGGGGCGCCAGGATTCGAACCTGGGATCACGGGACCAAAACCCGTTGCCTTACCGCTTGGCCACGCCCCAAGAAATATCGACGGTGAGATGACTCGACCGTCGCGCGAACCCTACTCGCTCACGGTCCCGCCCGCAACGGTGCGGCCGCCGTCCACCACGTCGGCCGAACGGTCGCCAGCGCCCGGGCGGCCGCCGTTGCGGTGGGGCCGTCGTCGAACAGGGCAAAGCAGGTGGCGCCGCTGCCGCTCATCCGCGCGAACCGCGCCCCCGGCAGCGCCTGCAGGGCCTGCAGGGCCTCGCCGATCACCGGCGCGACGGCGATCGCCGCGGCGGTCAGGTCGTTGCGCCGCGCCGCCAACAGGCTCGCCAAAGCGGCCACGTCGGCAGGGGCCTGGGCGAACCGTGCCGACGGCGAGAACGCCCCCTGCCGCCGCCGGAATACCGTCGGCGTCGGCACCGCGACGCCGGGATTGACCAGCAGCAACCACGCCGGCGGCAGCGCCGGCGCCGGCGCCAGGGCGTCGCCGACCCCGCCGAGCCAGGTCGGCCCATCGCGGAGACAGACCGGAACGTCTGCCCCCAGCGCCAGGGCGATGCGCTCCAGGTCCCCGGCGTCCGCTCGCACATCCCAGAGGCGTGCGAGGACCCGCAGCGTCGCTGCCGCGTCCGCCGACCCGCCGCCAACCCCAGCGGCTACCGGCAGCCGCTTGGTGAGGACGATGCGGGCGCGCGCCGGAACGCCGGCGGCGGCCGCCAGGGCACGCGCCGCCTGCATCACCAGGTTGTCGTCATCGTCGGGCACGGCGGCGGCGAACGGCCCGTCGACGGCAAAGCCGAGCCGATCGTCCATGGAGACGGCGAGGTGGTCGCCTACGTCGGCGAACACCACCAGGCTGTCGAGATCGTGGTAGCCGTCGGCGCGCCGGCCGAGAACGTGCAGATACAGGTTGACCTTGGCGGGCGCCAGCCGCGACAGCACCGGCTCCGCCTCCGCCGCCACGCCCTGCGCAACCAGTTCGGAACTAGGCATCAGTCGGCGACCGGCCCCTCCGGTTCCGGCGCGGCGACGATCAAGCCGTGCGTCAGCTTCTCTTCGATCACGGCGCGCACGTCGGGTTCGGGATCGAGACCGAGCGCGCCCTGCCACCGGAACCGCGCCTCGCGCCTGCGCCCCACCTGCCAGTAGGCGTCGCCCAGATGATCGTTGATCACCGGATCGTGCGGCTGCAACAGCACCGCCCGTTCCAGGTATTCGACCGCTTGGTAGAAGTCGCCGAGCTTGTAATAGGCCCAGCCGAGGCTGTCAGTGATGAAACCGTCGCGCGGCCGCGCCGCCACCGCCTGTTGGATCATCTCCAGGGCGCGCTCCAGGTGCCGCCCCTGTTCGACCCACGAGTAACCGAGATAGTTGAGAACCAGGGGCTGCCCGGGTTCCAACTCGAGCGCCTTGAGAAAGTCCGCCTCGGCGCGCGCCCACAGCCCCGATCGTTCGAGGGCGATGCCACGGGCATAGTAGAGCCCCCAGAGCCGCTGCGTCTCGTCCGGCAGCCGCTCGAAGGCCGCATCGTAGACATCGACGGCCTCGCGGAAGCGCTCGCGCCGGCGCAACAGGTTGGCGAGTTCAATGAGCGGATCGGCGCTGTCGGCCCGCTCCTCGGCCAGGGTCTTGAGCAGGGCCTCCGCCTCGTCGAACCGTTCCAGTCGATCCAGGTTGCCGGCGATGGCGATCCGCACCTCCCAAGCGAGGGGCGAGTCCGGGTCGACGGCCGCGTACAGCGCATTGGCATCGGCGTAGCGTTCCAGTCCCTCCAACGCCCGCGCCGCCAGGATCTTCATCTGCGGAAAATCCGGCTGCAACGCCAGACCGAGGCGCGCCACCACCAGGACCGCCGCCCGCGTATCGTCGGCGCCCATCGCACCGGCGACGTCGAACAGGGCCGTGGCGGCACCGGCGTTGGCGTCGGCGACCAGCGGCGGCGGCGGCGTGCCCGCCTCGGCGCGCGCCAAAGCGACCTGGATGCTGTCCGAGGTCGGCCGGTTGTCGAGAAAGGCCTTGTAGAGCGCCAGCGCCTCGTCGCGCCGGCCGCTGCGTTCGAAAAAGTTCCCGGCGAGCTCGATGACGCGCGTGGATGGATCCGGTTGCGCGGCGATGGCGGCGGCATACGCGCTCTCGGCACGCTCGTCGTCGCCGGCCACATCCGCCAGCAGCGCGTCATGCAGATGAAACAGCACCTCGGCACCGCGGATTCGGGCCACCGGCGCCAGGGCCTCGCGCGCCGCCTCGGGGTGACCGGCGGCCGCCTGGGTCCAGGCCGTCAACAGCGGCGCCAACAGCCGGTTGATCCCGGTCGCGTCGAGATTGGACGCCAGCGCCGCCGCGGTGTCGGCATCCCCGCGCGCCAGGGCGTCCACCGTCAGGCTGAGATCGGCGTAGGGGATGTCGATCCTAAGCGCCGCCCCTTGCGTTGCGAGGGCCGCCGCTTCGGCCACCCGCCCGTCCAGCAGCAACGCCTGATGCGCGCGTTGCAGCAGGACCGGCTGGTTCGGCGACTGCGCCAGGGCATCGAGCAGCAGGTCCGCAGCGGCACCGTAATCGTGCAGCGAACTGGCGTGCCGCGCCGCGAGGTAGCCGCCGACAGAGGTGTCGGCGCGAACCGCCGGGGTTTCCAGAGCCGGGTTCGGCGCCGCCGCCACCGGCGCGACGACGGCGGCCAGCACCGCGGCGGCCATCACCGCGGCGGCAACAACGGCCGGGCGTCGCCGCCGCTCTGCCCGCCCCGCCGTCAGCCGCGCCATGTCACATATTCGGATAATTGGGACCTCCCCCACCCTCCGGCACCACCCAGTTGATGTTCTGGGTGGGATCCTTGATGTCGCAGGTTTTGCAGTGGACACAGTTCTGCGCGTTGATCTGCAACCGCTGGCCGTCGCCGTCGGGCACGAACTCGTAGACGCCGGCCGGACAGTAGCGCGCTTCCGGGCCCGCGTAGTCGGGGAGATTGACCGCCGTCGGCACCGACGCATCGCGCAGCGTCAGGTGCGCCGGCTGGTCCTCTTCGTGGTTGACGCTTGACAGGTACACCGACGACAGCTTGTCGAAGGTGATGACGCCATCCGGCTTCGGGTAGTCGATCGGCTTGCACTCGCTGGCCTTCTTCAACTGCTCATGGTCGGGGTGGTGCTTCAACGTCCACGGCGCCTTGCCCCTGAACAGATAGGTATCGATGGCCGAATAGGCGATGCCCAGCCACATGCCGTTGTGGAACGCCGGCTTGACGTTGCGCACCCGTTTCAGTTCGTCCCAGAGCCAGGTCTCCTTCAGCGCCTCGGGATAGGCGTCCAGCACGGCCGGCGGCGCGTCGCCGGCGAGGGCGTCCATCACCGCCTCGGCGCAGACCATCGCCGACTTCATCGCCGTGTGCGTGCCCTTGATCTTCGGGACGTTGAGAAAACCCGCCGTGTCGCCGATCAGCGCGCCGCCGGGAAACACCAGTTTCGGGATCGACTGGAAGCCGCCCTCGACCAGGGCGCGGGCGCCGTAGGCGACGCGGCGGCCGCCCTCGAAGGTCGGCCGGATCGCCGGGTGGGTCTTGAACCGCTGCATCTCGTCGAACGGGCTGAGGTAGGGGTTCTGGTAATCCAGGCCGATGACGAAGCCGACCGCCACCTGGGAATCTTCCATGTGGTAGATGAATGAGCCGCCGTAGGTCTTGGAGTCCATGGGCCAGCCGACGGTATGCACGACCTTGCCCGGCGCGTGCTTGGCGGGCTCGACCTCCCACAGCTCCTTAATGCCGATGCCATAGGTCTGCGGTTGCGCACCGTTGCGCAGCCCGAAGCGCTCCATCAGCGTCTTGGTCAACGAGCCGCGGCAGCCCTCGGCGAACAGCGTGTAGGTGGCGTGCAGTTCGACGCCCGGCTGGTAGTTCTCCGTCGGTTGGCCGTCCTTGCCGATGCCCATGTCGCCGGTGGCCACGCCCTTCACCCGGCCCGCGTCATCGTACAGCACCTCGGCGACCGCGAAACCGGGGTAGATTTCGACGCCCAGTGCCTCCGCCTGCTCGGCCAGCCAGCGGCAGAGGTTGGCCAAGCTGATGATGTAATTGCCGTGGTTGTTCATCTGCGGCGGCGTCGGCAGCTTGAACGACCGCGTCTTGGTCAGGAACATGAAGTGGTCCTCGGTCGCCGGCGTATGCAGCGGCGCGCCGTTCTGCTTGGCGTCAGGCAGCAACTCGTCCAGCGCCCGCGGCTCCAGGACCGCGCCCGACAGGATGTGCGCGCCGACCTCCGAGCCTTTTTCCAGCACACAGACGGAGAGTTCGCGGCCTTTCTCGGAGGCCAGCTGCATCAGCCGGATCGCGGCGCTCAGTCCGGACGGCCCGCCGCCGACGATCACCACGTCGAATTCCATCACTTCCCGGTCCATCGGGGTTCCCTTCCAGGCTTGCAAACTGTTAGCTTAGCACATGCAGCAAATTAGCATAAAGCAGGCGACGTTTCGCGCAAACACCTTCGCCCGAGGATCTCCCCTGCTCTGAAAGGGACACGATGTCGCCAGTGCCCGGGCCGCCCTTGGACCATGCCGCCCTGATGGCGGTCCTGCGCTGGCACTTGGACGCCGGCGTCGACGAGACCATCGGCGACAGCCCGGTCGACCGCTATCGCGCCGCGGCCGCCCCGACAGCGGCCCCGGCGGACGCCCCGCCAGCGGCCCCGACAGCGGCCCCGACAGTGGCGCCAACAGCGGCCGAGCCGCCGCCGTCACCCGCCGAGGCGCGACGACGGCCGCCGGTGTCGGCGGACGCCGCGGTCGCCGACGCCGTGCGACGCGCCGCCCTGGCGACGACCGTGGCCCAGGTGCAGGAGGCGCTGACGGCCTTCGATGGCTGCCCGTTGAAGAAAACCGCCATGAATTTGGTGTTCGGGCGTGGCACGCCGACGGCGCAGATCGTCCTGGTCGGGGAAGCGCCGGGGGCCGAAGAGGATCGCCTGGGCCTGCCGTTCGTCGGGCCGAGCGGCAAACTGCTCGACCGGATGCTGGCGTCGATCGGCCTCGACGAGACCGCCGTCTTCATCACCAACACCGTGTTCTGGCGGCCGCCCGGCAATCGCGAGCCGACGACCAGCGAAACTGCCGCTTGCCTGCCGTTCCTTGAGCGGCTGATCGAGATCATCGACCCCAAGCTGCTGCTGGCGCTGGGCGGACCGGCGGCGAAGACGCTGACCGGCCGGGCCGAGTCCGTCGGCAAGCTGCGCGGCCGCTGGTTCGACTATCAGTCGCCGCGGCTCGCCCAGCCGATTCCGACGGCGGTTACCTATCATCCGGCCTACCTGCTACGATCGCCGGGCCAGAAGCGGCAGGCTTGGCGCGACCTGCTCGGCATCCGCGCCCGGCTGCTGGGTCGATGCTGACGGATGAGCCCCATCCGTCGGCTGGATCGAACCACCAGATGTATCCGTCGGCGCCTCGGATCTGCCGGCTGAGGGGCTTGCCGCGCGGCTGCGACGGCGCCTATCTCTTGGACGGCTTTGTGGAATGGCGCGTCGCGCGCACAGGAGGACACGAGGATGGCGCAAATCCATGGGGACAGGGCCTTTCTTTCGGTCAATATCGCGGTGCTCACTGTCTCCGACTCGCGCACCCTCGATACTGACGCATCGGGGCAGACGTTGGTCGAGCGGATCGAGGCGGCCGGCCACCATGTCGCCGATCGGCGTATCGTCGTCGACGAACGGCCGCTGATCGCCGATCAGCTGCGCTTCTGGATCGCCGACGACGGCATCGATGTCGTCATCTGTACCGGCGGCACCGGCGTCACCGGCCGCGACGTCACGCCCGAGGCGTTCCACGACGTCATGGACAAGGAGATCCCGGGGTTCGGTGAACTGTTCCGCTGGATCAGCTATCAGAAGATCCGCACCTCGACGATCCAATCCCGGGCGATGGGGATCGTTGCCGGCGGCACCTACCTCTTCGCGCTGCCCGGATCCACGGGCGCCTGCAGGGATGCCTGGGACGAAATCCTGGTCCACCAGCTCGATTCCCGGCACAAACCCTGCAATTTCGTCGAGCTGATGCCGCGGCTGAAGGAACACCTCGCGACGGTTTGACGCCGGGATCTCGCGCGCCGCTTGAAAACGCATGGTGGATTGGCCCATGTTGAAGTCCATGGAAACCAAACTTCGAGAGTCCCTGACCTTGCGGCAGGCCAAGTTCCAGATCGGACAGATCGTGCGCCACCGGTTCTATCCGTTCCGCGGCGTGATCTTCGACGTCGACCCCGAGTTCGCCAACACAGAGGAATGGTGGCAGGCGATCCCGGCCAACGTGCGACCGCGCAAGGATCAACCGTTCTACCACCTGCTCGCCGAGAACGAGGAGGCGACCTATATCGCCTACGTCTCGGAGCAGAACCTGCTGCCCGACGAGAGCGGCAAGCCGGTCGCCCACCCACAGGTCGATGACCTGTTCACCGGCATCGAGGACGGGCACTACGTGGCGCGGGCGCGCGTCACCCACTGAGCCTCCGCCGTCGCCGTCTCCAGGGCGGCGCGCCGGAGATCGGCGCCGGTGTCGACATCCGCCAACATGTCCAGAAACGCCACATCGAGATCGCCGGCCCGGGCCAGCGTGTCGGCCAGGGCATGTTCCGTTGACCAGCGGACGCCGGAAAACAGTCGCGGGACCCGCGGCCGGCGGGCGAGCCCGACCAGCCAGTAACCGCCGTCGGGGGCGGGCCCGAACACTGCGTCGTGTGAGCCGAGGGCGCGAAACGCCCGGGCCACGTGGCCGGCGCGCAGGGCCGGCACGTCGGTGCCAACGATGATCGCCGGCCCCGGCGGCAGCGTCTCCATGGTCCGCTGCATGCGCTGTCCGAGATCGCCGCCGCCTTGCGCCAGCGGCGTCCAGCCGGCCGGCCAGGATATCGCGACGGCGGCATCGGGGGTCACGGCCAGCCAACACCGCCAGCGACCGCCGCCGTCGAGCCGCCGCAGCGTTGCCTGCACCGACAGGCGGTAGAACCGCCAAGCGGCGACGACGCCGACGTCGCGGGCCAGTCGGCTCTTGACCCGGCCCATGCGCGGTGCGCGGGCGTAGACGACTAAGTGCCGGGCCAACGCGCTCCCACTCACCTGCACAGCCCTGTCACCTGCACAGCCCTGTCACCTG
>CAZVRW010000045.1:7276-26411 GCA_964630265.1 uncultured Rhodospirillaceae bacterium
TCACCTGCACAGCCCTGTCACCTGCACAGCCCTGTCACCTGTACAGCCCTATCATCCGTAAAGCCCCGTCAGCCATACAGGCGGACGATGTGGCGCGGCGGCACGCCAAGGAAATAGAGGCCGAGACACAAACTGTTGCGCAGCGGCCGGCGGAGCCAGCCGTCGCGCCGGTAGCGATCCGCGGCGGTGACGACGGCGGGGTCCAGCGCCACCAGCCGACGGCGGCCGATACGGCGAACCAGCGCCACGTCTTCCATCAGCGGCAGCGGCGGAAAGCCGCCGAGGGCGTCGTAGAAGTCCCGCGACAGCAACAGCCCCTGATCACCGTAGGGCAGGGCAAACACCCGGTTGCGCCACGCCACCAGCGCTTCCAGGCGACGGGCGGCGGGGTGATCGTCGTCCAGCCGAAAGCGGAAGTAGCCGGCGCGCTGGCGGTTCCGCGGATCCTCGGCGAAGGCGGCGACCGCCGCCCGCCATCCCGCCGCCGGCCGGCTGTCGGCGTGGAGGAACAGCAGCCAGTCCCCCGTCGCCGCTGCGGCGCCGGCGGCCAGTTGCGGGCCGCGGCCCCGCGGCGCCGCAACGACGTGCGCACCGGCGCCGCGGGCGAGCGCCGGCGTGCCGTCGGTCGAGCCCCCATCGGCGACGACGATGGCGAAATCTCCGCCGGCGCCGTCGTCGGCCAGCGCGGCCAACGTCGCCGGCAGGTGCCGCGCCGCGTCGAGCGTCGGCATGATGACGCTGAGGCGCATGGTTCAGGCGCGGCCGCCGCCGGCGCAGGGTGGCGCGTTGCCGCCCGGCCTGAGAACCACGCATGTTCTATAAATATTCTTGTTTTGTCCGCTTTGCCGCGCTAGCATTCCCAGATGGACGCTCCGATGCCCGATCTGCCGCGGAAGGGCCGAGGCGCCGTCGGCAACCCTGCCGGCCGCTTCGAAGTGGAGGCGCGGTCGCGGATCGACGACGGTTGGCGCGACGGCGACGCCGATGGCGGGCCGCCACCCGCCCCGACGGTCGTCGGCGAGGAGCGGGTGCGCACGGCGATCGCGGACAACGCCTCGCCGGACATCGGCTTCGATCGCTCCCTCAACCCCTATCGCGGCTGCGAGCATGGCTGCGTCTACTGCTACGCGCGGCCGACCCACAACTATCTCGGGTTGTCGTCGGGGCTGGATTTCGAGACCCGGCTGTTCGTCAAGCGCAACCTGGTCGAGGCGCTGCGCCGCGAATTGCGCCGTCCGGGCTACCGGGCGGCGCCGATCATGCTGGGCGCCAACACCGACGCCTACCAGCCGCTGGAACGGCAGCGGCGTATCACCCGGGCGGCGCTGGAACTGCTCTCCGCCTGCGAGCATCCGGTGGCGATCGCCACCAAGTCGGCGCTGATCGTCCGCGACCTCGACATTCTGGGCTCCATGGCCGAACGCCGGCTCGTCGCCGTCGGCGTGTCGGTCACCACCCTCGAGCCGCGGTTGGCACGGACCCTGGAACCCCGCGCCGCGGCGCCGCACCGTCGCCTGGAGACCATCCGGGCGCTCAGCCGCGCCGGGGTGCCGGTGTCGATCCTGGCGGCGCCGATGATCCCGTTCCTCAACGATCCGGAACTGGAGACCATCCTCGCCGCCGGCAAGACCGCTGGGGCCACGGCCGCCTTCTACAGCATGATCCGGCTGCCCTACGACGTGAAGGAGCTGTTCAGCCAGTGGCTCGCCACGCACGCGCCCGACCGCGCGGCACGGGTGCTGGCGCGCATCCGCGACGCCCGCGAGGGTGCGCTCTATGCCGCCGACTTCGGCGAGCGGATGACCGGCACCGGGCCGTTCGCCGAGATCCTGGCGCGCCGCTTCGAACGCGCCTGCACGCGGCTCGGCCTGCGCGTCGCGCCCGCCGCCGGGCTCGACCTGGACAGCAGCCGCTTCCGGCCGCCGCACGATGACGACAAGCAACTCAGCCTCTTCCGGTAAGCCCCCGACCGCACCGCCGGCGGCCGCGCGCGCGCTCACCGATCCTGCGTCGCCGTGTGGGTCCATGGACCGCCGGGCTCACGGGCCAGCCGCAGCGCCCAGCGGACGCTGGGGAAGGCGAGTTCGTCCCACGGGATGGCATCCCAGCCGATCAACATCGTCTCCAGACTTTCCTCGCCGGCCGCGTGATCGGCGCTGAGCATGGTCGCGCGATAGAGCATCTGTACCTGGCTGATCCAGGGGATCTCGTAGACGCCGAGCAGGCCTTCGATGCGGATTGCCGCGCAGGCTTCCTCCAGCGTCTCGCGCACAGCCCCCTCGGCCGACGATTCCTCGGCCTCCAGGAACCCGGCGGGGATGGTCCAGAGGCCGCGGCCCGGTTCGATCGCCCGCCGGGCGAGCAGCACCCGGTCTTCCCAGGTGCAGACCGCGCCGACGACAATCTTCGGGTTCTTGTAGTCGATGAAACCGCAATCGGGACAGACCAAGCGGGTGCGAGTGTCGCCCGCCGGGATCCGTTCGACCGAAGGGCCGGGCGGCCGGCGCTGTGTCATCGCGCGCGGCCGCCGCCCGGGCGCTTTGCCCCGGCGGCGGCTCTCGGCGTGATCGAGGTCACTTGCGCAGGACGGCGACGCCCGGCAGGCTCTTGCCTTCCAGCCATTCCAGGAAGGCGCCGCCCGCGGTCGAAACGTAGGAGAAGCCTGCCTCAGCCCCCGCCTTCTGCAGCGCCGCCACGGTGTCGCCGCCGCCGGCGACGCTTTTCAGCTTGCCCTCGCTGGTGAGCCGCGCCGCTTCCCGCGCGACATCGTTGGTGCCGGTATCGAACGGCGCGATCTCGAAGGCGCCGAGCGGACCGTTCCACATGATGGTCTTCAGGCTGGCGAGACGCTTCTTCAGGTCGGCGATCGCCTGCGGACCGACGTCGAGGATCATCTTGTCCGCCGGCACCGCGGTCACCGGGACGGTCTCGGACGGGGCTCCCTCGGCGAATTCGCTGGCGACCACGGCGTCATCCGGCAGGACGATCTCGCAGCCGGCCTTCGCTGCCTTTTCCATGATCGCCCGGGCACTGTCGGCCATGTCGCGCTCGCACAGCGACTTGCCGACCGCGACGCCCTTGGCGAACAGGAAGGTGTTGGCCATGGCGCCGCCGATGATCAACTGGTCGACCCTTTCGGTGAGGTTGCCGAGCACGTCCAGCTTGGTCGAGATCTTGGCCCCGCCGACAACGGCCGCGGCCGGCCGTTCCGGCTTTTCGAGGGCGCTTTCCAGGGCCTCCAGTTCCGCCTGCATCAGCCGACCGGCGCACGACGGCAGCAGCCGCGCCAGCGCCTCGACCGAGGCATGCGCCCGGTGCGAGCAGGAAAACGCGTCGCTGACCAGGATATCGCCGTTTTCGGCCAACTGCTGCGCGAATGCCGGGTCGTTCGCCTCCTCCTCGGCATAGAAGCGGACATTCTCCAGCATCGCCAGATCGCCGTTCTGCATGGCGTCGACCACCGCCTTGGCCTCGGGGCCGATGCAATCGGCGGCGAAGGCGACCGGGCGGCCGGCGCTCTTGGCGAGCGCGTCGGCCACCGGTTGCAAGGTGAATTCGGGATTCTTCTTGCCCTTCGGGCGGCCCAGGTGGGTCATGACGATGACCTTGGCGCCCTTGTCGGCCAATTCCAGCAGCGTCGGCACCGTCCGGTCGATGCGGGTGGTGTTGGTGACCTTGCCGTCTTTCATCGGCACGTTCAGGTCGGCACGCACCAACACGCGCTTGCCAGCAACGTCCAGGTCGTCAATGGTTCGAAACGTGGTCATGGCTTAAGTCCTTCTTACCCCTGTGATGAAAGCCTTGGTTTTGCCTTGGTTCTGCCTCGGTTCAGCCCCGGCTTCGCAGAGCCGGATCCCGTGTGCCGCCCCCCACGGCGATCGCGCGTGCGCGCGACCCGCCGGGGCATCTCGGGCCGGTCGGGTGTGCGGTGGTGCGGTTGATCGACGCCCTCCCCAAGGCCGCCAGAGCCACTGCCGACGTTATGCGGACCGGGGGCGAAAAAGGCAAGCGTCGAGGCGCCTCAGCGCGCCTCGAGGGCCTCGATGCGGGCCGCCGCCTCGGCCGCTTTCGCCGGCTCGCCCAACACGGTCCAGGCACGCGCCAGGCGGCGCCAGCCCTCGATGTCCTCCGGCTGCTCCGCCAAGCGGGCGGCCAGCCCCTCGACCATGGCGCGCACCATTGTCTGCCGCTCCGCCGGTGACAGTCGCTCGGCCGCCGCCACATCCTCGCGCGTCAGACCGGCGGGCGGCGCGGCCGGCATCAGGTCCGCGACTGCGGCGGAGGGGCGGAGCGTCCCCGGGTCGATGCCGGCATCGGCCGCGGCGCTGGCGATCTGCCCGCGGACCATCGGCAGCCACGGCGCATCGGCCGGCGCGATGGCAACCAGGTCGACCCAGTCCTGCAGCGCCCCGGCCAGGTCGCCCGCCTGGGCCCGGGCGAGGCCGAGATAGTAGCGCGCCCGCGGGTCCTGGGCGTCGCCGGCGAGAGCCTGAGCGAATGCCGCGCGGGCGTCGGCGTCGACCTCCCCGCCGCGCGCCGCCACCAGCGCCTCGCCATACGAGGCAGCGAGGGACGGGGCGAGAGACGGAGCGAGGTCTGGGCGGTCACCGGCCAGTTGCAGCGCGCGGGCGAACGCGGCGGCGGCGGCGGCCGGCCGATTCAAGGTGATGTACGAGCGGCCGAGCAACACCCAGCCGTCCAGCTCGTCCGGGTGGTCTTCGAGGCGGGCGCGCAGCCGGTCCGCGGCTTCCGCCAGCGACATCTGCGGCGCCTCGCCCGCCGCCGTCCGGTCCGGCGCCGGCGTCGCCGTGCGGGCGGCGAGCGGCTGGTCCTCCACGCCGGGCCGGCCGAGGGTGGCGTAAAGGCCGACGGCGACGGCCGGAACCATCGCAATGAGCGCGAGCGCCAGCCGCGGCGAGCCGGCGCGCGCGACGCGCTCGGGTCCGCCCGAAGCGCCCGAGGCGGCCAGAATGCGACGTTTGATTTCCAATCGCGCCGCCTCCGCCTGGTCGGCGGCGAGGACGCCGCGCGCCACGTCGCGCTCGATCTCGGCCAGCTGGTCGCGCCAGACGGCGCGGTCGTATTCCAGGCGCTCGGGCGGCGGCGCGCCGCGGCGAACCAGCGGCAGCAGCAGCAGCGCCAGCACCGTCGCGGTGACCACGGCGGCGGCGAGCCACACGCCGATCACCGGTCTTCGTCCCCGAGCAGCGCGGCGACGCGCCGCTCCTCGTCACCCGACAGCGGCGGGGCGGCGGCCGGTGAGCCGGCAGCACGGCCGCGGAAAAACCAAGCGACGGCGACGCCACCGACGACCACCAGCACCGCCGGGCCGAACCAGAGCGCATAGGTGCCGATGCGCATGGGCGGCTCCAGCAGCACGAAATCGCCATAGCGAGACACGACGTAGTCGATCACCGCGCCGTCGCTGTCGCCGGCGACCAGCCGCTCCCGCACCAACAGGCGCAGATCACGGGCGAGTTCGGCGTCGCTGTCGTCGATGGACTGGTTCTGGCAGACGAGACAGCGCAGCCCCCTGCTGAGGTCGCGAGCGCGGCCTTCCAGCACCGGATCCGCCAGCACCTCATCCGGCTGCACCGCGTGCGCCGACCCGGTCGCGGTGATCGCGAGCGGCATGGCGAGCATGGCGGCGAGCGCGAGCGCCGCCAATGCTGACCTCAGCCGCCCTGCAGACGCTGAACGATCGGCCACAGCGTGGTGTCCCAAATCTCAGGCGTGATCGGTCCGACGTGCTTGTGGCGGATGACGCCGTCGGCATCGACGATGAACGTCTCGGGCGCGCCGGTGACGCCGAAGGCGATCGCCGCCTTGCTGTCCGGATCGGCGCCGATCAGCGTGTACGGGTCGCCGAAGCGACGCAGCCATTCGGTCCCCGCCTCGGGGGTTCGCTCCCGCCAGTTGATGCCATGCAACGGCACGACGCCACGCCGCTGCAACTCCATGAGGAACGGATGTTCGACGCGGCAGGCGACGCACCAGGAGCCGAAGATGTTGACCAGCGAGACCTGTCCGGTGAGGTCGTCGGTGCCGAGCCCGCGGTCACGGCCGGGGATCGGGTCGAGGGCCAGCGGCGGGATCGGCTGGTCGATCAGCACCGAGGGGAGGTTCGCCGGATCGCGGCCGAGGCCGACGAACGCGTAGACGGCGACGACGAGGAAGACGGCGAGCGGCACCAGATACAGCCAGCGCCGGGCCGCCACCCCCCCGGCGCGCGCCGGGGATGGCGCGGCCGCACCCGTATGGAGGTGGTCAGTCATGGCGAGGCGCACCCTTCATCACCGTTAGATAGGATCAAGACGGCCGCGTTGTCAGGTGGTCCGGCACCGCCGGCATCACAATTTATAGGAGAATGCCAGACGCACCAGCGTAAATCATTCGGTGTAAACCCATTGACAGTCACGGGCAGTGGGCCGGGGTTATGCTGAAGGCGACGGTGGGGCGATCGCCGCCAGACCAAGCCGGGAGGCGATCATGAAACCAGAACGGTTTCAGTTCGGATGGTTCGAAACGGCGGCGATCGCGGTGTCTGTCGTCCTGACGGTCGTCGTCTTCGCCGTCCATCTGCATTAGTCGAAGGGAGCCGGGAGGCGCCGCTGCCGGCGGCCGCCCGGAAATGGCCGGAGCGGCACCAAGCCCCCGCTCCGGCCGCCATTCGTCGAGAGATGGGGTGACGAGCCCGTCCGCACCGAGCACGGCCGGCCCGCAAGACACCTCAGCGCGAATAGTATTCGATGACCAAGTTCGGTTCCATGTGCACCGGATAGGGCACATCGGTAAAGGTCGGCGCGCGCAGGAAGGTGCCATTCATCTTGTTGTAGTCGACGGACAGGTATTCCGGCACGTCGCGCTCACCGCTTTCGATGGCCTCCAGGACCAGCAACATTTCTTTTGCCTTCTGGTTCAATTGGATGACATCGCCATCGCGCACCAGGAACGACGGGATGTTCACCCGCCGGCCGTTGACATGGACGTGCCCGTGATTGACGAATTGCCGCGCCGCGAACACCGTCGGGACGAACTTCATCCGATAGACGACGGCATCGAGCCGCCGCTCGAGCAGGCCGATCAGGTTCTCGGAGGTGTCGCCGCGCCGGCGCACCGCCTCCTCGTAGTATTTGCGGAACTGCTTCTCGCTGATGTTGCCGTAGTAGCCTTTGAGCTTCTGTTTGGCCATCAACTGCTCGCCGAAGTCGGTGGGCTTGCGGCGGCGCTGTCCATGCTGGCCGGGGCCGTACTCGCGTTTGTTGATGGGGCTTTTCGGCCGGCCCCAGAGGTTGACGCCGAGCCGGCGGTTAATCTTGTACTTCGCCTCGATGCGCTTGGTCATGGCGCAGGGGATCTCCAGTTGGTCGTGTTGTTGTCCCGGTAGGCCTCCGGCGTGCGCTGGCGGCGGGGAGAAGCTCCCACGTTCCCGGAAATGAGCGAGCGAGTATACGGATCGCGCCGGCCATGTCAAAACCGCACTGCGCGCGCGGCTGACGCGGCCCGGCTACTGCGGATCCAGTTCGCTGTCCCAGTAGAGAAAGTCGCGCCAGCTTTCGTGCAGATAGTTCGGCGGAAACGCCCGGCCGTTCGCCTGCAACTCATGGGCCGACGGCTGCTGCGGCGGCCGCAGCGGATGCATCCCCACCTCCGCCGGCAGCCGGTGCCCCTTCCTCAGGTTGCATGGCTCGCAGGCGGCGACGACGTTGGTCCACAATGTGCGGCCGCCCTTGACCCGCGGGACCACGTGGTCGAACGTCAGATCTTCGGCGGCGTGATTGCGGCCGCAGTATTGGCAGGCGAAGCGATCGCGCAGGAAGACGTTGAACCGGGTGAAGGCCGGGCGGCGCGACATCGGCACGAATTCCTTCAGCGCGATGACGCTGGGCAGGCGGATCTCTTGGCTGGGGGAGCGCACCGCCCGATCGTACTCGGAAATCACATGCACCCGATCGAGACAGACCGCCTTGATCGAATCCTGCCAGCACCAGAGCGACAGCGGGAAATAACTGAGCGGCCGGAAGTCGGCATTCAGCACCAGCGCCTGAAAGTTTTCCAACCCCATGCCGATCCCGTCCCGGACCATTTCCGCGCACCCTACACTATGTGCGCCAAGTCGTCCAAATACCACATTCATGAACCTTTCTTGAAGGCGTCGAACGGCCGCGCCTCTCCGTCTGCCGTGTCATCGCGTCGGCGCCGGCCGGCCGAAGATCGTCGCGAGAAATCGCCGATCCAGGCGAATCGTTGCTTCGTCCAGGGCATGGCCGAGGCCCGGCATGACATGCGCCTCGACCGGCACGTCGTTGGCGCGCAACGCCACCTCGGCCAGCGGCAGCGCCTGCACTGGCACGACGTCATCGTAGGCGCCATGGCTCAGCAGCACCGGCGGCCGCGCCGCGATCTCGGCGGCGAGTTCGGCTTCGCCGACCAGCATCCCGGAATGAGCGATGATGCCGGCGACCGCGGGGGCCCGCCGCAGGCCGACGTGCAACGCCATCATCGCCCCCTGGGAGAAGCCGATCAGCGCCAGGGCCGCCTCGTTCAGGCCATGCTCGGCGAGTTGTTCGTCGATGAACGCGTCCAGTATGGGCGCCGCGGCGCGCGCCCCGGCGAGCCGCGTCGTCGCCTGCAGGTCGGCGATGGAGAACCACTGGTAGCCGAACGGCGCCTGGTCGAACGGCTCCGGCGCATTCGGCGCGATGAACGCCGCATCGGGCAGCACCGGCTGGTAGAACGGCACGAGGCCGAACAGATCGTTGCCGTCGGCGCCGACGCCGTGCAGCAGGATGACCAGTTGCCGCGCCGGCCCACCGCTCAGGGGTGCCGCCCGCGGCCCGTCCAGTCCCGGCATTTGCGCCATCGATCGCTCCCGTTCCGCCGTTCGGCGGCAGTCATAGCGGATCGCCGCCGCGGCTCCAACGGCGGCAGTCATAGCGGATCGCCGCCGCGCCTCCAACCGTGCCGTCAGCCGCCGCCGGAGCGGAGCCCCTCGGCGATCTCCAGAAAATCCGGATCATCGGGGTCGAGACGGCCGTGGCGCAGCAGGAAATCGATGACGACGAGCGCGCAATTGAACTTGAAGCGATCGGTCTCGCGGACGATCGCCGCGACCTCATCCAGCGGCAGCAACGCGAAGCCGGCGATCTCGCCGTCGGTGCAGCGTGGCACGAAATCGGCCGGCAGTTCCAGGTCATAGACGAAAACGACGTCGTCGCGCAGCCCCTCGGCCCGCTCGGTGCGGTAGGTGAGCACGCTCACCGGCCGCGCGCCGTCGACCAGCGCCGATGGGATCGCCGCCTCCTCGGCCGCCTCCTTGCGCAGGTTCTTGGCGAGGCTGAGGCCGGCCGGCTGGCCGCCGGCGACCAGTTGGTCGAGCTTGCCCGGCTCCACCGGCCGGTCGGCGCCGCGGGTGCCGATCCACAGGGCGATGGCATCGCCGTCGCGGACGATGCCATTGAGGTGCACGCCCCGACCGCGCACGCCGAAGCGGGGCACCGCCGCCCGCTCCAGCAACAGCAGCGGCGCGCCACCGAAGCGGCCGGTGACCGGGTAGGCTTCGTCGCGCCAGCCGGCGAACCAGCCTTCCGGCGCCAGATCCCGGAGCACCCGGTCGACGGCGGCGGTGCGGACACCGGGGCCGGCCAATGACGGCTGGATCGCGACGTCGTCGGCGGTCACGGTGAAGACGTCGGGGACGGCGGCCAAGCGCTCGGCGAACGCGTGCGGCACGCGGCCGACGATCTCGCCCGCCACCCGGAACGTCCGGTAGGCGCCGGGATCGAACACCCGGCAGGCGCGAACGCGGTCGAGATAACTCACGGCCGCGCCCGCACCCGCCGCCGGCGACCGGTCAGACGGTGCGGCGCTCGGAGGTGAGCACGCACTGCACGCTCACCACCTGGCGCAACGTCTCGGCGATGACGGCGACCAGGCGGGCGTCCAGGCCGGCGACTTGCAGGTCGATGTGCAGATCCTCGCCGCCCGGCCCGCCGCGCGAGCCATAGAGGCGGCTCGGCACCAAGCCGCGCTTGGCGAACACCTGCAGCAGGCGCGACAGCACGCCGGGCTCGGCATCGGCGACAATGGAAAAACACGCGACGGACGCGGCGGCGTCGGCGGCCGGCGTCATCGCCACGAAAGCTTGAACGTTCATGAGAGGCACATCCCGTTTCCACGGATCACGATCGGCGATGGAGGCTGCTTGTCCCGGCCCTCAGACGAGGACCGGGCCGATAATCAGTCGCCGGATCGAGGCGCGGATGGCGGGCATGCGAGACATCACGACAGCATCATACGGCGGCGGGGACGGAAGCGTCAATTGTCCGATCCACCGCCTAACCAGCTGTCCGGTGCACCGCCTAGACGGCGGCGGCGCGGCAGCCGCGGGCGCGGATGACGGCCAGCACGCGGCGCTCGCCGTTGGTGCGCGGATAGGGCAACTGCCGCAGCCAGAAGAGCCGCTGGATCGCCACCGAGGCTTCGACCTGATCGAGGGTCGGATAGGCCATGCGCGACACGGCGCGGTCGTCGATGTCGTCTTCCATGAACAGGCTGCTCATCGTTCTCACTCCGCCGCCTCACCCGCGAACGGATCGCAGACTAGAGCGGCGCGGCCGGGGCGATCTGTTAACCGGATCACAGGCCCTGGCAGCGACCGGGGGACCGCCCGCAATCCCCCAAAATGCTGCCCGACGTCGTGGATGTAGGATTTTGTAGGATTATGTAGGAAAAAGTATGCCAGATCGGCAGGAAATGTAGGTCTTTGAATCGCGAAATGTCGGTCTGATGTAGGACAATGTAGGGTAGATGTAGGGTAGATGTAGGATTTTTGCCTGATCACGCCCTGAACCGCTCGTCACACCGCGGATCGCCCCGTCGCCAACCGCGCCGCCCGCGCCAGATAGTGGCCGCGGGCGGGTGGTCAAGGGGGTGGGGACGCGGGCCTCCCCGCTGCGATCTCCGCCGCAATCAGGCGTCGTCGCCGTACATGTGCTCTTGGAGGTAGTTGGGCAGGCCCGCCTGCGCGATGCGCAGTTGCTGCGTCTCGATCCAATCGATGTGCTCCTCGGTGTCGTCGAGGATACTCTCCAGAATCTCGCGCGAGACGAAATCCCGTTTCTCCTCGCAGAGGACGATGGCGGTCTTCAGGCAGCCCTGATTGGCGGCCTCGGAGCCCAAGTCGCTCTCCAGGATCTCAGGAACCGTTTCGCCGATCCTGAGTTTGCCCAGGTCCTGCAGGTTCGGCAGGCCGTCCAGCATGAGGATGCGCTGGATCAGCTTGTCCGCATGCTTCATCTCGCCGAGGGACTCCTCGTAAACCTTGTTGGCGAGCCGGTCATACCCCCAGTTTTGCAGCATGCGCGCGTGCAGGAAGTACTGATTGATCGCCGTCAGCTCGTTCTTGAGAATGATGTTCAGGTGCTGAAGCACCTCCGGCTCACCCTTCATCCCTTGTCTCCTTATCGGGCCATGGGGGCGTGCTGCCGATCGGCGGTGCCCTCCGCCGATCCCCCTGGGAGCATGATTCCACGGGATTTGAATTGACAATGATTATCACTATCAGGTATTACATCCCGCGTCGAGAGCGTTGCTGGTCGGCGGCCTGTCAATGCAGCCCCATTTCGGTACGAGGGTATCGTCACGGATGATCATATGCAATTGCAATGGCCTGTCGGAAAGGGCCGTGAAGCAAGCGATTGACGCGGGCGCGCGGACGTGGACCGAGGTGCATGCTCACCATGGCTGCCAACCCCAGTGCGGACAGTGCGGTTCGGAGATCGCCGAGTACCTGAACCGGCCCGACGATCGACGCTCGGCGATGCTGCCGTCCTCCTGTATGGCTGGCGCCTGAGCATGATCGCGTGGCGCGGCCTGCCACCCGCGAACCTGGCGGCCCTGCTGTGCTGGCTCGGTGACCGCACGGTGAAGCCGCCCGTCCCCCGCTGACCGATGGCGAGCCGGTCGTATTTCGCACCGTCATCGCGAACCGGTCGTCATTGCGAACCGAAGATGAAGCAATCCAGGGTTTCCCGCCGGGATGGCTGGCAGCCGTGCGGCGGCCCTGGATGGCGTCGCTGCGCTCGCCATGACGACGAAGGATTCCGTGGCGGGCGAACAAGCGCTTCGGCGACTGTTCAGCGCTGGTGATGAGGGCGCGGTGCTCTGGTTTCTATTGCCGTGGGCCGGTGGTCATTGGGCGAGCGCCCGCCACTCGGCTTCGGAGAGGGTGGTGAGGCCGAGGTCGGCGGCTTTTTTCGCTTTCGAGCCGGCGTCGGCGCCGATGACGACATAGTCGGTTTTCGATGACACCGAGCCGGCGACCTTGGCGCCGAGGGCCTCGGCACGGGCCTTGGCTTCGCTCCGCGTCATCGTCTCCAGCGTTCCGGTGAAGACGATGGTCTTGCCGGCAAGCGGCGAGTCTGCGGTCGCCGGCGCCTCGTAGTCCTCCACCGTCACTTCGCGGGCGAGATCGTCGAGCACGGCGACGTTGTGCGGTTCGCCGAAGAACGCGGCCAAGTCTTCGGCCATACCGGGGCCGATGCCGTCGATGGCGACCAGATCGCGCCGGGCCTCGCTCTCCGGATCGATGGCATCGGTCATGGCGGCGCGCCAAGCGGTGAGGTTGCCGTAGCTCCGCGCCAGCAGCTTCGCCGTCGCCTGGCCCACCTGGCGGATGCCCAGCGCATAGATGAAGCGGTCCAGCGGGATGGCGCGACGCGCCTCGATCGCCGCCAGCAGATTATCGACAGACCGGTCTCCCCAGCCCTCGCGGTCGCGGAGGGCGTCGGCATGCCGCGCGAGGCGAAAGATGTCGGCCGGCGTCTCGATCAGGCCGTCTTCGCGGAAGGACTCCACGTGCTTCTCGCCCAGTCCCTCGATGTCGAAGGCGTCGCGGGAGACGACATGCTTGAGCCGCTCCACCGCCTGATGCGGGCAGGCGAGTTCGCCGGTGCAGCGGCGGACGGCGGCGTCGGGCTCGCGGTGGGTCGGCGTCGCCAGCGGACACGGGCAGACCTCCGGCGGCGACCAGGGTGTGGCGTCGGCCGGGCGCTTCTCCGCAACGACCCCCACCACCTGTGGGATGACGTCGCCGGCGCGCTGGACGATGACGGTGTCGCCGACGCGCACGTCCTTGCGCGCCACCTCGTCCTCGTTGTGCAGGGTGGCGCGGGAGACGACGACGCCGCCGACGCTGACCGGCGCCAGGATGGCGACCGGGGTGAGCGTGCCGGTGCGCCCCACCTGGACGCGGATCTCCTCCAGCCGGGTCTCCACCTGCTCAGCGGCGAACTTCTGGGCGATCGCCCAGCGCGGCGCCCGACTAACGAAGCCGAGCCGCTCCTGCCAGTCGAGCCGGTCCACCTTGTAGACGATGCCGTCGATCTCATAGGGCAGGTCCGGCCGGTCGGCTGCGAGGTCCCGCCAGACGGCGAGCATCTCGTCCAGCGTCGAGCAGCGGCGGGCCAGCGGATTGACGGGAAAACCGAGGCCCTCCAGGCGCTCGATGGCGCCATGGTGGGTTTCGGCCAGCGGTTCCGACACCTCCCCCCAGGCATAGGCGAAGAAGCGCAGCGGCCGCTCGGCGGTGACCTTGGGGTCGAGCTGGCGCAGCGAGCCGGCGGCCGCGTTGCGCGGATTGGCGAACGGCTTGGCGCCGGCCTCCGCCTGGCGCCGGTTGAGCCGGGCGAAGTCGTCGCGGGTCATGTAGACCTCGCCGCGCACCTCAAGGATCTGCGGCCCGCCGTCCAGATGCTCCGGCACGTCGTCGAGGGTGCGGACGTTGGCGGTGACATCCTCGCCGACCATGCCGTCGCCGCGGGTCGCCGCCTGGACCAGCCGGCCCGCCTCGTAGCGGATGCCGAGGGACAGGCCGTCGATCTTCGGCTCGGCGACGAAGGCGATGGCGGCGTCGGCGGCAAGGCCGAGAAAGCGGCGGATGCGGGCGACGAACTCGGCCAGATCGGCGTCGTCGAAGGCGTTGGCCAGCGACAGCATAGGCCGCGCGTGGCGGACCTTGGCGAAGCCGGCGGCGGGGGCGGCGCCGACCCGCGCCGATGGCGAATCCGAGCGGACCAGGTCGGGGAAGCGGGCCTCGATGGCGTCGTTGCGGTGGCGCAGGGCGTCATAGGCCGCGTCCGAAATCTCAGGTGCGTCCTCCTGATAGTAGGTGCGGTCGTGCCCGGCGATCTCGTCGGCCAGCGCCGCCAACTCCGACGCCGCCTGCTGCCGGGTCAGCTCTTCGACCGGAACGTCGCGAACCCGCGCCTCGGTCATTCCGCGCCCTGCAACAGCCGGCCGGCGGCGGCGCGGGCCTCGTCGGTGACGCGCGCGCCGGCGAGCATGCGCGCGATTTCCTCGGTGCGCTCGTCCGGCCCAAGAACGTCGACGAAGGTGCGGGTGCGGTCGCCCTCGGCCGCCTTGGCGACGCGCCAGTGGGAGCCGCCCCGCGCCGCCACCTGCGGCGAATGGGTGACCACCAGCACCTGCACGTCTTCGGCCAGGCGCGCCAGCCGCTCGCCGACGGCGGCGGCGACGGCGCCGCCGATGCCGGCGTCGACCTCGTCGAAGACCAGCGTCGGCACCGGGTCGGCGCGGGCCAGCACCACCTTGAGGGCCAGCATGAAGCGGGCGATCTCGCCGCCCGAGGCGATGCGGGCGAGCGGTCCCGGCGGCGCGCCGGGATTGGTGGCGACCGCGAACTCCACCTGATCGACACCGGCATCGCCCCACTCGCGTTCGGGCAGTGGCGCGAGGCAGGTCAGGAACGTCGCCTTGCCGAGGCGCAGCGGCTCCAGCTCGCCGGCGACCGCGGCGTCCAGTCGGGCCGCCGCGGCGCGGCGTGCCTCGGTCAGCCGCCCGGCCGCGGTTGCATAGGCGGTGCGCGCCGCACTCAGCTCGGCAGCGAGCCGCGCCGCCGCGTCGGAGCCGTCTTCCACCGCGGCGAGACGCGCCTGCAAGGCCGCCAGCAAGTCGGGCAGCGCATCGATCGGCACGTCGTGCTTGCGGGCGGCGGCGCGCAACGCAAACAGCCGCTCCTCCACCGCCTCGAGCTGGCGTGGATCCAGGTCCAGTTCGGCAGCGGCGCGCTCGAGTTGCGCCAGCGCCTCCTCGGCCTCGGACGCGGCCCGGTCGAGGGCGGCGATGGCAGGATCGAGCCGCCCCTCCGCCAGCCCGGCGACCCGCTGCAGGACGCGCACGGCGGACCTGAGGGTGGCATCGACGCCGCGACCGCCGCCAGCGCCGCCGCCGGACGAGCCGGAGCCGTTGACATCCCGCGCCGCCTCGTCCATCGCCTGCACCAGTTTCTCGGCACCCATCAGCAGGGTGCGGCGCTCGGACAGCACCTGCTCCTCGCCGGGCATCGGCGCCAGGGCGGCGAGGGCATCGGCGGCGTCGCGCAACCATGCCTCGTCGCGGCGCGCCGCTTCCAGCTCGGCGACCGCGCGGGCATGCGCCTGCTCCGCCTCCCGCCAGGTCCGTCGCGCCTCGGCCGTCGCGGCGCGCAACTCGGCATGACCGCCGAAGGCATCGAGCAGATCGCGATGCGCCGCCGTGTCGAGCAGCCGCTGGCTCTCGAACTGGCCATGGATCTCCACCAATTGCTCGCCGATCGCCTTGAGCAGGGCGATGCCCACCGGCTGATCGTTGACGAAGGCGCGCGAGCGGCCGTCGGCGCCGAGCACGCGGCGCAGCACGATCGGCTCGCCGCCAGGGCTGTCGGCGCCATCGGCCTTTGCCGGAGCATCCAGGCCATGCTCGGCGAACAGCGCCGCGAGCGGCGCCGAGGCGGGCACGTCGAAGGCGGCGGTGACGACGGCACGGTCCGCGCCGTGGCGCACCAAGCGCGCCTCGGCGCGAGCGCCGAGTGCCAAGCCGAGAGCATCCAGGAGAATCGACTTGCCGGCACCGGTCTCGCCGGTGAGGGCCGACAGCCCGGGCGCGAACGCCAAGTCCAGCCGGTCGATCAGAACCACGTCACGGATGGACAGGGTGATGAGCATCGAGCCGCCCGCCGACCGCGGCGCCTACCAGAACTTGTACCAGGGGGCCTCATCGTCCTGCCGGATTTCGACGTTCTCCACGAGCTGGTAGGAGTCGATGTACCACTCGCTGCCCGGGAAGTTGTGGCCGAGGACGGCCGCCGACTTGCGCGCCTCCTCCTCGAGGCCGACCGCCGAATACGCCTCGACGAGCCGATGCAACGCCTCAGGCACGTGCGTCGTCGTCTGGTAGTCGCGGACGACGGTCTGGAACCGGTTGATCGCCGCGAGATAGTAGCCGCGAATCAGATAATACCGGCCGACGTCCATCTCCTTGCCGGCCAAGTGATCGTTGATCAGGTCCAGCTTCAGCTTGGCGTCGCGGCTGTAGCGGCTGTCCGGATAGCGGGAGACCAGCGTGGAAAAGGCCTCGCGCGCGTCCCTCGTCATCTTCTGATCGCGACCGACGTCGGAAATCCGTTCGTAATAGGAGAGGCCGATCAGATAGTGGGCATAGGGGACGCTCTCATTGGCCGGGTGCAGCTGGATGAAGCGGTCGAGCGCGACGATCGCATCGTCGTACTCGTTGGCCTGATAGTACGCATAGGCGGACATGATCTGCGCCTGGGTCGCCCAGCTCGAATAGGGATGCTGGCGCTCGACTTCATCGAACAGGCCGCTCGCCCGTTTGTACTGCCCTGCTTCCATGGCGTCCTTCGCCTGGTTGTAGAGCTGTTCGACCGGCTCCTCTTGATACTCGGGCCGGACGTCGGTACCGGAACAGGCCGCGAGCGCCAGGGCTCCGGCCACGCCAACGCGCGCCGGCAGTCGGCGCCAACGCGTTCCCATGATCAGCAATCGCTTCATGCCTCGGTCCGTTCGTCGAGACGTCGTCACCGGAGAGCCTATAGCACAGCGAATGGGCCGACGTCCAAACCGGCCCACACCGACGCCATGATCGTCCCGGTGACTCCCGCGAGCTCGACGGCTGGTCGCCCCGGCGATTCAGGCCGAGCCGGCCACCGCCAGCTGGCCACACGCCACACGGCCGGCATCGCGGCCATCGCCGACGCGGAGCGTCTCCCACGCCCAGGCGTTCGAATCGGCGAACAGCGTCCGCAGCAGGCGGTTGTTGGCGGCGTGGCCGCTGCACACCCCCTGGAAGTGACCGAGGATCGGCGCACCGACCAGGTAGAGATCGCCGATGGCATCCAACGCCTTGTGCCGGACGAACTCGTCGCCGAAGCGCAGGCCGTCCTCGTTCATCACGCCATCGCCGGTGACGACGACCACGTTGTCGAGGGAACCGCCGCGCGCCAGCCCCGCGGCGCGCAGGCGCTCGACCTCGTCGAGGAAACCGAAGGTCCGCGCCCGTGCCAACTCACGCTCGAACGTGTCCTCGCCGAAACCGAGCTCGATGGACTGATTGGCGATGACGGCGCTGGGGAAGTCGATCTCCACGTCGAGGGAGAAGCCGCTCCCCGGGGCGATGGATACGGACCAGCCGTCGTCCTCGACGCTGATCGGGGCGATGATCTTGAGGGCGCGGCGCGGGCTTGCCTGGGCGACAACGCCGACGCACCGCAACAGAAAGACGAATGGCTCGGCGCTGCCGTCCATGATGGGCAGTTCGGGTCCATCCACCTCGACGACGGCATTGTCGATGCCGACACCGGCGAAGGCGGCCATCAGGTGCTCGATGGTGCTGACCGAGACGCCGTCATCGTTGGCGACGACCGTGCACAGGCGCGTGTCGGCAACCCGGTCCCACCGCGCCGGGATCGTCGGGTGGCCGCGCACGTCGGTGCGCACGAAGGTGATCCCCTGGTCTGGCCCTGCCGGCCGCAGCAGCATCGACACCGGCTGCCCAGAGTGCAGACCGACGCCGCGACAGCGAATCGGCGATCGCAACGTCCGCTGGGGGACGGCTTTACGCGATTCGAAGGTCCATCCTCGATCGACAGCGTGAAACGTCCCCATCATCCGACTACCTGCTCTGCGATCCCAAAAGGACTCTGTGGTGTTCCGTCGCCTCCGTTGCCCAACAATTCTTTTCGCCGAGAATACGAACAAGGAGAGCGGCAAACAGAGTGCTTCCGAGAGACAGCTAGCCGACGCCCCGGAAGCACTCAAATCACAGTTTGTTACCGAATGTTACCCTGGCCGCACCGACTCATCTAATTGGCCTGACGGCGAAGAAAGGCTGGAATATCCAGCAGATCATCGCTGGGTTGCGACGCGGCCAGCCGATCCTCGGCGGACACGCCGCCCAGGCGCCGGCCGCGATCGGCCGCCGCCACCGGTTCGTTGGCCCGGTCGGATGACGAATCACCCCGACCCTCGCCCCAGGCGCCGGCGCGGGCCGCGAGCCGTGGCGCGCCCTCGGCGTCGGCGGGGGTGTCGGACGCCGGCTCGGCAGCGGCGGTGCGCCCCATGCGGCCGCCGCCAGTGACCCGGGCGAACAGCGACGCCACCCGCGGGCGCTGGCCTTTCGCGTCCGCCGCGTCCGCCATCGCGGCCGCTCGACCGGGCGCGCTCGGCCGCTCGGGGGCGGCGCGGGCGGCCGGGGCCGGCGGAATGAAGGTGTCACCGACGGCGCGCGCGTCGGCACACGCGGCCGCCGGACGCGACAGCGGTCGCAGCGCCGGCAGCTCTTCGTCGTCCTCCGCGTCAAACTCGGACGCGGCATCCGCCGCAGGCACCGCCGCCAAGCCAGCGCGGGCGGCGAGTTGCTGCTCCGGGGCGTCGTCGTTCTCGACCGCGGGCTGTTTGCCCGGGGTCTCGACCAGGTTGAGCAGGGTCGGCACCGGCCGCGCCGAGGCCTGCGAGTCCATGCCGGTGGCGACCACCGAGACCCGCATCTTGCCGTGCATGGTGTCGTCGAAGGTCGAGCCGAAGATGATGTAGGCGTCGGGGTCGACTTCGCTGCGGATGCGGTTGGCCGCCTCGTCCACCTCGAACAGCGTGAGATCGGGGCCGCCGGTGATGTTGATCAGCACGCCCCGCGCGCCTTTCATCGTCATGTCATCGAGCAGCGGATTGGAGATCGCCGCCTCCGCCGCCTGCAGGGCCCGGCGTTCGCCTTCGGATTCGCCGGTGCCCATCATCGCCTTGCCCATCTCGCTCATCACCGAGCGGATGTCGGCGAAGTC
>CAZVRW010000046.1:0-26392 GCA_964630265.1 uncultured Rhodospirillaceae bacterium
CCATCAATGGACGCTGACCAAGCCGTCCATCAATGGACGCTGACCAAGCAGTCGGCATGCCGGAAGTGGGTCGGGGCGCCGAGATGCGACGAAGCAACGCGAACCGAATGCAGCCGGCCTTCGAGATTGGACTGCCAGAACTCCAGGAAGCGCCGCAGGGCCGGCAGTTGCGGCACTTCGTCCAGGCCCTGCCAGATGTAGTTCTGCAGCAGGTCCGGATGGTCGGGCAGGTGGTAGGTGATCTCCGCCGTGGTCAGCCGGTAGCGGTTCAGCAGAAGCGGGCGGTGCGGTCTGAGCATGGGCGTGCTCCCTGGTTTCCAGTCGCTTGACACCATGGGCCATCGGCCGGCGCCGCGCGGATGTCACCGCGACGCCGCGGACGGCCTCGGGCGAAGTGCATCGCAATCTCAAAGTTTGCCCGGCGAACGCCGCCGCGCAAGAATTATTTCGGTCTTGCCAGATTTCTGGCAATAATATGAGCTGGCTGCCAACCGGCGCCCGCTGGCCGGCAATACCAACCCGCGCAAATTACGGTGAATTCGTAAACGGCGGCTTTACGGGCGGTGCTCGGCGTGGGGTTCGGCGGCGCATCGTGCCCGAGCCCGATCCCTAAGCCCGTGTCCCTAAGCCCGTGGCCACGCCGCGCCTCCGCCGGCCCGCGTCGTCGCTGTGGCGGAACGCCGGCCGGGCCTCTATGCTGGCGACCACGCCGCGTTGGCGGACCAGCGTCGCACAGGATCGGAGCAGAGTGATGTCGCCGTTGCCGAGGGGCTCGATGCTGACGGACCGAATCGATCCGTCAGCCGCATCGGACCACCAGACCCGCGCCCGGGTGAATCGCCTACGGTCCACGCGTGGCGGAGCACGGCGCAGCGGCGCGGCCGTCGCCACCGTCGCCGCGATCTTCTTGGCCGCGGGCGCGCCGGCGGGCGCATGGTCGACCGCCGTACCGTCGGTCCGGCCGGCGCCGGATGCCGCGGCGGGGCCGGTGCGGCGCGTTCAGGCGACGTCGCAAAGCGAGATGTCGGAGATTCGCGAGGCGCTGCGGCAGATGCGCCAGGAGATGCAGGAGGCCCGCGAAGCCGTACGCGCCGCGCGCGAGGCATCGGAACGCGCGGCCGACGCGGCAGAGCGCGCGGCCGACGCCGCCGAAGCCTCCGCCGCCGCGGCGCGCGAGGCGGCGGCGGGCCGTTAGCGGATCGGCTCTGACGCTTGGTGCCCAAGCGTCAGATCGGTCGATCCACTGAGCTATTAATCTGGTGGTTCGATTCAGCCGACGGATCGGACTCATCCGTCAGCATCGAACCACTAGCGGATCGGTCGATCGACCAAGCCGTTGATCGCTCCAGCGGGGCGCGGCTCCATGCGCCGAGACCGGTTCCGCATTAACCCTTTGCGCAGGTTTTTCGCGGCAAGCTAAGAGACCGCGGCGTTCCTGCCGGCGATCCTGCGCCGGTCCGCCCTCTTCAGCCGCAGTCCGGCAGGCCAGCCATGACCGACGCAGCGTTCGACCTCGGCAATCGGATCGTCAAGGGCACCGTCTGGCTGGTGGCGTTGCGGTGGGCCGCCCGCCTGCTCGGCTTCGTCAGCCTGATCATTCTGGCGCGGTTGCTGGAGCCGCGGGACTTCGGCCTGGCGGCGCTGGCGGTGATGATCGCCGGCATTCTCGAGCACCTGTCGGATTTCCGTACCGATCTCGCGCTCATCCAGAATCCCGAGGCGGCGCGCGACCACTACGACACGGCGTGGACGCTGATGCTGATCCGCGGCCTCGTGCTTGCCGTGCTGATGTGCCTCGTCGCCCAGCCCGCCGCCGCCTTTCTGGAGGAGCCGGGGCTGGAGCCCTGCGTCTACGTGCTGGCGGTCGCGGTGCTCATCGAGAGCGCCCGCAACATCGGCACCGTGGATTTCTTCAAGGAGCTGACCCTCGATCGCGAGTTCAAGCTGACGATCATCAGCCGGCTCTGCAGCTTCACCGTCGTCGTCACCCTCGCCATCATCCTGCGCAACTACTGGGCGCTGATCGCCGGCGTGGTGACCTATCGCGTCATGCTGACGATCCTCAGCTTTCGCATGCACCCCTACCGGCCGCGCCTGCATCTGTCCCGATGGCGGGAGATCTTCGGCTTCTCGAAGTGGCTTTGGTTGAACGGGGTGCTGCAGTATGTGGCCTACGCAAGCGATGTGTTCGTGCTCGGCAAGCTTGCCGGCGCCTCGGCCACGGGCCTCTATTCGGTGGCCAAGCGGGCCTCGGACCTGGTCGGCTCGGAGTTCGTCGGCCCGGTCCGCAATGCCCTGTTTCCGGGTTTCGTCCAGGTGGTCAAGGACGGGCCGCGCTTCCGCAAGGCATTCATCGGCTCATTTGCGATCATTCTCGGGATCGGCCTGCCGGCCTCGGTCGGTTTCGCCGTGGTCGCCCTGCCTTTCACCGAGGTGGTCCTCGGCGACAAGTGGCTGGCGGCGGTGCCGGTAATGCAGATCCTCGCCCTCAATGCGCTGCTGATCGTCTGCATCGCCAACACCCAGTCGGCGCTCTTCGCTCTCGGCCGGCCGGACCTGTGGGCGCTGGTCATGGCGGTGAACGCGGTCGTCGTCGTGCCGGCACTGATCCTTGGCGTTAACGCCCATGGGGCCGTCGGCGCGGCGCTGGGGGTGACCATCGCCGCCTTCGCCGCCTTCCTCGCCGCCGCCGTTTGCGTGATCCGAACGGTCGGCGTTTCGCCGCAAGAAATTGCCATGGCAACGTGGCGCAGCGGTCTCGCCGCAATCGCCATGGCGGCGACCGTGCTGTTCATCCGTGACGCGTGGCCGAACGGTCCTGGTTTCATACGCGGTGCCGGTGAACTCGTGACCCTCGTCGGGGCGGGCGGCCTCGTCTACTTGAGCGTGCATCTCCTCCTGTGGTGTTTATCCGGCCGCCCGAAAGGACCCGAACAACGTGTCCTCTCCCTGGTTCTGCCGCGCTTGCGCCGAACGTCGTTAGCCGGCATGGTGCGGCGTCTAGCCGGCGCGTAAACCCCACATGAGCCAAGAACGGGCAGTGCGCCGAACCAGCTTCACGGGGGCTCGGGATGCGCAAACCAAACTTCTTTCTCGTCGGTGCGCCTAAGTGCGGCACCACTGCCATGAACTCCTATCTCGCCCAGCACCCGGACATCTTCATGGCCGGCAAGGAGACCAATTACTTCTCGCGAGAGCTGTTCCGCGACAAGACCAGTCGGGCGGCGAAACTGCGCGAGACCAGCGAGTACTACGAAAGCCTGTTCGCGGATGCCCAAGACGAGGCGATCGTTGGGGAAGGCTCGGTCTTCTACATGTGCTCGAAATTGGCAGCCGCTCGTATCCGCGACTACGCCCCGGACGCCCGGATCCTGATCCACATTCGCAACCCCGTCGACTTCATCCCCTCGCACCACTCGCAACTCGTGTACGAGCGCTATGAGGACATCGCTGACGTGGCCGCGGCCTATGATGCCGAAGACGATCGCCGGGTCGGCCGCCGCGTGCCGGAGTTCTGCCCGCTGCACACGATCCTGAACTACCGGGAAATGGCGTCGTTCTCCGAACAGATCCGACGCTACTTCGACATTTTCGGCCGCGAGCGTGTTCTGATCAACGTCTTCGATGACATGAAGTCTGACCCGTACCGGGTCTACCGCCGGACGCTGGCGTTTCTCGGCGTCGATGCCTCCTTTCAGCCGACGTTCGGCGTGGTGAACGCCAACAAGCGGTCGCGCATTGGCCCCCTGGTCGGCGTCCTGCGCGAACCGCCGGACTGGGTCAGCGCGGCAAGCCGCCTCGTCGGTGGTCCGCAAACGCGCCAGCGCCTTAAGCAGATGCTCAAGCGGTGGAACACGGTCTACGAGCCCCGCGCTCCCCTGGACCCCGCGTTCGTCGAGCGGCTGCGCAACGACCTCAAGCCCGAGGTCGAGCGATTGAGCGCGCTGCTCGGCCGCGACCTGACCCACTGGTGCGAAGAGTCCGTGCCGGAACGCCGGCGGGCGGTCGCCTAGGCCGCGCCGGCGCGCCGGTTGCGTCGGTCGCGCGAGGCGCGTAGGCGGAGTGTTAACGATCGCCTGCTAGAGTCTCCGACCGTGCCGCGGATCCGCGGTGGGACGCACGCTGGTGGAGACGGGTCGCCATGCCCATGGAATTGCGCAAGCTGGTCTTCTCGCGGGAGGAACTGACCGGTGCCGCCTACGGCTATTGCCTGCACGTGGGCAAGCCGATGCCGGAAGCGGCGGTTTCGGAGGTGCTCGTTCGTGCCGATCCGGAGCTGGTGCTGACCCTCAGGTTCGACGTCAACGATCCGCAGGGACGGCGCACCGTGGACCTCGACCGCGGCGAGATCGCGGCGGCCTTGATCCGCTACTGCCGGTGCATCAGCGTGCCGATCCCGCGCAAGGCCAAAAAGATCGTCCAGCCGGCGGAAGACGGCGTGGTGATGCTGATCAACCTGAACTACGAGGTTCCCAAGGCCAAGGCCGCCTGAGAGGTTGTGAAAGAATGCCCGCGAAGCCCGTTATCGCCGGAATTTTCCTCGTGTTTTCAAAGGGCGTTTCTTCGCAACCTCGATTGGTTCACAGGCTCTGAGCCGACGGCTCAGGGTGAGGGGCGCGCGGCGACCGATGCGGCGAGGCCTCCGTTGGCCTTGCGGGCGCGGGCGGGATGCGACAGCCGGGCCGCGAGGAGCGCCGCCAGGAGCACCGCATAGACCGCGGGCTCCCGCCAGTCGGCCTTCATCATCATGAAGAAGTGCAGCACGCCAAGCACCGCCGCTGGATAGACGAGGCGGTGCAGCCCCTGCCAGCGGGCGGCGCCGAGCCGTTCCGCGTTTGACACGATCTTACGTATGGTTTTGCGCGCTGCGGTCGAATAAAAACCGCGTGAGAGCAGGCTGCTGTCACGTGCGCGCCGGCCTGTCCGGAGGCCGATGCCGCCGCGCCGGCCGCGCCGTCACCGGAGAGGTGACCGACCATGTCGCCGGAAAAGTTCCTCCTCGCCGTCTTCCTTGCGCTCATCGTCGTCGGCGCCGGCGTGCTGTCGTTGCCGATGATGACCTCGGCCGGCGGGATCGCTTTCGTCGACGCCCTGTTCACCGCGGCTTCGGCGGTCTGCGTCACCGGGCTGATGGTGCTCGACATCGAGGCCGACTTCACCGCCGCCGGGCGGACGGTGATCCTGGTGCTGATCCAGCTCGGCGGTCTCGGCATCATCACCCTGGCCAGCCTGTTGATCCTGTCGGCGCAGCGGCGCCTGCCGATCTCCTACGAGGCCATGGTCAGCTCCACCGTCGGCGTGGCCGGTGCCATGCGGCCGCGCCACGTCGCGCTTGCGGTGATCGGTTATGCGCTGGTCATCGAGGCCATCGGCATCGCCGCGCTGCTCGTCCTCTGGCCGGGCGACCTCGCGCCGCTTGACCGGCTGTGGACCGCCACCTTCCACGGGATCTCCGCCTTCTGCAACTCCGGCATCGGGCTGCTGGCGAACAGTCTCGAGAGCCTGCGCGGCGATGCCGGCGTCGGCCTGGTGATGATGGGGCTGATCGTGCTCGGCGGTTTCGGCTTCCTCAACCTGCACGAACTCGTGCACCGCATCCGCACGCGCAGTCTGCGCTGGTCGCGCTGCTCGCTGTTCTTCAAGGTCAGCGTCACCCTCACCATCGCCCTCAACCTCGGCGGTGCCGCGGTGCTGCTGGCCTGCGAGAGCGGGCAGGCGTTCGCCGGGCTGTCCACCAGTGAGACGCTGCTCGCCGCCGCCTTCCATGCGGTGACGGCGCGCACCGCCGGCTTCCACACCATTCCCATGAGCGACTTCAGCGAGGTGTCGCTGCGCTTCCTGATGCTGTTGATGTTCATCGGCGCGGTCAGCGGCTCCTGCGCCGGCGGCGTCAAGGTGGGCACGCTGGCGGTGCTCGTCGCCATCGTCCGCGGCCACCTGCGCAATGACCAGGAGCCGGTCTTGTTCAATCGGCGCCTGTCGCGCATCGATCAGCGGCGGACCGTGGTTCTGCTGGTGGCGTCGCTGGTCCTGTTCTACGTTGCCTTCGGGGTGCTGTTGAGCGTCGAGGGTCAAGCGGTGCCGGCGGACGGGCACGGCGCCGCGCTCACGTTCGGCTTCGAGACGATCTCGGCGCTGGGCACGGTGGGGCTGTCCACCGGCGTGACGCCGGCGCTGTCGACGACGGGCAAGGGCGTACTGATCGCCCTGATGATCGTCGGTCGGCTCGGGCCGCTCGCCGTCATCGCCGCCTGGGCGCATCGGCCGACGCCCCGGCCGTACACCCATCCTGAGGAGCCGCTACCCGTCGGATGAGCCATGTCCAAACGCATCATCTGCCTCGGCATCAGCACCTTCAGCGACGGAGATGTCGGGCTGCCCTTCGATCAAGCCGGGGATACGCGGGACGTTGCGGAGCGCTTTGGGGTTCGACCAGATCAGAAAGTTGTCCGGCCCACCGAAACTCGATGCGGGCCAATGTTCAGCGGCCGTCACGCAGCCGCCGGGCAGCGTCAAGCAAGGGATCCGGCAAAACGTTACTTAGAGCCGTCTTGGTGATGGACACCAAGCCATGCTGTCGCGTTTCGACCGCGTCGGCAAAAACGAGTTCCCGATAGCACGCTAGGATACCTGGCCATAACTCATCGTTAAATGTACCGATACCCTTTTGCCCGAAGAATGTATTGCCCAGCGTCTCTCCGGTGAGCAGGTTTTCGGCCGCGAAATACTCGACGAGCATCTTCGATATCCGGTGCTTTTGGTCGATCCGAAAATGTCGTGCCTTGAAGCTCCAAACAGAAGAATTGGCTAACTTGGCGCGCACCCGGTTTTCGACGTCGTCTATAATGATGGCCGCGCCGGCTGAAAGCATGTTGAAAAACAGTGCGAAGTCTCGATCAATTCGACCGTCAGCATCTAAAATCAAGAGGCTATGCTTGTCGTCGGGCGGCACAAGCCCCGCATTGTCCTCCGTGGTGCCGTAGATCATAACGATACGATCCTTGAGGCCGAAATGCGCGATGTTGTCCTCGATGATTCTGCGATTCTGCTCGAAGCCGCCGTACTTTGCCCGAGAACCGCCCTCTGCCTTCTCAAAGGCGTAGACTTTTCCCTGGCGACCCGAGTCGCGTAGTGCCGAGGCCAAAGAGATCGTCGCGGCAGCGTGCGCTGCCCCGACCTCAATAAAAGAACCCGGTGCGGCCACTAGCGCCACGTCATAGATGCGCTTATAAACGTCAGAGCGAAGCATCCCATTGCATTTCTTTTTAATTTCCCTCGGATCAAACAACGGCCTCACTCCTGTCCTGGATTTCCAGAGGTGTTAGTCGTCGAACGATGTGCCACGGCTGGCCCCGTTTCAGACGTGGCGCCACCGGCTCTTCCGGTCGAGGCTGGATGGCTGGGCGCGGATTTTCTGGCTCCCTGGAAGGAGTATATCGAACCGCTCGATTCCGGGAAAGGCGCGATCCAGAAAAGCCTTGCCAGCTTCGACATCGGCGTGGGAGCCGACCACAGATGCTCCCTTATCCCCTGGCGAATGACGGGTTAGCTGGCCCGCGGACCGTGGTTCTGCTGGTGGCGTCGCTGGTCCTGTTCTACGTTGCCTTCGGGGTGCTGTTGAGCGTCGAGGGTCAAGCGGTGCCGGCGGACGGGCACGGCGCCGCGCTCACGTTCGGCTTCGAGACGATCTCGGCGCTGGGCACGGTGGGGCTGTCCACCGGCGTGACGCCGGCGCTGTCGACGACGGGCAAGGGCGTACTGATCGCCCTGATGATCGTCGGTCGGCTCGGGCCGCTCGCCGTCATCGCCGCCTGGGCGCATCGGCCGACGCCCCGGCCGTACACCCATCCTGAGGAGCCGCTACCCGTCGGATGAGCCATGTCCAAACGCATCATCTGCCTCGGCATCAGCACCTTCAGCGAGTATCTGCTGCAGGCGCTCAGCGAGACCGACGGCGTCGAGATCGTCGCCGTCGACCGGGACGAGGAGCGGGTGAACGTCGTCACCGGCTTCGTCGATCAGCCGATTATCGGCAACGTCCGCAATCGCGAACTGCTGGAACGGCTCGACGTGGATCGGGCCGACCACGTCGTCGTCTCCCTCGGCGACATCGAGGACAGCCTGGTCTGCGTTTTGCTGCTGCGCCACCTGCACGCGCCGCGGATCACCGTCAAGGCGTTGAACACCGAGCATATCGAGATCCTGCGGCTGTTGCGCGTCGACAGCATCGTCTTTCCCGAGAAAAAGATGGGCGAGACCGAGGCGCTGCGGCTGTTGCATCCGGAAACCACCGCGGTGATGACGCTTTCCAGTGGGCACCGGGTGGTCGAGATCGTCGCCTCGGAAAAGCTGGTGGGCACCGAACTGAGCCGCTCGGAGATCGCCGAGCGCTATGGCCTGCACCTGTTGATGACCGTGGACGCCTCGGCCGGCGTCAACGTCGCGTTGCACGAGCCCTATCCGGTGGCGCCGGGCGACAAACTCGTCCTCGTCGGCCTCGATGACCAGATCGCCCGCTTCGAAGCCGACCTCGTCTGACCGCGAGCGGCGGCGGGCCGACGCCGACGCCGGCGGCGCGGGCTTTGGCGCGGGCTTTGGCGCGGGCTTTGGCGCGGGCTTCGGCGCCGGGCGGGCGCACCCGCGCCTGGAGCGCTATTTTGCCCGCTTCGAGCGTCGGCTGCCGGCATGGGTCGCCCGGCCGCTGCGTCGCCTCTGGCATCCGGCGGCGTGGCCGGTGCGCGTGCCGGCCGGACTGCTGCTGATCGTCGGCGGCGTGTTCGGCTTTCTGCCGGTCCTCGGCTTCTGGATGATCCCCTTGGGGCTGATCCTGCTCGCCCGCGACATCCCCCTCCTCGCCCGCCCGATCGGTGCCCTCATCGTCCGCCTCCACCGCCGCTGGTCCCGAAAGCGCCGGCGGTAGGGGAAGGAACGCTCCGGCTTTTGCCAGGGATCGGTCCGCGCGCCGCGGCTGCTCGACTGCGTTGACGGCCATCGGTTCCGGAGGCGACGGTGCAACGCTCTGACGGCTTCCGCCGAGCGATGATCGACCACGGGCACCTGATTGGCCGCGCGCCCTGATTTAACGTTAGTGAAGGATTCGCAGCTTTGCGGCACCGAAGCCGCGCATCAGCGGGCTTGCCCCACCCGGCCGCCGCCGCTATCTGGCGTCGCTGTACCGGCGGCTCGGGACCGAGGCGCCGCCGTCGCCGGGCCCCGCCGCGCGCTGGCGAAAAAGGCTTCGAAAACCTACTTTTTCCGACTTTTTCCTACATTTCAACGCCGAAGCGGGCGAGAAATTAACAAATTCAATGCGTTGACGCTGATTCTGTGGACAACACCCCGCATTTTCTGGGCGACATCCGACATGTAGCCGCACCATCCTGGCAACGCACCCCCTCTCGCCCCCCTCTCGCTCCGGCGGCGGCGCTGCGCTATATCTCGGCCATGACCGACGCTCGCGCCTCGCTGATCGGCCTCTCCCGGGAGGAGCTCACCGCCGAACTGGCCGCCATCGGCGAGCCCGCCTTCCGCGCCCGCCAGCTCTGGCACTGGATCTACCATCGGGGCGTGCGCGACTTCGCCAGCATGACGACGCTGGCCAAGGGGCTGCGCGAGCGCCTCGCCGAGCGCTACAGTCTCGACCGCCCCGGCGTCGCGCTCGCCCAGCTCTCCGCCGACGGCACCCAGAAGTGGCTGCTGCGCTTCGACGACGGCAAGGAGGCGGAGACGGTGTTCATCCCCGAAGACGACCGGGGGGCGCTCTGCATCTCCTCCCAAGTGGGCTGCACGCTGACCTGCAGCTTCTGCCACACCGGCACCCAGCGGCTGGTGCGCAACCTGACCGCCGCCGAGATCGTCGGCCAGATGCTGGTGGCGCGCGACGCCTACGACCAATGGCCCAGCGCCCGCGACGAGCGGCTGCTCTCCAACATCGTGCTGATGGGCATGGGCGAGCCGCTGTTCAACTATGACAACGTTGCCAAGGCCATGCGCATCGTCATGGACGGCGACGGTATCGCGCTCTCGCGCCGGCGGATCACGCTGTCCACCTCCGGCGTCGTGCCGCTGATCCCCCGCGCCGGTGCCGAGCTCGGCGTCAACCTGGCGATCAGCCTGCACGCCGTCACCGACGAGTTGCGCGACGTGCTGGTGCCGATCAACCGCAAATATCCCATCGCCGAGCTGCTGCAGGCCTGTCGCGACTATCCGGTGGCCAGCAACGCCCGGCGCATCACCTTCGAATACGTGCTCCTGAAGGGGGTCAACGATGCCGCCGCCGACGCCCGGGCGCTGGCCCGGCTGGTCAGCAGCCTGCCGGCGAAGTTCAACCTGATCCCCTTCAATCCCTGGCCCGGCGCGCCCTATGAGACGCCGCCGATCAAGCGGATGCAGGCCTTTGCCGAGATCCTCAACGACGCCGGCTATACGGCGCCGATCCGGGTGCCGCGCGGCCGCGACATCCTCGCCGCCTGCGGCCAGCTGAAGTCGGCCAGCGAGCGCGAACGGCTGTCCCGGCACAAGGCCAAGCTCGCCGCCGGCATCGCCGACGACCATCACCCGCCGCCAAGCTGACGGACGGGGTCGCGGGCCTCAGAGCAGGCCCAGTTGCTTGAAGCTGGTGTGGCCGCTGCGCGAGACGATCAGGTGGTCGTGCAGCACCACGCCGACGTTGCTGAGCGCCTGGCGCACCAGCCGCGTCATCTCGATGTCGCCCTCGGACGGCGCCGGGTGGTTGCTGGGATGGTTGTGCACCATGATCACTGCCGAGGCATCCAGCGTCAGCGCCCGCTTGACCACCTCGCGCGGGTAGACCGGCGTGTGGTCGATGGAGCCCTCGTTCTGCACCTCGTCGGCGATCAGCACGTTGCGGCGGTCGAGGAACAGCACGCGGAACTGCTCGGTCTTGCGGTGTGCCATGGAGGCGCGGAGATAGCTGATCAGCTTGTCCCACTTGGTCAGCACCGTGCCCCCGGCGGTGTCCTCGCGGGCGAGCCGGGCAGCGAAGACGCGGACGGCGCGGAACAGCACCAAGAGGAAATGCTGGTCCCTGGCCGTCTGCTCGGCGGATTTCTCCTTGGCCTCCCAGAAGCGGTTGAAATCGGTAAGCCGTTCCGGCGCGGCGTTGAGCACGCCGCCGAGGCTGCCGAACTCCTGCAGCAGCGCCTTGGCCAGCGGCTTGGTGTCGATGTAGCCGATGCCGAAGAACAGCAGCAGTTCCAACAGCTCGTAGTCGGGCAGGGCGCCGTCGTCGCCCTTCAGGAACCGGTCGCGCAGCCGCTGGCGATGGCCGCGGTAATGCGGGACGTTGGGGTCGGGCACGGCACCGGCGTCGAAGGCGGCCGCGCTATCGGAGAGTCCGGGCCCGTGCGGGCTGCGAAGACGGTCTTCCAGCGCCGGCCGGGGATCGGTGCCAACGAACACCCAGCGCTGGCTGGCGCGGTCCCAGCTGCCGCCCAGTTCGCGCATCAGCGTGCGCAAGGGCCGGGTGTTGCCTTGCACCGTGTAGGTGGCCTCGACGCGTTCGGATACCGTCAGGCCGAACGCCTCGAGGGTCGCTGCCCCGGCGTCGGTGGGAGCCGCATCGGGCGCCTTCAGCACGGCCGCGTGTCTGGTCATCGGCAGCCACCATGAAAAATCCTGATGGCGCCGATTATACCCCAAACGGGTCACTCTGCAAGGGGCGCGGCGTTGGCGCGGTGCTACCGGCCCGGATCCGCGGGGGTCTCGGGCGTCAGCAGCGACTCCACCGCCGGCGCCAGCCGGTCCGCCGCCTGGGACGACAGACGAAAGGCCCAGCGGTCGAGCCGGTCGCTCGGTGCATCCATGCCGCCGCCGCCCGGGTCGGCCACCGCGACGACGAGCCACGGCGCGTCCTCCACGGTCGCCAGGCGCACTGTCAGGCGCAGGCCGTCCGCGGCCTCGACCTCGATCCGGGTGGCCCGGTCGGGCAGGTCCATGCCGTCGGCCGGCCGCACGTCGTCCAGCGTCGGCGCGGCCACGGCGCTCACCAGCCGACTGAGCGCCGCCGCATCGGCGGTCCGGCCCTCCGGCAGCGGCGAGAGCGTGAACGCGGCATCCGGGGAGTCGGCCGCGCCGTCGGGGCGACGGACGACCTCGTACGCGTCGCCGTCCGCGGGCATGACCCTAACGCGGTGGATGGCCTCGGTCGGGATCGCGAAAATGGTCGGCGCCAGCCAGCCGGCCGGCGCGGCCTCGATGGTGATGGCGCCGCTCGCCAGCCACGCACGCTCATCGTCGGCGCGGCGGATGTAGGTGCCGGACTCGCGGCCGCCGGTGTAGGCGTAGACCCGCCGGCCGAGGATGGTCTCGGCCAGGGGCTCGCCCGCGGCGGTGTCCAGGCGGACCCGCCGGGCACGGGCGTCGGGCCCTTGGGGATCGTCCACGTCGAGCCGGGCGAAGCGGTCCGGCTTCGCCGTTTTCGGCTCGACGAGGCGCATGTCGGCCAAGTCGCCGACGAGCCGGCGCACCCGTTCGGCCGCCGCGGGATAGCCGTCGCGCTCGACCACGGTCCAATCCCCGTCGGTGCCACGCGCCAGGGTCACGGAGCCGGCGCCATCGGCGACGACCATGCGGGCGATCGCGTCCGGGCGCGCGCGCAACAGCGGAAACGCCGGCGCGCCGTCCGTTCCGACCGTCTCCGGACCGGGCCGCTCGAGAACGGCGACGATGGCGGCAATGACGGTAAGCAGCGTCACCACGGCGCCGATCAGCACCAGCCGCGGGCTCATACCGATTTCTCCCCGCTCTCGCGCGGCACGGTGTCAAGCGGCGCAGGCTCGATCGGCGCGGTGTCGGCGGTGGCGCCGACCTGTGCTGCCCGGCGGCGACGGACGATGGCGAGGACGAGGGCGGCGATGCCGCACAGCGCCGGCACCAGCCAGATGTTGAGCAATTCGAGCCGCCGCTTCACCCCGTCGACATCGCGTCGCAAGGCATACTGGACGTCGCGCAGCTCGCGCCTGAGGTCGAGCAACTCGCCGCGCCCGGCCTCGATCATCGCCTGCTGCTCGGCGGTCAGCAGGATCGGACCGTCATCGCCGCGCGTCTGCAGCTCGCCGATCCGCCGGCGGATCTCGTCGATCTTGCCGAGCAGGCTCTCTTCCGCCTCCAGGTAGCGGTCTTCCGCCTCGCGGGTCATGGCGTCGAGCACGTCGAAGCGCCGCACGGTGATGCCGCGGCATCACCGTGCGGCGCTTCGACGTGCTCGACGCCATGACCCGCGAGGCGGAAGACCGCTACCTGGAGGCGGAAGAGAGCCTGCTCGGCAAGATCGACGAGATCCGCCGGCGGATCGGCGAGCTGCAGACGCGCGGCGATGACGGTCCGATCCTGCTGACCGCCGAGCAGCAGGCGATGATCGAGGCCGGGCGCGGCGAGTTGCTCGACCTCAGGCGCGAGCTGCGCGACGTCCAGTATGCCTTGCGACGCGATGTCGACGGGGTGAAGCGGCGGCTCGAATTGCTCAACATCTGGCTGGTGCCGGCGCTGTGCGGCATCGCCGCCCTCGTCCTCGCCATCGTCCGTCGCCGCCGGGCAGCACAGGTCGGCGCCACCGCCGACACCGCGCCGATCGAGCCTGCGCCGCTTGACACCGTGCCGCGCGAGAGCGGGGAGAAATCGGTATGAGCCCGCGGCTGGTGCTGATCGGCGCCGTGGTGACGCTGCTTACCGTCATTGCCGCCATCGTCGCCGTTCTCGAGCGGCCCGGTCCGGAGACGGTCGGAACGGACGGCGCGCCGGCGTTTCCGCTGTTGCGCGCGCGCCCGGACGCGATCGCCCGCATGGTCGTCGCCGATGGCGCCGGCTCCGTGACCCTGGCGCGTGGCACCGACGGGGATTGGACCGTGGTCGAGCGCGACGGCTATCCCGCGGCGGCCGAACGGGTGCGCCGGCTCGTCGGCGACTTGGCCGACATGCGCCTCGTCGAGCCGAAAACGGCGAAGCCGGACCGCTTCGCCCGGCTCGACGTGGACGATCCCCAAGGGCCCGACGCCCGTGCCCGGCGGGTCCGCCTGGACACCGCCGCGGGCGAGCCCCTGGCCGAGACCATCCTCGGCCGGCGGGTCTACGCCTACACCGGCGGCCGCGAGTCCGGCACCTACATCCGCCGCGCCGACGATGAGCGTGCGTGGCTGGCGAGCGGCGCCATCACCATCGAGGCCGCGCCGGCCGGCTGGCTGGCGCCGACCATTTTCGCGATCCCGACCGAGGCCATCCACCGCGTTAGGGTCATGCCCGCGGACGGCGACGCGTACGAGGTCGTCCGTCGCCCCGACGGCGCGGCCGACTCCCCGGATGCCGCGTTCACGCTCTCGCCGCTGCCGGAGGGCCGGACCGCCGATGCGGCGGCGCTCAGTCGGCTGGTGAGCGCCGTGGCCGCGCCGACGCTGGACGACGTGCGGCCGGCCGACGGCATGGACCTGCCCGACCGGGCCACCCGGATCGAGGTCGAGGCCGCGGACGGCCTGCGCCTGACAGTGCGCCTGGCGACCGTGGAGGACGCGCCGTGGCTCGTCGTCGCGGTGGCCGACCCGGGCGGCGGCGGCATGGATGCACCGAGCGACCGGCTCGACCGCTGGGCCTTTCGTCTGTCGTCCCAGGCGGCGGACCGGCTGGCGCCGGCGGTGGAGTCGCTGCTGACGCCCGAGACCCCCGCGGATCCGGGCCGGTAGCACCGCGCCAACGCCGCGCCCCTTGCAGAGTGACCCGTTTGGGGTATAATCGGCGCCATCAGGATTTTTCATGGTGGCTGCCGATGACCAGACACGCGGCCGTGCTGAAGGCGCCCGATGCGGCTCCCACCGACGCCGGGGCAGCGACCCTCGAGGCGTTCGGCCTGACGGTATCCGAACGCGTCGAGGCCACCTACACGGTGCAAGGCAACACCCGGCCCTTGCGCACGCTGATGCGCGAACTGGGCGGCAGCTGGGACCGCGCCAGCCAGCGCTGGGTGTTCGTTGGCACCGATCCCCGGCCGGCGCTGGAAGACCGTCTTCGCAGCCCGCACGGGCCCGGACTCTCCGATAGCGCGGCCGCCTTCGACGCCGGTGCCGTGCCCGACCCCAACGTCCCGCATTACCGCGGCCATCGCCAGCGGCTGCGCGACCGGTTCCTGAAGGGCGACGACGGCGCCCTGCCCGACTACGAGCTGTTGGAACTGCTGCTGTTCTTCGGCATCGGCTACATCGACACCAAGCCGCTGGCCAAGGCGCTGCTGCAGGAGTTCGGCAGCCTCGGCGGCGTGCTCAACGCCGCGCCGGAACGGCTTACCGATTTCAACCGCTTCTGGGAGGCCAAGGAGAAATCCGCCGAGCAGACGGCCAGGGACCAGCATTTCCTCTTGGTGCTGTTCCGCGCCGTCCGCGTCTTCGCTGCCCGGCTCGCCCGCGAGGACACCGCCGGGGGCACGGTGCTGACCAAGTGGGACAAGCTGATCAGCTATCTCCGCGCCTCCATGGCACACCGCAAGACCGAGCAGTTCCGCGTGCTGTTCCTCGACCGCCGCAACGTGCTGATCGCCGACGAGGTGCAGAACGAGGGCTCCATCGACCACACGCCGGTCTACCCGCGCGAGGTGGTCAAGCGGGCGCTGACGCTGGATGCCTCGGCAGTGATCATGGTGCACAACCATCCCAGCAACCACCCGGCGCCGTCCGAGGGCGACATCGAGATGACGCGGCTGGTGCGCCAGGCGCTCAGCAACGTCGGCGTGGTGCTGCACGACCACCTGATCGTCTCGCGCAGCGGCCACACCAGCTTCAAGCAACTGGGCCTGCTCTGAGGCCCGCGACCCCGTCCGTCAGCTTGGCGGCGGGTGATGGTCGTCGGCGATGCCGGCGGCGAGCTTGGCCTTGTGCCGGGACAGCCGTTCGCGCTCGCTGGCCGACTTCAGCTGGCCGCAGGCGGCGAGGATGTCGCGGCCGCGCGGCACCCGGATCGGCGCCGTATAGCCGGCGTCGTTGAGGATCTCGGCAAAGGCCTGCATCCGCTTGATCGGCGGCGTCTCATAGGGCGCGCCGGGCCAGGGATTGAAGGGGATCAGGTTGAACTTCGCCGGCAGGCTGCTGACCAGCCGGGCCAGCGCCCGGGCGTCGGCGGCGGCATCGTTGACCCCCTTCAGGAGCACGTATTCGAAGGTGATGCGCCGGGCGTTGCTGGCCACCGGATAGTCGCGACAGGCCTGCAGCAGCTCGGCGATGGGATATTTGCGGTTGATCGGCACCAGCACGTCGCGCAACTCGTCGGTGACGGCGTGCAGGCTGATCGCCAGGTTGACGCCGAGCTCGGCACCGGCGCGGGGGATCAGCGGCACGACGCCGGAGGTGGACAGCGTGATCCGCCGGCGCGAGAGCGCGATACCGTCGCCGTCCATGACGATGCGCATGGCCTTGGCAACGTTGTCATAGTTGAACAGCGGCTCGCCCATGCCCATCAGCACGATGTTGGAGAGCAGCCGCTCGTCGCGGGCGCTGGGCCATTGGTCGTAGGCGTCGCGCGCCACCAGCATCTGGCCGACGATCTCGGCGGCGGTCAGGTTGCGCACCAGCCGCTGGGTGCCGGTGTGGCAGAAGCTGCAGGTCAGCGTGCAGCCCACTTGGGAGGAGATGCAGAGCGCCCCCCGGTCGTCTTCGGGGATGAACACCGTCTCCGCCTCCTTGCCGTCGTCGAAGCGCAGCAGCCACTTCTGGGTGCCGTCGGCGGAGAGCTGGGCGAGCGCGACGCCGGGGCGGTCGAGACTGTAGCGCTCGGCGAGGCGCTCGCGCAGCCCCTTGGCCAGCGTCGTCATGCTGGCGAAGTCGCGCACGCCCCGATGGTAGATCCAGTGCCAGAGCTGGCGGGCGCGGAAGGCGGGCTCGCCGATGGCGGCCAGTTCGGCGGTGAGCTCCTCCCGGGAGAGGCCGATCAGCGAGGCGCGAGCGTCGGTCATGGCCGAGATATAGCGCAGCGCCGCCGCCGGAGCGAGAGGGGGGCGAGAGGGGGTGCGTTGCCAGGATGGTGCGGCTACATGTCGGATGTCGCCCAGAAAATGCGGGGTGTTGTCCACAGAATCAGCGTCAACGCATTGAATTTGTTAATTTCTCGCCCGCTTCGGCGTTGAAATGTAGGAAAAAGTCGGAAAAAGTAGGTTTTCGAAGCCTTTTTCGCCAGCGCGCGGCGGGGCCCGGCGACGGCGGCGCCTCGGTCCCGAGCCGCCGGTACAGCGACGCCAGATAGCGGCGGCGGCCGGGTGGGGCAAGCCCGCTGATGCGCGGCTTCGGTGCCGCAAAGCTGCGAATCCTTCACTAACGTTAAATCAGGGCGCGCGGCCAATCAGGTGCCCGTGGTCGATCATCGCTCGGCGGAAGCCGTCAGAGCGTTGCACCGTCGCCTCCGGAACCGATGGCCGTCAACGCAGTCGAGCAGCCGCGGCGCGCGGACCGATCCCTGGCAAAAGCCGGAGCGTTCCTTCCCCTACCGCCGGCGCTTTCGGGACCAGCGGCGGTGGAGGCGGACGATGAGGGCACCGATCGGGCGGGCGAGGAGGGGGATGTCGCGGGCGAGCAGGATCAGCCCCAAGGGGATCATCCAGAAGCCGAGGACCGGCAGAAAGCCGAACACGCCGCCGACGATCAGCAGCAGTCCGGCCGGCACGCGCACCGGCCACGCCGCCGGATGCCAGAGGCGACGCAGCGGCCGGGCGACCCATGCCGGCAGCCGACGCTCGAAGCGGGCAAAATAGCGCTCCAGGCGCGGGTGCGCCCGCCCGGCGCCGAAGCCCGCGCCAAAGCCCGCGCCAAAGCCCGCGCCAAAGCCCGCGCCGCCGGCGTCGGCGTCGGCCCGCCGCCGCTCGCGGTCAGACGAGGTCGGCTTCGAAGCGGGCGATCTGGTCATCGAGGCCGACGAGGACGAGTTTGTCGCCCGGCGCCACCGGATAGGGCTCGTGCAACGCGACGTTGACGCCGGCCGAGGCGTCCACGGTCATCAACAGGTGCAGGCCATAGCGCTCGGCGATCTCCGAGCGGCTCAGTTCGGTGCCCACCAGCTTTTCCGAGGCGACGATCTCGACCACCCGGTGCCCACTGGAAAGCGTCATCACCGCGGTGGTTTCCGGATGCAACAGCCGCAGCGCCTCGGTCTCGCCCATCTTTTTCTCGGGAAAGACGATGCTGTCGACGCGCAACAGCCGCAGGATCTCGATATGCTCGGTGTTCAACGCCTTGACGGTGATCCGCGGCGCGTGCAGGTGGCGCAGCAGCAAAACGCAGACCAGGCTGTCCTCGATGTCGCCGAGGGAGACGACGACGTGGTCGGCCCGATCCACGTCGAGCCGTTCCAGCAGTTCGCGATTGCGGACGTTGCCGATAATCGGCTGATCGACGAAGCCGGTGACGACGTTCACCCGCTCCTCGTCCCGGTCGACGGCGACGATCTCGACGCCGTCGGTCTCGCTGAGCGCCTGCAGCAGATACTCGCTGAAGGTGCTGATGCCGAGGCAGATGATGCGTTTGGACATGGCTCATCCGACGGGTAGCGGCTCCTCAGGATGGGTGTACGGCCGGGGCGTCGGCCGATGCGCCCAGGCGGCGATGACGGCGAGCGGCCCGAGCCGACCGACGATCATCAGGGCGATCAGTACGCCCTTGCCCGTCGTCGACAGCGCCGGCGTCACGCCGGTGGACAGCCCCACCGTGCCCAGCGCCGAGATCGTCTCGAAGCCGAACGTGAGCGCGGCGCCGTGCCCGTCCGCCGGCACCGCTTGACCCTCGACGCTCAACAGCACCCCGAAGGCAACGTAGAACAGGACCAGCGACGCCACCAGCAGAACCACGGTCCGCGGGCCAGCTAACCCGTCATTCGCCAGGGGATAAGGGAGCATCTGTGGTCGGCTCCCACGCCGATGTCGAAGCTGGCAAGGCTTTTCTGGATCGCGCCTTTCCCGGAATCGAGCGGTTCGATATACTCCTTCCAGGGAGCCAGAAAATCCGCGCCCAGCCATCCAGCCTCGACCGGAAGAGCCGGTGGCGCCACGTCTGAAACGGGGCCAGCCGTGGCACATCGTTCGACGACTAACACCTCTGGAAATCCAGGACAGGAGTGAGGCCGTTGTTTGATCCGAGGGAAATTAAAAAGAAATGCAATGGGATGCTTCGCTCTGACGTTTATAAGCGCATCTATGACGTGGCGCTAGTGGCCGCACCGGGTTCTTTTATTGAGGTCGGGGCAGCGCACGCTGCCGCGACGATCTCTTTGGCCTCGGCACTACGCGACTCGGGTCGCCAGGGAAAAGTCTACGCCTTTGAGAAGGCAGAGGGCGGTTCTCGGGCAAAGTACGGCGGCTTCGAGCAGAATCGCAGAATCATCGAGGACAACATCGCGCATTTCGGCCTCAAGGATCGTATCGTTATGATCTACGGCACCACGGAGGACAATGCGGGGCTTGTGCCGCCCGACGACAAGCATAGCCTCTTGATTTTAGATGCTGACGGTCGAATTGATCGAGACTTCGCACTGTTTTTCAACATGCTTTCAGCCGGCGCGGCCATCATTATAGACGACGTCGAAAACCGGGTGCGCGCCAAGTTAGCCAATTCTTCTGTTTGGAGCTTCAAGGCACGACATTTTCGGATCGACCAAAAGCACCGGATATCGAAGATGCTCGTCGAGTATTTCGCGGCCGAAAACCTGCTCACCGGAGAGACGCTGGGCAATACATTCTTCGGGCAAAAGGGTATCGGTACATTTAACGATGAGTTATGGCCAGGTATCCTAGCGTGCTATCGGGAACTCGTTTTTGCCGACGCGGTCGAAACGCGACAGCATGGCTTGGTGTCCATCACCAAGACGGCTCTAAGTAACGTTTTGCCGGATCCCTTGCTTGACGCTGCCCGGCGGCTGCGTGACGGCCGCTGAACATTGGCCCGCATCGAGTTTCGGTGGGCCGGACAACTTTCTGATCTGGTCGAACCCCAAAGCGCTCCGCAACGTCCCGCGTATCCCCGGCTTGATCGAAGGGCAGCCCGACATCTCCGTCGCTGAAGGTGCTGATGCCGAGGCAGATGATGCGTTTGGACATGGCTCATCCGACGGGTAGCGGCTCCTCAGGATGGGTGTACGGCCGGGGCGTCGGCCGATGCGCCCAGGCGGCGATGACGGCGAGCGGCCCGAGCCGACCGACGATCATCAGGGCGATCAGTACGCCCTTGCCCGTCGTCGACAGCGCCGGCGTCACGCCGGTGGACAGCCCCACCGTGCCCAGCGCCGAGATCGTCTCGAAGCCGAACGTGAGCGCGGCGCCGTGCCCGTCCGCCGGCACCGCTTGACCCTCGACGCTCAACAGCACCCCGAAGGCAACGTAGAACAGGACCAGCGACGCCACCAGCAGAACCACGGTCCGCCGCTGATCGATGCGCGACAGGCGCCGATTGAACAAGACCGGCTCCTGGTCATTGCGCAGGTGGCCGCGGACGATGGCGACGAGCACCGCCAGCGTGCCCACCTTGACGCCGCCGGCGCAGGAGCCGCTGACCGCGCCGATGAACATCAACAGCATCAGGAAGCGCAGCGACACCTCGCTGAAGTCGCTCATGGGAATGGTGTGGAAGCCGGCGGTGCGCGCCGTCACCGCATGGAAGGCGGCGGCGAGCAGCGTCTCACTGGTGGACAGCCCGGCGAACGCCTGCCCGCTCTCGCAGGCCAGCAGCACCGCGGCACCGCCGAGGTTGAGGGCGATGGTGAGGGTGACGCTGACCTTGAAGAACAGCGAGCAGCGCGACCAGCGCAGACTGCGCGTGCGGATGCGGTGCACGAGTTCGTGCAGGTTGAGGAAGCCGAAACCGCCGAGCACGATCAGCCCCATCATCACCAGGCCGACGCCGGCATCGCCGCGCAGGCTCTCGAGACTGTTCGCCAGCAGCCCGATGCCGGAGTTGCAGAAGGCGGAGATCCCGTGGAAGGTGGCGGTCCACAGCCGGTCAAGCGGCGCGAGGTCGCCCGGCCAGAGGACGAGCAGCGCGGCGATGCCGATGGCCTCGATGACCAGCGCATAACCGATCACCGCAAGCGCGACGTGGCGCGGCCGCATGGCACCGGCCACGCCGACGGTGGAGCTGACCATGGCCTCGTAGGAGATCGGCAGGCGCCGCTGCGCCGACAGGATCAACAGGCTGGCCAGGGTGATGATGCCGAGACCGCCGAGCTGGATCAGCACCAGGATCACCGTCCGCCCGGCGGCGGTGAAGTCGGCCTCGATGTCGAGCACCATCAGCCCGGTGACGCAGACCGCCGAAGCCGCGGTGAACAGGGCGTCGACGAAAGCGATCCCGCCGGCCGAGGTCATCATCGGCAACGACAGCACGCCGGCGCCGACGACGATGAGCGCAAGGAAGACGGCGAGGAGGAACTTTTCCGGCGACATGGTCGGTCACCTCTCCGGTGACGGCGCGGCCGGCGCGGCGGCATCGGCCTCCGGACAGGCCGGCGCGCACGTGACAGCAGCCTGCTCTCACGCGGTTTTTATTCGACCGCAGCGCGCAAAACCATACGTAAGATCGTGTCAAACGCGGAACGGCTCGGCGCCGCCCGCTGGCAGGGGCTGCACCGCCTCGTCTATCCAGCGGCGGTGCTTGGCGTGCTGCACTTCTTCATGATGATGAAGGCCGACTGGCGGGAGCCCGCGGTCTATGCGGTGCTCCTGGCGGCGCTCCTCGCGGCCCGGCTGTCGCATCCCGCCCGCGCCCGCAAGGCCAACGGAGGCCTCGCCGCATCGGTCGCCGCGCGCCCCTCACCCTGAGCCGTCGGCTCAGAGCCTGTGAACCAATCGAGGTTGCGAAGAAACGCCCTTTGAAAACACGAGGAAAATTCCGGCGATAACGGGCTTCGCGGGCATTCTTTCACAACCTCTCAGGCGGCCTTGGCCTTGGGAACCTCGTAGTTCAGGTTGATCAGCATCACCACGCCGTCTTCCGCCGGCTGGACGATCTTTTTGGCCTTGCGCGGGATCGGCACGCTGATGCACCGGCAGTAGCGGATCAAGGCCGCCGCGATCTCGCCGCGGTCGAGGTCCACGGTGCGCCGTCCCTGCGGATCGTTGACGTCGAACCTGAGGGTCAGCACCAGCTCCGGATCGGCACGAACGAGCACCTCCGAAACCGCCGCTTCCGGCATCGGCTTGCCCACGTGCAGGCAATAGCCGTAGGCGGCACCGGTCAGTTCCTCCCGCGAGAAGACCAGCTTGCGCAATTCCATGGGCATGGCGACCCGTCTCCACCAGCGTGCGTCCCACCGCGGATCCGCGGCACGGTCGGAGACTCTAGCAGGCGATCGTTAACACTCCGCCTACGCGCCTCGCGCGACCGACGCAACCGGCGCGCCGGCGCGGCCTAGGCGACCGCCCGCCGGCGTTCCGGCACGGACTCTTCGCACCAGTGGGTCAGGTCGCGGCCGAGCAGCGCGCTCAATCGCTCGACCTCGGGCTTGAGGTCGTTGCGCAGCCGCTCGACGAACGCGGGGTCCAGGGGAGCGCGGGGCTCGTAGACCGTGTTCCACCGCTTGAGCATCTGCTTAAGGCGCTGGCGCGTTTGCGGACCACCGACGAGGCGGCTTGCCGCGCTGACCCAGTCCGGCGGTTCGCGCAGGACGCCGACCAGGGGGCCAATGCGCGACCGCTTGTTGGCGTTCACCACGCCGAACGTCGGCTGAAAGGAGGCATCGACGCCGAGAAACGCCAGCGTCCGGCGGTAGACCCGGTACGGGTCAGACTTCATGTCATCGAAGACGTTGATCAGAACACGCTCGCGGCCGAAAATGTCGAAGTAGCGTCGGATCTGTTCGGAGAACGACGCCATTTCCCGGTAGTTCAGGATCGTGTGCAGCGGGCAGAACTCCGGCACGCGGCGGCCGACCCGGCGATCGTCTTCGGCATCATAGGCCGCGGCCACGTCAGCGATGTCCTCATAGCGCTCGTACACGAGTTGCGAGTGGTGCGAGGGGATGAAGTCGACGGGGTTGCGAATGTGGATCAGGATCCGGGCGTCCGGGGCGTAGTCGCGGATACGAGCGGCTGCCAATTTCGAGCACATGTAGAAGACCGAGCCTTCCCCAACGATCGCCTCGTCTTGGGCATCCGCGAACAGGCTTTCGTAGTACTCGCTGGTCTCGCGCAGTTTCGCCGCCCGACTGGTCTTGTCGCGGAACAGCTCTCGCGAGAAGTAATTGGTCTCCTTGCCGGCCATGAAGATGTCCGGGTGCTGGGCGAGATAGGAGTTCATGGCAGTGGTGCCGCACTTAGGCGCACCGACGAGAAAGAAGTTTGGTTTGCGCATCCCGAGCCCCCGTGAAGCTGGTTCGGCGCACTGCCCGTTCTTGGCTCATGTGGGGTTTACGCGCCGGCTAGACGCCGCACCATGCCGGCTAACGACGTTCGGCGCAAGCGCGGCAGAACCAGGGAGAGGACACGTTGTTCGGGTCCTTTCGGGCGGCCGGATAAACACCACAGGAGGAGATGCACGCTCAAGTAGACGAGGCCGCCCGCCCCGACGAGGGTCACGAGTTCACCGGCACCGCGTATGAAACCAGGACCGTTCGGCCACGCGTCACGGATGAACAGCACGGTCGCCGCCATGGCGATTGCGGCGAGACCGCTGCGCCACGTTGCCATGGCAATTTCTTGCGGCGAAACGCCGACCGTTCGGATCACGCAAACGGCGGCGGCGAGGAAGGCGGCGAAGGCGGCGATGGTCACCCCCAGCGCCGCGCCGACGGCCCCATGGGCGTTAACGCCAAGGATCAGTGCCGGCACGACGACGACCGCGTTCACCGCCATGACCAGCGCCCACAGGTCCGGCCGGCCGAGAGCGAAGAGCGCCGACTGGGTGTTGGCGATGCAGACGATCAGCAGCGCATTGAGGGCGAGGATCTGCATTACCGGCACCGCCGCCAGCCACTTGTCGCCGAGGACCACCTCGGTGAAAGGCAGGGCGACCACGGCGAAACCGACCGAGGCCGGCAGGCCGATCCCGAGAATGATCGCAAATGAGCCGATGAATGCCTTGCGGAAGCGCGGCCCGTCCTTGACCACCTGGACGAAACCCGGAAACAGGGCATTGCGGACCGGGCCGACGAACTCCGAGCCGACCAGGTCCGAGGCCCGCTTGGCCACCGAATAGAGGCCCGTGGCCGAGGCGCCGGCAAGCTTGCCGAGCACGAACACATCGCTTGCGTAGGCCACATACTGCAGCACCCCGTTCAACCAAAGCCACTTCGAGAAGCCGAAGATCTCCCGCCATCGGGACAGATGCAGGCGCGGCCGGTAGGGGTGCATGCGAAAGCTGAGGATCGTCAGCATGACGCGATAGGTCACCACGCCGGCGATCAGCGCCCAGTAGTTGCGCAGGATGATGGCGAGGGTGACGACGACGGTGAAGCTGCAGAGCCGGCTGATGATCGTCAGCTTGAACTCGCGATCGAGGGTCAGCTCCTTGAAGAAATCCACGGTGCCGATGTTGCGGGCGCTCTCGATGAGCACCGCGACCGCCAGCACGTAGACGCAGGGCTCCAGCCCCGGCTCCTCCAGAAAGGCGGCGGCGGGCTGGGCGACGAGGCACATCAGCACGGCAAGCACGAGGCCGCGGATCAGCATCAGCGTCCACGCCGTGTCGTAGTGGTCGCGCGCCGCCTCGGGATTCTGGATGAGCGCGAGATCGGTACGGAAATCCGACAGGTGCTCGAGAATGCCGGCGATCATCACCGCCAGCGCCGCCAGGCCGAAGTCCCGCGGCTCCAGCAACCGCGCCAGAATGATCAGGCTGACGAAGCCGAGCAGGCGGGCGGCCCACCGCAACGCCACCAGCCAGACGGTGCCCTTGACGATCCGATTGCCGAGGTCGAACGCTGCGTCGGTCATGGCTGGCCTGCCGGACTGCGGCTGAAGAGGGCGGACCGGCGCAGGATCGCCGGCAGGAACGCCGCGGTCTCTTAGCTTGCCGCGAAAAACCTGCGCAAAGGGTTAATGCGGAACCGGTCTCGGCGCATGGAGCCGCGCCCCGCTGGAGCGATCAACGGCTTGGTCGATCGACCGATCCGCTAGTGGTTCGATGCTGACGGATGAGTCCGATCCGTCGGCTGAATCGAACCACCAGATTAATAGCTCAGTGGATCGACCGATCTGACGCTTGGGCACCAAGCGTCAGAGCCGATCCGCTAACGGCCCGCCGCCGCCTCGCGCGCCGCGGCGGCGGAGGCTTCGGCGGCGTCGGCCGCGCGCTCTGCCGCGTCGGCCGCGCGTTCCGATGCCTCGCGCGCGGCGCGTACGGCTTCGCGGGCCTCCTGCATCTCCTGGCGCATCTGCCGCAGCGCCTCGCGAATCTCCGACATCTCGCTTTGCGACGTCGCCTGAACGCGCCGCACCGGCCCCGCCGCGGCATCCGGCGCCGGCCGGACCGACGGTACGGCGGTCGACCATGCGCCCGCCGGCGCGCCCGCGGCCAAGAAGATCGCGGCGACGGTGGCGACGGCCGCGCCGCTGCGCCGTGCTCCGCCACGCGTGGACCGTAGGCGATTCACCCGGGCGCGGGTCTGGTGGTCCGATGCGGCTGACGGATCGATTCGGTCCGTCAGCATCGAGCCCCTCGGCAACGGCGACATCACTCTGCTCCGATCCTGTGCGACGCTGGTCCGCCAACGCGGCGTGGTCGCCAGCATAGAGGCCCGGCCGGCGTTCCGCCACAGCGACGACGCGGGCCGGCGGAGGCGCGGCGTGGCCACGGGCTTAGGGACACGGGCTTAGGGATCGGGCTCGGGCACGATGCGCCGCCGAACCCCACGCCGAGCACCGCCCGTAAAGCCGCCGTTTACGAATTCACCGTAATTTGCGCGGGTTGGTATTGCCGGCCAGCGGGCGCCGGTTGGCAGCCAGCTCATATTATTGCCAGAAATCTGGCAAGACCGAAATAATTCTTGCGCGGCGGCGTTCGCCGGGCAAACTTTGAGATTGCGATGCACTTCGCCCGAGGCCGTCCGCGGCGTCGCGGTGACATCCGCGCGGCGCCGGCCGATGGCCCATGGTGTCAAGCGACTGGAAACCAGGGAGCACGCCCATGCTCAGACCGCACCGCCCGCTTCTGCTGAACCGCTACCGGCTGACCACGGCGGAGATCACCTACCACCTGCCCGACCATCCGGACCTGCTGCAGAACTACATCTGGCAGGGCCTGGACGAAGTGCCGCAACTGCCGGCCCTGCGGCGCTTCCTGGAGTTCTGGCAGTCCAATCTCGAAGGCCGGCTGCATTCGGTTCGCGTTGCTTCGTCGCATCTCGGCGCCCCGACCCACTTCCGGCATGCCGACTGCTTGGTCAGCGTCCATTGATGGACGGCTTGGTCAGCGTCCATTGATGG
>CAZVRW010000047.1:0-26056 GCA_964630265.1 uncultured Rhodospirillaceae bacterium
GTCGCGAAAACGTCGACGTCTGCGAGCGCGGGAGCGGCCGCCATGACCACCCAACCCGCGACGCCTGCTAACAGCGCTTTCCTCATGATAGGACCTCCCCTTCGAGGTGGAGTTGAACTGACAGGACCGCGAGGATCGCGCATCCCGCGCGGCGGCGCCTCAAACTATCTTTAGTTTTTATAGGAACATTTTGCTAATTTGCGCGATTTTCCGGTCCCGCCGGCCTTCCGCCGCGTGGCGCGTGCGCTCCGCGGCCGGCGACGCGCGCGCGCCACGCGTATCGATCGGCCCGGCGGCCGTCACCATTTCGTAACAATCTGGAAGGCAAATTGGAGCGGGCGAAGGGATTCGAACCCTCGACTTCAACCTTGGCAAGGTTGCGCTCTACCCCTGAGCTACGCCCGCGCGGTCGCGACGCCGCGCGACAAAAGGATCATATTCGCTGGGCCGGCGTTTGCAAGCCCGTTCGCACGGCCGCGCCCGCGCCCGACACGCGCCGCGGCTTGAGATCACCGAGCCGCCGCGGCTAAAGTGCGCGCCATGGCGGCGCAGGAACGCGATCTGATGGAGCGGTTGGCGGGGCTCGGCATCGCCACGACGACGGTGCGACACCCCGCCGTCTTCACCGTCGAGCAGAGCAAGGCGCTGCGCGGCACGGTTCCCGGCGCGCACATCAAGAACCTGTTTCTCAAGGACAAGAAGGGCCGCCTGTGGCTGGTGGTCGCGGCCGAAGACCGGCCGGTGGATCTGAAGGATCTGCGGCGCCGGCTGGGGGCGGCGACGCTGTCGTTCGGCCGGTCCGAACTGCTGCGCGAGGTGCTCGGCATCGAGCCGGGATCGGTGACGCCGTTCGCCGCGATCAACGATGCGGCCGGGCGGGTCACCGTGGTCATCGACGCCGGCCTGATGACGGCGGCGGTGATGAATGCGCATCCGCTGACCAACACCGCCAGCACCGCGATCGCGCCGGCCGACCTGGTCGCGTTCCTCACCGACACCGGGCATCCGCCGCTGATCCTGGACCTCGGCGACGGCGATGGAGGCTTGCGACCTTTCGCCGATGCGTCCATGTAATCGGCATCCGTTAACAGGGAAAACGATCAATCATGGCCCTGATTATTGACCCTCAAGGCACCGCCAGTCCGCCAGCCGGCGGCGACGTGGTGATCGACAGCGATACCGAGCATTTCGCCCTCGATGTCATCGACGGCTCGATGGACCGGCCGGTAATCGTCGACTTCTGGGCGCCCTGGTGCGGGCCGTGCAAACAGCTGACGCCGATGCTGGAAAAGCTGGTCCGGCAGGCCGGCGGGCTGCTGCGCTTGGTCAAGATCAATGTCGACGAGAACCAGGGGCTGGCGACGCAGTTGCGCATCCAGTCGATCCCGACCGTCTACGCCTTCTCCGGCGGCCGGCCGGTGGACGCGTTCACCGGCGCCCAGACCGAAAGCAGCCTGCGCGCCTTCATCGGCCGACTGACGGGCGGCGCCAAGCCGCCGCTGGATCAGGCGCTGGAAATGGCGCAAGCGGCCCTCGACGGCGGTGACGCGCGGTCAGCCGCCGCGGTGTTCTCGCAGATCCTGGGCGAGGATCCTCGCAACGCCAAGGCGATCGCCGGCCTGATCCGCAGTCGCCTAGCGCAGGGGGACGTGTCCGGCGCGCGGTCGGTCGTCTCCGGCCTGACGCCCGATCTCACCGAGCAGGTGGAGATCAAGGCGGCGCGGACGGCGCTCGAACTGGCCGAAGGCGCCGGCGTGGCGGGCGACATCGGTGCGCTGAGCGCCCGGGTCGATGCCGACGCGAACGATCACGCGGCCCGGTTCGAGCTGGCCGAGGCGCTGTTCGCCAAGGGCCAGGCGGAGGCCGCCATCGATGCCCTGCTCGAGATCATCCGCCGCGACCGGGCGTGGAACGACGATGCCGCCCGGGTGCAACTCTTGAAATACTTCGACGCCCTCGGGCCGACGCATCCGCTGACCACCGCATCGCGGCGCCGTCTGTCCTCGATTCTGTTCTCCTGATGGACCAGGCGATCGACGACGCCATCGCGGCGCTGCCGGCCATTCTGCCGATCTTCCCGCTGCCCGGATCGCTGCTGCTGCCGCGCGGGCATCTGCCGCTGCACATCTTCGAGCCCCGCTACCGCGCGATGACCGAGGCGGCCCTCGGCAACAGCCGGCTGATCGGCATGGTGCAGCCGCGCGACGCCGACGTGGATCTGGCGGGCAATCGGGTTCCGGTCTACGAGATCGGCTGCGCCGGGCGCATCGTGCAGTTCGCGGAAACCGAAGATAGCCGGTTCTTCCTGTCGTTGCGCGGCGTCTGTCGCTTTCGCATCATCGAGGAACTGCCTCAGGAAACCATGTTCCGGCGGGTGCGGGCGGATTTTCGCCCCTTCCGTGACGATATCGAGCCGGTGGGCGATGCCGTCCTGCGCCGCGAGCGGCTGATCGGTGTCGCCCGGAGCTTTTTGGACGCCCGCGGCCTGGATGCCGACTGGGCGGCGATCAACGAGGCGTCCGACGAAGCCCTGGTGACCGCCCTCGCCATGACGTGTCCGTTCGAGCCGCGCGAAAAGCAGGCCTTGCTGGAGTCATCGAACCTGAACGCCCGCGCCGATCTGTTGATTTCGATCATGGAGATCGCGATCCGCGATCAGGACGGCCCGTCGGGCGGTATCCTACAATAGCGAAACATGCCACATCTCCGTCGGAGGGAAGATCGCCGTGTCCCGTCGCACCGTTGATCCCAGGCTCCTGGAAATCCTCGTCTGTCCGCTGACCAAGGCGACGCTGCGCTATGACGCCGATCGGCAGGAGCTGATCAGCGACGCCGCCAAGCTGGCGTATCCGATCCGCGACGGCATCCCGATCATGCTGGTCGACGAAGCCCGCTCGCTGGAGGGTGACGACGGGACGCCGACGCGGCCATGAACGACTCCTACGGCAGCCGCCACAAGCCGACGGAGATCCGCCTCAAGCGGGACGAGAAGGTGCTGGAGATCGACTTCGAGGACGGTCGCTCGTTCCGCCTGCCCGCCGAGTACCTGCGCATCGAGAGCCCCTCGGCCGACGTGCAGGGGCATCATCCGTCGCAGAAGACCATCGTCTCCGGGCGCCGCCACGTGGGCATCATGGCGCTCGAGCCCGTCGGCACCTACGCCGTCCGCATCCGCTTCGACGACATGCACGATACCGGGCTCTATACGTGGGACTGGCTCTACCACCTCGGCGCCAACCAGGAGACGCTGTGGGCCGCCTATCTGGAGGCGCTGGCGGAAAAAGGCCTCAGTCGCGAGCCGTGACGGACGTGCGCATTGCATTTTGCCGCAAGCCGTCGTCATTTAGCCGATCGTTTGCACCCCCGACCCGGAGCACCCCGCCATGAACCCGTTCCTCCTTCCGCTGCAGATCCAGATGTCGCTGGTCGGCCTGACCTTTCAGGTCGCCTCGGCGATGATGCAGGCGCAGGCGCCCTTGTTCCGCCTGGCGGTGCCGGGCGCGCTAATGCCGGTCACCCTCAAGGCCGGCTGCGGCGGCATCGTCGCCCGCTGACCCGAGGCCGACTGATCCCAGGCCCGCTGTCCCGAAGATCGGCGGCGGGCGCCGTCAGGCGCGCATCAGCCGCGGCAACTCTCCAATCTCGCCCATGGCGTGCCGCATGAAGAATTGCTTCATGGGCGCGATGCGGTTGACGATGCCGAGGCCCGCGTCGCGGGCGAGACGGATGGGGGCGATGTCGTTGGAGAACAGCCGGTTGAGGCCGTCGGTCATGGCCAGCATCAACAGGTTGTCGAAGCGCCGCGCCCGCTCGTAACCGGCGAGAACCGCAGACGTGCCGACGTCCTGGCCGAGGCGGGCCGCGTCTTCCACGGCGTCGACCAGCGCCGCAACGTCGCGGAAACCCATGTTGAGGCCCTGGCCGGCGATCGGGTGCATGCCGTGCAGGGCGTCGCCGACCAGCGCCAGCCGCTCGGCCGTCGCCCGTTCGGCGAACTGCAGGCCGAGCGGGTAGGACCAGCGCGGACCGACCAAGCGCACGTCGCCGAGAAAGTCGCCGAACCGCTTCGTCAACTCGCGAACGAAGGCGGCATCGTCGAGCGCCATGAAGGCAGGCGCCCGATCGGCCCGTTCCGTCCAGACGATGGAGGCGCGGTTGCCCAGCAGGGGCAGAATGGCGAACGGTCCCGCCGGCAGGAAGTGCTCATGGGCGATGTGGCCGTGGGAACGCTCGTGCTCGACGGTGCAGACGATGCCCACCTGCGCATACCGCCAGCCGGTGACGCGGATGCGGGCGTCTTCCCGGGTCCGTGAGGCGCGGCCGTCGGCGGCAACGACGAGGTCGGCCCGCACCGGGCCCATGGCCGCCAGGCGCGCCTCCGCCACCGCGGCGCCGCGGGTCAGTTCGACGACACGATCGGGGGCGCTCACGTGCACCGTCTCGAGCGCCTGCATTTCCTCCAGGATGGCCCGTCGCAACACCCGGTTTTCAACCATGTGGCCGAACGGTTGGTCGCCCACCTCGCGGTGATCGTAATGCAGGAAGAACCGCGACTCGCCATCGGAAACGCGGATATCCAGCATGGGTGAGGCCTGATCGGCGACACGGTCCCAGACGCCGACGCGCTCCAGCAGGCGCCGCGAGGTGAGGGCGATCGCCGACGCCCGTCCGTCGAAGCCGGCATCGAGCACGGTTTTCGGCTCGGCGGTGTCGACGACGACGACGCGCAGCCCGGCATGCCCAAGGGCGCACGCCAAGGTGCCGCCGACGAGACCCCCGCCGACGATCAAGGCGTCGCCGCGCAGCGTGTTGACCATCGCTCCCTCCATGACCATCGACTCCCGCGATCCCGTTCAGCTCCGGCCGACGGGACCGCAAGACGTACGGGTCCATCCGTTCGACCGCCAGACACGTGCCTATAAAATAGGCAAGGGCACCACCGGCATCGCCGAGCCGCTCCGCGTCCCAGATTCCAAAACATAAGTATTTCAGCGCTTTTTTCCAAGCTCGCCGGTTTCGGCACGGTTCTTGAAAAGACGTGGACGACGATGGTGCGGTCGACCGCGCTTCCCCGTCATCGAACCCGGAACTCAACCGGCGCGCAAGGTCGCGGTGTCTGGCTGTGACGAGAGCGTGCCCAAACGGAGAGACACCCAATGAAACTGGTTATGGCGGTCATCAAGCCGTTCAAGCTCGACGAGGTGCGCGAGGCGCTGACGGCGATCGGCGTGCAAGGCATGACGGTGAGCGAGGTCAAGGGCTTCGGCCGACAGAAAGGCCAGACCGAGATTTATCGCGGCGCCGAATACACGGTGAGCTTCGTGCCGAAGGCCAAGATCGAAGTCGTCGTGCCGACCGATCAGGCGGATCGGGTCGTCGAAGCGATCCGCGTGGCGGCCAACACCGACAGGATCGGTGACGGGAAAATCTTCGTCATCGACGTCGGCAGGGCCGTGCGCATCCGCACGGGGGAAACGGACGCCAACGCGCTGTAAACCCGACCAAAAACGCCCAGCCCTTAGTCACGTGTCGTCTTCGTGCCCAATCCTTGAGCATTTCCGTTGCCGCGGAGATCTCCGTGCAGGCCGCATCACCGATGAAATCATGAATGATTTCATCGAGATATCGTACCTGCACCGGCTCTGGCACGGAACTTGAGAGGGGACGATCAGACACTCGTTATCACCGAGCCGAAGACCCGCTTCCGGCGCGGTCCGGTGCAGCCGGCAACAATGCCGATCGATGGAGACCTGAGTTATGAAAAATCTAATGAAACGTGTGGGCCCCGGCGGGCTTGCTGCCTTGATGCTGATCGGAAGTGCGGGCACGGCGCTCGCCCAAGAGGCGGTAGCCGTTGAAGCCGAGGCCGTGGTTGTCGCGGAAGAGATCGTCCTGAGCGCCGGCGACACCGCGTGGATGCTGACCGCGACCGCGTTGGTCCTGCTGATGACCATTCCCGGCCTGGCATTGTTTTACGCCGGCATGGTGCGGAAAAAGAACATCCTCGCGACGGCGATGCAGAGCTTCGCCACGTGTGCGCTGATGACCGTGCTCTGGATGGTGGCCGGCTACTCCATCGCCTTCGGCGACGGTGGCGCGTTGAACGCCTACGTCGGCAACTTGGACAATCTGTTCCTGCAGAACCTGACCACGGATGCCATGTCGGGGACGATCCCGGAATCGCTGTTCATGGTCTTCCAGATGACCTTCGCCATCATCACGCCGGCGCTTATCACCGGCGCCTTCGCCGATCGCATGAAATTTTCGGCAATGCTGATCTTCCTCGCGATCTGGATGCTGATCGTCTACGCGCCGGTCACCCATTGGGTGTGGGGTGGTGGCTTCCTCGGCGAGGACGGCGTGCTCGACTTCGCCGGCGGCACCGTGGTGCACATCAATGCCGGCATCGCCGGCCTCGTCTTGGCGATCATGCTCGGTAAGCGCAGCGGCTACGGCACCGAGAACATGGCACCGCACAACCTGACGTTCAGCCTGATCGGTGCGTCGCTGCTGTGGGTCGGCTGGTTCGGCTTCAACGCCGGTTCGGCGCTCGCCGCCAACGGTTCAGCAGCGATGGCCATGGTGGTGACGCAGATCGCCACCGCCGGCGCGGCGCTCACCTGGATGTTCATGGAGTGGGTCCTGCGCGGCAAGCCGAGCGTGCTCGGCATCATCTCCGGCGCCATCGGCGGCTTGGTGGCCATCACGCCGGCGTCCGGCTTCGTCGCACCGGGCGGGGCGCTGCTCATCGGCATCGCGGCGGGCGCCGCCTGCTACTGGGGCGCGGTCTGGCTGAAGCCGAAGCTGGGCTATGACGACTCCCTCGACGTGTTCGGCGTGCACGGGATCGGCGGCATCGTCGGCGCGTTGCTGACCGGTGTGTTCGCGCGCGAGGCCATCGGCGGCGCTTCCGGCCTTATCGAAGGCAATGCCGAGCAGGTCTGGATCCAGTTCGTCGGCATCGTCTCGACCATCCTCTACAGCGGCGTCATCTCGGTGATCCTGTTCAAGATCATCGACCTGACCGTCGGCATGCGGGTCAGCCCGGAGGACGAGAGGAGCGGCCTCGACATCGCCCTGCATGGAGAAAAGATCGAGTAGACGGTTTGCCCGGGCCGAGGCCGGCGGCCGCAGCGTGATTGCGGCCGCCGGAAGCCCTCGGAGACTCTCTGGCCGGAAGCTCCCGCTTCCGGCCATTTTTTTTGCGACCGTCCTTGAGCCATCGGCCGGACGCCGGCTAGGCTCCGTGCGCCATGCGCAACCCCCGCCTCGATCAACTCGACGACTATCCCTTCGACCGGCTCCGTGCCTTGCTCGCCGACATCGAGCCGGCGGCCGGAGTCGCGCCGCGCGTGCTGTCCGTGGGCGAGCCGCGGCATGCGCCGCCGCCCTGGCTCGCCGCGACGCTGGCGGCGCACGCCGGCGAGTGGGGGCGCTATCCGCCGATCGAGGGCACGGCGCCGTTGCGGCGGTCGATCTGCGACTGGCTCGTGCGACGCTTCGCCATCGCCGACCTCGACCTCGATCCCGATCGCCACGTCCTGCCGCTGGCCGGCACGCGGGAAGGGCTCTACCTGATCGCCAGCGTCGCGGTGCCGGCGACGAAGGCCGGCGGTCGGCCCGTCGTCATTCTCCCCAACCCCTTCTATCACGTCTACCAGGGCGCCGCGGTGATGTCCGGCGCCGAGCCCGTTTACCTGTCGGGATCCTTGGAGAATGGCTGGCGGCCGTCACTGGCGGCCCTCAGCCCGGACGTGCTCGCCCGCACCGCCTTGATCTATCTCTGCTCGCCGGGCAATCCTCACGGCACAGCCCTCGGCATCGAGGCGCTCACCGAGGCGATCGCGATCGCGCGGACGCACGACGCGGTTCTCGTCGTCGACGAATGCTACACCGAGATTTGGGACCGGCAGGCGCCGGCCGGCGTCCTGCAGGCCTGCGCGGCCTTGGGTGGCGGCACCGCCAACGTGCTCGCCTGCCACTCGCTGTCGAAGCGATCCAACGTGCCCGGACTGCGGTCCGGCTTCATCGCCGGCGATCCAGACGTGATTGCGGCGTTCCGGCGGTTGCGTGCCTACGCCGGAGTAACACTGCCGCTGCCGGTGATGGCGGCCTCGGCGGCGCTCTGGGACGATGATGCTCACGTCGCGGCCAACCGCGCGCTCTATCGGCGGAAGTTCGATGCCGCCGAAGCGTTGCTCGGCGCTGACCTCGCGGTGCGGCGGCCGGACGGCGGCTTCTTTCTCTGGCTGGCGGTGGACGACGACGAATCGGCGGCGCGTCGGCTGTGGCGGGACGCGGCGATTCGGGTGCTGCCGGGCCGCTATCTGGCCCGCCCAGACGCGACGGGAGTCAATCCAGGTGCCGGTTTTGTCAGGATCGCGCTGATCGACGAGCCGGCGGCCACGGAAGAGACTTTGCTCCGGCTCGCCAAGATTCTATAAAGTTGCCGATGATGGATTGAGGGCGATGGCCCCATCGAAGACCCGCAGGCAGAAGAACATCTGGATTCCGGACAGTCTCGCCATCGCGCTGAGACACCGGTGCATGGAGTGTTGCGGCCTCGTTTTGCTGGCCATCGGTGGCGCCTTCGCCGCGGCGCTGGTTTCGTTCGATCCGGCCGACCCATCGCGCAACCATGTTGTCGATCGCCCACCAGCAAACGTGCTCGGCCACGCCGGGGCGTCGATCGCGGATCTGGTGCTGACCACCATCGGCCTCGCCGCCGCGGTGCTGATCGTCGCCATTGTCGCCTGGGGCCTGCGCCTGATCTTGCGACACCGCCCGCCGGGCCCGGCTTGGCGGATCGCCCTCCTGCTGCTGTCAGTGCCCTTGATGGCCATCGTCATCGCCGCCGTGGCCCCACCGAACGCTTGGCCGCTGACGACGGGCCTCGGCGGCCTGATCGGCGACGGCGGCGCGTCACGCCTCGCGGCACTGGCGGCGGCGGAATACACAGCGGCGACGCCGACCCTCATTGCCCTGGTGCTCGCCATCCCGGCGCTGGCGGCGGTGTTCCTCGGGATCGGTGCCGACGTCGGCGAACTGCGCACCGTCGGCCGCTCCGTCGGCCGCTCCGTGGCCGCCGCCGCGTCGGCGTGTCGGAGCGGGTTTGCCGCCGCCGCCGGCGTTCGCCGGCAGCGGGCAGGGTTTGGCCAACGCCGAACCTCACGGACACCCACTGCGGCCCGCGCCGCCCTGGACTCGACCGACACGCCGACGCCGGTGGTCAGCGAACCGGCGCGGTCGACCGAGCCGGAAGTGGCGGCGCCGGCGCCACGCATGCGCAGCGGCCGCAAGGCGCAGACCAGCCTGCAAGGCGCCCTGGATCTCGGCGAGTCCGGCTATCGACCGCCGCCCATCGATCTGCTGGCGATGCCGGCGGCGCGGGTCAGCGGTGACGTCGATCGCGACGCCCTGCAGCAGAACGCCCGGCTGCTGTCCACCGTGCTCGAGGATTTTGGCGTGCGCGGCGAGATCGTGAAGGTGCGTCCCGGCCCGGTAATCACGCTCTACGAACTGGAACCGGCGCCGGGCACCAAGTCGTCGCGGGTGATCGGCCTCGCCGATGACATCGCCCGGTCGATGAGCGCCGTCTCGGTCCGCGTCGCCGTTGTGCCCGGCCGCAACGTCATCGGCATCGAGCTGCCGAACCAGCGCCGCGAAACCGTGTACCTGCGCGAACTCCTGGCCTCGGAAGCCTTCGAGCGCAGCAAGGGCCACCTGACGTTGGCGCTCGGCAAGGACATCGGCGGCGGCCCGGTGTTCGTCGACCTAGCGCGCATGCCGCACCTGCTGATCGCCGGCACCACCGGGTCGGGCAAGTCGGTGGCCATCAATACGATGATCCTGTCGCTGCTCTACCGGTTGCCGCCGGAGACCTGCAAGCTCATCTTGATCGACCCGAAGATGCTGGAGCTCTCGGTCTACGACGGAATTCCGCACCTGCTCTCGCCGGTGGTGACCGAACCGGCGAAAGCGGTGCTCGCGCTCAAGTGGGCGGTGCGCGAGATGGAAGAACGCTATCGCCTGATGTCGCAGCTCGGCGTCCGCAACATCGGCGGCTTCAATGCCCGTGTCGTGGAGGCGCAAAGCCGCGGCGAAACCTTGGTGCGCCGGGTGCAGACGGGCTTCGACGACGATGGCCGGCCGGTGATCGAAGACCAGCCGCTGGAGACCGAACCGCTGCCGTTCATCGTCATCGTCGTCGACGAGATGGCCGACCTGATGCTGGTCGCCGGCAAGGACATCGAGGCGGCGATCCAGCGCCTCGCGCAGATGGCCCGCGCCGCCGGCATTCACTTGATCATGGCGACGCAGCGGCCGTCGGTGGACGTCATCACCGGGACCATCAAGGCGAATTTCCCGACCCGCATCAGTTTCCAGGTGACCTCGAAGATCGACAGTCGCACGATCCTCGGGGAACAGGGCGCGGAACAGCTGCTCGGCATGGGCGACATGCTGCACATGGCCGGCGGCGGCCGGCTGACCCGCGTGCACGGCCCGTTCGTCACCGACGAAGAGGTGGAAGCGGTGGTTCGGACCTTGCACGAACAGGGGGAGCCATCTTATTTGCCGGAGGTTACCGAGGAGTGTGACACCCCGGCCTGGGACGACGAGGGCGGAGAGTTCGGCGGACAGTCGGGCGATGCCCTGTATGACGAAGCCGTCGCCATTGTTGCCCGCGACCGCAAGGCGTCGACGAGTTATGTGCAGCGCCGGATGCAGATCGGCTACAATCGGGCCGCCCGCCTGATCGAACGGATGGAAGCGGAAGGCGTGGTCAGTAAGCCCGATCGGGTGGGTCGCCGCGAAGTGCTGGTCGGCGATCATAGCGGCTGACACGCGCGCCGCGGCGCCGGTTGGGCGCACGACAGAGGAAGATACGACAGCATCATGGTCACACGACGCACCGTCGCCCGCCTTGCCGCGCTGATCCTCGGCATCGCTCTCACCGCGTGGCTGCCGCCGGAAACGCTCGGCGCGCCACAGCGGGTTCGCCTCAGCGATACGGACCGCGCCGATATCGCGCGCATCGAGGAGTACCTCAAGGGCGTCCGCACCCTGAAGGCCCGGTTCCTGCAGGTCTCGTCCAATGGCGAGTACGCGGAGGGCGACCTGTTTCTCTCGCGCCCCGGCAAGATGCGGATCGACTACGATCCGCCCCTGCCCATTCTCATCGTCGCCGACGGTCGCTGGCTGATCTATTACGACTCGGAACTCGAACAGGTGAGCTACGTGCCGTTGGGGTCGACGCCGGCGAGCATCCTGACCAGTGAGAACCTGTCGTTCACCAGCGGTGACCTGATCGTCACCGACTTCGACAACTCGGCGGGAACGATGCGGATCACCGTGGTCAGGGCGAAGGACCCGCAGGCGGGCGCAGTCACTCTCGTGTTCGATGCCAATCCGGTGGTGCTGCGAAAGTGGAGCATTGTCGACACCCAGGGCATCGAAACCCAGGTGACGCTGGTGTCCGCCCGGTCGGGCGTGCCGCTCAACAAGGACTTGTTCTTTTTCGCCGACCCGAATTTCGGCAAGCTGGAGGACTGAGCGCGCCGCCGAGCTGCGCATGCAGTCTTCTCATGGCAGGCATGCGTTTCTCATGGTGGTTGTTTCCCCGGCCACGACCACTTGTATTAGAGGATGGGCATAAACACCCATCCCGGATGGTTCCCCTGCCATCCGTGCGCCTCCTGATTGGAAGGCGCGAGCGCCCGGTTATCCCCCCTGACCGGGCGCTTTTTTATGGGTTCGACGGAAGCAGCTAAGTTTCTTCACGGAACCAGGCGGTAGCCGCCGGATTCCGTGACGAGGAGTTGCGCGTTGGACGGGTCCGGCTCGATCTTCTGCCGCAGGCGATAGACGTGGGTCTCGAGCGTGTGCGTCGTCACGCCGGTGTTGTAGCCCCACACCTCGTCGAGCAGGACGTCGCGGCTGATCACCTTGCCACCGGTGCGATAGAGGTATTTGAGGATCGCGGTCTCCTTGTCGGTGAGCCGGATCTTCTTGTTGGTGGTGAAGTTGACCAGCAGCTTGGCGCTCGGCTGGAAGGAAAAGGGGCCGATGGTGAATACGGCGTCATCGCTGCGTTCGTGCTGACGAATGTGCGCGCGCAGTCGGGCGAGCAGCACGCCCAGTCGGAACGGCTTGGTCACATAGTCGTTGGCACCGGCATCGAGTCCGAGAATGGTATCGGCGTCGGTGTCGGCGCCGGTGAGCATGATGATCGGCGCCTTGACGCCGGACCGCCGCATCAGCCGGCACACCTCGCGGCCGTCCATGTCCGGCAGGCCCACATCGAGGACGACGATATCGAAATAGTCCACCTTGACACACTCGAGCGCCCGGGCGCCCGACTCCGCCGTCTGGATCGTGAGCTCCTCGTGCAGCTGGAGCTGCTCGCTCAACATCTCGCGCAATGACGCGTCGTCGTCGACGAGCAGAAGACGCTTGCCGCTGGTCATGATCCCCGCATTCCGGTACACCTGATGCTAAGGCAAGCATACGGGATGCGGCGCCGACATGACAACGGCGCTTGCGTTCGTCGCGGGCGACCGCGACATCTGGTCCGGTATTCCGTCGCTCCGGCGTCGCCCCCGGTTCGGTGCCGCCTTGGCGGCTTTCCCGCAGATTACGAGCCCGCATGACCGGTCCGCAACACCTCGTCGCCGTTCCCGCCACCCGTGAAAGGCTGACGCTGCTGCAGGTTGATCGGGCGGTTTCCGAACTCCGGCGGGGCCGCGCCATCGTCATCCTCGACGGTCGCGGCGAAGCGTCCCTGGTGCTGGCCGCGGAAGCGGTGACGCCCGAGGCTCTCGCCGCGCTCACCGCGGCCGCCGGTGGCGAGGCGCGGCTCGCCATCACCGCGCGGCGCGCCGCGGTGCTCGGGCTGGCGCTGGCCCCGCCGCGCCTTGGCGTCGTGGTGGTGTCGGCGGAAGATGGCCTGACCGTGGAGCGGGTGCGCGATCTCGCCGATCCGCTGTCGGCGATGCCGATCCCGCCGCCGTTTCCGCTGGCGACAACCGCCGCAGCGCCCCACGGCGCCGACGCCGCCGCGGTCAAGGTAGCCAAGACGGCGCGGCTGCTGCCGGCGGCGCTGGTGGCGCCAGTCACCGATCCCAGCGCCGTCGACCCGGCCGCCTGGGCGGCGCGTCACGATTTCTTGCTCGTCGATGCCGGCGACGTGTTCCAATACGAGTCGGTTGCCGCTCGCTCGCTCAAGCCCGTCAGCCGGGCGCGGGTTCCCCTGGCCGACGCCATCGACACCGAGGTCATCGCCTTTCGCCCGCGCGACGGCGGCCTGGAGCATCTGGCGCTGATCATCGGCGCCCTCGATCCCGCCAAGCCGGCGCTGACCCGGCTGCATTCGGAGTGTTTCACCGGCGACCTGCTCGGCAGCCTGCGGTGCGACTGCGGCGATCAGCTGCGCGGCGCCATCCGCGAGATCGCCGGGGGGGGCGGCGGCATTCTCCTCTATCTGGCGCAAGAGGGGCGAGGCATCGGCCTGGTCAACAAGCTGCGGGCCTATCGCCTGCAGGACGACGGCTTCGACACGCTCGATGCCAACGAGCAGCTCGGCTTCGACGCGGATGAGCGGATCTACCTGCCGGCGGCGGTGATGTTGCGCCAGCTCGGCGTCGCCGCGGTGCGTCTCCTCACCAACAATCCCGACAAGGTGGCAGCCCTGACGCGCTGTGGCATCGCCGTCGCCGAACGTGTGCCGCACGCGTTTCCCTCGAACCGCCACAACGAGGTGTACATGCGCACCAAGGCGGAACGGAGCGGCCATCTGTTCTGACGCCGATCCGACGCGGCAGATCCTGCCGGGTGCGGCAGCTCCTGCCGCCCGACGGCGCGAAAATCCCCGGCCCACGGAGACCCGCTCCCTGGCACGACGTTTGCTTGTAGGGAGGCAATTCCGCTTGCCGACCGCCGAGCCGCCATGGACCCCGACATCGCGTTCATCGCCCCGCCGACCGCACCAACGCCGCCACTGCCCGACGGCTTTCGCGATCCGCGCGGCTTCGGCGACGACGGTCCGAGCTTCTTCGATGTCCTCGACATCATCAACCCGCTGCAGCACATCCCGGTCGTCTCGTCCATCTATCGGGCGGTGACCGGCGACGAGATCAGCCACGTGCCGCGCGTCCTCGGCGGCGGCCTGTTCGGCGGCCTCTTCGGTGCCATCGCGGCGCTGGTCAATGTGATCGTCGACGAGATCACCGGCAGCGACATCGGCGAGCACGTGCTCGGCTTCGTCGATGACCTGTTCAACGGCTCGGAGGAGCCAACGATCGCGCAGCGCCGGTCGCTCGAGCCGGCGTATCCAGCGGACAAGACCGATGAGTTCTTCCCGGGCTCGCCGGCCGAACTGATGGCGCTGCAGTCGGCGACCCAGCTCTACGACGACGCCGCGTCGCTCACCGCGCTGCGCAGCGGCGCGCATCTCGACGTGCTGGGATAAGACTTCTCAGTCAGGACCTTCCGGCCGCGCGCCGAAGATTGCCGTGCCAACGCGCACCAGCGTGGCGCCGAACCGGATCGCCGTCCGGAAATCGGCGGTCATGCCCATGCTGAGGCCGCCGAGGCCATTGCGCCGGGCGACCTCCCGAAGCAGGGCAAAATGCAGGGCCGGCTCCTCATCGACCGGCGGGATGCACATCAGCCCGGTGACCGTCAGCCCGTAGTCCTCGATGCAGGCACGAACCAGCGCGTCCGTGGCGTCGGGCAGCACGCCGGCCTTCTGCGGCTCCTCGCCGGTGTTGACCTGGATCATCACCGCCGGCCGCCGATCTTCGGCCGCCATCATTTCGGCCAGGTGCCGCGCCAGGCGATCGTTGTCGACGGTCTCGATGACGTCGAACAGCCGGACGGCGCGCCGTGCCTTGTTGCGTTGCAGCGGGCCGATCAGGTGCAGGCGCACGTCCGGCCAGTCGGCCTTCAATGCCGGCCATTTCTCCTCCGCCTCCTGCACCCGATTTTCGCCGAACACGCGATGGCCAGCGGTGAGCGCCGGCCGGATGCGCTCGAGGCCGTGCAGTTTGCTCACCGCGACCAGCGTGACGTCCGCGGGCGCTCGGCCCGCTGCCGTCGCCGCCGCGGCAATCTCCGCCTTCACGGCGGCGAGGTTGGCGGCTATGTCGACAGTCTCGACGGTCATCGGCGGGTCGTCCAGAACCCTGGTGCGAAGGCAGAGGTCATGCCGAGAACCCTAGCAGAGCTGGCGCGCCGGCTCAAACCACCGCCGACGCAGGTCCACTTGCCGCCGCTGATCCTGATGACCGACGTGGTGCGCCTGCCGGACCCGGCGGCGGCGATCGCCCGCCTGCCGGCCGGATCGGCGGTGATCGTTCGTCATCCGGAGGCGTCGGCCCGCCGGGCCCTTGCCGTGGGGCTCCTGCCGGTTTGTCGCTCCGTCGGCGTTCGCCTGCTCATCGCCGCCGACCCGCGACTGGCCGAAGCGCTCGGCGCCGCCGGCGTACACGTGCCGGAGGCGCTGGTGCGTGCCGGCCGGATTCGGCCACGGCCCGGGTGGCTCGTCACCGCCGCGGCGCATGGCCCGCTGGCTCTGCGACGGGCCGCGAACGCCGGCGCCGACGCCGCGCTGTTGTCGCCGGTCTTCGCGACGCGAAGCCACCCCGGTGCTCCGCCGATCGGTGCCGTGCGCTTCACCGCGTGGGTGCGGGCGGCACCCCTGCCCGTTTATGCCCTCGGCGGCATCACACCCGAGACGGCGGCGCGCCTCAGCAACAGTGGCGCCTGCGGCTTCGCCGGCATCGCCGGACTGGACGCCCCGTCGTCATAGCTCCGCCGCGTCATAGCCGAATGCCTGCACGAAGGGCTTGAGCAGCGGCAGAACAGTCTCGAGTTCCGGGCGATAGTGCTGCCAACGACCAATCGAGCGCGTATACAGCGGCTGCACCACCTGGTGGTAGCTGGGCGTCGAAATCGGCCGCGTCCGAGCATGCTCGCGGTAGTCGCGCACCGCGTCGTCCCAGCCGACGCCGAGAAAGTCCAGAAGCCGCTCTGTCTCACCCTCGAAATCGGCGACCAGGTCCTCATAGCGGATCGAGGCCGTCGCGATCGGCAGGATCGCGCGATAGCGCAACCAAAGATCCATCACCGACGCATACAGGCGGGCAGTGCTCTCGATCGCACCGAAGTGCACCATCGCCTCGTTCGGCCGGAAGGCTTGCATGAAGCCGCTGAGCACGACGTCGCAGGGATGCCGCAGCGCCAAAACGATGGGCGCCTGCGGATAGAGCCGCCAGATCAGGCCGATGTCGATGATGTTCAACGGCATCTTATCGATCACCAGGGCGGCGCCACGCCGTGGCAGCAACTGGTCGACGGCGGCCTCATAGATCGATCTGAGCGCCGCGACGTCGACCTCGGTAAGACGGGCCAGGGCTTCGGGATAGGCGCCGAAGCGCTCGATCACCGCCTGCTTCACGGTGTCGACGAGCGGCTTTTCCTCGATCGTCGCCAGCCGCGGATGAGCGTCCAGCACTTGGTCCAGCAGTGTTGTTCCCGAACGCGGAAAGCCCACGAGGAACACCGGCGAACTGGCGGCCCCGACCGGTGCCGACCACGTTGCGACCCAGTCGGCGGTGAACCGTTCGGCGAGCCCCAAGATCTGGCGCGGCAACGCGTGGCGATCCACAGCGCGGCCGATGGGGGTGTCGAGCAGCCGGCGGTTGGCGTCGGCGAAACAGCGGGCTGCCCGCCGATAATCACCGAGGCGATCGCAGAACGTCGCCTGTTCGAAGGCGACGAACGCCCGCGCCTCGGCGTCGAGCGCGTCGACGGCCAGGGCATCGAGGCGCGCCAGTCCCTCGCGCAGCCGGCCGAGCCGGCGCTCGCTGCGGGCCGCGACCAGGCAGGCGCGAACGTTGGCGGGATCCAGCGACAGGGCCGCTTCCGCCGCGGCCAACGCTGCTTCCAGGTCGCTCGCGCGCTCGTGCAGCGCCGCCTGCGCCGCCCGCGGTTCAGCGTCGTGTGGGCTGACCCGGATCGCTGCCGCGTAGTGTTCGCTCGCTTCCTCCGGGCGACCGCTCTCGGCCACTGCGTCGCCCAGGTTCTTGAGGGCGTGCGCATAGTCCGGCCGGAGGCGGACGGCCGCGCGGAAACTCGCCTCCGCCGCGGTCAGGTCGCCGAGCGCATGGTGCGCCCGGCCGAGGTTGGACAGCGCCTCCGGATACGCCGGCCGTGCCGCCAGCGCCGCCCGATAGCAGGCAATCGCGGCCTCCGGGCGGCCCTGTTCCTGCAGAACGTTGCCCAGGTTGTTGTGTGCCTCGGCGTAACCGGGACTGAGCGCCAGCGCCCGGCGGAATGCCGCCTCGGCAGCCTCGAGCCGACCGAGGGCGAGAAGGGCGGTGCCGCGGTTGTTGTGAAACGCCGGATCGCGTCCGTCGACGGCGATGGCGCGGTCGATCAGCGACACGGCGCGGGCCTGGTCGCCGCGCTGATGCGCGATGACGCCGAGCAGGTGCAGGGCGTCCCGCTGGCGCGGCGCCTGCGACAGGATCCGGCGATAAAGGGCTTCTGCCGCGTCCAGCCGGCCCGCCTGGTGGGCGCGCACGGCCTCCATCAACTCCGGCGGCACCGCGGCGACGGCAGGCGGCGCCGATCGCGATCGCCGGCTCATGCCGGCGCCGCCGCGTCGGAGTGATGATCGAGCGCGTCGGTCACGCGGGCGATGACCCCCGGCCAGTCACCGGGGCTGGCCTGACGCACCAGGGTCAGGCTGGGATACCAGGGGCTGTCGGTGCGATCGAGTTGCCAGCGCCATTCCGGGACGAACGGCACCAGCAGCCAACACGGTCGGCCGAGCGCCCCGGCGAGGTGCGCGACCGCCGTGTCGACGGCAACGACGCCATCCAGCAACGCCAGCACAGCGGCGGTGTCGGCGAAATCGAGATCACGGCCCGGCAACCGCTGCACCCGCCCGGGCGCGTGGCGCTCCAGGTCGTCCTCACGGGAGCCGATCTGCAGGCTGACGAAGTGCGCGCGGCAATGATCGAGGAGCGGCAGAAACCGCTCGGCCGGCATCGAGCGGTTGTGGTCGTTCTCATGGCGCGGATTGCCGGACCACACGAGACCGATGGCCGGCCGGTCGCCGGGCAGCGCGAGGCGCTGCCGCCAATCATCGATCAGCGTCGGCTCGGCCGTGAGATAGGGCACGTCACGGGGGATCGATGCCGCGTCGGTGCCAAACAGGAGCGGCAGGCTCATCAGCGGCGCGTGGAGATCGCACGCCGGCGGTGGCGCGCCGGCGACCAGGCGCTCACAGGCAAACGGCTCGCCGCGGTCCAGCAGACTGGCAAACAGCCGATGGAGCGGCCGGCGGCATTCCAGCACCACCCGGCCGCCCTGTGCGGCGACCCGTGGCGCATAGCGAACGAACTGGATGGCCGAGCCGAGGCCCTGTTCCGCCTTGAGCAGGATCGTCTTGCCGTGCAGGTCGCCGCCGTCCCACGCCGGAATGTCCGCCACCATCGGGGCGGCGCGGGCCTTGAGGCGCCATTCGTAGTCGCGCCAGCCCTCGGCGAAGCGGCCGAGCGTCAGCAGCAGGACGCCGCGATTGGCGTGCGCCTCGACATGGCCGGGCTCGATCGCGATCGCCTGATCGAAGCACTCGAGCGCCGCGTCGTAACGCGCCTGTTCGTGCAGCACCCGCCCCAGGTTCGACAGCGCCGCGGCGTAGGCGGGCTGCACCGCCACCGCCTGTCGATAGGCGGCCGCCGCCGCGTCCAGGCGTCCCTGCCGGCGCAGGGCGCCGCCCAGGTTGTTGTGCGCCGCGGCCCAGTCGGCGCGCGCCTCGATCGCCCGCCGGTAGCAGCCCTCGGCCTCCACCGGGCGCTCCTTCGCCATCAGGGCGTTGCCGAGGCTGTTGTGCGCCTCCGCCGAGCGCGGGTTCAGCGCCAGGGCCTTGCGCGCGGCGAGGATGGCATCGTCGGCGCGGCCGAGGGCGAGCAGCGCCGCGGCGAGGTTGCTGTGATAGCTGGGCTCGCGCCGGTTGATGGCGATCGCCCGGCGGATCAGCTCGATGGCGCGCGGCTGATCCCCGGTCTGATGCGCCACCAAACCCAGCAGATGCAGCGCATCGGGATGTCGCGGGCGAATCTCGAGAACGCGTCCATATCCCTCCGCGGCCGCTGCCAGTTGCCCGGCGCGGTGCCGCTCGACCGCGTCGAGCAACAGCCGATCGGCTGGCCGGGCGGCCGGGTGCGTGTGCTTCTGCGGTGGGCGCGGCGCCATGCGGGTGTCCGTCTCGCAATCGATCTGCTCCACCGACTGTAGCGGGACGAGCCGCGTCGCGGAACCAACCGTTGGTGTCCATCGGCGGCCGCGCCGGGGCCAACGTTGACACGGAACGATGATGAGGCTACGTGCAACGGGATCGAGAAACGCCGCCCGTCTCAGCCATCGCGAGGGTTCTCTTGGTTCGCCCGTTAGCTATCGTTGCGGCTCTTGCCGCCTTCATCGCCGCCGGCTGCTCCGACGTTCCGGTCGAGGGGGACTACCCCAGGGGTAAACGCAGCGGCGAATCGCATGGCTATGGCCCGCAGGACGACATGTTCGGCAGCGACGGCATTTCGCTGTTCGGCGGCGGCGACTCCTCGGGCGGCGGCGATGCCGGCGGCGGCGGGATCGCCGTGAACGGCTTCCTGTGGCGGGCGTCGCTCGACACCGTGTCCTTCATGCCCGTGAACTCGGCGGACCCTTTCGGCGGCGTCATCATCACCGACTGGTACTCGCCGCCCGAGTCGCCGAACGAACGCTTCAAGATGAACATCTACATCCTCGGACGGGCGCTGCGCGCCGACGGCGTGCGCGTCTCCGTCTTTCGTCAGATCGACGACGGGAGCGGCGGCTGGCGCGACGCACCGCTGCCCGGCGGCACCGACACGCGCATCGAGGATGCCATCCTGACCAAGGCGCGGCAGCTTCGCTTCGCGGTTTTGCAGGAATAGCCGTCTCGCCGGGTCGCTCGCGGTCCGGTTTCTTCAGGGATCTTTCACAACCAGAGCGACGGGATCATCGATGTCCCGCTACAATTGCACCGACACCGAAGCCAAGTGGCAGCGGATCTGGACCGAAAGGCGCAGCTTCGCGGCGCCCGACCAGCCATCCGGTCCGAAATATTATGTTCTTGAAATGTTCCCGTATCCGTCCGGGCGCATCCACATGGGCCACGTGCGCAATTACACCATGGGCGATGTGGTCGCCCGCTTCATGCGCGCGCGAGGGTTCCAGGTCCTGCATCCCATGGGCTGGGACGCTTTCGGCCTGCCCGCCGAGAACGCGGCGATGGAACGCGGCATCAATCCCGGCGACTGGACCTACAGCAACATCGACACGATGCGCCGGCAGCTGCAGGCGATGGGATTGTCCATCGACTGGGACCGCGAGATCGCCACGTGTCATGTGGACTACTACCGCCACCAGCAGCGGCTGTTTCTCGATTTTCTCGACGCCGGCCTCGTCGACCGCAAGGAAAGCCTGGTCAACTGGGACCCTGTCGACAACACGGTGCTGGCCAACGAGCAGGTGATCGACGGCCGCGGCTGGCGCTCCGGCGCCTTGATCGAGCGCCGCCAGCTCTCCCAATGGTTTTTCAGGATCACCGATTACTCCGAGGACCTGCTCGCCGCGCTGGAGACGCTGGAGCGGTGGCCCGAGCGGGTGCGGCTGATGCAGCAGAACTGGATCGGCCGGTCCGAGGGGTCGCGGCTGTTCTTCGAACTCATCGATCGCGACGACCGGCTGGAGGTCTTCACCACTCGCCACGACACGCTGTTCGGCGCGTCGTTCTGTGCCCTGTCACCGAACCATCCGCTGGCCACGGCGGCCGCTGAGCGCGATCCGACGCTGGCCGAGTTCATCGCCCGTTGCAACCGCCTCGGCACCACGGAAGAGGCGATCGAGACGGCCGAGAAGGAAGGCTATGATACCGGCCTCCGCGCCCGTCATCCTTTTGATTCCGAGACACCGTTACCCGTGTACGTCGCCAACTTCGTGCTGATGGAATACGGCACCGGCGCCATCTTCGGCTGTCCGGCCCACGATCAGCGGGACCTGGACTTCGCCCGCAAGTATGGGCTGCCGGTGGTGCCGGTGGTCGCGCCTGAGGGCGTGGCTCCGGCGGACATGGCGATCGGCGATGCGGCCTACACGGGGGACGGTCGGCTGATCAACTCCGCCTTTCTCGACGGGATGTCGGTGCCCGAGGCCAAGGCCGAGATGGCGCGCCGGCTGGTGGCGCGTGGGGCGGGTGAACCGACGGTGACCTACCGCCTGCGCGACTGGGGCATTTCCCGGCAGCGCTACTGGGGATGCCCGATCCCGATCATCTATTGCGAGACGTGCGGCGCCGTCCCGGTGCCGCGGGATGATCTACCGGTGCTGCTGCCCGAGGACGTGACTTTCGATCGTCCCGGCAACCCGCTCGACCATCACCCCACCTGGAAGCACGTGTCGTGCCCGGCGTGCGGCCGTCCGGGCCGGCGCGAGACCGACACCATGGACACGTTCGTCGACTCCTCATGGTATTATGCCCGCTTCTGCTCGCCCCATGCCGACGCGCCGGTGGACCACGCCGCCGTCGATGCCTGGTTGCCGGTCGACCAGTACATCGGCGGCATCGAGCACGCGATCCTGCACCTGCTCTATTCGCGATTCTTCACGCGGGCGATGCGCCGCACCGGGCACGTCGGGCTCGATGAGCCCTTCGACGGCCTGTTCACCCAGGGAATGGTCTGCCACGAGACCTACAAGGACGAAAACGGCAAGTGGCTGTTCCCGACCGAGATCGAGCGCCTCGCCGACGGCGCCGCGCGGCACGTGGAGACAAAGCGTCCGGTCACCATCGGCCGCTCGGAATCCATGTCCAAGTCGAAGCGCAACGTCGTCGACCCGGAAACCATCATCGAAACCTATGGTGCCGACACGGCGCGGTTCTTCATGCTCTCCGATACGCCGCCCGATCGCGATCTGGAATGGACCGAGGCCGGAGTGGAGGGAGCGTGGCGGTTCGTCAATCGGCTGTGGCGCCTGCTCACCGAGGAAAACCAGGCGATCGCGCCGCCCGAGATGCCGCGGCCGGACGATTTCGACCCCTTCGGCGATACCTCGCCGGCGGCCGACGCGCATCGCGCCGTCCACAAGGCGATCGCCGCCGTCACCGATGATCTCCGAAAGTTCGGCTTCAACCGCGCCGTTGCCCGGGTGCGGGAGCTCACCACGGCGCTCGGCGATCTCGAGGGGCATGACGCGGCGACGGAGTGGGTTCGCCGGCACGGCTACGACGCCCTGGTCAGGCTCGTCGCGCCGATGATGCCGCATCTGGCTGAGGAGGCGTGGAACCGGCTGGGTCATCAGACCCTGGTGGTCGAGGCGCCCTGGCCGGAGGCCGACCCGGCGCTCACCGTCGATGACGTTGTCACCCTGGGGGTGCAGGTCAACGGCAAGCTGCGTGGCCAGATCCGCATCGCCAAGGACGCTGCGGACGACGAGGTCCGCGCGCTCGCGCTCGCCGTGCCCAACGTCGCGAAAGTCCTGGGCGACGCGCCACCTCGTCGCGTCATCGTCGTGCCCAACCGGATCGTCAATGTGGTCGTGTAGACGAGCGGCCCGACTCTCCCGAACGCTGGCCACAGTCCTGCTGCTGGCCGGCTGCGGCTTCCGGCCCATGTATGCACCGGCCGGCAATCAAACCGTGCTGGAGGATTTCTCCGGCGTACAGGTGGCGGTGATCGAGGACCGCATCGGTCAACAGCTGCGCAACGATCTGCAGGACCTGTTGACGCCGCGTGGCCGGCCGGCTGCGCCGGACTTTGTCCTGCGCGTCGAACTTTCGGAGCGGCTCCGCACGTTGGCGCTGGAGCGCACCGGTCTCGCCACCCGCGCCGACCTCACCATCGTCGCGCGCTTCTCCCTCGATGCGGTCGAGACCGGCGAAACCGTGCTCTCGCAAACGACGTCGGCGAGCAGCAGCTACAACATCCTCCAATCGGACTATGCCACCCTGATCGCCGCCCGCGACGCCCAGACCAAGGCCGTGCGGGTCATCGCCGAGGATATCCGCAACCGGCTCGGCGTCTACTTCACCGGAGCCCGAAGCGCCGAAGCCCGGAGCGCCGGAGCCCGGAGCGCCGGGAGCGCCAAATGGTCCTGAAGGGGGCGCGCATCTCGGCTTTCCTGGGTCGACCCGATCCGGCGGTGCGCGCAGCCCTGTTCTATGGACCCGACCGCGGCCTGGTGCGCGAGCGCGCCAATGCGGTGATGGCCGCCGCGGCCGGCTCCGCTCCCGATCCGTTCGGCAACGTCGAGCTCGACGCCGCCACGGTGAAAGCCGATCCGAGCCGCGTCGCCGCCGAAGCGGCGGCCTTGACCTTCGGCGGCGGGCGGCGGATCGTCCGCCTGCGCGAGGCCGGCGATCCGTGCACGGCGGCGCTTCGAACATGGCTTGAAACCGGCGTTGGCGAGGGGCTGGTGGTCGTCGAGGCCGGCGATCTGCCGAAGCGTTCGGCGTTGCGCACCTTGGTCGAGGCCGCCGAGGACGCGGTCGCCATCGCCTGCTATCCGGACACTGGCGTCGACCTGGAACGGACCGTCAGCACGGCGTTGGCCGCCGAGGGCGTGCGCATCGAGCGCGAGGCCCTGACCTATTTGGTGTCACGGCTCGGGGCGGACCGCGCCCTGATGCGTGGCGAGCTGGAGAAACTGGTCGTCTACCTCGGCGAGCGGCGGAGCGTCACGGCGGACGACATCACCGCCTGCGTCGGCGACAGCCGCAGCGTGACGCTGGACGCGGTCGCCGACGCCGCCTGCCTCGGCGACCAGGCGACACTGGACCGGGCGGTCAGCGTCGCCGGCGAAGAGGGGGTGTCGCCGGTGGCCATCCTCCGCGCCACCGCCCGCCACGTGCAGCGGCTCATGCAGGTGCGCGCCCTGATGGCCCGTGGGCAACCCGCGGAGAAGGCGATCGCCGCCCTGCGCCCGCCGGTATTCTACAAGGCGCGTGACGCCATGCTGCGGCAGGCGTCCGTCTGGACGGAGGCGCGTCTGGCAACCGCATTGTCGCTGCTCACCGAGACCGAGATCGACTGCAAGTCGACGGGCATGCCGGACGCCATGTTGTGTCGCCGCGTCCTGATGCGCATCGCCCAGGCGGCTCGCGCCCGATAGCGTGCCCGCAGCAGCGCGCCGCCGGCGCCTATGACGGTGACGGAGATCCGCCCCAGCCGCTCAGCATGCCATCTCCGTCAGGCTGCTGACGAACGATGAGAGCCCCGAACTCCGCAGCGGCACGAACGCCTTGGAGCGCTGCTTGCAAAGGCGCTTCGCGAGACGACAGGCATTGTGGCTGACGCAATCCACCGGACAGAACACAGCGTCGCCCTGCGCCACGGCCTCGCCCAGCCGCTCGACGGTCTCCTCGATGCCGCCGTCATGATGAACGAACGTGCCGTTGGCGCGCTCTACCAGAGCCCGTAGATGCGGGATCAGTCCGGCTCTCCCGCCGACATAGACGATGCGCTGGCCGCTCAGGTCGAGGGCGGGTCGGGTCCATGCGTTTGCGTCAGCGAGATTGGACTGCACCACGTCCTCCAAGGCCCGGATTTCCTGCCGCGCCGCGTTCAGGTTCTCCGCAAGCGCTTCACCGGCGTCGCGCAGACTGGCGACCTCCCGCCTCTGTGCCGCCAGGGAGACCTCGGCTTGGCGGGCCCGTTCATCCGCTTCGAGCGAGACCCGTCGATGATGTTCGATCGCCGATCGCAGCCGCCGAAAGGTATCGTCGCTTTCCAACTCGTGAATCTGCCGTTCTGCGGCGTTGAGGCGTTGAGCCGCCACCTCTGCCGCCAGCAACCGGCTGTTGAGATCGCGAACCTCGCTGGCATGGCGGTTCAGGATCCGCCGCGTGTCCCGCTCGCTCTCGGCGAGCCGTCTTTTCGCTGTGGCAAGGGCGTCGCTGAGCGAGTCCCGCTCTTGCTCCAGCGCTCGCAGGCGCTTGATGTCGGCCCGGTTGGCGGCACCAACCAAGTGGGACAGCATGTGGACATGGCCAAACACGCGCCGGATCAGGCCTTCGTGGGCTGCCGGATGCGTCATGACGGCCCAATAGGGGCCGGGAATGTCGCCGTCCTCCAGGCTATGCTCCCACAAGGCCATGACGGAGGCGGCGTCCGGCTGTTTGTCGAACCGCCGGATCGCCGCGGCGTATTTGCGGTCGAGCACTTTGTGTGTGACCCGGGCGATGGGTCCGGGCTTGGCAACCGCAGCAACGAAGTTGCCGTGGACGGCGTACTCCTCCTCGTCTCTCGGGATCGAGATGCCGACGCGCGCGGCGATGCGGCGCAGGTCGCCCAACGTCAGGCACGTGCCGACAACCGAACAGTGGAGTCGATTGTCCAGGTCCCAAAGCCGTTTACGTCGACGACTCTCAACGGGGAGGTGGCCGGACGGCGTGGCGCAGCGTTCACACATGGCGCTGCGGCTTCCGGAGCGACGACCCATGCGGTGCGCATGGCGTTTCCGTTTTGCGGGATGCCGGGCCCGTGGCGTCTGGCCGGTCGATTGGATCTCGGTCGCGACGCCCGCGGCCGCATGCCGCCAAAAGGTCCGCAAGCCCTTTCAAATCCAGCTGTCGCCAGAGCATCACGGCGAGCGCCTTCCGTGGTTCTCGGACGAGCGGGACGGTTGGTCCGCCACGCATCCAGACAACATGTCCAATCGCAGGCGCTCCAACCAGCCGATGACGTCGGTCGTGGGATGCCGGACGTCCGGTGCCGAGCTCCGCGCCGACGCGATGATTTGGCCCAGCGACGGCGACGCATCGTGCGCTGCGCCGAGCACCGTCAGCAGGACGATGTCACCAGGGTCCAGGTGTGAACGTGGAGGGCTGGGACGGCGCAAGGCTGCCTCGCTCGATTCGGGATGCAAATGAAAATCATTCGCATGATTTCCAGCTCTCCCACGCGCAGGCCCGCGAGTCAACAACAATTGCAAACGCAAGGCGTTCGCGAAACGCGCTTGACATAACCTGCAT
>CAZVRW010000048.1:0-12742 GCA_964630265.1 uncultured Rhodospirillaceae bacterium
GTGCATCGGTCGCCGAGACCGGTGGTGCATCGGTCGCCGAGACCGGTGGTGCATCGGTCGCCGAGACCGGTGGTGCATCAGCCGCGAGAACCGCCCGCCAGGCCCGCGCCGAGGCCGGTCGAACCGCCGGATCGAGGGCGAGCGCGCGGTCGACGCCGGCGAGGAGCGTGGCGCCGTAGCGGTCGCGCCCCGCCGTCCGCGCCGGCGTCATCCGGTCGTCCTCCAGCCGTGCCCGGGCATCCGGCGGCGGCGCCCCCCTGATCGCCCGATAGGCAAGCGCCGCCAAGCCGTACAGATCCGTCCACGGCCCCTCGTCGCCGTCGTCCAGGGCCTGCTCGGGGGCAGCGTAGCCGGGAGTCTGCAGGCTCGCGGGCGCCGGCGGCGCGGCGCCGCCGATCGGCGCCGCGGAATCGAAGTCGACGAGCACCGGGGTACCATCGCCGCGCACCAGCACATTGGCCGGTTTGATATCCCGATGGACGAGGCCGGCACCGTGCAGCGCGTCCAGGGCGTCGAGCAGGCTGACGAGCAGCCGGCGCAGCGTGGGCTCCACCAGCGGCGGCTGCGGCTCGGCCAGCAGCGTTTCCAGCGGCACGCCGTCGATCGGCTCGATCAGCCAGACCAGCCGCTCGCCGTCGCCCCGACAGTCGAGCACGGGGGCGAGGCCCGGATGGCAGAGCCGATGCAGCCGCTCGGCGACCTCGATCAGGCGCGCGCGTTCGCCGGCGTCGACGTCGAACACCTTGATCAGCACCGGCGCATCGCGCGCGGTGACGCGACCGCGCCAGAGCGTGCCAACCGCGCCGCTCTGCACCAGAGCGTCGATGGCGATGCCATCGAGGCGGGGCGGTGTCGGCCGCGCCGCGGCCTCCGGGCCGGCGGAGCGCGTCACCATGCGGGGATACTCAACACGATGCCAGGGTCCCGCGCTACTTCCAGTCTGACGGGGTCGGCCGGCTGGCGAAGATCAGGACGGGCTTCGGACCGGGCGCGGGGAGCACGAAATCGGGCGTCTCGACCTCGGCGGAGGCTCCGGCATCGGGGCTGCGCGCGGCAACATCCCCAGGCGGGCCCGCGGCGGGGACGCCCGCTGCCGACGGTGTGGCGGGTCGGGGCTCCGGGCCGGACGGCGGCGGCGTCGCGCCAGTCATCCGCGGCGGCTGCTCGGTCAGTGACCAGACGCCGGCGCCGATTCGACAGCCGGTGCCACTGGTCGTCGAGATCAGGGTGCCCCCCACCTCCGTCGTCCGCGTGTAGTCGCGGCATGGTTGACTGCCGTTGTAGTACGTCCGTCGCACGATAATGGTGCCCGATTGGCGTCGGGCCGCGTCCTGCCAGCGGACCGGAATGCCGGTGCGCTGCGATTCCAGCGCCCGGTTGACGTCGGCAAAGATCGCCGGCGCGCCGGTCTCTTGCGCGCCCGCCGGCCCGACCGTCACCGGCATGAGCAACAGCGACACCACTGCCGTCAGGAGGAACAGTGCCGCCGCCGGGACTGCCAGCCGTCTCTTCGCTCGGATCATGCTCGTCTTTCGAATGACCGTTTTGGATGACCGTTTTGGATGACCGTGTGGGGCGGAAGCGAGCCGAGCCGAACCCGCACGACTAATTCGATCCGTCAAAACGTCGCGTCAAGGGACTGAAATCGGTCGGTCGCAAACCCGACGCAAGCACCTGTCGCCCCTCGAACGCCAAATACCCCGAGCGTGTGTGGTGGGGCAACGGACCCACCAGCGACGCGAGGGCGGCCGCGTCGTCGGCGGCGATGATCACGACTGCGTGATCGTCGCGGCGCCGCCCGGCCCAGACGCGCGCCGTGCCCAAGCCTTCGAGGTCGCCGGGCACCGCTCCGAGATCGAGGCTCCGCAAGGCCCCATCGAGGCGGTCGCCGGCGGCGATGAGCAGCAGTGGCCCGGTGGTGGCCGCTGCCGGCGCGACCAGGCGCGGCGCCCCGTCCATCAGCCGGGCCGCCAGCGATCGGGCGGCGTCCACCGCCGCCGGCGGCACCGCGATGACGACGCTCGCGGTGGGATCGAGCGTCACGTCCCGCAGGATCGGAGGCGTTTCCGCCACGGAAAGCCGGCGGAAAACGTCGAAATCGGGGTCGATGGCCACCTCGAGCGGCGGTTGGGCGACGACGACCGTGGCACTCGACCGCTCGCCCGCGAGCGCGATCACGTCGTGCACCCGGCCGCCGGCCGTCGTCACCCGCAGCGGCACGGTCAACCGAAAGATCGCACCGCCCGACTGCCGGACGGCGACGGTGAGCGCGACGGCGCCGTCGTGATCGACCACCTCGACGCCGTCGAGTTCCAGGACGGGCGCGCCGGAGCGTTGCAACCACTGGGCAAAGAACCGATCGAGATCCCGCCCGGAGGCGGTCTCGAAGGCGCGTTGCAGGTCGGGCCAGCCGGCGACGCCGAACCGGTGCTCGCGCCAGAACAGCCGGATGCCGGCGGCGAAGGCCGGCTCGCCGATCTCGCCGCGCAGCATGTGGAAAACGAAGGCGGCCTTGCCGTAGCCGACCACCTGCGCCGCGTCGTGCCGCCGCGCGGTGAAGGCAACGACGGGGAAGTCCCGCGCCGCCGGCAGCGCCCGGAAGTCGCGCAGCCACGAGAGCCGCATGGTCCGCGCATCGGCGAGGCCCTGCTCCTCGGCCAGCCAGTGGTCGGCCATGTAGGTGGTCAGGCCCTCCGCCCAGTTGCCCGCGGCGTAGTCGACGCCAACGCCGTTGCCCCACCAGGAATGCAGGATCTCGTGGGCGAGCGAGCGGCCCTGCATGAACGGCAGCGGCAGGATGCGCCGGCTGACATAGAGGACGCCAGGGAAACTGATGCCGACCGGCTCGGCGGCGGCGACGATGTGCAGGTCGGCATAAGGATAGTCGCCTATGGCGGTCTGGTAGTGGCGCACCAGGGCGGCTGCGCGATCGAGATAGAGGTCGGCGAGATGGGCGGTGTCGCGGTCGAACCAGGTTCGAATGCGGATGTCGTCGAGCCGTCGTTCGGCCACCTGCCAGCGCCCGGCGAACATCGACGGGCCTTCGCCGGGTCGCAGCGACTCGAAGGTCGCGCGGGCGGCCGATGCGTCCGCGGCTTCGTCCACCAGCCGGCCCGTGGCAACGGCGCGGTAGCCGGCCGGCACCTCCACCACCAGACGATGGCTCACCGCTTCCCCGCCGGCGCGCGGCAGCCAGCCGCTGAACGCTGGCAGGACGACCCCGTCGGCGGCGATGCGCGGCCGCAGGGCCGAAGGATCGGCTCTATCGTCGGCGCGATCAGCACGGTCGAGGCGACCGCCGTAGTCCAGTCGCACGCGGTGGCGGCCGGCGCTGGGCAGGCGCAGCACGAGGGGGGTATCGACGGCCACCGGCACGCCGTCGACCGGCACGTCATCCACCGGGACATCGTCGACCGTGACCGCCGAGACTGCAAGCCAGGGTGCCAGGGCGAGGGACAGCGCCTCCCTGCCGGCCACGGTGATGGTGTCGGTCACCATGATCTCGCCGGTGGCCGGTTGCAGGCGGACGTGCAGGTCGTGGGACAGCGGCGGCGGACTGTCGGCCGTCGCCGCGCCGGCCGTGAGCACCAGGGCAAGGAGCAGGGCCGGATGCACGGCAAGCAGCGGGGCGGCCCGTCGCATCACTCGGCCGCCCCCGAGCGCGCGGGAAAGCGGGCGACGACTTGGCGAAGCGCGCCGTCGCGCTCGATTTCGAGCGGCAGCCAGGTGCCCGGCGCCTGCCGTCCGACCACGGTGATCAGGCCCCGCTGGTCGGCGACATCGACGCCGGCAGCGCGACGGATCACGTCGCCGGTGGCCAGACCGGCGCGGGCCGCGACGCTGTCGTCGAGAACGCGCACGATCCGCGCGCCGCCATCCCCCGCGGTCTCGATCATCACCCCGAGGCGCGGCCGCTGAGGCGCCGGCTCGGCGGGCACGTCGATCACGAACAGGGCATCGGCGATGCCGGCCGCCGCGGCCCGGCAAGCGTCGGGGCCATCGACGGGAAGCAGCACGGCCACATCGCCGATGCCGAGGTCGGCGAGTTGGTGGGGAACGCCCCAGCCATGCTCCAGATGACCGCGACCAACGATGCCGACCACCAGCGGCGCGTCTGGCCGCCGGTGCGCCGCGGCGGCGGCTTCGGCCATTGCCCGGTCCCAGGTGAGCTGGGCCGCGATGAACCGGGCGAACGCCGGATCGTCGAGGACGGCATCCACGTCGGCATCGCTCGGCGCGACGCGGGTCTGATCGGCCGTCGTCGGCGACATGCCGTGCCGGGCCTTCGCGGCGAAGACGGCGGCGAGGCTGCGTCGGTAGGCCTCGCTGGCGGGCGCAGGCTCGGAGACCCCCTCGCGGTCGGCCGCCGGCACGGCGCCCCACCCCTCGCGGCCGACGCGGGCGACGAGATCGCGCTCGACGTTCAGGGCCAGCATGGGGATCCGGTGCTGCCGGGCAAAGTGGAAGAGCGGCAGGAAGAGCTCGGCCGGATAGCCCCACACGGTCTGCCAGTCGACCCGCTCCAGGAACGCCGAGACCGTGAGCTCGCCGGCCACCCAGGCATCCAGGACCGGCTGGACGCGGCGTGGAAACATCTCGAAGCCGAGGACCATGTTCGCGTTTTGGGCATGCAATGCCACCGCGGTGTGCAGCTGCCAGCGATGATGCTCGGCGTTATCGTGGTTCTCGCCGAGGAGTACCACCGGCCGCCGGGCAAGCTCGTCGAACGGCAGCATCGCCAGCGGCTCGGTCGCGCCGGGCACCGTCCAGCGTCCGGCCGCGCACGCCGCCGCCGCCGCGTCGGACGGAGGCTGCGACATGGCGGCGCCGATGGCGGCGGGCACGAGAGCGGGCACGAGAGCGACCGCCGCGACGGCGACGGCACGCAGGAACGGTTTCACCGGAGGCACTCCCTGTCAGCGTTCACGCCAAGTCGCTACGCCCGCCGACCGCCTACAGATGACTGGTCGGCGCCGGTTCGTGCCGGGCCGGTGCGGTGGCCAGGGCCTGCCAGACGTCATCGACCGTCGGCACCACGGTGACCAGTCCGGCGATCGACGGATGGGCGAAGCCGCCGGCGCAGATGGCATCGATCAGCCCCTGTAGCGGGCGCCAGTACCCACCGACATCGAGGACGACGATCGGCGAGTCGTGCAGCCGGAGCTGTTTCCAAGTGATGATCTCGAAGGTCTCGTCGAGGGTGCCGAGGCCGCCCGGCAGGATGACGAAGGCGTCAGCCAATTCGAACATCCGCCGCTTGCGGTCGTGCATGCTGCCGGTGATCACCAAATCATCGAGCCGCCGATGGCGGGCCTCGTCCTTGGTCAGGAAATCCGGGATGACGCCGGTGACGGCGCCGCCGGCGGCGAGCACCGCGTCGGCGACCACCCCCATCAGTCCGACCGAGCCGCCGCCATAGACGAGGCGAATGCCGCGGCGCGCGAGCTGCCGGCCGAGGTCGATGGCGGCGGCGCGATAGGCGGGGTCGTTCCCCTCGCGCGAGCCGCAGAAGACGCAAAGCGATCGGATGTCAATCATGCAAGTCAGCCCACGGTTGCAACAGCGTGTCCCAGACTAGGGGATTCAACCCCGCAGCGACAGTCGTCTCTCGCATATGGACCTTGGCTCATATACAGTCGCGCCGGGCCCGATGGTGGGTCCCCTGGAAATCGGGGCATGGGGTCCAGTGTCGGCCGCGCGCCCACTCTCTCGGAGGTCTTTATGCGGAGGTTCGCCCGCACTTCGCTCGCGGTCGCCGGGCTTGCGGTTGCCGGCTGCGCCGGCGGTCTCGCCAGCACGGCGCACGCAGACGATAATGCCATCAAGTATCGCCAATCGATTTTCAAGGCGATCGGCGGTCATACCCAGGCGCTCGGCGCCATCGTCAAGAAAGAGGTCGCCCACACCGACGACGCGGTGGCGCATGCGCGCGCCCTCGGCGCGCTCGGCCCGATGCTCGACCACATCTTCCCCGAGGGCTCCGGCGCGGGAGACACCGGCGCCCTGCTGGTGATCTGGGAGCGGCCGGCGGATTTCGAGAAGGTGCGACGGCCGTTCATTGAGGCCGCCGTCGCCCTGGGCGAGGCCGCCGAGGCCGGACCCGACGCCATCCCGCCCGCATTCGTCAAGATGGTCAACACCTGCAAGACCTGTCACGACAGCTTCCGCAAGAAAGCGAATTAGATCCGAATCGGTCGGCGCGGCGGCCGGGGCGGTGCCTGGGCCGCTGCGCGATGGCTGCGGCTGACGGCGGGCGCGAACGCTCCCGTCAGCGCGTCACGATCAGCGCGTCACGATCAGCGCGTCACGATCAGCGCGTCACGATCAGCCAGACGGCGAGGATCGCCACCACCAGCGCGGCGACGGCCCGCCACAGCGGCGCGAAGGGCGCGTCGGCGGCGTCCGCCGCGGCGGGTTTGCGGCCGGTGATCATTGCCCGCACGAGATTCTCGTGCTTCACGACGGCATAGAAGGCGATCGCCGCCAGGTGCACGCCGATCAACACCATCAGCACGACGGCGTTGGCATCGTGCACCTCGGTGATCCGATCGCTGACGCCCTTCGAGACCAACGAGGCCAGCGGCCCTTCCGTCAAGATGTCGTCGTTGCTGAACAGGCCGGTACCGGCCTGAACCAGGAGCGAAAACAGCATCGCCGTCACCGACCAGCCGCCGAGCGGATTGTGGCCGACGGTGCCGGCGGGCGCGTTGCCGAGCAGGTCGCGGGCGTAAGCGAGGACGGTGCGCGGGCCGTGGACGAAGTCGACGAAGCGGGAATGGCGGCTGCCGATCACCCCCCAGACGAGGCGAAACAGCAGCAGCGCCAGGATGGCGTAGCCGCTCTTCACGTGCCACTCCATCTCCCGGAAGCCGCCGACGAGGCCGGTGTACAAACTGACCGCGACGAGTGCGACCAGGAGCCAGTGGAAGAGCCGGGTCGGCACGTCCCAGACACGCACCGTCCGATCACGCTCCCGCGATCGACCGACAGGGGGCTGCGCCGGCATGTCCTCCATGGGTGGGACTCCTCGGTTGGGCTCGACGGAAAGCAGACGGCAGCGCAGGTTCGAAGCGTCGGGCATGCCGCGCCGGGCGACCGGGCACGTGCAGCCGGCGATGCCGGCGTTTTAGCCCGAAGCATCGATGTCTTCGAGAGCTTTCGAGACTCCGAGCAACTGGTGGCCGAACGACCAGGGGCCGAACGCGAGGCGTTTTTTTCAGCGATCGCGGTTAAGTCCATGCTAACGTCTTCGTGGCATTGCTGACCTCGGGGCTGACCTCGGGGCTGACCTCGGGGCTGACCTCGGGGCTGACCTCGGGGCACGATCCGAGGCCGCATCTGGACGTCCTCTCAAGGCCACTGTGGCGAGGCGCCGTGTATCGACCAGATCTTGGGGTCACGGGTGACCCGTTCCACGCGCCTCCCGAACCGCGCCTGTTCCACGCCGATGCATCCCGGCGGGCGATCCTGGCGGCCCTCGACGCGGCGGCGACCGAAGCCGCGCCGGTCCACATGCTGGTCGGCGAGGCCGGCAGCGGCAAAAGCATCCTGCTTGGCGTCGCCGCCGAACGGCTGGCGCAGCGCGCGGACGTGCGCCAAGTGCCCGCCGGAAAGCCGCTGGCCTGCACCGCCGGAACGTCCCGCGACGACATCGCGCGGACATGCCGCGATGGACGCACGCCGGTCACCCAGGCTACGGCCGGCCCCGCCGCGGGGCCCGCGGTCGTCGTCCTGCTGGACGACGTCGATCGTCTGAAGGCGCCGGTGCTGGCGCGGCTGCGGCGGTTCCAGGCGATCTATCGCGCGACCCTCGGCCCGATGGTGCTCATCGTCGCCGGCAGCAAGGTGCCCGTCGCCCTCGGCCCCGTTCGCGTCCATATGGTCGCACCGCTGGCCCCAGCCGACGTGGCGGTGATGATCGACAAACGGCTGGCCGCGGCCGGCGAGGCGGCGTCGACGCTTTTCATGCCGGCGGCCATCGACCGCGTCTCCGCCCACGCCATGGGCAACCCCGGCCGCACGCTGGCGCTGTGCACCCGCGTTCTCGCCCTCGCCCGACATGAACATGCCATGCCGGTGCTGCCGGAACTGGTCGACGATGCGGCGGACCGGCTGTGGCCCGGCCGACGCCCACCGATGGCGGCAGCGGCCGCCAGCAAAAACGGTCCGGCGGCAGCGGCCGCCAGCAAAACCAGTCCGGCGGCAGGAGCCGCCAGCGAAAACAATCCAGCGCCCCCCCCTGCCCGGCCGACGCTGCGCCTGCTGGAGGGCGGCCTGACAGTGGCACGTGGTGCGCCCCGCTCGTTGGCGGATGGCCAGGGCGCGATCGGCGCAAGCTCGGCAGAACCGCCCGAGGCGCCCACTGCGCCCAACCCGCCGCTGGCGGAGCCCGCGCCAATGTCCACCCAGATCCCCGTCCCGATCCCCGTCCCGATCCCCGTTCCGCCCGACGCGCAGCCGGGGAGCGACGGCGCCCCGATGCTGCACACCCGGTCCCGACGGCAAACCGACCGGCGGGCGCGCCGGCGTCGCGGCTGCGCGCGCCCCGGCGTTGCCGCCGCCTCGATTGCGGTGACGCTGCTGCTCGCCGCCGCGGCCGGCGCCGCGGTGTTGCTGGTCGGCGGCCGGATCGACGGTTCGGCGGTCAACCGTTCGGCGGGCGGCGACTCGGCCGCGGAGGCGACGGACGGCCCCGCCCCGGGTGGCCAAAACCCCTGAGGGGCAACAGGCGATCGGCCGGCCGAGAGTGGGCCAAGCACCCTGATCAGATTGCGGGCGCGGCGATTTCCGTTGATCACCGCGCGGCTTGTTGGCAGGCTGCTCGCTCCGCAACGGAGCCTGGGAGAACGAGGGTGCCCAACCGTGTCTACAAGAAGGTCGAACTCGTCGGGACCTCGCAGACGGGGATCGAGGACGCGATCAGCAACGCGATATCCACCGCGTCGTCGACGCTGCAGCACCTCGACTGGTTCGAAGTGCAGGAGATCCGTGGCCACATCGAGGACGGTCGCGTCGGCCACTATCAAGTGGTGCTGAAGGTCGGCTTTCGGCTCGACACCTGACGGCGCCACCATCCGCGCCGTTCGACGACGTCCGTCGCGCGACGGACGTCCCACGACGGACGCTCCACAACGGCGGGCGCGTGTCCGTGCCGCAATTCCGTTTGGTGACGGGCAGCGGCGCGGCTGCGAAATGCACGGGGAGAAGGGAACTCTGAGAAAGGACCAGCGGGCTTTGGCGCCCGCCGGCTTTTCTTTGGGGGAGGTATTGCGAGCGGCGGCCCGGATTAGAACGGCAGGGGCGACGTGGAAACGCCCGGCACCCGGCAGCCGCCGGTGGTGTACATGTTCTGCAGCGTGCAAGTATACCACATGGAGACGACAAGGCTGCCGTCTTCACACTGTGGCGGGCGGCCCTCAATGACAACGCTCGGCGAGTCCCGCCCGACCTTGTAGTGGTCGAAATTCTGCAGTTCGGTCAGTTTGATGTTATGGCGCGCCAGGAGCTGTTCGAACTCTTCCTGACAGCCGATTCCACTCATCTCTTGTGCGAACGCCGGGCCCGAGCTCCCGAGCATGGCCAGTCCCAGGGCGGCAGCAAATAACTTTTTCATCCTGCTTGCTCCTTTCACGAGTCACGAGACAGTACAAACGCGTCTGCTCTCGTTTGCACTCTGGGGAGAGTAGGAAATCTTCAGTGTCCCGACATTGACATAGGTTAATAGGGGCATCGGTTGATCGATTGATCGGCCGCGCGGTGCCGGACAGATGGCTGAATGCGGCCGGCGCCGCGCGATGACCGAGGCTTCCAGGACGACCAAGGCTTCGCCGCGACGTCATTTCAGCGAGATCATCCCGGTCATTTCCTCCGCCGGCAGCCCTGTTCCGTCGGCCGAATTGGCGACGTCGGACAAGGCGTCGACATCGTGGATCGTCACCCGACCGAAGCCGACGGTGGCAAGCTTCGCCTCACGCAGGCTTCGCAGGGTCCGATTGACGTGGACGATGCTGAGGCCGAGGGCATCGCCGATCAACTCCTGCGTCAACGGGAATTCGAAAGAGTTGCCGGTCACCAGACCGACGCGGCGCAGTCGCCCGAACAACTCCAGCAAGAGAAAGGCGACCCGCTCCTTGGCGTTGCGCCGCCCCAGGCTCACCGTCCGCTCGGCCAGCAACTCGAACTCGGAGGTGATGAGTGCCTCCACCGCGGCGGAAAACCCCGGACAATCGCCCATGTTCCGGGCGATCGCCCCACGCGAAACCCGACAAATCGACGAGTCGGTGAGCGTCGCGGCGAAGTGCTTGGCGGTCGGCGTGAACGGGCCGATCAGATCGCCGGGCACCAGGACGTTGACGATCTGTCGCCGGCCATCATCGAGCAGGCGGTAGCGGTGCACCCAGCCGGCTCGCAAGAACAGCACATCCTCCAGTGAGTCCCCCTCGGAAAACAGGTCGGCGTCACGCGGCGCATGCTGTTGGTGTGATGCTTCGAACAGCTTGACGTCGCGGCCGGTCACCGAACCGACGGCCATGAACTTGCGGACCATGGGTTCGCTGTCCGCCAACGAGATGTGTCCCGGAATTTGGGCATGCCAATGCATCGTTCTCTCCACCTCCAGGGTTGGCGCGCTTGCGGCGGCTGGCGTGAAAACGGCGAATCAGCCATGGCCATCGCAAAGGTTTTCGACCCTTTCGGATCTGCGCATATCAAACGGGGCGGCCCGTCCGATGTGTTGCGAGGCCGCCCGCCTGCGACACCTTAAGACTGTCATGAAAATCAATAACGATCAAGGGAGCACCGATCACCTTTGCGATATCTTGTGGGCTCGCGGGTATCTTTTGGTTTTACGGTGATTAGATCGTGTTTTTAGGCCATTGGCGCTTACATTTACTTTCCACATTCACTTCACTTCAATCACAGTGTGCGCTTGCTGCCGATGGCATGGAATGAGTAGTTGACGCCACCGTCCGCAAAGACCGATCCTCTACCCCACGAGACAGCGGGGCTCGAAGGGTTCCAGCATGACGAACGATCCCGACCGACGCCGGACCGAGCGGCTGCAGGTAATGCTCGAAGCCGTGGAGTTGCGGGCCATCGACGTTTGGCGGTTCCGCAATGCCATGCCGAGCCGGGCCGCCGCGATCCGCGAACTCATCCGTCGTGGGCTGTCGGTGACAGACGATCCGCACGCCCTCGCCGCCTCGCAAAACGGCGTGGGGACCGGCAAATCGACGGACTACGGGGTGATCGACATCGAGGACCCGAAGGCTCCGTCCAAGGGGACTCCCGAAGGCCCCGCCGAACGGGACGGATGACCCGGACGCCGCGCGTGGACCGTCATCTGCGTTGGGCCACCCAGGTGGACCGTCACCTGCGTTGGGCCACCCAGGTGGACCGTCATCTGCGTTGGGCCACCCAGGTGGACCGTCACCTGCGTTGGGCCACCCGCGTGCAGGGGCCCACATCTCGCCAATCAGGACGGACCTTTACTGGCCGCCGCTGATCTCATCCCAGGTCGTCTGGAAGTCATCCCAGGCGCGCTCGAAGTCGGCTTTCGAGGCCTCCCCGGCGGCACCGGTGGCATTCTGCAGCCGGGCCCAGTTGAGCCGGACCGTCGCCCAGCTTTGCTCGAGGGCTTGCGCCGCGTCGAAGGCCGCGCGTTCGCCTTCCTGTCGCAGTTCGAAGGCACGCGTATCGACCCGCGCCTGCCATTCCTCCATTGTCTCACTCGTCTCCCGCAGGTAGCGGGTGAACTCGCGCGGCGGCACGCCCGGATCCCGCAGCGCGGAGTCGGGCTGGCGGGTGGCCACCACATGGAGCTGGTCGTCGTCGGGATAGCTGAGGGGTGCCTGCGCGTCGAAATCCGGCCCCGTATCGTCGACGACCACCACGTGGTCACGCACGAAACTCACCATTCCAAACGGCACCGTCGCAAGCCGCTCGTCAGCGGCCTCAGGACCGCCGCCCACGGCGATGACGAGTTGATGGACGCGGCCGTCGGCGCCGATGACGACGTCGTGAACCACACCGAGATCGACGTTGCGGCGATCGCGAACCATCGACCCGAGCATCCGCATGACGCTCACGCCCGTGACCGCGCCCGTCCCCATGTCCACCGGCGACCCCCCGGGGGCAGCGAGGTCAGCCGCCCTGCCAGGGGCGCTGGGGATGGCAACCCCCCACACGACCAGCCCGGCCACCAGCAGCGGCAGGGTGGTCGCCAAGCGTGTGATGCGGTGCATGGTGAGGTTCCCTTTCGCTCGATTTCGCTGGTGAGCTCGATGGCCGGACGACGGAAACGCACTGCCCGTGGGCGTTCGCTCGCTTCCTTCCCGCGCCCTGTCGCTTGGCGGGGCCGGTCCGGCCCTGCCGCTCGCAACCCAATCGTATATAATCTTTTCTACCTCGCGTCACCGCAGCCGGCATTAACCTGGGCAAACGGCCTCCGAGGCCGCGAGTGACGGCACCCGATCGGCCGACCGATGGCGGCTCGCGCCAGGCCCCGGCGGGACAGCATGTCCCAGGTTAAGGCGATGCATGCGAGGCGGCGTAGTCTGTTTCCATCCGCCGAGAGAGATACATTTGAGAGTGATGGGTAGGTCGCAATGAAGCTCAGCACCGAGCAGATCGACCTCGTTGCGGCGGCCGTGGGGGCCGAGCCACTTGCCGAGGCGACGATTGCGTACGATCGTCTGAAAGAGCACTTCGGTGACCACACGTTTTACTTGGGCCGGACCGGCGC
>CAZVRW010000048.1:12842-16131 GCA_964630265.1 uncultured Rhodospirillaceae bacterium
ATCGTCTGAAAGAGCACTTCGGTGACCACACGTTTTACTTGGGCCGGACCGGCGCCTATGTGTGGGAAGTCGCCGATGACGCTCAAGAGTCCGGCTTCCGGCTGGAGGCCGTCCAGATTGCCGCATGGGCGGACGCGGAGCGCACGCTGCTGCAAAAGGAGAGCCCGAAGCCAACCGGCGCGACGGTCACCCTCAACTGACCACGCGGGCGGAGGCGCAGCGGTGCGGACCTGACGCACGCCAGCGAACGGGAGCCAGCCGACGGCTGAATCCCACCGCCAGAGCATCGTCGTCTCCGCCACAAATCAAGACGGGTCAGAACGCGCCGAACAGGCTAGCGATGACGATGATGGCGACCAGTGCCACCATCGGCCCGACGATGGTGGCGACGAAGATATCGCCGTACGACTCCCGGTGCGTCAGGCCGCAGACGGTCAACAGCGTGATCACCGCGCCATTGTGCGGCAGCGCATCCAGCGTCCCCGAGGCGACGGTGGTCACCCGGTGCATCGCCTCCAGCGACATGCCGGTCGCGGCGCTCAGCTCGATGAACGCCGGGCCGAGCGCATCGAGGGCGATGCTCATGCCGCCCGACGCCGAGCCGGTCAACGCCGACAGCGCCGTCACCGAGACGGCCACGGCCACCAGCGCATTGTCGCCCCCGAACGACAGGAACGCCTCGCTGATCTGCTCGAAGACCGGCAGCGCCGCGATCACGGCACCAAAGCCGACCAGGCTCGCGGTGTTGAAGATGGGCAGCACCGACGCATCGGTCCCCTGGTCCAGTGACGCGCGCAGATCGGTGAGACGCCGCCAGTTGCCGAGGATCAGCAGCACGATGGCGACGAACAGGGCGAAGATCACCGCCCAGACCCCGCGCACGCTCTCGATGGTCGTCGCCCCGAACCGCGGCTCGGCCAGAAACGTCGTGTCCATCATCGGCACCAGGATTTCGACGAACGCGAAGTTGGCGACGATGACGACGATCACCGGCAGCACGGCGAGCAGAAAGGGCGGTGTGTTTCCGTCCTCCGCCGGCTCCGCCGGCAATTCGTTGATGTCGAAGCCGCGCCCCTGGGCGTGCTCGCGCAACGGCACGTCGCGGGCGGGCAGGTTGTCGGCATGGTCGCCGTAGCCCTCGCCGGCCGCTCGGGCACGCCCGGCCCGATGGTTCAGCCAGACGATGCCGAGCACGAACATGATGATGGCGGCGATGATGCCGAGGCCCGGGGCGGCAAAGGCGGTGGTGCCGAAGAACGGCATCGGGATGGCGTTCTGGATCGCCGGCGTCCCCGGCAGCGCGGACATGGTGAAGGAGAAGGCGCCGAGCGCCAACGTCGCGGGAATCAAGCGCTTCGGGATATCGGCGGTGCGGAACAGGGCCGACGCCACCGGGAAAATGGCGAAGGCGACGACGAAGGCGGAAACGCCACCATAGGTCAACGCCGCGCAACACAGCACCACAGAGACGATGGCGCGCTCCGGACCCAGCCAGTTGCTCACCGACCGGGCGATCGACCGGGCCGAGCCGCTGTCGTCCATCAGCTTGCCGAAGATGGCGCCCAGCATGAACAACGGAAAGAAGGCGACGATGAAGTCACCGGTACTGGACATGAAAACCTGGGTGTAGGCAGCGAGGACGGGCAGGCCGCCGGTCAACACCGCCGCCAAGAGCGCCGCCCCGGGCGCCAGCAGGATCAAGGTGATCCCGCGGAACGCCAGAAACATCAGAAGCCCGAGGCAGGCCAGGACGATAACGAGATCAATCATGATCACAGACCTTTTCGCACGGCGACGCCCACGGTTTGCCCACAAGATGTGTTAGGGAACGCGATCGCCCCTTGTCCGTCTTTCGGGATGCCGAATACGCGGCGACGGCGTTACTGTCCCTCAACGTAGCGCGCATCGTTTGGATACGCGTCGAAGTCGTCGCCGCGCGTTCGCCACTCCGAGAGCCATTGCTCGGCCACCTCCCGACCCTCGGCGTGGAGCTTCTGCAGGTGACGCTGGCTGCGGTCGAACTTGGACGTGCGCCGCAGGCCCCAGGCGGTCTCCCGCCGCATCTTGATCGTCCGCACGTTGATGATCTTGAGATCCTTTATCAACGGGATCGAATCCCCGACCTTGGCGAGCCACTTGTTCATGGTCAGGATGCGATCGAGTTCCGCGTTCAGGGAGATGTTGCCGGCCAGGTCGTTCTCCCGGTCCTTGATGTCTTCCAGGCTGGTCACCGGATCGCGCCAATCGATTTCCTGGGGATTGATGCGGATCACCCAGATCTCATCGGGCTTCTCGTCCTTGATCTCCCGGTCGACCAGTTGGCGGACCGGCGGATTTTGGGCATAGAGTCCATCCCAGTAGTAGCCGTCGCGACGAATGCTTTTCCCGGCAACACAGGTCGGGAACTCAACGTCGGGGATGCGTTGCGCCTTGAGGACATCGGGCAGGGTGCCGGAGGCCGCCACGCCCTCCAGCGACATCCGGCGCCGCATGCGCCAGCGGGTGACGTTGTACTGATCGCTCTCGGCGTGGTTCGACCGCAGTCCCATTTCCTCGAGAGTCTTGTCGGAGTCGAAGACCTCGAAGTTGCCGCTGTAGACCTCAATGGCGCCGGCCAGGACCCGGCGATCCAGCTTGGCCACGCCCGGCCAGTCGATCTGGTCGAAGTGCGGGCAGATGGACTTCAAGAGCACCGGAAACGACGTGTAATCCGGCCGGGCGCCGAGCATGGACATGCTGTTGATGGCGATATCACCGAACGGACTGTTGGGGTTCGAACTCGGCAACGGGACGCCGCTTTCCTTGAGTTCCAACAGCACGCCGACGAACGCGTCATGGGTTTTCTCGAACGGTGTCTGCGCCGAGAACGTGGTCCACAGGAAGTTCAGCCGCTCGATCGCCTTGGCGAGCGTGCCACACTCCGGATCCGCCGTGTTGGGAACCATGCCGTACCAGGTCGCCAGAGCGCAGAGGGCGCCGGCCGAGGTGCCGCTGATCGTGGTGACGTCGAAGGTCGGGCGATCGCCGGCCTCCGCGTCCCATGCCTGCTTGGTTTCCAGGATCTTGGTGAGGACGCCCCAGGTAAACGCCGCGTGCGTCCCGCCACCCTGACAGGCAATGGCGATTTTTTTCGTGCTCACTCTCAACTCCTTGTGTTGACCGGTGACGGGAGGGGTTTGACTCAGCCTTCGCACGGTGGCGGCATGGCACGCTCAGCCGATGCGTCTTCGGCGGCAGGGCACCGCCCAGATTCGATGATCAGCCCGATGATCGGCCCAACGACCAGGCG
>CAZVRW010000048.1:16231-25370 GCA_964630265.1 uncultured Rhodospirillaceae bacterium
GATCAGCCCGATGATCGGCCCAACGACCAGGCGGATGGGCACGCGCGGCGAGGCGACCGCCGGTTGTTCGCGGATGCACCGAGCAAGGGTGCGATGGGATACATTGAGCCGCTTGAGTCGCGCAGGCGCCCAAAATCGCGCAAGCGCCCGGACCCGCGCGCGCGCCCGGGACGGTTCCCGGTGCGGCGGGGTGCCCGCGCCGTCGGGGGATCGGGGCCGGGCGGTCACCGGTGCGGTCACCTGTTTCGTCACGAGTATCCCCTGACCACCCCGGTGCAGGCGCGCTCCCCCCGTCGCGCAATCGAACGATCACCGAACCCGCCTTGCCAACGGCCAAGACGACTTATTGTTGCGAGACTTCTAGCGGCGGCAACGTGACGACGCAAGGGACCTGAGCGCCTGGATCACCGGACCGCGGCGTCATAAAACCTTCTCAATCGCAAACGGAAAAGAGCGATTATCTTGCCGCGGATCCGACGGGCGTGGCGGTGGACAAGCTGCGCGCGCCGTCTGCAAGGTAATATGGGGAACGGGTAGATGACATTACACGCGAAGTCCTGCATGGCCCGCCTGCGCCGCGGCTGGCGCGTCCTGAGTGTACTCGCCGTCGCTCTGGTTGCGTCGACCTCGGCGGCCATGGCGCAAACCGAGTTGACCGTTTACACCGCCGTCGAAGCCGAGGACCTGAAGCGCTATGCGCAGGCCTTCAAGGCGGCGAACCCGGATATCGAGATCCGCTGGGTCCGGGACTCGACCGGCATCGTCACGGCGAAGCTGCTCGCGGAAAAAGGCAACCCGCAAGCCGACGTGGTGTGGGGGCTGGCGGCCACCTCGCTGATGCTGCTTAACGCCGAGGGGATGCTCGATCCCTACGCGCCGGCCGGTGTCGACAAGCTGGACCCACGTTTCGTTGACTCGGCGAGCCCGCCGGCCTGGACCGGCATGGACGCCTGGATCGCGGCGGTCTGTTTCAACACGGTGGAGGCCGAGCGGCTGAACCTGCCGGTGCCGACGTCCTGGCAGGACCTGACAAAGCCCGCCTACAAGGGGCACGTCGCCATGCCCAACCCCAACTCCTCGGGAACGGGCTACCTCGACGTTTCGTCCTGGCTGCAGATCTGGGGCGAGGAGAAGGGCTGGGAGTTCATGGACGCCCTGCACGAGAATATGGCCTTCTACACGCACTCCGGCTCGAAGCCCTGCAAGATGGCCGCGGCCGGCGAGGTGCCGATCGGCATTTCCTTCGCCTTCCGCGGCGCCAAGTCCAAGGCCGCGGGCGCACCGTTGGACGTGATCGTTCCCTCGGAAGGCGTCGGCTGGGACATGGAGGCGACGGCGATCGTCAAAGGCACCAAGAAGCTGGATGCCGCCAAGCGCCTCGTCGACTGGAGCGTCTCCAAGGAAGCCAACGAGCTCTACAACGAGGGATACGCCGTCGTCGCCTATCCGGGCGTCGCCAAGCCGGTGGAGTATTTTCCGGATGGCATCGTCGACGCGATGATCAAGAACGACTTCGAGTGGGCCGCCCTGAACCGCGAGCGCATCCTGGCCGAGTGGCAGAAGCGCTACGACGCCAAGTCGGAGCCCAAGTAAGGGGCACACCGTCCAGGGACGGAGTGGACCAAACGGAAGCCCGCGGCCCGCCGCGGGCTTCCCGCCGTGGGGGAGAGGGAGCGATAGCATGGCCGATCCAGGGGCCGCCGGCCCGTACTTGAGAATCGAGAACCTGACCAAGAAGTTCGGGGACTTCACCGCCCTCGACAGTGTGTCCCTGGAGATCGAGGAAGGTCAGTTCACGTGCTTCCTCGGTCCGTCCGGCTGCGGCAAGACAACGCTGCTGCGCGCCATCGCCGGTCTCGACATTCAGACGTCGGGGCGCATCGTCCAGGGCGGCCGCGACATCTCGGCGCTGCCGCCGGCGGAGCGCGACTTCGGCATCGTCTTCCAGTCCTATGCCCTGTTTCCCAACCTCACCGTGCGCCAGAACGTCGGCTACGGCCTGCAGAACCGCAAGATGGCCAAGGCCGCCGTCGCCGCCCGCGTCAGCGAGCTGCTGGAGACCGTGGGCCTGCCGGAGCAGGGGGACAAGTATCCGGCGCAGCTTTCCGGCGGCCAGCAACAGCGCGTCGCCCTGGCCCGGGCGCTCGCCATGTCGCCCGGCCTGCTGCTCCTCGACGAGCCGTTGAGCGCCCTTGACGCCAAGGTCCGGCTGCGGCTGCGCACCGAGGTCAAGGCGCTGCAGCAGCGCCTCGGGGTCACCACCATCATGGTGACCCACGATCAGGAGGAAGCGCTCAGCATGGCCGACCGCATCGTCGTCATGAACCAGGGCGTCATCGACCAGGTCGGTACGGCGGAAGAGATCTACCGGCGGCCGGTCACCGCCTTCGTCGCCGACTTCATCGGCACCATGAACTTCGTGCCCGGCGCGGTCAGCCGGCCGGATGGCGTGCGCGTGGGGGCCGTCGAGTTCGCCTGCGCCACCAACGGCCTGGCGCCGGGCGCGCCGGTCACCGTCGCCATTCGACCGGAAGACATCCTCGTCGGCGAGGCGGGCCAGGGCGGCAACAACTGTTGCGACGCCGACGTGCACGAACTGGACTTCCTCGGCGCCCATTACATGGCGATGCTGCGCGGCCCCGCCTTTGTCGAGGCGCCGGTGCAGGCCCAGCTCTCCGTCAATCTGGTCCGGCGGCTGCAACTGGGCGCCGGTCAGCGGGTCCCGGTGCGCCTGCCCGCCGAGCACCTGCGCGCCTATCCCCGGGCGAGCGCCTGAGCCATGGTGAACGGCACCATCGCGGCCGGAACCGCGCCCGATGCGCGGCTGACGGCACCCCGCGTCCGCGCCAAGGTGGGGCGTGACGCCTGGATCATGCGCGGCCTGATGGCGGTGATCGCCCTGTTCCTGATCGTCGCCGTCGTTCTGCCGCTCTATGCCATCCTCTCCAAGAGCATGCAGGATCGCGCCGGCAACTTCATCGGCCTCGAGAACTACGCCAACTATTTCGCGACGCCGACGCTGCTCAATTCCATCAGCAACAGCCTGACCATCGCCGTCGTCTCGACGATTATCGTCATCAGCCTCGCCTTCGTCTATGCGTATGCCCTGACGCGCACCCGCATGCCGTTCAAGGGCTTCTTCCGCGTCGTCGCGCTGATCCCGATCCTGGCGCCGTCACTGTTGCCGGCGATTTCCCTCGTCTATCTGTTCGGCAACCAGGGCCTGCTCAGGGACTGGATGATGGGGGAGTCGATCTATGGCCCCATCGGCATCGTCATCGGCATGGTGTTCTGGGCCTTTCCGCACGCGCTGATGATCATCGTCACGGCCCTCTCGGTGAGTGACGCGCGGCTCTATGAGGCGGCGACGGCGCTCTGCGCCAGCAAGACGCGGACGTTCTTCACCGTCACCCTGCCCGGCGCCAAGTACGGCCTGATCAGCGCCGGCTTCGTCATCTTCACGCTGGTGATCACGGATTTCGGCGTGCCCAAGGTGATCGGCGGGCAATACAATGTCCTGGCGACGGACATCTACAAGCAGGTCATCGGCCAACAGAACTTCGAGATGGGCGCGGTCGTCGCCGTCGTCCTGTTGCTGCCGGCGGTGATCGCCTTCGTCGCCGACCGGCTGGTCCAGCGCAAGCAGGTGGCGCTGCTGTCGGCGCGGGCGGTGCCCTACCAGCCCAAGCCCAACCGGCTGCTGGACTACGGCCTGCTCGCCTTCTGCAGCCTGATCGCCGTGATCCTGATCGGCATCCTCGGCATGGCCGCCTGGGCCTCGCACGTCACCTTCTGGCCCTACAATCTGAGCTTGACCTTCGCCAACTACAATTTCGACGTGATGGATGGTGGCGGCTGGGACGCCTACTACAACTCCATCCGCATGTCTCTCTACACGGCCTTTTTCGGCACCATCGTGATATTCCTGGGCGCCTATCTGATCGAGAAGGCGCGCGGCTTCGTCGTCGGCCGCACGACGCTGCACCTGCTCGCCATCATTCCGCTGGCGGTGCCGGGTATGGTCCTCGGCCTCGGCTACATCTTCTTTTTCAACACGGCCGGGAATCCGCTGAACTTTCTCTATGGGACCATGGCGATCCTGGTGATCTGCAGCATCGCCCACTTCTACACGGTGAGCCACCTGACGGCGGTCACCGCCCTGAAGCAGATCGACCCCGAGTTCGAGTCCGTGTCGCACTCGCTCAAGGTGCCGTTCTATCGCACCCTCGTGCGCGTCACCGTACCCGTCTGTCTGCCGGCCGTGCTCAGCATCTCCATGTACCTGTTCCTGAACGCCATGACGACGGTCTCGGCGGTGGTATTCCTCTATTCACCGGAGACGACGCTGGCGTCCGTGGCGGTGCTGAACATGGATGATGCCGGCGATATCGCCCCTGCCGCGGCGATGGCGATGATGATCGTCTACACGTCGGCGGCGGTGCGCATCGTCCATGCCTTGGCGACCCGCGGCCTGGACCGACGCAGCCAAGCCTGGCGCCACCGCGGCTAATGGATCGGATCTGACCTTGGTTGCCAAGCGCCCGATCGGTCGATCCACTAACCTATTGATCTGGTGGCTCGATTCAGCCAGCGGATGAAACGCATCCGTTGGCATCGACCCACTAGCCGACCGTCCCCGACGGTCGGCCGCTGCGGCGACCGCCGCAAACCGTGCGAAACGATCTTCGCCGAGAACGGGTTGATCCGCGCCCCCGGCCCGTCAGGCCCGGTGTTCGCGGGCGATCCACTGCTCGAGGATTTCGACGTGTTCGGATTCCTCTTTGGCGAACTCTTTCGCCAAGCGGCGGATCTCGACGCTGGGCGAGGTTTCGGCGACGTGGTGGTAGAACTCGAAGCCGAGGCGCTCGCCGTCCAGGGCGGCTCGGAGCGCGTCGATCTTGGAGAGCGCCGGATCGCCCGCCCAGAGCGCGGTCTGTTCCGGCGTCACCAGGTCCGGCCAGACGTGATCGCCCGGCATGAAGTTCGTCACGTCGACATCACCGGCGCGGGTCTGCGCCTCCTCCAGATGGAGCCGCGAATAGCCCGCGAGTTTGTCGAACAACTCCGCCACCGGCTGGTTGCCACAACGCTCCATGTCGGTCGCCAGCGCCGCGAAGTGGTCGGCCGCTTCCGCCTCGACCTTGATGGAGAAGGCGAGGAATTCGTCGACGGACCTGATCGCGATCCCCCCGGCGAAGATGGCCGCGGCAAACGACATGGCAGGCTTCTTCGCCGGCAGCGTCTCGTCACCGTCGAAAATGACGCGGATGTCCTCGTCGCGGATGAAGCACTGACAGGCCAGCCGATAGCGGGGCGGCATGTCGTTGACCTCGGTGTTCTCGATCTCCTCCTTGGTGATCTTGCCGAGCTGCTTCAGCATCTCCTTCTCTTTTTCGGCAAGACCGATGCCGTAGCGGACCTGCGGATTCAGGTGCTTCACCTCGACCACGCAGGACCCGCACTCGCCATCGGTGCAATCGAACGGGATGGGGATCTTGTGCGCCCGGGCGACCGACAGAATGGTGCCGCGATGTCCGGCGACGGCGTAGACGGTGACATCCTTCGCCATGACGGGCGACGAAAAGGTGACGTTGGCCATGCTTCTCCTCCTGGTGCGCTCAACAGTCGGCCAAGCCGACTTTCGCACGGCGGCCCGACTCCCTCGGTGATCCTGGTCTCACGCAGAGACAAAGCAAGAATTGGGCCAACCTGCCAACATGTTGGTTTCAAGGGGTCCCGTCTCCGCCTGCCAACGGCCCGACGGCGGGAATGCGACAGGAACCGCCGCCGAGGTGTCGGAGACCTGACAGGAGCCGACAGGCCCCCGCCGGCGGCGGCCGGCGGCCCCGCGCCCGGCGGTTGACCGCGGGTCGATTCACGGAGTCTTAAGTGCCCGTCGGCGAAGCAAGGTGTAGAATGGCCTCGGACAAGGCGGCGACACTCGCGCCGGGATGGGCGCATGCTGGCAGGAACGACGGACGGCGGGTCGATGCTGAAATTCTGGCTGTTCGGCGGCGTTGCCCTGGTGGGGCTCGAGTTGATCGTCCCGGGCGGCGTGCTCGCCCCGCTCGGCCTCGGCGCCCTGCTCATCGCCCTGCTTGTCTGGTTGGGGGTGATCGATCACTGGATCCCGGCGTTCACCCTTTGGTTCATCGCCTCGCTCGGGTTCATCCTGCTGGTCCGCTTCGCCATGAACCGGATCCTGCCGGGCGAGGAAGACCGCGCGCCGACGGACGAGGACGCGGCGGCGTTCGACCGCATCGTCCAGGTGACCGAGACCATCACCAAGGACGGGATCGGCCGCATCGAGTTCCAGGGCAGCTCATGGTCGGCCCGCTGCTATGAAACCACGTTGCGGGCGGGCGAGAAGGCGAAGCTGTTCTACCGCGACGGCCTGACCTGGGTCGTCACCCCCGTCGGCGACGACCTCTCCGCCCCGCCGCCCGACGGCAGCGAACGGCTGCCTTAAGTCCGCAAGGAGCAAGACGACCATCATGAGCGCATTCACCATCCTGGTGCTGCTTGTCCTCTTCGTGCTGTGGCAGACGGCCTGCATCGTGCCGATGCGGAGCGCGTATGTCATCGAGCGGCTCGGCAAGTTCCGCGCCGTGCTGCAGCCGGGCTTCCACCTGTTGATCCCGTTCTTCGACCGCATCGCCTACCGGCACGAGATGCGCGAGCAGGTCATCAACGTGCCGAGCCAGACCTGCATCACCCGCGACAACATGCAGGTGGAAGTGGACGGACTGGTCTATCTCAAAGTGGTCGACGCCGCGCGGGCCAGCTACGGCATCGAGGACTATCGCATCGCCTCGGTCAACCTGGCGCAGACGACGATGCGCTCGGAGATCGGCAAACTCGCCCTCAGCGAAACGTTCTCCGAACGCGACGCTTTGAACGAGACGATCGTCCGCGAGATCGACAAGGCCTCGGATCCCTGGGGGGTGAAGATGCTGCGGTACGAGATCCGCAACATCACGCCCTCACCGGGGGTCATCCACACGCTCGAAAAGCAGATGGAGGCGGAACGAGAGAAGCGCGCCTCGGTGACCAAGGCCGACGCCGAGAAGCAGGCGATGATCAATCTGTCCCAGGGTGAACGGCAAGAGGACATCAACATTTCCGAGGGCGAGCGGCAGCGCCGGATCAACGAGGCCAAGGGCCGCGCGGCGTCGATCGCGCTGATCGCCGAGGCGACGGCGACGGGCACCGAGCGCATCGCCGAGGCGATCAGCAAGCCGGGCGGCGATGCGGCCATGCGCATGCGCCTGATCGAGCAGTTCATCGAAACGGTGGGCGACATCACCGAGCGGGCTCAGGTGTCGGTCATTCCCCTGCAACTGGCCAACGTCCGCGGCTTTTTCGAAGGGCTTGCCGGCATCGCCCAGGGGATGCCGGCGGCGGACCAGCCGTCCGGCGAGCCGGCGGGCCGGCTGGGGGAACGGCGGCAGGGCGGCAGCGTTCCGGGCGTCGCCCGGTCGGATGGTCGGTAAGGGGGGAGACGACAATGGATGTGTTGGACAGCCTGCCCATCTATGCGGTGGGCAATTTCCTCGTCTGGGGCGTGATCTTTGCGATCCTGATCTACAAGTTCGTCGCCGCGATCCGGCTGGTTCCGACCCAGACGGTGTGCATCGTCGAGCGGTTGGGGCGCTACCAGCGCACCCTGGGTGCCGGCTTCCACGCCCTCATTCCCTTCGTCGACCGCGTCGCCTACGTCCACGACCTGCGCGAGGAGGCGGTCGACGTGCCGCCGCAGGAGTGCTTCACCATGGACGAGGTGAAGGTGGAGGTGGACGGCGTGATGTACATCTCCGTGACCGATCCGGTGAAGGCCAGCTACGGCGTCACCGACTACAGTCTGGCGGCGATGGAACTCGCCCAGACGACGACGCGCTCGGTGATCGGCACCCTCGAGCTCGATCGCACGTTCGAGGAACGCGATCTGATCAGCGCCCGCGTCGTCGACGTGTTGAGCCGCGCCGGGGAGTCCTGGGGGATCCGGGTGCACCGCTACGAGATCAAGAACATCACGCCGCCCGAGACGGTACACATGGCGATGGAAAAACAGGTCACGGCGGAACGCGAGCGGCGTGCCCTGATCGCCCGCTCGGAGGGTGAGAAACAGAGCCGCATCAACCGCTCCGAAGGCAAGAAGGCGGAGACGATCAATATATCCGAGGGGCAGATGCAGCGCATGATCAACGAGGCGGAAGGCAAGGCGGCGGAGATCCTCACCATCGCCCAGGCCACCGCCGAATCGATCGAGAAGATCGCCGCCGCGGTGCGCGCCGAGGGCGGCAATGAATCCGTCCGCCTGCAGCTGGCGGTGCGCTACCTGGAGCGGCTGAAGGCCGTCGCCAAGCAGCAGACGCAGGTGGTGCTGCCCACCGACCTCACCGATTTCGACGCGCTGATCAAGCCCTTCGCGACGCAACACGGCGACGACGGCGGCGGACGTGCGCCGACGTGACGCGCGGCTCGCGTCTCGACATGGCGGCGCCGCTCTGGTCTAAGGGGCGGAGCCGCGCACGACCACGGTTCCGCCATGACCCTACATCTGCACAACACCCTGACCCGGCGCAAGGAGCCGTTCACGCCGCTGCTGCCCGGGCGGGTCGGGCTCTACGTCTGCGGGCCGACCGTCTATGATTATGCGCACATCGGTAACGCCCGACCGGTGGTGGTGTTCGACGTCCTCTACCGGCTGCTGAAACGCCTCTATCCCGTAGTCACCTACGTCCGCAACATCACCGACGTGGACGACAAGATCATCGCCGCGCACGTGGCGACGGGCGAGCCCATCGCCTCGATCACCGAACGCACCACGGCGGCATTTCACCACGACATGGCGGCGCTGGGCGCGCTGCCGCCGGACGTCGAGCCGCGGGCGACGGCGCACATCGACGCCATGATCGCCATGATCGAGCGGCTGATCGCCGCCGGCCACGCCTATGAAGCCGACGGCCACGTGCTGTTCGACGTGCCGTCGTGCCCGGACTATGGGGTGCTTTCCCGGCGCGATCGCGGCGAGATGATCGCCGGCGCCCGGGTCGAGGTCGCCCCCTACAAGCGCGATCCGGCCGATTTCGTGCTGTGGAAGCCGTCCACCGGGGACCAGCCGGGGTGGCCGTCGCCC
>CAZVRW010000049.1:0-6917 GCA_964630265.1 uncultured Rhodospirillaceae bacterium
TAACCGACGTAGGGCAGGTCTAAAGCGCAGCGTGACCTGCCGGATGCGCCGGATGCGCCAACCGCATGCGGCGGGTTGCGCTTCGCTTCGAACCCGCCCTACGCCTTGACCAGGGCTATGCGGGCTACGCGCTGCATCTGGGAGCTCGATAGTGTTTTGGAAATATAAACAAGTGGGAAGGAACACATTATGAAACGACTTGTCGCATTGGTCATGTTGGCGGTTTTCGTTGCGCAACCGGCAGTCGCACAGCAAGCCGGGTGTCGGGATCGCCTCGGAATTTTCAGGACCGCGGAATTGTGGGATGGAGACTACCTCTGGCTACATCAGTGGGAACGCATCGGCTGCTCTGACAGGTGGACAGTCAAGCAGCGATGCGACAAATGCAACAATGGAAGGGGACGCGACGCTATCGATACTGCGACAATGACCCTAAAAGGAAACGATATAACGATACAATTTCCGAGTTGCACCATCAATGGGAAGTTTGGATTTGTCCTAGATGCCATATTCGCGAAACACAGCTGCGGTTGTTGCGGCGGACTATTTATCTCTGTCGAATCGATAGGAATCATCATGAGATAAACCTGAATCCGTGAGCACGCGTTGTTGATTGGACGGGATTTATACTTCAATACAGGGGCATAACGATAAGATGCGCCGGATGCGCCAACCGCATGCGGCGGGTTGCGCTTCGCTTCGAACCCGCCTACGCCTTGACCAGGGCTTATGCGGGCTGTCGCTAAGCTGCGCATCAAGCCCGGCGCCAGAACCTCGTGGAGGCGTCGTGACACGCAAACGCCCCCGGGACCTGCGGCAGCTTCAGTCCTCGCAAATACTCAAATCAAACTTAAGAGCCTTCTTTCTAGAGCGCCCTTTGATGTACATGAGACGTCGGCACCATGACTACCCGTAGCGCCGCCCCCCCTGTAGAGAAGCTCACCGTGTTGCTTGAGTGATCCACTTGCCCCACGTTTGATTGTCCAGTGACATCAACGCTCCAAACATACCGCGCATTCACTCGCAATAAGGTATTGTTACCTTGTGGAGCCATGTAAATATTCGCTCTACCTTCTAGATTTGTATTTCTTTGTACGTTCCATAGTTCATTTGTGCCATCTACACCGGCTAGATAGGTCGAGTCATCCGCCGTTGGATAAGTAAAAGTTTGAGTGCCTATGCTCGGATGGGCGGCGGTCCTTGTTGTCACGCCGCAATCAATAAATTCGCTCGGTTTGTTCACACTAAATGACACATTTATAATACGAGATTCCTTATCAATATTATTTATGACAAAAAAACTCTTTGTTAGTTCAGCAACATACTGATCCCATGCTTTCGAGAAAGGGATATTCAGGATTTTTTCGTTTTCGACAACGTGTGAAGTTGCAGCGCTATATGATTGCGTGGACGACGCGCAACCACCAAGCACCGAAACCATTATCAAGAGCGCATACCCCTTCGGCAGTTTCCTCACCTTCAACCCCCTTCTTTGTTCAAATCGATCAGGATCGTGGTCAAATCGCTGAACCGATCCCTCAAACACGCCCGTAACGTTACGAAGCGTTAGATTACACAATGATTTTAAGCAATGAAAAAACTCTGGATGGCGGGGTGCGGCGCGACTCGATGTTCGCGCGTTTGGGCCGCGGCAACACAATTTGGCGATGGGGCGTGTTCGCTCGGTAGCGACTCAGCCCAGGCGAATCCGGCCGGCGTACGGCCCGTTCCCTGCATCCTGTGATCGGCTGCTCTTGCGGTGGGCTTCGCTGCGGCGCCGCCCCCTGCGGGAGCGGATATTACACAAGTTTTACCCAAGTTCGCCGCCAGCGGGCTCTAAGCCCTTGATTTTTCTGGCGACCCCAACGGGACTCGAACCCGTGTCTTCACCTTGAAAGGGTGATGTCCTAGGCCTCTAGACGATGGGGTCGCGGCGCGAGAGACGTAACCGTCCGCTCCGGCGAAATCAAGGCCGCGCTCGCCTGTCCATTGTCCCGCGCGGTTTCGCAGGCGCGCGATGTCCCGCGCGGTTTCGCCGGCATCCATTTTTCCGCGCGGTTTCGCGCTTTGTCGCCGCCGCATGCGCATGCTAGGGTGCGCAGACCTTCCGCGGGGCCCGCGCCAACGTCCCGGCGACGCCGATCGCCCCGCATCAGGCAATCCACATCCCAGGGGGAACGGGAGGACCATCTCCATGTTGAAAGGCAAGGTTCTGATCGCGCAAGGCGGCGGCCCGACGGCGGTCATCAACGAGTCGCTGGTCGGCGCGGTCATCGAGTCGCGCAAGATCCCGTCGGTGCAGCGCGTCTACGGCGCCCACCACGGCGTCCGCGGCATCATCAACGAAGACTTCATCGATCTCACCCGCGAGACCACCAACAATCTGGAGATGGTCGCCAACACCCCGGCAGCGGGTCTCGGCTCGACCCGTGACAAGCCCGACGAGGCGTATTGCCGGGAGATGTTCAAGGTCTTGCGGGCGCACGAGATCCAGACCTTCTTCTACATCGGCGGCAACGACTCCTCGGACGCGCTGCGCATCCTCCGCGACCAGGCGACGGCGGCGCGCTACGAGTTGCGCTGCGTGCACATTCCGAAGACCATCGACAACGACCTGATGGTCAACGACCACACGCCGGGCTTCCCGTCGGCGGCGCGCTACGTGGCGCTGGCCTTCGCCGGGGCCAACCTGGACAACCGGGCGCTGCCGGGCGTCTACATCTGCGTCGTCATGGGCCGCCACGCCGGTTTCCTGACGGCGGCCTCGGTGATCGGCCGGGTGTTCGCCGACGACGGGCCGCACCACATCTACATGCCCGAGCGTACCTTCAGCCTGGAGAAGTTCACGTCGGACGTGAAGACCACCTATGACAAGTATGGCCGCTGCATCGTCGCCGTGTCCGAGGGCATCCACGATGCGTCGGGCGAGCCGATCATCAGCCAGCTGGTCAAGAACGTCGAACGCGACTCCCACGGCAACATCCAGCTTTCGGGCAACAGCCAGTTGGGCGACCTGCTCGCCGACCACATCAAGGACAACACCGACATCAAGCGGGTGCGCGCCGACACGCTCGGCTATCCGCAGCGCTCGTTCCTCGGCATCGTCTCCGACGTGGACGCCCGCGAGGCCCGCGAGGTCGGCGAAAAGGCGGTGCAGTACGCCCACTTCGGCGACCACGAAGGCAACCATTCGGGCTCGGTGACGATCCACCGCACCGGCTTCTATTCGGTGGAATACCACCTGACCGCGCTGGAGGAGATCGCCGCCAAGACCCGCGTGATGCCGGACGAGTTCATCGACGCCAGCGGCTCCAACATCACCGACAAGTTCCGGCTCTATCTGCGCCCCTTGATCGGCGCGGGCATGCCGGAGATCGCCAAGCTGCGCCTCAACAAGGTGCCGAAGATCCTCGGCTGACGGCAGGCGCCGTTCTCGGCTGACGGCGGGCGCCGTCCTCGGCGCGACGGTGGGCGGCGCGGCATGCTTGACGGCCGCGCCGGCGGCGGCGGCGGCGCGGCCGATGACCCAGGCGGCGCACGGTGGGGCGCACGCCCTGCGCTGTGACGGGGCGCACATAAAGCTTAGCTCGGGTTAAGGACGCGCTGCTCCGGCGTCGTTAACCCATTGCCCATGACTGCGGCCATGCAACCCATAGCGCCCGCTTCATGACCGACGCTCACGCCCGCCCGGCCGCGGACGTTTTGGAAGAGCTCGGTGTCGCGGCCGATACCGGCCTCGATGCGTCCGAGGTGGAACGCCGGCGAGAGCGACACGGCCCGAACCGCCTGCGCGAACGACCGGCCAAGAGCGTCTGGACGATCGTCGTCGCGCAGTTCAAGAGCGTGGTCGTCATCCTGCTGCTGGTTGCATCGCTGACGGCAGCCGCGTTCGGGCAGATCATCGAAGGGATCGCCATCGCCGCGGCGCTGGTGATCAACGCGGTGATCGGCTTCGTGACGGAGCTCCGCGCGACGCGCTCCATGGAGGCGTTGCAGAAAATCGGGCGAACGACGGCGACGGTGATGCGCGGCGGCAGCCGAGAGGAGATCGACGCCGCCGCCCTGGTGCCGGGCGACATCGTCCTGCTTGCCGAAGGCGACATGGTTCCCGCCGATCTGCGGCTGGTCGACGTCGATGTGTTGCACTGCAACGAAGCGGCATTGACGGGCGAATCCGTCCCGGTTTCCAAGTCCGCCGATCCGCTGGAGACGGACGATCCGCCCCTGGCGGAGCGCCACAACATGGCCTTCAGCGGCACCGCGGTGACCCGGGGGGAAGCGACCGGCGTCGTCGTCGCCACCGGCAGCGAGACCGAAATCGGTCGCATCTCGGACCTTGTGCAGGGCGCCGAAGACGAGCAGACGCCCCTGGAGCGACGCCTCGAACACCTGGGGCAGCGGCTGATCTATCTGGTCATCGGCATCGGCGTCGTCGTTGCCGGCATGGGCATCGCCGCCGGCAAGGAGCTGTTCCTGATGGTGGAGACGGCGATCATCCTCGCCATCGCCGCAGTGCCCGAGGGCTTGCCGATCGTTGCCACCGTGGCACTGGGCCGCGGCATGTGGCGGATGGCGCGCCGCAACGCCCTGGTGCGGCAACTGTCCGCCGTCGAAACCCTCGGGGCGACCACGGTGATCTGCACCGACAAGACGGGAACCCTGACCGAGAACCGCATGACCCTCCGGCATGTCGCCCTGGCCGACGCGGACGTCGAGATCGACCAGAGCGACGGCAACGTCCGGTTCATCGGTGACGGCGAGCCCGTCGATCCGGAAGAGCACGACGATCTGCTCGCCGCGCTGCGGATCGGCGTGTTGTGCACGAACGCACAGCTCGATGTTGACCAGGGCGACGACACGGGCGACGGCGACGGTGACACGGCGGCGAGCGGCGATCCGACCGAAGTCGCGCTGCTGCGGGCCGGGGCCTGGGCCGGCCTTCGCCGCGAGTCGCTGCTGGAGGACCTGCCGGAAGAGCGCGAGGAGAGCTTCGATCCCAAGACCAAGATGATGGCGACCATCCATCGCGCGAACGGCGGCTTCTATGTCGCCGTGAAGGGAGCCCCCGACGCGGTGATCGACGTCGCTTCGCGTTTTCGCAGTGGCGGCGGCGAGGCCCGCGACCTCGATGACGCCGCGCGAACGGCGTGGCTCGACCGCAACGACGCCCTGGCGGCCGACGGCCTGCGGGTGCTGGCGGTCGCCGAGCGGCACGCCGACGATGGCGGTGGCGATGGCGGTGGCGGTGGCGATGGCGGTGGCGATGTCGAAGAGCCGTACCGGGAGCTGACGCTCATCGGCCTGGTCGGCCTCTACGATCCGCCGCGGGCGGCGGTCAAGGATGCGATCGCCGCATGCAAGAATGCCGGCATCCGGGTCGTCATGGTCACCGGCGACCAGCCTGCGACGGCCGCGAACATCGCCCGCGCCATCGGCATCGCCGGCGAGGAGGAAGACGTCGCCGTGCTGCATGGCCAGGATCTCGCGGACCTCGACGCGGCCGAGACGCCGGGTCGTGACCGGATCCGAAAAACGCAGGTCTTCGCGCGGGTGTCGCCGGAACAGAAGCTCGACCTGATCACCCTCTATCAGGACCTGGGCGAGATCGTCGGGATGACCGGTGACGGTGTCAACGACGCGCCGGCCCTGAAGAAGGCGGACATCGGCATTGCCATGGGCAAGCGCGGCACCGAGGTCGCCCGGGAAACCAGCGACGTGGTGCTCCAGGACGACGCCTTCTCGACCATCGTCATGGCCGTCGAGCAGGGCCGCACGATTTTCGGCAACATCCGCAAGTTCGTGATCTTCCTGTTGTCGGGGAATCTCGGTCAGATCATCGCCATTTCGGTGACGGCCTTGCTCAATGCGCCGCTGCCGCTGCTGCCGCTCCAGATCCTGTTTCTCAATCTGCTGCTGGACGTGTTTCCGGCGCTGGCGATCGGGGTCAGTCGCAGCGAGTCGGACGTGATGACCCGACCGCCGCGCGATCCCCAAGAGTCGATCCTGCCTCGCCGCTCCTGGCTCGCCATCGTCGGCTTCGGCGCCCTGATCGCGGCGTCCACGTTGGGCGCCTTCGCCTACGCTCTGTTGGGGCTGCAGGTCGATACGGCCACGGCGGTGACGATCGCCTTTTTGACCTACGGGTTCGCGCGCCTCTGGCATGTGTTCAACATGCGCTCGCTGGGGTCGGGGCTCGTGACCAACAGCATCGTGCGAAACCCGTTCGTCTGGGCCGCTCTGGGCGGGTGTATGGGGCTTCTGCTCGCCGCGCTTTACGTCCCATTCCTGGCCGAACTCCTCAAGCTGCAACCGTTGCAGCCGGGACAATGGGCGGTGGTGGCCATTGGCAGCGTCGCGCCGCTGGTGCTCGGTCAGATCGGCCTGGCGATCGTGGGCGCCTTGGATGCCGGCGGCCGGCGGCGGGTCGCGTGACCGGACGCCGTCTGACCACTCGGGATCGGTAGTCGCCAGCGAGGAGGCCATCGCGGCATGCCCTTCGACAGCCTGGAGGTTCGATGGTTTTTCGACGGTGCCCTGACCGAGGATGCGGCCGCCGTCGAGGCGTGGTTTCGCTGCCAACAGTCGACTGGCGGGGACGCGGTCGACGGCGATGCCTTGGCGTGGCCCGAGACCTGGCGGCAGGACCGGTACAGCGCCGTCCCCCGAACCGAGGAGCTGGGCATCAAGCTGCGGGAGGGGCGCTTTGAAGTGAAAGGCCGGGTCAGTGCGTTCGGGGTTTGGCGTTTCGCCGATGCCACGACGGGACACGTGGAACGATGGCTGAAATGGTCCTGTGACGCGCCGACCCCGGAGACGCTGGACAGAGCGCTGGCTCCGACGGCGGACGTGCTTGTGGAAAAACGGCGGATCATGCGACGGCGGGCGCTCGGCCCCGTGCCGGCGGGCGACGGATCGCC
>CAZVRW010000049.1:7017-11038 GCA_964630265.1 uncultured Rhodospirillaceae bacterium
GCCGGCGGGCGACGGATCGCCCGCGGCAGCGGCGATGCCGCCGATCATGCTCGCGGAACTCACCCGGCTCCGTCTCGGCGGCGCCCCGTCGGAGACCCACTGGACCTTGGCGTTCGAAGCCGCGCCCTACTCTCTCGCGTTGCATGGACCGTTTGGCCATGCGGTCGCCGCGTTTCTCCGCGATTGGCCGCTGCACCCTCTGACCGAGACACGCTCGATGTCCTATCCCGGCTGGCTGATGCGGACGCGGTCGTAAAGGCCGGCGAAGGCGCCGGGCCGCAAGCCCACGCCCCGGTTCAGGGCGCGACGAGCTCCTTGCGCAGCGCCTTCTCCGATTGCCATACCTGCCAATAGACGGCCCACCGCTGTCGCAGGGCCGATGGTGGCTCGCCGAACAGTCGGAGGCCGATGGCGAACGCCTCGGCGGCGAGCGCGGCCTGCCGGCGTTCGGCAAGCCCGGCAAGGGTTTCCACGCGGCTCTGTTCGCCGAATGCCCCCGGTGCATTCATCAGCATCGAGCGAAAGACGGCGAGGTTATGGTGGTCGCCCAAGAGGTCGGCCAGGGCGTCGGCGATATCGCGGTGCGTCTTCAGCAGATCGGCCCAGGCCGAGCGCACCAGGGAGGTGTGGTACCAGTGGTACTTGGCGCGCTTGCGGAACTCATGGAGGTTCTCGGGCGTCGGCGCCTCGCGCGCCCGCGCCACCGCCTTTGTTGCCCGCTTGTAGGTCTTTTCCAGCCCGCCGCCGACGGCCTCGAAGCCATCGGCGTCAAGCGTCCAGCGCGCGGCGCGGTCGCGCGCGGCCAGCATTCTCTGACGAAACGTCGACAGTTTCTCGTCGAGCCCCTTCTCTCGGGCAATCGTCTCCTTGCGATCCGTCAGACTGTCCCGGATCGCCGCGCAGGCCTCGCTGTCGATGCTGGTGTCGTAATGCGTGACCAGATCATCGTAGGTCTCGATCATCGCCTGGGCATCGCGGATATAGGAAAGCGCCGACGCGGCGTCGCGGAATGCCGCGTTCTCTTTCCCGTAGTCGGCGAAGACCGGACGAACCAGGCGGATCAAACCGCGCAGTTTCTTGCAGCGCTTGCGGACTTGGTGGACGGTTTCGTGCACGTCGAGCGCATTGTCCTCCAGCTCGGCCAGCGCCTTGTCCACTTGGCTTATCGCGATGCGGCGCAGCCCCACCTGGACGGAGTCGTCACTGCGCTTGAGGTGATAGCTCATCGAACGCCTCCTTTCTCGATCTCGGCCGTCGAACCGCCGTCCTCTGCGGGGTCCGACAGCCGCGCCGTCCGCTGGCGGCTCACGCCTCGCCGGTGATACGGTCCAGGCGGTCGCGCACCGATGCCAGATTGTGGCGGTGCCGGTCGATATCGGCCCACGGATCCTCCTTCTGGGCGAGGCGGCGAAAGATGTTGGCGACGGTGTACGCGCGCGGCCGGAGATCGCCGGCGAAGGCCTCCGACCAGTCGATCGGGGTGGCGACCGGGGCGCCTTCGATGGCGCGGACGGCATAGGGCGCCACCGCCGTCTGGCCGTAGGCGTTGCGGAGAAAATCCAGGAACACCCGGCCTTGGCGTTTGTCCTTACGCTGTTCGACGGTGAGCTCGTCGGGGCGCTCCGCGGCGGCATGCTCGACCAGCCGGCGGGCGAAGCCGCGCGCGTCCTCGAAGCCGGCGGCGCGGTCGAGCGGCACGACGATGTGCAGCCCTTTCGATCCCGTGAGTTGAACGAACGTCGTCAGTTCGAGCGCATCGCACAGCGCCTTCAGCGCGGCCGCCGCCGCCTGCACCTTGGCGAAATCGTCGTCCGAGGGATCAAGGTCGAAGATCAGCCGATCCGGCCGATCGATCGCATCCACCCGTGACAGCCCGAGGTGGGGCGTGATGCAGCCTTGCGTCGCCAGAAAGACCAGCGTCGCGGCTTGATCGACGACGACATGGGCGACGGACCCGCCCTCCTTCTGCAGCGTGGCGCGGGTGATCCAGTCAGGGAAGTGGTCCGGCGCATCCTTCTGGAAGAACCCATCCGCGGCGATGCCGTCTGGGAAGCGATGCATGGACAGGGGGCGTCCCGCGTAATGCCGCAAGGCGACGGTGGCGATCCTCTGATAGTATTCGACGAGGTCACCCTTGGTGACGCCGCTCTCCGGAAACAACACCTTGTCGGCGTTGGACAGCTCGATGTCGTGGCCGTCGACGGTCATGACGCGGCTCATGCCTCGCCTCCACTGCTCTCGCGCACGACGTCGCGGGCGTCCTTGTCGCGGCGCAGGCCGAGAAACCGGGGATGGCGAAGCTTGCCCGCGTCCGTCCATTCGGTGAAGCCGAACGCGCCGACCAACTCGGGACGCACCCACGTGACGTCGGCCTCGTCGACCTCGTCGGCGAAGGGCGAGGTGGCGCGGGTCATTCCGGCGAGGCGGTCGTGCAGCCGGACGAGCGTCGCATCGTCATAGCCGGTTCCCACCTTGCCGGCGTACCGCAGCGCATCGCCGTCGTAGTAGCCGACGAGCAGGGCGCCGAAGCCCTTGCGGCTGCCCTGCGGGGCGGTGAAGCCGCCGATCACGAGCTCTTGCCCGCGCACGCATTTGAACTTGAGCCAGTCGCTGGAACGCGAATGCCGATAGGGCGCCCCGGCCCGCTTGGCGATGATTCCTTCCCAGCCCTTATCGCAGGCGGCCCGATAGTAGGCTTCGCCCTCGGCGTTGCGATGAGGGGAAAAGCGCAGCGGGTCGTCGAAGTCCAGCGCCTGTTTGAGCAGGGACTTGCGGGTCCTGAGCGGCAGCGCCGTCACGTCATGCCCGTCCAGATGCAGGAGATCGAACAGATACCAGTAGACCGCGACGTCGCTGGATCGCGCCGCGTCGGCGTCCTTGATCTGCATCCGCTGCTGGAGCCGCGAAAAGCTGGTCAGGGCGCCCTCGAAGGCGACGATCTCGCCGTCGACGATGATGTCGGCGCAGCGCTGGTCGGCGAGCGCGGCGACGAGCTCGGGATAGGTGTCGCCGACGTCGTTCCGGTTCCGCGTCAGCAGCCGCACGCGGTCGCCGGCGCGAAAGCCGAGCGCCCGTTCGCCGTCGAACTTGCGCTCGAAAATCCAGTCGGGATCGGAAAACCGCCTGTCGGTGAGCCTGGCCAGCATCGGTGCCGTCCAGTCCGGTTGGCTGCGTCGCGTGAGCCGGTCCCGCTCGGACGGTTTCAAATGGGCGAAGGCATCGGTCATGCCGTCACATCCCGTCACGCCGCGTCCCCGTCCCCATCTCCGTCCCCATCCCCGTCCCCGTCCCTATCTCCGTCGGCCGCCGCGATCTCTGCGAGGGTCCGCCCGCTGAGGACCGATTCGGGCTCGGTGGACACGGGATTGCGTCTCGCGTCGGCGTCATCGTCGTCGACCTTGACCAGGAGCCAGCGCTCGTCGGTGCCGGTGTCGGTTCGCTGCAGCGCGTACCCGCCCGTCAGTTTCTGGCCGTGCAGCCGAACGACGACATGGCCGCCGTCGAGCGCATCCGCCATCGCCACGGTTTCGCCGTCCTTCTCGGTGATATTGTCGTACGGGCCGGTGTCCCAGACGAGGACGGTGCCGGCGCCGTACTCACCTTCGGGAATGACGCCTTCGAAGTCCGCGTAGTCGAGCGGATGGTCTTCCGTGGGCACCGCCAACCGTTTCTCGCGCGGATCGGTGGATGGCCCCTTGGGAACCGCCCAGGACTTCAGCACCCCATCGACCTCGATCCGGAAGTCGTAGTGCAGCGTCGCGGCGTCGTGCCTCTGGATGACGAAGATCGGCGCGTCTCCCGGTTCGCGGCGACTGCCCCGGGGTTCCGGGGTTGCCAAGAAGTTCCGCTTGGACGTGTAGCGCTCTGTCGACATGTGCCGCGTCTCTCGAACCTGTTCGGCCAGCAAAGCACGAACGGCGACGTTGTCCTTTACCCTGGGTTAAGCGCGCGTCGCCCGACGACGCAGGGTTAAGCGCGCGTCGCCCGACGACGCAGGGTTAAGCGCGCGTCGCCCGACGAC
>CAZVRW010000049.1:11138-25332 GCA_964630265.1 uncultured Rhodospirillaceae bacterium
GTTAAGCGCGCGTCGCCCGACGACGCAGGGTTAAGCGCGCGTCGCCCGACGACGCCGTCTGGTGCTTAACACAGGCAAAGGCTCGGTCACGAGCATCGGCTTAAGTCTGGGCGTCGCAGGCAGGGGACCCGCCGGAACGAGCGATGACGGCAAACCGACGCATCCTGGTGTGGATCCTGTCCGCCTTCGTTGGTGGCGTGCTGGTGGTCGCCATGGGCGGCATGCTCTGGCCGTTCTACATCAGCGTCGCCATCGCCTTCGTTCTGGATCCGCTCTGTGATCTGTTGGAACGCCTAAGGATTCCGCGGACTCCGGCGGTCCTGATGGTGATGGCAGGGTTCGCGTTGGTGCTGAGCGGGGTTCTCATCCTGCTGCTCCCCATCGCCTTCCAACAGGCCGTGGACCTGATCGACCGCGTGCCGGGCTACGTCGAAGTGGTAACCACGCGACTGCAGACCTGGGCCGCCACGGTCGAGCGCCAGACCGGCATGGATCTCGTGGAAGAGATCCGCGGCGCACTCGGCGATAACCAACAAGTCCTCGGCTGGGTCGGCGGCTCCGTTCGCGGTCTGCTGAGCAGCGGGCTGCTGCTCTCGCAACGGATCATCGAAATCGGCATCATCATTGTTGTCGTATTCTTCCTGCTCCGCGATTTCGACCGCATCATCGCCCGCATCAAAGACTGGCTTCCGGTCGAGTACGCGACAACGATCCGCGAATTGTCCCAGGAAGCTTACGACACGCTCCGCGGTTTCATCCGCGGCCAGGGTCTCGTCTGCCTGATCCTCGGCACCTTCTATGCCGTCGGGCTCACCGCGATCGGCCTGCCGTTCGGTATCCTCGTGGGCCTCGCGATCGGCCTGATTTCATTCATTCCATATGTCGGCGCGACGATGGGCTTGATCACGTCGCTGAGCCTTGCCGTGCTGGAGTTCGAATCGTGGCTGCGCATCGGCGGCGTCGCGGCGATCTTTTTCGTCGGCCAAGTGGTCGAGGGCAACGTCCTCATCCCCGTTCTGGTCGGCGAACGCGTCCGGCTGCATCCCGTCTGGGTGATCCTCGGGCTCTATGTCGGCGGCGCGCTGTTCGGCTTCATGGGGGTGCTGCTCGCCGTGCCGATGACCGCCGTGCTCGGCGTGTTCGCCCGGTTCACCCTGCGGCAGTACCTCGACAGTCCGTTGCACCGCACGAAGGACTCGCAGAGCCCGGAGGCCGGCGCGGACCGACGGGACGACGCTGCGGGGCGCGGCACCGATCAGGCAAGATGACGCCGGCAAGCCACAGGTGGGCGGCAAATCCGGGCTCGCCCGCGCCGCCGTCCTCCGGGATCATCTCCGGTCCGGGATCATCTCCGGTCCGGGATTATCTCCGGTCCGGGATTATCCCAGGTGAATGTTCGAAACCGCGCGCCAGCGTACACCCTCCAAGCATGGAACGCACGGCGGGGAATGTCCTCGGCGCCTTCCTTGTTCGACGTCTCTCTTGTCGTGGTGAGCGTCTCTCAATTCCACCGGGACCAAACGGAACATTCGATGCCTCGTCTGGTTTTGTTACGGCACGGCCAAAGCATTTGGAACCGCGACAATCTGTTCACCGGCTGGACGGACGTCGCGTTGTCCGAAATCGGCCTGGACGAGGCGGAGCAGGCCGGGCGGTTGCTTCTCGATGGTGGTTTCCGGTTCGATCTCTGCTTCACGTCGTACCTGCGACGCGCGATCCACACCCTGCACATCGCCCTCGACGTGATGGATCAATTGTGGTTGCCGGTCGAAAAGAGCTGGCGGCTGAACGAACGCCACTACGGTGCGTTGCAAGGCCTGCACAAGGACCAGATGCGCCAGATGGCCGGGGAGGAGCAGGTCCACGCGTGGCGCCGCAGCTTCTCGGTCAGGCCGCCCGCCCTCGACACCGATGATCCGAGGTTTCCCGGTCATGATCGGCGGTACGCGGCGCTGTCGGATGCCGAGATGCCGCGAACGGAAAGCCTCGAAGATACGGTGAAGCGCACCCTTCCTTACTGGGACGAGGCGATCGCGCCGGCGCTCAGGACCGGCCAGGACGTTTTGATCTCGGCACACGGCAACAGCCTTCGTGGACTGGTCAAGTATCTCGAAAATATCGCCGATGACGATATTTCGGGACTCGAAATTCCGACCGGCGAGCCGTGGCTCTATGACCTGGACGAGGCGCTACAGGTCACTGGGCGACAGATTCTGGAGGCCTCGTCGTGACATCACGGTGGCCTCACGGACTCCGCCCGGAGGCCGGCGTCGGGAGTAGCGACGGAGGTTTTGCATGAACCCGTGGTCACTCGACTACGACGGCTACGTTCCCGAGCAGGAGGGGCTGCGGGAAACCTTGTGCGCCCTCGGCAACGGCTATGTGGTCACCCGCGCCGCCGCCCCGAATGCGGTGGCTGATGATGTCCATTACCCGGGCACCTACCTCGCCGGCGGCTACAATCGTCTGACGACCGAGATCGCCGGACAGGAGATCGAAAACGAGGACCTGGTCAATATTCCCAATTGGCTGCCGGTGACGATCCGCATCGAGGATGGGCCGTGGCTCCGCCAGAGCACCGTCGCGTTTCTCGATTACCGCCAGGAACTCGATCTTCGGGCCGGCATCTTGAGGCGGATGCTGCGATTCCGCGATGCCGACGGTCGCATCACGCGATGGGACGAGCGGCGGCTCGTCAGCATGGACGACAAGCACATCGCCGCGCTCAGGGTGTCGATCACGCCGGAGAACTGGTCGGGGCGAATGACCGTGCGATCGGCGGTCGACGGCACCGTGGTCAATGATGGTGTCGCCCGCTATCGCCGTCTCGCCAGCCGGCACCTGGAAACCGTGGACGCATCGTCACCCGAACCGGGCCTCGCCTGTCTTCTCAGCCGCATGGTCCAGAGCCGTCAGGAGATCGCCGTCGCCGCGCGCACCACGATCGACGCGGGCGGCGAGACACGCTCGCACGGCTGGCGTTCGGAGGTTCTCGCCGACCTGGTCGCCCACGAACTGTCCCTGGACGTGACCGAAGGGACGCTGGTCGCTGTGGAAAAGACGGCCGCCCTGTTCACATCACGCGATGCCGCGATTTCGGAACCGGGGCTGGAAGCCGTTGAGGCCGCCCGGCGCGCGCCCGCCTTCAAGGTGACGGAAGAGCGGCACCGGCTCGCCTGGAGCCATCTCTGGGATGCCTGGGACATCGAGATCGACACCGGGGCGGACGCGGACACGCAGATGAAGCTGCGTCTGCACATTTTTCATCTGTTGCAGACGGTTTCCGCGCACAGCGTCGATCGTGACGTCGGCGTGCCGCCACGTGGCTGGCACGGCGAGGCCTATCGCGGCCACATCATGTGGGACGAGTTGTTCATCTTCCCGTTCGTCAATCTGCGGCTGCCGGTGCTCACCCAGGCGCTGCTGCGCTATCGCTACCGCCGCTTGCCGGAAGCCCGTCGCGCGGCCAAGGAGGCGGGCGGGGCCGGCGCCATGTTTCCCTGGCAGAGCGGCAGCAACGGTCGCGAGGAAAGCCAGAGGATCCACCTGAATCCGTTGTCGGGCAACTGGATCCCCGACAACAGCTACCGCCAGCGACACATCAACGCCGCCATCGCTTACAACGTCTGGCAATACTATCAGGCGACCGCCGATCGGGCGTTCCTGTGCTGGTTCGGTGCCGAATTGCTGATCGAAACGGCGCGGTTCTGGGCGAGCCTGGTGCGCTATTCCGCGGCCATCGATCGCTACGAGATCACCGGCGTCATGGGACCCGACGAGTTTCACACCGCCTATCCGGGGGCCGATCCGAAGACGGCGGGCGGGCTCGACAACAATGCCTACACCAACGTCATGGTGTCGTGGGCGCTGACGCGGACTCTCGATGCCTTGGAGGCGCTGCCGGCGCAGCATCGCCGTCGCGTGTGTGAATCGCTCGGGGTGCAGTCCGGCGAACTCCAGCGGTGGGATGACATCAGCCGCAAGCTCCGCGTGCCGTTTCACGGCGACCGCATCATCAGCCAGTTCGACGGCTACGCCGATCTGCAAGAGTTCGACTGGCAAGGCTATCGCGAGAAATATGGCGACATCCAGAGGCTCGACCGCATTCTCGAGAAAGAGGGCGACTCGCCCAATCGATACAAGGCCTCGAAACAGGCCGATGTTTTGATGTTGTTCTATCTTTTCTCGGCGAACGAACTCGCCTTGATCTTCGAACGGCTGGGCTACGAGTTCGATCCCGAACTGATCCCGAGGAACATCGAATACTACATTCAAAGGACGTCGCATGGCTCGACGCTGAGCTGGGTCGTGCACGCCTGGGTGCTGGCCCGGAGCGACCGCGCGGGCTCCTGGAGCCTGTTCTGTCAGGCGCTCAACAGCGACTTTCGGGACATCCAGGGCGGAACCACGCCCGAGGGCATCCATCTCGGCGCGATGGCCGGGACGGTCGACGTCATCCACCGCTGTTTCACCGGCATCGAAATGCGCGCCAACGCGCTCCACTTCGATCCGGCGCTGCCCGACGGACTCGATCATCTTCGCACGGCCGTCCAGTACCGGGGCCACACCCTCGACGTCGAGGTCGATCACGAACGCCTCAGGATCACCGACCGGCCCGCCACGGCCCATCCGATCACCATCGCCTATCGCGGCCATGTCCGCGACGTCTCGCCGGGGGACACGTACGAGTTCCGTTTGATCAAGCCCGAGGAACGCCTCCGGGACGAGAACCGCGCGACGCCGCCCCGAGAGGCTCCCGCCCCAGCAAAGGCCCGGCAGACATCTGCCGCAGCAAAGGGATAACAGCCATGCCCACGGATACCCCGCTGATCCGCTGGTTCACCGAAATCGGACGCTCCGACACCGCCGTCGTCGGCGGCAAGAACGCATCACTCGGCGAGATGATCCGGGCATTAGCGGGCGTCGGCATCCGCGTTCCCGGCGGCTTTGCGACGACCGCCGACGCCTACCGGCAGTTCATCGAGCACAACGATCTTCACGAGGAGATCGGCCAAACGACCGCCGGCCTCGACGCCGATCGCGGGAACCTGGCGGACGTCGGCGAACGGATCCGTGGCCTGATCCGCGAGGCCGCGCTGCCGTCAGATCTGGCGGAGGCGATCCGCGAGGCTTACCGCCGGCTTTGCAAACAGACCGGTCGGGAAGACCTCGACGTGGCCGTGCGCAGCAGTGCGACGGCAGAAGACCTGCCGGAAGCGAGCTTCGCCGGACAGCTCGACACATACCTGAATATTCGCGGCGAAGCGCGGCTGCTGGAAGCCTGCAAGGACTGCTTCGCCTCGCTGTTCACCGATCGCGCGATCAGCTACCGCGAGGAACACGGGTTCGATCACCTGCAGGTGGCCCTGTCCGTCGGCGTTCAGCAAATGGTGCGCTCCGACACCGCCGGCTCGGGGGTGATGTTCTCGATCGATACGGAAACCGGCTTTCCCGACACCGTCCTGATCAACGCCGCCTGGGGGCTTGGCGAGACGGTCGTGCAAGGCATCGTGGATCCGGACGAATACCACGTGTTCAAGCCATTGCTCGGTGACGAGACGGTCCGGCCGATCGTCGCCAAATCGCTCGGGGCGAAGGCCCGCAAGATGGTCTATGCAACGGCGGATGGTGAAAGCGCGGACCTGGTCGACACCAGTGACGATGAGCGCGCGCGGTTCGTGTTGAGCGATGACGAAATCCTGCACCTGGCGCGCTGGGCGACGGAAATCGAGCGGCACTACGGCCGGCCCATGGACATCGAATGGGCCAAGGACGGCGAGACGGACGAGCTTTACATCGTGCAGGCCCGGCCGGAGACGGTGCAGTCGCAACGCGGCTCCGCGTCGCTGCGCTCCTATCGGTTGCAGGGATCGGGAAAGAAACTGGTCTCGGGTCTGGCGGTCGGCGCCTCCATCGCGACCGGCAAGGTGTGCCGGCTGGAAAGCGCCGATGAGATCGAGCGTTTCGAGAAGGGGGGCGTGCTCGTCACCGGCATGACCGATCCGGACTGGGTGCCGATCATGAAGCGGGCGGCGGCAATCGTCACCGACCACGGCGGGCGCACCAGCCACGCCGCCATCGTCAGTCGCGAACTCGGCCTCACCGCCATCGTTGGTGTCGGCGACGCGACCGCGACGCTCGCCGACGGCCAGGAGGTGACCGTCAGCTGCGCCGAGGGTGACGAGGGCTTCGTCTACGAAGGCGCCATCGACTTCGACGTGACGGAGATCAACACCGACGAGATCCCGAAAACCCAGACCGGGGTGATGGTCAACCTGGCCAATCCCGCCGCCGCCTATCGCTGGTGGCAACTGCCGACGGATGGCGTCGGCTTGGCGCGGATGGAATTCATCATCGGCAGCATGATCAAGATCCATCCGCTCGCCCTGCTGCACCCCGACCGGGTGGAGGACCAGGACGCGCGCCGACGCATCGAGGACCTGACGCGCGGCTATGACGACAAGCCGGAGTACTTCGTCGAAACCCTGGCGCGCGGCATCGCCCGCATCGCCTCGGCCCACCATCCCAACCCGGTCATCGTGCGGATGAGCGACTTCAAGACCAACGAGTACGCCGGCCTGATCGGCGGCCGGGCGTTCGAGCCCAAGGAGGCCAATCCCATGCTCGGCTGGCGGGGGGCGAGCCGCTATTACAGCGAAGGCTATCGCGAGGGCTTCGGCCTCGAGTGCCGGGCGATCCGCAAGGCGCGGGAAGAGATCGGCTTTCGCAATATCGTGATCATGATCCCGTTCTGTCGGACGCTGGCGGAAGCGGACCGGGTCCTCCAGGTCCTGGCCGATGAGGGGCTGGTGCGCGGCCGGGACGGTCTCGAGGTGTATGTGATGGCCGAGATCCCGGCCAACGTGATCCTCGCCGAGCGGTTCGCCGAACGGTTCGACGGCTTTTCCATCGGCTCCAACGATCTGACGCAACTGGTGCTGGGCGTCGATCGCGACAGCGAGCAGCTGCGCGCGCTGTTCGACGAGCGCAACGATGCCGTCATGGAGTCGATCGCCACGCTGCTCGCCAAGGCGAAGCAGAGCCGCACCAAAGTGGGCATCTGCGGGCAGGCGCCGAGCGACTATCCGGATGTCGCCGAGTTTCTCGTCGAACACGGCATCGATACGATCTCGGTGACGCCCGACACGTTTCTGGATGTGAAGCAGCACGTGCTGCGGGCCGAGCGCGCCAAGCGGCGCCAGAGCGCTTGAGCAACCTGCGATCAGGTCGGAAGGAAACCCCGCACCTCCGCCAGCGAGACGACGTGACAGTAGATCATGTTGATGATCTCCAGTTCCTTGTGGTGGAGTTCGTCGATGCCGGCGGCGCAGCAATCCTCGACGACGATCACGTTGAAGCTCTCGTCGGCGAGACTGCGGACGGTCGACGAGACGCATTGGTCGGTGAAGATGCCGGCGACGACGACGTTCCGAATGCCCATGTTATGGAGCAGCAGCCGGAGATTGGTGCCGGTCAGGGCGCTATCGGTGGTCTTCAGCACGACGATCTCGTCGTCGGCGGGCGCGAGTTCCGGAACGATCTGCGCGTCTTCCCGGTCCTTGGGCAGCAGGAGATAGTTCCAGCCGGGCTTCTTCTGGCTGATCGAACGGTCGCGACCATCCCGTTTCAAACAGGCGATGCGGGCAAACAGGGTTTCCATCCCGCGCTTGCGGAATTCGGAAAGCAGCGTTTGCGTGTTGGGGATGACGAGGCTGTTCATGCGATCCATGAACGGCTGCCAGCGCGCCTGCTCGTCCGCCGTCGGCTTCGGCTCCAGGTAGGTGTTCTGAATGTCGATGACCAGGAGGGCCGTGTCGTCAACCGAGAGCACGATGTCCTCCGGCTCCGGCGCGCCCTGGTAATAGAATGACCGGTACGCGTTCTTCCAGCTCATGGCCGCGGATCTCCTTGCTGCTGATCGGTTGCTCGGATGGTGCGACGCCCGAACGCGGAGCCGAGCTCGATGGAGCCGAACAGCCCCTTGGGTCGCAGGATCAAAAACGCGATCATCGCGCAGGCGAGCACAACCTCGGTGAGGCCGACGAGGCGGAACGGCAGCACCTTGGCGACGTTGACCGTGTTTTCCAGGGTGCGAAGCCCTTCGAAAGCGGCGGAAACGGTGAAGACCCCGAGGACGGCACCGGAGACGGTGGTGGCGCCACCGATCACCAGCATCCCCAAAATGACGAAGGTCTCCTTGAGGTAAAAGGCCGCCGGCGAAAACGACGTGATGAAATGGGCCCAGAGGCCACCGCCCAGACCGGCCATGAAGGCGCTGAGCACGAAGCCCTGCCAGCGCAACCGCGAAACATGGGCACCGACCGCGGCGGCGGCGATCTCGTCGTCGCGGACCGCCCGCAACAGGACGCCGACCCGCGATTCCTTGAAGCCGAGGGCGAGCGCGATGGCGACGATGGCGGCGCCGGCGGCGAGGGGAAGATCGGTGACCCGCTGGATGCCGAACAGGGTCCGCGGACCATTGGTCACGGCGTTCCAGTTGACCATGATGTTGTGGAGCACCACCAAGAGCGCGAACGACGTGATCACCGCCGCCGCGTCGGACAGGCGCATCAAAGGATAGGAGGCGACCGCCGCGACGATGGCGGCGACGCCGGCGCCGACGACGATGGCAACATAGGGCGACAGTTCGATCCCGGCCAGGATCGGATAGAGGTCCGGCAGGGCCATTCCCTTCATCTGCAGGGGAATGGCCAGGATGGCGGAGGCATAGGCGCCGATCCCCATGAAACCGATGTGGGCGAAGGATAGGATGCCCGAATTGCCCATGAACACCTGCAAGCCCAGCACCAAGACAAGATTGATGCACAGCGTCGTCGCGATCCGATCAACGACGCGGACTTCGACCGCGGCCGAGCCGATCACCAACAGTGCGACGAGGGACGTGAGGACCATGAAGGTGATGAGGCTGTCTTTCGTGTTCATCGCCGTCCCGACCACTCACGTTCTCTGACCGCTGGCGGGACCGCGGACGAGCCCTTCCGGCCGGATCAGCAGGATGATGATCACCAGGGTGAAGGTGAAGGCGTTGCGAAAGCTCAAGAGTTCCTGCGGCAAGAGGGAGTTGAGGCCGATATCGATGAACGCGAGCAGGTAGCCGCCGACGACGGCGCCCACCAGGCTGCGCATGCCGCCAATGACGCAAGCGATGAACGCAATGAGCAGCGGCTCGAGGCCGATGCCCGGCACCACGGAGCCGATGCGGCCGAGCCAGAGCAGGGCGACGACACCGGCGAGGAACCCACTGATGGCGAAGGCGACGCTGATGACGAGGTTGGCCGGCACGCCAAGCATGCGGGCCATGCGAAAGCGCGAGGCGGCGGCGCGCAACGCAATCCCGAGCACCGTCCGTCGCAACAGCAGGGCGAACAGCCCCAGCAGCACCACCGCGGTGGCGATGGCGATCAGATTGCGGACCGGCACGACGACGTCGGCGATCATCACCGTTTGCGAGAACAGGTCGGGCAGCGGCACCTGGCGGGCGCGCGGGGAAACGAACAGCAAGGCGGCGTTCTGCAGCAACGTGCCGAGCGCGAAGGAGGTGATCAGCACCGCGGTGACCGAACGCTCGCGGACCGGGCGGAAGGCGACGAGTTCCGTGCCGATGCCGGCGAGGATCGCCATGACCACGGCGACCGCCGCCATCGCCAGCCAGGGCAGCGGCGAGCCACCGAGCAGAAACAGCGCGTAGCCGGCGACCATGATCAACTCGCCATAGGCGAAATTCACCAGCTTGAGGATGCCGTAGACGATGACCAGACCGAGCGCCATCATCGCATAGAGACTGCCGAGGCTGAGCGCGTCGATGGCAAACTGGATCACGGTGCCGGTGGTCATCGACGCTGCCCTATCGGCCCAGGTAGATGGCGTGGAGATCGGCGGTGGCGGCGATGGCCGCCGCCGCGCCGGCCGTGGCGATTTCGCCCAGCTTCATGACGTAGGCCCGCTCCGCGGCGGTGAGCGCTTTCGCCGCGTTCTGTTCGACGAGCAGAATGGTGAGACCGGTTTCGCGCAGGCGCTCGATCATCGCGAAGATGCGATCGACGATCACCGGGGCCAGTCCGAGAGACGGTTCGTCCAGGAGCAGGACCTTGGGACGCGACATCAGCGCCCGGGCGATGACCAGTTGTTGCTGCTCGCCGCCCGACAGCGTGCCCGCCGGCTGCGACATCCGCTCGCGAAGCATCGGAAAGACCTCCAATACCTTTTCCAGGTCTCGCGCGCAGCCAGCGGTATCGCGGCGGTGGACGAAGGCGCCGAGCCGAAGATTCTCGCCCACCGTTAAATCGGCGAACACGTCTCGGGTTTCGGGCACCATGGCAAGGCCCTGGCGAACGATGCCTTCCGGGGCAAGACCCGTGATATCCCGACCGTCGAGGACGACGCGGCCGCCGGTCGGCCTGATGGCGCCGGCGACGGCAAGCAGGGTCGAACTCTTGCCGGCGCCGTTGGCGCCGAGCAGGGCGACGAGTTCACCCTCGCCCACGTCGAAGCTGACGCCCTTCACCGCCTTGATGGCGCCGTAGTCGACCCGGAGATCCCGCACCTCAAGCATGACCGGCCGGCACCGCTTCGCGTGTTCCCAGATAGGCCTCGATCACCGCCGGCAATCGGCGCACGGTGTCGACGTCACCCTCGCCGATGGTGCGTCCCGAGGCCAGGACATGCAGGCGATCGCAAAGCCGGGTGATCATCGGCACGTCGTGGTCGATGACGAGCATCCCGACGCCGCGCGCCTTGGGCAGGGCACGGAGAATTTCGAGCAGCGCCGCGCTTTCCGCCTCGTTCATGCCGGCGGCCGGTTCGTCGAGGAGGACGAAACGCGGCTCGCCGGCGAGCGCGCGGGCGATCTCGACACGACGCTCATCGCCGTAGCTGAGGGTGCCCGCCGACAGCCGGGCGAGCGCCTCGAGACCGAATTCTGCCAGCAATCCCGCCGCGCGTCGCCGCGCCGCGCGCCGTGTCAGCCCTTGCGCCAGGGCGGCGACCTCGATGTTCTCCTCCACCGTCAACTCCCGGAACAAGCGGACGATCTGAAAGGTCCGGGCGATCCCCCGCAAGGCGATGACGCGAGGGTGGAGACCGGTGATCGCCTCGTCGCCGAGCAACACCGCACCGCTCGCGGGCTTGATCTGCCCGGTGATGACGTTGACGAGGGTCGTCTTGCCCGAACCGTTGGGGCCGATCAGCCCGACAATCTCTCCGGGCGACACTTCGAGAGTGACCTGGTCCAGCACGCGCAGACCGGAAAAATCCACAGACACGCGGTTGGCGCGGAGAGTCATCATCGCTATCGACCAAGGTCGGATTGGGCGTTCGTCCGGGTCGCGCCTGTGCCGCAGGGCCTGTGCCGCAGGGCCTGTGCCGCAGCGCTCGCGACGCCGGCCCGAGATGCGAGCCGGCGTCGCCGCGCGAACGGCCGCGATCAAGGTGCCGGCGGGTTTTCCGGCCGGCGCCAGCCGATGAACGACGGCTTGGCCTTGTCCAGTTGCACCAGGGCGGCGGCCTTGTCAGGCGCGTGGCCCTCGGCGGCGGAGCGGTAGTTCAGCGTCCCGGTGAGGAGTTCGAATTCGTTCTCCTCCAGCGCCTTGGCCACCGCGGCGCCGTCAGTGGTGCCGGCGAGTTCCACGGCCTTGGCCATCAGCATGATGGTGTCCCAGCCGGTGGCGACGAAGGCGGTATCGGGGGCGCTGCCGTAGTAGGCTTCATAGAGGTCCAGGAACGTCGGCATTTCTGGACCGGATTCCGGCCCCATCCAGGTGTGGGTCACGAAATAGATGTCGCTGCCGTACCGTTCGCCGAGCGCCTCGAACAGCCCCGGATCATCGTACGAATCACCACCGACGATCGGTGCGTCGATGCCGACCTCGCGCAGCGAGCGGATGATCAGCCCGAGGTCGGGCATGTAGGAGGAAATGAAAATGACGTCGGGCTCTTCCGGCAGCGCCCGCAGGCGGGCGAGCTGGGCCGAGAAATCCTGGTCACCCTGCGTGTAGGTGTCCTCGAGCAGGATCGTGCCGCCGAGGGTCTTGAAATGCTCGACGAAATATTTGCTGAGGCTTTTGGTGTAGGCGATGAACTGGTCGGTGACGACGTAGGCCGTCTTCCAGCCGCGCTCGTTGAAGGCGTATTCCGCGGCCGTGGCCCCCATGGTCGTATTCCACATCGACAGCGTGAACTGCTTGTCGCCGAGCGACCAGGAACTGTAGAGCGGATCCGACGCACAGGTTGAAATACCGACCAAACCGGCGCTCTGCGCTTCACGGCTGGCGGGCCCTCCGAAGTCGAAGTCACACGGCGCAACGATCAAGTCCGCACCGCGGTCGATCAGCTCGACGGCGTTGTTGCCGACGGTCACCGGATCACTCTTGCCATCGAGATTGATGAACGTGACGGGCCGCCCGAGGATCCCGCCCTGGTCGTTGAGATACTTGACCGCGACCTCGGCGCCCTTGAGACCCGGCTCGTCCAGCGGCGCCTGGACGCCGGTGAGGCTGAGCGCGCCGCCGATCACGACGTCGTCGGCCGAGGCCGCAGAAAACGTCAGCGAAACCACTGCGGCCGCCGCCAGGGACTGTAACAGAAGCTTTCTGGGGGTCATCGTCATCCAACCTTCTCGCCTGTCTTTCCATGTCCACGCGGCGGATCGCCGTCATGGTCCGGCATGGCCGCGCGCGGCCACGCGGACGGGACCCTATCCGGCCTCGTCGGCTGCGCCAAGGGGAGATAGACGCGCGTTCCTCACACGCTCGCGCCAGCTCCGGGCCTTGGATGCCCGAGCCACCCTCAGGTCGCTCCCTCAGGCCGCGAACGATCGCACAGCCGCGGGTAGGACGCGCCCCGACGACCCGGAGACGCCGGCGATCGCCGACCGGCCGCACGGGGTGCCGGCGGCCGGTGGCGACGGCGCGCGCGTTCAGGCGGCCGCGGCGTCCTGCTTGCCGCGCAGGTAGGCGAGCATGGTGTCGGCGTCGGAGACCTCGAAGGGGTCGGTGGGGCAGAGATCGCCGAAATCGGGCTCGACGAACATCTTCTCGATCTCGCCATCGTTGACGACCATGGAGTAGCGCCAGCTGCGCATGCCGAAACCCAGGTTCGACTTGTCGACCAGCATCCCCATCTTGCGGGTGAACTCGCCGTTGCCGTCGGGGAGCAGGAACACCTTCTCGGCGCCTTGGCTCTTGCCCCACTGGTACATGACGAAGGCATCGTTGACGGAGAGGCAAACGACCGCGTCGACGCCGAGCGCCTTGAAGTCGTCGTAGAGCGCCTCGTAGCGGGGCAGGTGGCTCGTCGAGCAGGTGGGCGTAAAGGCGCCCGGCAGCGAGAAGAGCACGACGCGCTTGCCCTTGAACACGTCGTCGGTGGTGACATCCTTCCACGCGAACGGATTGGGACCGCCGAGCGCTTCGTTGCGCACGCGGGTCTTGAAAGCAGCCGACGGGACACAGGCCATGGAAAACCTCCTCATCTTTCGTTCCAGAATGGGCAAACCACGCCGGCAGCGGCCCCGCGTCGTGACGACCGGAGCCGCCGGACAACGGGGAGCGTGATCCCGGCGGGGTAAGCCCTAACACCAAGAACTTTAATAATTCTAATTTGCAATATCAAGAGAAAAAACTCAGGGTCTCTCCCTGCGGGTCGCCGGAGGCCGCTCACGGCGGCGCCGTTGCGTCTCGCGTCTCTGTGTACGGTTTGGCGGTTCAAGCGGTTGTTCGGTGCGTCCGGTGATGCGGTTCCGCAGCCTCCGCCAGAGCGGTGCGAAAGGGCGCTTCGGGCGGGCGTCGACCTGACTCGGGCTTGCGCTTTGCGGCGACGGTCTCGGCGGCCGCCACTAGGAGCGCGGCGAGCAGCTTCGGGTCGAGATTGCGCCAGATCATCATGGTTCGGTTGCCTCAGGTCTCGGGGTTATTCGGCGGCTCGCGGCAGGGCCTGCCAGGGGGTCATTCCCTCGAGCCAGGCAAACTCCGACTCCAGGCGGATCAGCTCGTACCGCAGATCCTGCAGCGCCGGCCCCGCCAACGCCGGGCCCGCCAACGCCGGCCCCGCCACTTCCGGCGAGAGGTGCTGCAGGTGTCGGACGAAATCGATCGCCTGCCGATACAAGGCGAGGAGATCGACGACTTCCGCCCTGCGGTCGGGCTGCGGCAGGAGGTGCAGGAAGCACGCCTTGACG
>CAZVRW010000050.1:0-25184 GCA_964630265.1 uncultured Rhodospirillaceae bacterium
ACTAGGTCGCCTTTCACGACCCGCGCAAACGTCTCCGAGATCAGGATGGTGCGACCGAGCACCTTGCACATGCCTTCGAGCCGTGCCGCTTCGTTGGCTGCGGCGCCGATCACTGAAAACTCGAGTCTGTCCCTCGTGCCGATGTTGCCATAGACGACGTCGCCCAGATGCAATCCAATGCCAGAGCGGATCATAGGCAGGCCGTTGGCCTCTCGTTCAGCGTTGCAAGCGTCGATCCGAAGTATGGCGTCGCGTGCTGCGGCCAAAGCGCACTGGCACGCGTTCAGGTGAGCTTTGCACTGTTCCGGATGCTCCGACATGGTCCCGATGGGAAAAATCGACAGGGCAGAGTCACCGATGAAACGCAGCACCTCGCCACCATGCGCCATCACTGCGCCGGCGGTTGCCTCGAAATAGTCGTCGAGCAGGGAAAGGAACTGATCCGTCGGCACTCGCTCGGCCAGCCGTGTCGATCCCCGCAGGTCGCTGAACCAGATGACGGCATGGATGTGCTCACCGTCACCACGCCGGATCAAACCCTTGAGCACCCGATCGCCGGTCTGCCGCCCCAGGTAGGTCTCGAGGATCACGGTTGCGGTGCGCCGCAGGGCGTGGACCTCGAACAATCGAGCCACCATCGGCACAGCGTCTTCGATCATCTCGATCTCAATCGCCGTGAAGCCGCCGGCGCGGTCAGCGGCCATGGTAATGGCATTCACCTTGCCGTCGGAAAAGATCAGCGGAAACGCCACATAATCTGTCGCACCTTCGGCTTTCAGTTCCCTGAGGATCGGATAGTCGAGCAGGGCGTCTGGCGCGTCGATGCGACGTCGAACCCCCTGAGCCTTTTCAAAGATCTTGCGATATGGGCTTCTGAGATACATTTCATCCTGTAGGATTTCGTGGGCCGGAAGGTACTCCTCCACGGCGTCGGTCCCGCGTGTCCACGTGTAGGTAGTCCCGAGAAACTGTGGGTGCAGCAGGCGCAACGTTACCCGCAATCGCATCAGCGGAATGCCGATGCGGCGAATCTCCCGCGCGAACGCTCCAGTGATCTCGCCTGGGTTGGGCAACTCCCAAGCGGTGGTGATCAGCCAAGTGATCAGAGGGTTAAAGCGGATGCGGTTTGCCGGCGGCGCGGCGACGCTGGAAAGAGTTTCCACGGTTACCTCCCCGACTGAACCACGGCCCTATATAAGGTGGGCAGGGTGGACCCGCCATGAGGCAGCGGTTCTCCACCTCCACGTCATCGGGGAGTGCCGAACTCATGCCTGTGATCGACCGTCTCGCTGAACTGCGCCCCCAAATGGCAGCATGGCGACGCCACCTGCACGCGCATCCCGAGACGGCATTCGAGGAGCGCGAGACCGCGGCGTTTGTCGCTAGTCGCCTCGAAGACTTCGGCATGAGGGTGACCCGCGGGATCGCCGGCACGGGCGTCGTCGGGACACTCGCCAACGGCAGCGGTCCGGCGATCGGGCTGCGCGCGGACATGGATGCTCTGCCGATCATGGAGGCCAACACCTTCGCTCACCGATCGAGGCGCCCCGGCTGCATGCACGCTTGCGGCCACGACGGCCATACCGCAATGCTGCTCGGCGCCGCTCAGTATCTGGCGGAGACGCGGCGGTTTCGCGGCACCGTCCAGCTGATCTTTCAGCCGGCGGAAGAAAACGAGGGTGGCGGTCGGGCGATGATTGAGGATGGTCTGTTCGATCGGTTTCCCGTTGCAGCCGTGTTCGGATTGCACAATTGGCCCGGCCTCGCCGTAGGGACCATGGCCGCGCGAGCGGGGCCCGTGATGGCAGCCTCCGATATCTTCGAGGTCGTCATCAACGGGTGCGGTTCGCACGCGGCCATGCCGCATCTCGGCGTTGATCCGGTCCTCGTGGCGGCAGCGATCGTCGGCGCCCTGCAGACCATCCCGAGCCGTGGCATTCATCCCGCCGAGGCAGCGGTGGTCTCGGTCACCCGAATGATGGCCGGCGATATCTGGAACGTAATTCCCGATCGTGCCACCCTGGGTGGAACGACGCGGGCGCTCACACCGTCTGTCCATGCGACCCTGGAGCCAGCGATCCGTCGCATCGTCGCAGGCGTCGCCGCGGCATTCGGCGCGATGGCCGAAGTGCGCTACGAACGACGCTACCCGCCAACCGTCAATGATGCAGAAGCGACCCACCGCGCCGCAGCAGCCGCCACGGCCGTGGTTGGGTCCGAGCAGGTTGATCGCGATGCACCGCCCAGCATGGGGGCCGAGGATTTCGCGTTCATGTTGCAGGCCCGTCCCGGCGCGTATCTGTGGATCGGCAACGGGCTCGGGCACGAGGGCTGCACGCTGCACAGTCCCCACTATGATTTCAATGACGACATCCTGCCGATCGGCGCAAGTTACTGGGCGACGCTGGTTGAACGCGAACTCGGCGTTGCCTGAGGCGCGAAACAGGAGGCACCAGCGTCAACAGCGTCGACGAAAGGGCGCCAAGCACGGCTGATCGCAGTTCAGAACGTCGCGGTATTGAACACTGCGGCCAGGATGCCGAAGAAGGCGACCACGAAGATTGCGATCATCGCGAATTTCTTGATGGGCGAAATCTTTGGTCCGAACTCCTTGTTCCAGCGCTCCTCAGCAAGACGGCGTCGCTCTTCCTCGGTCGGCTCTTGGCGCTCGGTCACGGGATCGATCGCTCCTCAATTGGCGGTGAATGCCTGAAGGCCGGTTTGCGCCCGGCCAAGGATCAGGGCGTGGATATCGTGGGTGCCTTCGTAGGTGTTGACGGTTTCCAGATTCATGACGTGGCGGATCACGTGAAAGTCGTCGACGATGCCGTTCCCGCCGTGCATGTCGCGCGCCATGCGGGAAATCTCCAACGCCTTGCCGCATGAATTGCGCTTGATCAGCGATATGGCCTCCGGTGCCAAGCGGTCCTCGTCCATCAGGCGGCCGGCGCGCAGGCACGCGTGCAAGCCGAGGGCGATCTCCGTTTGCATGTCGGCGAGTTTTTTCTGGATGAGTTGGTTGGCGGCGAGCGGCCGGCCGAACTGCTTGCGCTCAAGCGTGTAGGTGCGTGCCGCATGCCAACAAAACTCCGCCGCTCCGAGTGCCCCCCAGGCAATCCCGTAGCGCGCCTTGTTGAGACAACCAAAGGGGCCTTGCAGCCCGCTCACCTCCGGAAAAACGTTGCCCTCCGGCACGAACACGCGATCCATGACGATCTCGCCGGTCGGCGATGCGCGCAGCGAGAATTTGCCACGAATGATCGGCGTCGTCAGGCCGACCATCCCGCGCTCCAGAATGAAGCCGCGGATGCGGCCATCGAGTTTCGCCCAGACCAACGCGATGTCGGCGATTGGCGCATTGGTAATCCACGTCTTGCAGCCGGTCACAACATAACCGCCGGCCACTCGTTCCGCGCGGGCGCGCATGCCGCCGGGGTCCGAACCGTGGTCAGGTTCGGTCAACCCGAAGCAGCCGATCAATGCACCGCTGGCGAGCTTGGGCAGGAATCGGCGCCGTTGGTCTTCCGTGCCGTAGACATGAATCGGATGCATGACGAGCGAGGACTGGACGCTCATGGTTGAGCGGTAGGCGGAATCGACACGCTCGATCTCCCGCGCCGCCAGACCGTAGGCCACGTGGTTGACTCCCGCACCACCGTACTCTGGCGGGATCGTCGGCCCCAGTAGCCCGAGCGATCCCATCTCGCGCAGGATCTCCGGATCGAACCGTTCCTCGCGGTTCGCCATGAGAATGCGGGGCATCAGCTTGTCCTGGGCGTATTGGCAAGCCGTATCCCGGATCAGCCGTTCATCCTCGCTCAACTGATCGTCGAGCCGGAGCGGATCGTCCCAAAGGAAAGACGCCGTGGCCGAAACGTCGTCGCCGCGCATGCTGTCGTCCTCAATCAAGTTTCACCTCAGCCAATTCATATATAGAGAGTCGAGGCGTCTCAAGGACACGCATGGCAATCAGTGAGCGGTAGAGGGGAGAACGTGATGGCGGGAATTCAAAGTGGGGAGCGGATCACTTTCATCGGGGCCGACGGCGAAAGCCGATTGGCGGCGCGGCTAGACAAGCCAGTGGGCTCGCCGGTCGCCTACGCGCTGTTCGCCCACTGCTTCACCTGCGGCAAGGACATCAAGGCAGCGTCGCGCATCGCCGAGGGATTGACGCGGCGGGGAATTGCCGTGCTGCGATTCGACTTCACGGGGCTCGGCGCCAGTGAAGGAGAATTCGAGAATACCAATTTCTCGTCCAACCTCGGCGATCTGGTTGCGGCGGCAGACTGGCTGCGGTCCGAGGCGGAGGCGCCGAAGATCCTGATTGGCCACAGCCTCGGCGGAACCGCGGTGTTGGCCGCCGCTGCGAGCGTTCCCGAATGCGTCGCAGTCTGCACCATCGCGGCTCCAGCCGAGCCGAGCCATGTTACCCGGCTGTTCGTCGACGCCAAGCCCGAGTTGGATGAACGCGGCGAGGCCGAGGTCTCGCTCGGCGGCCGGTCCTTCCGCATTCGCCAGAGCTTTCTCGACGACATTGAAACCCATAGCTTGGAGGCCAAGATCGCCGAACTCAGGCGGGCGCTTCTCATCTTCCACGGGCCTCGCGACGCCATCGTCGACATCAACAATGCGACCCGCATATTCGTCGCCGCCAAGCACCCGAAAAGCTTCGTCTCGCTCGACGATGCCGATCACTTGATCGCAAGACCCGAAGACTCGGCGTACGTCGCCGGCGTAATTGCATCCTGGGCCGCGCGCTATGTGGGGACGGCCGAGGCGGCGGTCGCCCAACCGACGCCGCCGCCCTTCGATGTTCCGCCGGATGCGGTGACGGTGACGGAAACGCGGCAGGGCAAGTTCGCACAGATGATCTATGTGGGCGATCGCCACCGCCTGCTTGCCGACGAGCCGGTCGCTTACGGCGGGACGGACACCGGTCCCGGCCCCTACGATCTGCTGATGGCGGGGCTTGGCGCCTGCACGACGATGACGATGCGGATGTACGCCGAACACAAGGGGCTTCCCTTGGAACGGGTATCGGTGACGCTCCGTCACGCCAAGATCCACGCCAAGGATTGCGCAGAGTGCGAGACGCAAAGCGGCAAGGTGGATCGCATTCGCCGGTTCGTCACGATCGAGGGACCATTGGACGACGATCAGCGCCAACGTCTTCTGGAGATCGCCGACAAGTGCCCCGTACATCGCACCCTACACTCGGAAGTGTGGGTGGAGACGACGCTCGAGACCTGACCCGCGTCCGGCGCCTCTTGCTGGCGGGGCGCCGGCTCGCGGTTTGCAGCGCTAAATCGCCACGCCAAGCGTTTGATGGACCCGCTGAACAACCTCGGGAGCGAGGTCTAGCCGGGCAGCCAGGGTTTGCAGGTACCGCCGTTCCGCATCTGTGTCGACGTCGATGGCGAGCAGCGAGGCGGCATAGATCTCGACCGCTTCCTCGGGGCGGCCCACTCCAGCAACCAACGCATCTATGTCCAGCGGCTTGCGCATCTCGTCTTCGACAAACGCGCGGGCCGCATCGTCGGCGCCCGCTTCCTGCAACTGTCCGAGGATGCGTTGATATTCTTGGGGATCGATGACGCCGTCGGCCTTGGCGGCGCTGACCATGGCGCGAATGGCGAGCAGGGCGATGGTTTGGAGTCGCTCTTTCTCTTGCGCACCCTGTGGCTCCCGCAGGCCGAGCGGTGCCTCTTGCGCGAGTTGTTGCTGATCAACGGGAGCATTGCCCTTCAGGGCTTGATAAGCGAGTGAGCCGAGCAAAGCCAGCGTACCGCCGCCAACGGCACCCTTCAGAGCACCGCCGCCGCCGCCGAGAAGCGCGCCGGCGATGGCGGCGAGGCCACCGATTGCCAGCGGATCGCCGCTTCGCACGGAACCGGTGGCCTGGCCGAACAGGTCCCCGGCCCTGGAAGCGAGCCCTCCCAGTCCGCCTCCGCCCGGTCCGCCGCCGAGCGATCCAAAGAGGGCGCCGAGCGGACTGTCGCTCGCCCCCAATCCCTGCGGTCCCATGGCGTGGCCGACCCTGTCGTTTGTCGACCGAGACATCCCGGCTCCCATCAATTGACCAAGCAACTCCTGGGCATTGAACATCGTGGTGTTCCCGTGTTGTTGACGAAGCGCTCCCCCCATCCGCTTCAACGCGATTGCCGAACAACGTGGGAGCCGAGCCGATGCACACAGTTTGTGGCACGCCGCCGTCACTCTGACAAGCGGGGGTGATCTCCTTGCGGGTTTCGCCTCGCTTCGATCCGTTAAAGAATTGGTATCGTTGTTGGCGTGCACTGAACGAGGGAGCCGGTCGGGACAGATGCGGCGGCTACACTTGGTCAGCGATCTCTGCGGCAAGAGCGCGGATCTCGGCGGCCGCGGCACTGGCGTGCGCGGTCTCGATGACCGACAGCCCGTCCAGCATGCTGGCGGCGAAGGCGATGCGATTGCCGATCTGCGACGTTGCGACATGCCAGCCGAGGTCGACGAGTTTCTGGCGCATCTGATCGATCACCTTGCCGCGCGGGGGCACGCGATTGAGCACGATCAGCACCGGCGTTCCGGCTTCCGAAGCGAGGCGGATCGTCGGCTGGGTGGCCCAGACGTCCATGGGGCTCGGCTGCACCGGGATAACCACAAGCTTTGCCGCGCGGACCGCCAGCTTGGCTTCCGTCTCCGCGTGCGGCGGGCTATCGACGATGACGATATCGTGGTCCCGTCCAACCCGCTCGATCTCGTTGCTGACGCGCCAGCCGGATACGGCGATCAACGTCAGGGAATGGCGCCCGCTGCCGCCTGTTTCGCCTCGGGCGCGGTCCCAGGCGGCGAGGGAGCCCTGAGGATCAATATCGACGAGGGCGACGCGCTTGCCCTCTGCTGCCCAGGCGACAGCGAGGTGGGCGGCAAGCGTCGTCTTGCCGGCCCCGCCCTTCTGTTGTGCGATCGTGTAAACTTTGGCCGCCATTGTGCGTTCCCCCATTGATCGAGACCATTAAAGTCTAGGTCGAATAAGAGAGCGGCGCCATTCCTTGTGGTTAATGCCTCCGCCTGGAGTGCTCGGATGAGGAAAAATGCCATGGTCGCCGAAAGCGCTCCAGGATCTGATCAGCGCCCGCCCGGGGAATCGTCTCCGGTGGTCGGCGCTCCTTCAGGCGCATCGAGGATCTCGGCACGAACCTGCTCCGCTGCGGCGCGCAGCGCTGCATAGGCCTGGGGATGGCGATCGACCCAGTTCGCACTTGTGATCAGCAGCGCCTGCATGCTGATGGTTCGAGTCGGAGTTTCGTCCGGCTGGAGACGGGCGTAGGAGCCGGCGGGGATCTCGTCGCGCGTGTAGACGGCCACACCCTGCACGTCGGCGTCGAAGACGGCTTCGCTGTCGACATCGATCAGGCGGAGGTCGACGGTCGCGCCGTCCACCTGCATCATGTAGCTGGAGCCAATCCCGGCCACATAGAGAAGACAATCGGCTTGGCCTTCGGCCAGCGTCGCAACCGCCAGCGAGCGGCCGAGGGGTTTGACCGTGATTGCGCCATAAGGAGCCTCCAAAGAGCTGAGGACCGTCCAGGTGACGGTGCTGCCGCTGCCAGGCTCACCGATCAGCACGCGCGCCGCCTTACCGCGTGTCGCAAGGTCCATCGCGGTTGAGAGCCCGGCGGTGTGGCGGCAAACGAGGTGCACGAATTCACGGTGAAGCGGCACCGGCTCGGCGAGCGCAATGCCGCCCCCGCGATCGAGCCTGTTGAAATGGAGCACGGCGTCCGCTTGGGCAATGGCTGCGTCGCATAAGCGGGCTTGCATGCCTGCCATGTTGAACAACGAGCCCGCGGTTTCGACCACTTGGACGTCGACGCCATTGACCGCGGCTTCGGTCGCGATCCGCTCGCCGACGAAATAGTAGATACCATCCTTGCGGGCCGTGCAGAGGCGCAGCTTCGGATCGGCCGCCTCGGCCTTGGCGGTCGTGGCAATAGCGGCGACGACGAGGGCGGAGAACAATCGGGTCAGTCGAAGCATGACGATCGATGCGCCTCCGTGCGCTCGTGGTCAATGGCGTCGGCTAAAAATACCATCCTGCATGGCGGGAGACCAGATGTGCACGGGCCGAACCGTCAATGAAAGTCCCGGGTCTGCACATCGAATTTTGCTTCGTCAGCACGGCCGGGAGTGGCATCGCGCGCAAGGCTGCCGAGCAACGGCGTTAGGTCCCACAGTCGTTCGGCGAGAATGTGGACGACCTGACCCTGGCGTTGCACCGGCCCGTCGACGCCGATCATCGCGGCAGTGAGCACCACTTGGCGAAACCGTTCGAAGATCTTCGGCCAGATGATCAGATTGGCTTGGCCGGTCTCGTCCTCGAGCGTGATGAAGACAACGCCATTGGCGCTGCCGGGCCGCTGGCGGGTGACGACGATGCCGGCGACGTAGCGGCGGTCTCCATGGGATGTCCTGGCCAAGCGCTCTGCCGGAACGACACCGCGCCTTGCCAGCCGCCCGCGCAGCAACGCCACCGGGTGTGCCTTCAGGGACAGTCGCAAGGTTCTGTAATCGTTGGCGACCTGCTCACCGGCGCTGATGGCCGGCAGCGTCACATCAGGTTCGGCCGGCGGATCGAACGCGTCGGCTGCAGCAAACAGGGCGAGTGGTGTCTCGTCCAGCCTGCGTACCGCCCAAAGCGCACGTTGACGATCGAGTCCCACGGAGCCAAACGCGTCGGCGCGGGCCAGCGTTGTCAGCGCCGGCACGCCCACGCCGGCGCGCCGCCACAGGTCGGCGATCCCCGGATAGCCGTTACCACGGGACGCCGTGAGCGCTTCGGCGTCGCGCATCGTCAGCCCCTTGACCTGTCGGAAGCCCAGCCGCAGCGCAACGCCGTTCACAGAGTCGGCGGCCGGCTCCAGGGTGTTGTCGACGGCGCTCAGGTTGACGTCGACGGGGCGAACGACGACGCCATGTCGGCGGGCGTCGCCGACGATCTGTGCCGGCGCGTAGAAGCCCATGGGCTGGCTGTTGAGCAGCGCGCACGCGAACGCCGCTGGGTAGTGGCACTTCAGCCAGGACGAGACATAGACGAGCAGCGCGAAGCTCGCCGAATGAGACTCGGGAAAGCCATAATTGGCGAACCCCTCGATCTGCCTGAAGCAGCGATCGGCGAAGGTGGGATCATGACCGCGCGCCACCATGCCTTGCACGAACGCCTCGCGATAGGCATGGATGGCGCCGCTGCGGCGAAAGGTGGCCATGGCGCGGCGCAACCCGTCGGCTTGGCTCGGCGTGAAGCCGGCGGCGACGATGGCGATTTTCATCGCCTGTTCCTGGAACAGCGGGATGCCGAGGGTCTTGCCCAGGACCTCGCGCAGGTCTTCGGTGGGATAGACGATCGGTTCCTCGCCGTTGCGACGACGCAAATAAGGATGGACCATGTCGCCCTGGATCGGCCCAGGCCGGACGATCGCCACCTCGATCACCAAATCATAGAAGCAGCGAGGCTTCAGACGCGGCAGCATCGCCATCTGCGCCCGGCTCTCCACCTGGAACACGCCGACGGAGTCCGCCGCGCACAGCATGTCGTAGACGGCCGGATCCTCTGCCGGCACCGTCGCCAACGTATAGCGGCGACCGTGGTGCAGGGCGATCAGGTCAAACGCCTTGCGCACGCAGGTCAGCATGCCGAGGCCGAGCAGATCGATTTTCAGAATCCCGAGCGCGTCCAGATCGTCCTTGTCCCATTCGATGACCGTACGGTCGATCATCGCCGCGTTCTCGATGGGCACGACGGCGCTGAGCGGGCTCTTGGTGATCACCATGCCACCCGTGTGCTGCGACAGGTGCCGCGGAAAGCCGATCAGCGTGCCGGCAAGGCGCAGCGTCATGCGCACGGTGCGGTCGCCGGGGTCGAGGCCGACTTCGCGAATCGCCGCGTCGGTGATCGCGTCGGTATGGCGCCGCCACAGCGCGCCCTGCAGGGCGACGATGGCATCATTGCTGAGACCGAGGACCTTGCCGACCTCGCGGACGGCACTCTTGGTGCGATAGCGGATGACGGTGGCTGTCATCCCCGAATGCTCGCGTCCGTGCTTGCGATAGACGTACTGGATCACCTCCTCGCGGCGCTCATGTTCGAAGTCGACGTCGATATCCGGCGGTTCATTGCGCTCGACACTGACAAAACGCTCGAACAATAGCTCGATCCGTGCCGGATCAACCGCCGTGATGCCGAGGCAATAACAGACCGCCGAGTTGGCGGCCGAGCCGCGTCCCTGGCAAAGGATGCCGCGATCGCGGGCGAAGCGAACGATGTCGTGGACCGTGAGAAAATAGGGGGCGAACGCCAACTGCTCGATCAACGCGAGTTCATGGCGGAGGCTGCGCTCAACGTGGTCCGGTACGCCTTCTGGGTAGCGTTCGGCGGCACCGATCCAGGTGAGCCGCGCCAAGTCTTCCTGCGGCGTGCGGCCGCCGGCGACGGCATCGACCGGGTACTCGTAGCGCAGTTCGTCCAGGCTGAAGCGGCAGGCGTCGGCGACGGCGATGGTGTTGGCAATCGCCTCCGGGTGATCGCGGAACAGCCGCGCCATCTCGGTAGGCGCCTTCAGATGGCGCTCGGCATTGGCGAACAGGCGGAAACCGGCAGCGTGCAGCGTGCAGCCGTCGCGGATGCAGGTCAGGACGTCCTGCAGCGGCCGTCGCTTGGCGGCATGAGCATGCACGTCATTGGTCGCGAGCGGCGGCACGCCGGCCGCTGCGGCGTGCGCGACCAGGGCTTGCAGGCGTTGTTCGTCATCACCCATAAAATGTTGTGAAACGCAAACATAAACCCGTGCATTAATCATATGTTTCAGGACAACGAGAGTGTCGCTGAAGGTCGCGTCGGGATCGACGGGGGGGACGACCGCGAAGATCTGGCCTTCGGCATGGGCGGCGAGATCGCCGGCCGTGAGGGAGCATCCGCCCTTCGCGGCGCGACGCCGGCCGAGGGTGATCAATTGGCAAAGGCGGCCATAGGCGGCGCGGTCCGTGGGGAAACAAAGGACGTTCGGTGCGTCTTCCAGATCGAGGTGGGCACCAACGACGAGACGCACGCCGGCCTGTTTCGCCGCCACGTGAGCGCGGACGACGCCGGCCAGGGTATTGCGGTCGGTGATCGCGATAGCGGCAAGCCCCAGTATCGCCGCTGTCGCCATCAGTTCCTCGGGATGGGACGCGCCCCGGAGAAAGCTGAAGTTGGTTGCGACCTGCAGTTCGGCGTAGGCGGTCACGGTCCGTCGGGCGTCGTTTCGCTGAGTTGGCGCGTTGGGGCATCCGGTTTCAGGCTGCGCAGGTGCGGCGGCAGATGGGCAGGGTGGGCCCGAATATGGTCGGTCAGGATCTGCCGAACCTCGGCTTCCATCGAACGGTTGTGTGACTTTGCCAAGTTTTTGAGCGCTTCGACGATGCCGTCGTCGAGATTGCGTATGGTCAAGTTCGCCATGAGAGATCGTCCTTTGCCATTTGTTCTTGCAACGTATTCTTGCTATGCCCTGGTCACCCGAACAGGCCGTGCAGATACCATCGCGGGGACGTGCAGGCGCGATAGGGACCTTCGCGGAACACCCAGAAGCGGCGGCCGGCGTCGTCTTCCAGGCAGAAGTAGTCGCGGCTGCTGGCCAGCCGTTCTGGCGTCAAACCATCGTCCTCCAGCCACCACTCGGGGCCGATGCGTTCCGGTCCCTCGGCGGCAACGATGCGGTGGCGGAAGCGGCCGCGTTGCAATAGCGCTGGCGGTCCATCGGGAACGGGGGCGAGCACCTGCACCGGCTCTGGTGTCGGCAGCAACATGGCCGGCCGCGGCTGCCGCGGCCGGTGTCCTGCTGCCGCGGTGGCTGGGTCGACAAGGGCCAAAGGATTGGCGGCGGGAACCGGTCGGCAGGCGCGTTCGGGCAGATGGCTGGCGCGCGCCGTCAGACGGACGACATTGCGGGGATGCAGGCGATTGCCGAGGCGATCGAGCAGCCGCGCGAGATCCTCGCCGGGAGCGTTGATGTCGGTTTGCAACGTCGTCTGCACCGCCGCCAGCGGTTCGACGATCGTCGCCGCCAGGATCGCAGTCTCCACCCCGAAGCCCGGATCGAGATCGTCCAGCTTCTCGCGGAACAGCCGCGCCAGATGATCGGGATCGCGCACCGGGCGGCCGGTGCCAATGGCGGCCCGGGCGACGGCGCCATCGACGCGGAACAGCGCCAGTTCCAGCCGCCGGGCACCGCGGCGTGCTGCCTCCAGCCGTTGGCACAGATCACCGAGCAACTGGTGCGCCGCCGCGGCGATGTCATCCTGCCGGCCGATCGGTTCGGCGAAGGTGAGGCGAACACGGAACGCCGGCACCGGTCGGTGCGGCGAGATCGGCTCATCGGCGCGACCGAGGGCTCGATCGAGACATTTGAGCACGGCGTCGCCGAAGCGGGCGGCAAGCGGCGCGCGTGGCAATGCTGCCAGGTCGCCGATCCGTCTGAGGCCGACCAGGTCGAGATCGGCGATGGTCGCCGGCGGTAGCCGTAGGCCGGCAATCGGCAGCGGCGCCAGGGCGGTCTCAGCGTCCCCTGATGCGAGGATCGCGATACGTGTGCCGCCGAAGCGGGCGACGGCCCAGGCGGCTCCCGGCGTATCGGCGACGGCCGCCACGGCGGCCAGATGGAACCTGCCCAGTCGATTGACGAGATCGGCGAGCAGCGCCGCCTCGTCGCCGAACAGGTGGGCGCAGCCGGTGATGTCGAGCCACACCCCGGCATCGCCGCCGTGACCGCCGACGCGCGGGCTGTCGGCGTCCGCTGCCGTCCAAGGCGTGTAGCGGCCGCACCAGTCGGCAAGGTTCTCGAGGAGGGTGCGGTCGCCGGCGGGATCCGCCTCGGCAACGGCGAGATTGGGCAGTACGGCGCGCGCCTCGGCGAGCGGCATCCCGGGAGCAATACCGACGGCCGCGGCGGTCGGGTTGACGGCGACAACGCGCATGCCGCCGTGCGTGGCGGTGATGGTCGCCAACGGCGAGACTAGGGACGTCGCCGATTCAGTGGGCCGGGCGACCGTCCGCCGCCGGTGCAGCCGGTCGGTGGCGAACGTCGGCAACCACAGAGAGATCACCCGTCGCATCGCGCCACTCCACAATCCAGGTCTTCGGTGAGGCGGTCGCCGCCCGGCCGCGACAGCGCTCAAGCTCGAGCCGCCACACCGGCCGCGGTCGACGATTGCCATCGCTCCGCACCGCGCCGACCCGCCAGCGCGTCATCGCCGGCGTCGTTCCATTCATTGCGGCGGCCGGACGTATCAGGATCGCCGGTATCCCGTGCGTCTCCGCCGCCAGTTGCAGCCGTCGCAGCGTCGTCGTCCGGTCGGTCTCGATCTCACCGACGACGGCTGCGGGCGCTCTGCTGCGAAGCGCCTCCTCCAGCGCCCACAAGATGTCGGATTCACGCCTTGCCTGGACAACGACAAGCCGCGCGGGGTCCAGCCCGAAGGCGGCGAGTCCCGGTCCGTACAGTCCGGGCACGCGCCGACACCACACAATCGTGCCGCCGCTTCCCGCCAGCCGCCCCGCCAATACCGCAGCGAAGCCGATTGCCGGGACGCCGCCGTCGACAGCAAGGATCTCGTGGAGGGCGGCATGCGGCAGGCCACGCCAGGGAAGGGTGATGTCGATCGTGGCGACACCGAGAGACAGCGTCTTGACGTTGCCGCCGCCGAGGGGGGCGGATCCGCCACCGCCGAGCCTTCGGATACCGGCTTCCAATGCGGCAATCACCGTCGAATCCGGCCGCGCCAACGCCGCTGTCCTGGTTGCTGTTCCGGCCGCTGTCGCCCGGGTCGTCGAAGAACCACTGTTCATGCTTCGCGCCTGCAAAAGGCCTCTGGAGAATCACCTTTGTTCTCTATGTGTTCTAATTATTTTCAGTCCCGCCGTCAAGGTGCGGAATTCGCCACCGGCGCACCACCGTTTCGCGGCCATCTTGGACTGGAGCGTTTTCCGCGCTGGTGGGTGCCGTGATTTCCCTTTAGGCTCCAGCTGTTGACTGCACCAAACCAGTGCGGCACCAGGGGAGGCACAATGGATCTCTGGCAGTGCCCGGCCATCGTCACGGGCGCCGCGTCCGGACTCGGCGCGGAAACCGCTCGACATTTGGCCGACGAAGGTGCGCGGGTCACCTTGATCGACATCGACGAGCCGCGCCTTGACGCCGTCTCGCGGGACATCGGCGGTCTCGCCATCCCGTGCGATGTCTCGGACGCAGACGCGACCGAGGCCGCCGTGGCGCGGGCTCGGGAGACCCACGGCATCGCGCGCGTCCTTGTCCACTGTGCCGGGCGAGGTTTGTCGCAGAGCATCATCGGCGATGATGGGCCCATTCGCCTCACCAATTTCCGCGAATTGGTGGAAGTCAATCTCATTGCCACCTTCAACATGATGCGGCTGGTCGCATCCGACATGGCGACCGTCGAGCCGACGGCGCATGGGGAGCGCGGCGTCATCATCGTCACCGCATCGGCCTCGGCGTACGAGGCGCAGATCGGCGAGGCGGCCTACGCCGCGTCCAAGGGTGGCGTTGCCAGCATGATCTTGCCAGCGGCGCGCGAACTCGGCCCGTTGGGGGTCAGGGTCAACGGCATCGCCCCGGGCCTGTTCGGCACGCCGACGCTGTTCGCTATGGAGCGCAATCTTGACCCGCGTCTCGCCCAGTCGATCCCATTCCCGAGCCGTTTCGGTGATCCGGCCGAGTTCGCCATGCTGGCCGTGCACGTAATGAAAAATGTGATGATCAATGGCACGGTGATCCGCATTGACGGCGGGCACCGACGTTAGTTGGGCACCACAATCAAACGTTAGTCGGCACGGCGATCCCATGTCCCTCGGCACCACTCACACGACCATCACCCTTTATCTCGTCTCCCACGCGTCGGGAGAACTGATCGAGATGCTGGCGCGCAATGCCGTCGCCCAACTCGACGGCGTCAGGATCGAGCGACGGCTGTGGAAATTCGTCCGTAACCTGGGTCAGATCCCGGATATCCTTGCCGCCATCAGCACCAGTCCGGGCTATGTTCTGCATAGCATCGCGGCGTCGGATATCAGGGAAGCCCTGGAGATCGGCTGCAGTCGTTTGGCGACCCCGTGCACGTTCTCGCTGGAGCCTCTGGTCAGCGAGTTGTCGAGGCATTTCGACGTTGCGGTGCGCTATCGTTCGAGCGCCCGTGACGTGATCGACGAAGAATATTACCAGCGTGTCGAGGCCATGAAGTACGCCATCGCGCACGACGACGGCATGGCCACGGACGATCTTGAGGACGCCGATGTCGTGCTCATCGGTGTCTCGCGGGTCACCAAGACGCCAACCTGTATGTACCTCGCATCGCGCGGCATCAAGGCGGCCAATGTGCCGCTCGTGCAGGGCGTCGCGTTGCCGGATCCCGTGCTGAATGCCAAGCGTCCCCTTGTCGTCGGCTTGACCATCGACCCGGCACGTCTGTCCATGATCCGATCGGCTCGGGCCCGAATTCTTCGGATGGACGCCGACAGCGACTATTCGAATGTCGACACGATGCGCACCGAACTGCAGGACGCCCGCCGGCTGTATGCGCGGCGCGGCTGGCCGGTCATCGATATCTCCAATCGTTCGATCGAGCGCACTGCCGACATGATCATCGCCCTCCTGAAAAAGCGTGAAACGAATGCCGAGTGACGCCTCAGGGGATGCCGCACTGCTCCACGTCGACGAAATGTACCAAGCTGACCGCGCGGCGATGGCTGCGGGCATTCCCGGCCTCGACCTTATGGAAGCCGCCGGAACGGCGATCGTGCGGGAGATCCGGCGGCGCTGGCGGCCGCGCCCAACCGTCGTGCTTGCAGGTCCGGGCAACAATGGTGGCGACGGCTTTGTCGTCGCCCGCCTTCTGGCCGAACGCGGCTGGCCGATCCGTGTGGGCCTGCTAGGGTCGACGGAGCGTCTTGGCGGGGACGCCGCCGTCAACGCCCGGCGCTGGCTCGATGGTCCGGGCGCTGCCATTCTGCCCTTGACAGCGGACCTGATCGATGGATCACCGCTCATCGTCGATGCGCTTTTCGGGGCAGGACTGGCGCGACCGATCGAGGGAATTGCGGCGATGATGGTCGCCGCGATCAACGCGCGCGACATCGACTGTGTGGGCGTCGACGTGCCGAGTGGCGTCGCTGGTGATACCGGCGAGGTTTGCGGCTCGGCCCCGCGCTGCCGACTGACCGTCACCTTCTTCCGCGCCAAACCGGGGCACTGGTTGCTGCCCGGTCGCGACCTCCGAGGCGACCTCGTCGTTGCCGACATTGGCATCCCGGACGGGGTTCTCAGCAACGTCGCGCCCCGCTTGACGCTGACTGACCCCGTGATGTGGCGCGACCGGTTTCCTTGGCCATCGGCGGCCCACAACAAGTACGCCCGCGGCCATGCCGTCATCTCCGGTGGGCCGATGACCGGCGCCAGCCGCTTGGCCGCGGAAGCGGCGCGTCGCATCGGGGCCGGTCTGGCCACGGTGGCCGCGCGGCCGGAGGATGCGGCGATCTATGCAAGCGGTCCGCCCGGCACGATCGTCACGACTGTCGAGGACGACGATGCTTTTGCCGCCTACTTGGCCGATCCGCGTCGTAATGCTGTGCTGATCGGACCGGGCGCCGGCGTGACGCCGTCGACCCGGACGCGGACCCTTGCCGCCTTGGAATTGCGAAAGAGCTGCGTTCTCGATGCCGACGCGCTGACGGTATTCCACCAGCATCCGGAAACCTTGTTCGCGGCGCTCGACGAGCGGTGCGTGCTGACCCCGCACGACGGCGAGTTCGCCCGGCTGTTCGACGCCGCCCCAGACAAGCTGGCCCGGACCCGCGCCGCCGCCGGCGCAAGTGGCGCCGTGGTCCTACTCAAGGGCTTCGACACGGTGATCGCGGCGCCGGACGGGCGGGCGGCGATCAACGGGACTGCGCCGCCGGAGCTGGCGACCGGCGGGACGGGAGATGTCCTGGCCGGGATGCTTCTCGGCCTGCTTGCGCAAGGCATGCCGACCTTCGAGGCTGCCTGCGCCGCCGCTTGGCTTCATGGAACGGCTGCCACGACCGTTGGCCCGGGTCTCATCGCCGAGGACGTCGTCGCAGCGCTGCCCGGCGTTCTGGCAGCGCTGCGACGTCAAACTGGTGGTGGGAATTGACAGGCGCAGGCGAGTGGCTAGATTAACCGGCCTGTTGGTAGTTCTACTACGTATGCGGGCGTGGTGGAACTGGTAGACACGCAGGTTTTAGGTACCTGTGACGCAAGTCGTGGGGGTTCGAATCCCTTCGCCCGCACCAGACGCCGCCCAGCCGAGGACCGGCTCCAGTCCGCCCTCGCTGACCATCGAGCCAGCGGCCCGCGGCCGCTGCAACGAGGCTATACGCCGCCGCCGGTAGAGAGATTATGCAGGTCACCGAAACGAGGTCCGAAGGGCTCATTAGAGAGTTCAAGATTGCGGTTCCGGCCGCCGACATTCAGCAGAAAACCGATGGCCGGCTGCAGGAGCTGGCGCGAACGGCCAAGCTGCCGGGATTCCGACCGGGGAAGGTGCCGGTGGCGCTTCTCCGTAAGCGCTTCGGTGTCGCCGTACGCGGCGAAGCGCTGGAGCAGATGGTGAAGGATGCCACTGGGACGGTGTTGTCGGAGCGTGGTCTCCGCGCCACCGGCCAGCCGAAGATCGAGGTCACGTCGACCGAGCCGGACGGGGACTTCGAATACACCCTTGCCGTCGAACTGCTGCCGGATGTGACCCCGCCGGACTATGCTGCGATCACCTTGGAACGGCTGGTCGTCGAACCGGAGGAGGCGACCATCGACTCGACCGTGCAGGATCTCGCCGCGCGGGAGCGATCGCCGCAGCCGCTGTCCGAGCCACGTCCCACCCGCACCGGCGACGTCCTCATCATCGATTTCGTGGGGCGTATTGAAGGCGAGGAGTTTCCCGGCGGCAAGGCCGAGGGCTATGAACTGGAACTTGGCTCCGGATCTTTCATTCCCGGCTTTGAGGATCAGTTGGTCGGGATGGAAATGGGCGAAACCCGGCATGTTACCGTCTCGTTCCCGACCGATTACGGCGCTGAGAACCTCGCCGGCAAGGCGGCGGACTTCGAGGTCACCATCCACGACATCAAGGAGATGGGAGCGGCCGTTGTCGACGACGCGCTGGCCAAACGGTTCGGTAAGGAAACCGTGGCAGAGTTGCGGAATGAGGTGGTCGAGGCCCAACGCCGGGAACTCCGTGCCATGTCGCGCATGGTGCTCAAGCGCTCGCTGCTCGATCGACTCGCGGAGATGTATGATTTCGAGTTGCCGGCATCGATGGTTGATGCCGAGTACCGCTCCATCGTCAACCAAGTCGTCGACGAAAGGCGGACAGCGGCAGAGACCGATGCCGAGTCGACGGGAAGCGATCACGATCACGACCACCACCAAGATCACGAACATCATCACGATGACCATGACCACGATCATGCCCATGATCATGACGCCGACGAGACTTTGCTGAGTGATGCGGAGCAGGCGGAATATCGGGGGTTGGCCGAACGCCGCGTGCGCCTCGGCCTCGTGCTGGCCGAGGTGGGGCGTGCCAACAACCTGCAGATCACCCCGGATGAGTTGAAGCGCGCCCTCTATCTCCAGGCCAGCCGGGTTCCCGGTCGGGAGCGTGAGATGTTGGCGCTATATGAGCAATTCCCGCAGGCGGCGGAGGCCGTCGCCGGATCGTTGCTCGAGGACAAGGTGGTTGATTTTATCCTGGAAATGGCAACGGTCTCCGAACGGACCGTCAACATCGACGAGTTGCGCGCCGCGCTGCAGGACAGTGCGGAGGACGCGACGTCGACCGATGGCCTTGACGAGCAGAAGTCGGCGTGAGGTCTGCCGGCCGACGGTTTTGAACACGAGAGGGGTGCGCGGCCCCGGTTCCGCATCCTATCTTAGGTGCAGTCGGGAGCCGCCGACGCCCGTTAGGAGACTTAGCCCCCATGTCCCGATATGACGCGCCGATCATGAACAACTTGGTGCCGATGGTGGTCGAAACCACCTCCCGCGGGGAACGCGCCTACGACATTTTCTCTCGCTTGTTGAAGGAGCGAATCATTTTCCTGACGGGCGGTGTTAATGACGCGGTGGCCAGTTTGGTATGTGCGCAGTTGCTGTTTTTGGAGTCGGAGAATCCGAACAAGGACATCGCATTCTACATCAATTCGCCGGGAGGTCTCGTGACATCCGGCCTCGCCATTTATGACACCATGCAATACATCCGTCCCGACGTCTCAACGGTCTGCATCGGTCAGGCGGCATCCATGGGGTCGCTGCTCCTCGCGGCGGGCGCTCAGGGCAAGCGGTACGCGCTGCCGAATGCGCGAATTATGGTCCATCAGCCGTCCGGCGGTGCCCAGGGGCAGGCGACGGACATTGAGATTCAGGCGCGCGAGATTCTGGCGCTGAAGGCTCGGCTCAACGAGATCTATGTCTCGCATACCGGCCAATCGCTTGACGTCATCGAACGGTCGCTGGAACGTGACCGGTTCATGACACCACACGAAGCGCAGGACTTCGGCATCGTCGACGAAGTCGTGGTCCGCCGGCCGAAGGCCGATGGCGACACGAGCGCATCCGGGAAGTCATCCTGACGAGGGCCTTTTTTGGCGGACAGCGGGCGTGGCGGCCCCAGCAAACGCGACCGCGGACTTTTTGGGATTGTCGGACTTGGTTGCGAATGACTAACATGGAGAGCGTGGCGCGAAGGATGGTTTTATGAGCAAGTCGACCGGCGGTGATTCGAAGAACACGCTGTACTGCTCGTTCTGCGGCAAGAGCCAGCATGAGGTCCGGAAGCTGATCGCCGGTCCAACCGTGTTCATCTGCGATGAATGCGTCGAATTGTGCATGGACATCATCCGCGAGGAGCACAAGACGAGCCTGATCAAATCGACGGACGGGGTGCCCACGCCGCGCGAGATCTGCGGCGTGCTCGACGACTATGTGATCGGGCAGGATCGCGCCAAGCGGGTGCTCTCGGTCGCCGTGCACAACCATTATAAGCGAGTGAACCACGGCCTGAAAGCTAGTGACGTTGAGCTCGCCAAATCGAACATCTTGCTCATCGGGCCGACCGGTTGCGGCAAGACGCTGATGGCGCAGACCCTCGCTCGCATTCTCGACGTGCCATTCACCATGGCCGACGCGACGACACTGACGGAGGCCGGCTACGTCGGCGAGGATGTCGAAAACATCATACTGAAGCTGCTGCAAGCTGCCGACTACAACGTCGAACGCGCCCAGCGCGGCATCGTCTACATCGACGAGGTGGACAAGATTTCCCGAAAATCGGACAACCCGTCGATCACCCGTGACGTTTCCGGCGAAGGGGTGCAGCAGGCACTGCTCAAGATCATGGAGGGGACCATCGCCAGCGTGCCGCCGCAGGGCGGACGCAAGCACCCGCAGCAGGAGTTCCTGCAGGTCGACACGACCAACATCCTGTTCATCTGTGGCGGGGCATTCTCCGGCCTCGAGAAAATCATCTCCTCCCGGATGCGAGGCACCTCGGTCGGCTTCGGGGCGGACGTGCGCGGTCCGGACGAGCGGCAAACGGGCGAGGTCATCCGTGATGTGGAGCCCGAGGATCTGCTGAAGTTTGGTCTGATCCCGGAGTTCATCGGTCGGCTGGCCGTTGTTGCGACGCTCGACGACCTCGACCAGGCTGCTTTGATCGAGATTCTGACGCAGCCGAAGAATGCCCTCGTCAAGCAGTATCAGCGCCTGTTCGAGATGGAGGGCGTGCGTCTCGAGTTTACCGAGGGTGCGCTCGCTGCGGTGGCCCGCCGTGCCGTGGTTCGCAAGACGGGCGCCCGCGGTCTCCGCTCCATTATGGAAAGTATCCTGCTTGAGACGATGTTCGACCTGCCCGGTTTGGAGGGCATCGAAGAGGTCGTCATCAATCGAGAGGTGTCCGAGGGCCAAGCCAAGCCCCTGTTCATCTACGCCGATCGGCGGGGCGACGTCGGCAACAGCGCCTGATCGCGAGTCCGTCGCGTTTCGGACGGGGCCTGCCGCCGCCCTTGACCGGACCGTTACAGCGGTCCACCTCTTGCACAGCGGAGGCCGATCTGCGGTCGTCCGCGCCATGACTCCCAACGAAAGGCCGCTGGATCGTGACCAAGCGCACCGTCATTTATCCGATTCTTCCGCTGCGTGACATCGTCGTCTTCCCGCACATGATCGTTCCGCTGTTTGTCGGACGCGAGAAGTCTGTGCGGGCGCTGGAAGACGTCATGAAGGACGAAAAGCAGATCCTCCTCGTTGCGCAAAAGAACGCGGCCCAGGACGAGCCATCGCTCGACGAGATCTATCGAGTCGGTACCGTGTCGACCGTGCTGCAGCTTCTCAAGCTCCCCGACGGGACGGTGAAGGTGCTCGTCGAAGGCGGGCAGCGGGCCCGCATCTCAGGCTTTACCGATCGCGAGGCGTTCTTCGAGGCGGAGGCTGAGTTCATCGATGAGAACATCGGTGATCAGCAGGAAGTGGAGGCGCTCGGTCGTTCGGTGATCGGCCAATTCGAGCAGTACATCAAGCTTAATCGCAAGATCCCGCCCGAGGTCCTCGTCTCCGTGAACCAGATCGAGGACTCGAGCAAACTTGCGGATACGGTGGCATCTCATCTCGCTCTGAAGATTGCGGAAAAGCAGGAACTGCTGGAGATCGAAACCGTTGCAGACCGACTGGAGCGCGTCTATCAGCATATGGAGTCGGAAATCGGCGTACTGCAGGTGGAGAAGCGCATCCGTAGCCGGGTCAAGCGGCAGATGGAGAAGACGCAGCGCGAGTATTACCTCAATGAACAGTTGAAAGCCATCCAGAAGGAATTGGGTGAAGGTGAAGATGGCCGTGACGAACTCGCCGAAATGGAAGAACGGATCGCCAAGACGGCGTTGAGCAAGGAGGCGCGAGAGAAGAGCGTCGCCGAACTAAAGAAGCTGCGGTCGATGAGTCCGATGTCGGCGGAAGCGACGGTCGTCCGCAACTATCTCGATTGGATGTTGTCGATTCCATGGAAAAAGCGGAGCCGGGTCAAAAAGGATATAAAGCTCGCCAAGGCCATCCTCGACGACGACCACTATGGTCTGGACAAGGTCAAGGAGCGGATTCTCGAGTTCCTTGCGGTTCAGCAGCGAACCAAGAAACTGAAGGGGCCGATTCTGTGCCTCGTCGGCCCGCCGGGGGTTGGCAAGACCTCCTTGGGCCGTTCGATCGCACGGGCCACGGGCCGCAACTTCGTCCGCATTTCCCTCGGCGGCGTGCGGGACGAGGCGGAAATTCGCGGCCATCGGCGGACCTACATTGGCTCGATGCCCGGCAAGATTATCCAGGGAATGAAGAAAGCAAAGGTCTCGAACCCGCTCTTCCTGCTCGATGAAGTCGACAAGATGGGGCACGACTGGCGTGGTGACCCGTCGTCTGCGCTGTTGGAGGTTCTGGATCCCGAGCAGAATGTCAACTTCAACGACCACTACATGGAAATCGACTACGATCTCTCCGACGTGCTGTTCCTGACGACAGCCAATACATTGAACATGGCGCCACCTCTGCTCGACCGTATGGAGATCATCCGCCTGTCCGGTTACACAGAAGATGAAAAGGTTGAAATCGCCAAGCGCCACTTGATTCCGAAACAGGTCAAGGCTCACGGGCTGCGACTGAAGGAGTGGTCGATCTCGGAAACGGCCCTGCGCGACCTCATCCGTTATTATACGCGGGAGGCGGGGGTGCGTAACCTTGAGCGCGAACTCGCCAACCTGACGCGCAAGGCGGTCAAGGACATCATGATCGGCAAGCAGGAAGCGGTTAACCTGGATCGTCGAAACCTCGCCAAGTACGCGGGGGTGCGGCGCTACCGCTTCGGTGAGGCCGAGAAAGAGGACTTGATTGGCGTTAGCACGGGACTTGCCTGGACCGAGGTCGGCGGTGAGCTGCTGTCGATTGAGTCGGTGACGGTTCCCGGGAAAGGCCGAATCACCATCACTGGCAAGCTCGGCGACGTCATGCAGGAGTCCATCCAGGCGGCGAAATCTTACGTGCAGGCGCGGGCAGCCACTTTCGGCGTGGCGCCGACGGTGTTCGCCCGGCGCGACATTCACGTGCACGTGCCGGAGGGGGCCACGCCGAAGGACGGCCCTTCTGCCGGCGTTGCCGTTGTTATCTCGATCGTCTCTGTCCTGACCGGCATTCCGATCCGCAAGGATGTCGCGATGACAGGGGAGATCACCTTGCGCGGTCGCGTGCTGGCGATCGGTGGGCTCAAGGAAAAGCTGCTGGCGGCGCACCGGGGCGGGCTTCGTAAGGTTCTGATTCCACTGGATAATGAGCGCGAGCTGTCGGAAATCCCCGACAACATCAAGAAGAGCCTGGAGATCATTCCGGTCGCGACCGTCGACGAAGCCGTCAAGGTGGCGCTTAGCGTCGAGCCCACACCAATCGAGTGGGATGAAGACTCGGAAATGGCGGCGGCTGCATTGCCCAGCGCGCGCAACGAGGAAGATGACCTGGGGGGTGTGATCACGCACTGACCAGCTTGCTGCATCCTCCGACGAGCGGCACGGTGCGCCGGCCGCTCTACGGAGGCCGCGCAAAAGGGTTGCGAATCCTCGATTCTTCAGAAACGATCGTTACGCGAACACCTCTCGCATCCCTCCAACGCAGGCAGAGGCTACCGTGAACCGCAACGATCTCGCTCTCGATATCGCCACCCGGACGAACATGTCCCGCACCGAGGCTACCCGCGCCGTTGACGCGGTGTTTACGTCGATCGCCGACGCTCTCAAGAAGGGCGAGGAAGTCAAGATCGTCGGCTTTGGAACTTTCGCTGTCACCGAGCGGGCGGCAAGCGAAGGGCGCAATCCAAAGACCGGCGAACCCATTCAGATCCCTGCGTCGAAGGTCCCACGGTTTCGGGCCGGCAAGGGACTTAAAGAGGCGTTGAACTGAGGACCGAGTCGGCCGACCCGCGAAGCATGTTCCGGGTCGGCCGGTCTACGTTCACTCTCGCCCCACCACTGGGGTCTCTCCAGCTGCACGCCCGTGCAGCACGGGCCCGAAGGTGGGCGGCGGCGCTACCGCCCAGCTACACCATCAACCGTGAGACGATCAGGCCGCTCATTTGGCTTGGTCGGTGATCGGCAGATAGAGGTCGCCTCCGTCCCGATATCTCTCTGCCATCTCCGCCATACCCTCTCTCGCTGCCTCGGCGCGGACATCGTGGCTGATTCGCATCGAGCAGAATCTGGGCCCGCACATCGAGCAAAAATGCGCGACCTTGTGCGCCTCCTTCGGCAGCGTCCGGTCATGGAAGTCGCGCGCGGTCTCGGGGTCGAGCGACAGGTTGAACTGGTCCTCCCAGCGGAACTCGAACCGCGCGCGGCTGAGAGCATCGTCGCGCGCCCGGGCCCCGGGTAGCCCCTTGGCGAGGTCGGCGGCATGGGCGGCGATCTTGTAGGTGATGACGCCAGTCTTCACGTCGTCGCGGTCCGGCAGGCCGAGGTGTTCCTTCGGCGTGACGTAGCAGAGCATTGCGCAGCCGAACCAGCCGATCATCGCCGCCCCGATGCCGGAAGTGATGTGATCGTAGCCCGGCGCAATGTCCGTGGTGAGCGGGCCGAGAGTGTAGAACGGCGCCTCGTGGCAGCACGCGAGCTGCTTGTCCATGTTCTCCTTGATCTTGTGCATGGCCACATGGCCCGGCCCCTCGATCATCACTTGACAGTCCTTTGCCCAGGCGATCCTCGTCAGCTCCCCCAGCGCCTCGAGCTCGGCGAACTGGGCCTCGTCGTTGGCGTCGGCGATGGCGCCCGGGCGCAGGCCATCGCCGAGAGAGAAGCTCACGTCATAAGCGCGGCAGATGTCGCAGATCTCCTCGAAATGCTCGTAGAGGAAGCTCTCTCGGTGGTGGTGCAGACACCACTTCGCCATGATCGAGCCGCCGCGCGAGACGATCCCGGTCACCCGGTCGACGGTCATCGGCACCATGTGCAGCCGTACGCCCGCATGAATGGTGAAGTAGTCGACGCCCTGCTCGGCCTGCTCGATCAGCGTGTCGCGGAAGATCTCCCAGCTCAGGTTCTCCGCGATGCCGCCCACCGTCTCTAG
>CAZVRW010000051.1:0-25113 GCA_964630265.1 uncultured Rhodospirillaceae bacterium
CTCGATGAAGTCGCCGAGGTGGGAATCCTCCTCGTCTCCGATCGGCGTCTCGAGGCTGATCGGCTCCTTGGCGATCTTGAGGACCTTGCGCACCTTCTCGAGCGGCATGGAGAGCTTCTCGGCGAGCTCCTCAGGCGTCGGTTCCCGGCCGATCTCGTGGAGCATCTGGCGCGAGGTCCGCACGATCTTGTTGATCGTCTCGATCATGTGGACCGGGATGCGGATGGTGCGCGCCTGGTCCGCGATGGAGCGGGTGATCGCCTGGCGGATCCACCACGTGGCGTAGGTGGAGAACTTGTAGCCGCGGCGGTACTCGAACTTGTCGACGGCCTTCATCAGGCCGATGTTGCCTTCCTGGATCAGGTCCAGGAATTGCAGACCGCGGTTGGTGTATTTCTTGGCGATGGAGATGACGAGCCGCAGGTTGGCCTCGATCATCTCCTTCTTGGCCTTGCCCGCCTCGCGCTCGCCCTTCTGCACGGTGGAGACGATGCGACGGAACTCGGAGATCGGCAGGCCGGCTTCGTGGGAAATCTCGGCGATCTCGGCGCGCAACCGCTCGATGCGCTCGCCGTGTCGCTCGGCGAACCGCGCCCACCCGTTGCCGGGCAGCAGGGTGACCTGTTGCAGCCATTCGGGGTTCAGTTCATGCCCATAGTAGCTGTCGAGGAACTGCTGTCGGCTGACCCCGGACTCGACCGCCAGCCGCAGGATCCTGCCCTCGGCCGCCACCAGCCGACGATTGAGCAGGTACAGCTGTTCGACCAGACCCTCGATGCGCGCGGGATTGAGATGCACGCCTTCCATGAGCGCCACCAGTTGGTGGCGCAGCTTGGCGTAGCGCTTCTCGGTGGCGAGCTTGACCGTCTCGCCCTTCTGCAGCGTCTGAATGCGCTGCATCTGCACGCGGTGCAGTTTGTGGTAGGTGACGTTGATGCGCTCGAACGTATCAAGAACGGCCGGTTTCAGCGCCGCTTCCATCGCCGCCAGTGACAGGTTGACGGTTTCCGCGTCGTCGTCCTCGTCGTCGACGAGGCCGTCGTCTTCGCCGTCCGCCTCGTCCAGATCCCCCTCGTCGGCCGGTGCGACCTCCATGTCATCGGCTTCGTCCGTGGCCCCGGCTTCGTCCGTGGCCCCGGCTTCATCCGTGGCCCCGGCTTCACCTGCGGCCGCGGCCTCGGCGGGTGCCGACGGGGTGGCGTCTGCCCCGAGGGCGACGTCGGGCGACGGCTCGGGCTGACCCGTCTCACCAGTGGGCGCCTCACCAGTGGGCGCCTCGCCAGTGGGCGCCTCGCCAGTGGACGCCTCGCCAGTAAGCGCCTCACCGGTTGCCGCCGCATCGGGTTTGTCCGCCGTCGGCGTCGGGGCGTCTTCCATGCCCATGCCGCCATACGTCGCCTCGAGATCGATGACGTCGCGCAGCAGCATTGCGCCCTCGTTGAGCGCGTCGTGCCAGCGGAGCAGGGCGCGGATCGTCAGCGGACTCTCGCAAATCCCGCCGATCATCATTTCCCGGCCGGCCTCGATGCGCTTGGCAATGGCAATCTCGCCCTCGCGCGACAGCAGCTCCACGCTGCCCATCTCGCGGAGATAGAGGCGCACCGGATCGTCGGTCCGGCCGATGTCGCTTTCATCAATGTTGCCGACGCGCGCGTCGCTCTCGGCGGCCTTCGCCTCCGACGGCGCTTCCTCGGCCTCGTCGCCGTCGATCACGTTGATGCCCATCTCGGAGAGCAGGCTCATCGTGTCTTCGATCTGCTCGCTGCCCATCTGGTCGGGCGGCAAGGCTGCGTTGAGTTCGTCGTAGGTGATGAAGCCGCGCTCCTTGCCGCGGGCGATCATCTTTTTCACTGCCGCGCCGAGGCTGTCGAGCAGCGGGCTGTCGGTGCCGTCTTCCGACGTTTGTGCAATTTCCGTCGTCGTTGCCGCCTTACTGGACATAGACCGTGTTACTCCCGAAGAGTTCTCCCCCCGTCGAGGGCTCGTGCCGCCGCTGCCCCCGAGGCGCCGGCCCCAGTCGGCCTCGCCTCGTCCCGTCGGCGCCGATAATCACTTGGAACCTTCGTTTTCCTGCTGTTTCAATGATGCAAACCGTTCAAAGTCGTCGGCTGACAGCCGCTCGACGAGATCGCGTTTGCGATCTTCGAGGTCACTGCGGAGGTCGCGGCGACGGTAGAGAACATAGGTCTCATTCCAGCCGCTGATCGCTGTTTCCAACGGTGCCCCCGGTTTCGCAAAGAACGCATCCGAAAACGTCCGCGGCCCGAGCACACTTTCCAACACTGCCGAAAAGCCGCAGCAGCAGAGGTGGCTTTCCAGCGCCGCTGCGTCAAGGTTCGGGATCGAATCAGCAGCCGATAGCACCTCCTGCCGCAGCCTGTCCAGTTCCGGCGAATGGAACGTCAGCATCCCCAATCGCTCGCCGATCACCTCGCAGGCTTCGGGGTGGGTGATCGCGACGGCGAGTAATATCATTTCGCGCCGGCGGTCGATCTCGCCGGTTTCCGTCGGCAGGGAGCGGGCGACGATGCCCGGAATCGAGCGGCGCTGCGGTCGTCGTGGCCCCGAGCCTCGGCCGCCGAAGGCCGGCCGCAGGCGCTCGCGGAAGGCATCGTGCAGGTGCCGCCTGACCGTGCTGTCACCGGCGCGGGCAGCGTGGGCGCGCAACCGCGCCTCGACGGCCGCCCGCTCTTCCGGCGTCGCGATACTGCGGCCGTGCGTTTCCGACCAGAACAGCATTTCCGACAGCGACAGGGCGCTGCGCAGGGCCGTCTCGAGAAACTCCCGCGGATAGCGCCGGGCGACGCCATCCGGATCGTCGCCGGTCTGGGTCTCGACGAAGGCGAACTTCAGGCCGTTGCCGGCGGCGAGGCGGGGCAGGGCGCGTTCGGCGGCGCGCAGGGCGGCGCGGCGGCCGGCGGCGTCGGGATCGAACAGCAGCACCGGCTCCGGCACCAGCCGCCACAACGCATCCAACTGCTCCTCGGTCAGTGCCGTGCCGAGCGGCGCCACGGTGTGCGGAAACCCCGCCTTCGACAGGCTGATCACGTCCATGTAGCCCTCGGCGACGATCACCGTGCCGGCGTCGGCCGCCGCCTTCGCCGCATGGTCGAGGCCGTAGAGCATGCGCCCTTTATGGAACAGCGGGGTTTCCGGCGAGTTGAGATACTTCGGCTCGCCGCCGCCGATCACCCGGCCGCCGAAGGCGACGACGCGGCCGCGGCGATCGGTGATCGGAAACATCAGCCGGCCGCGGAAGCGGTCGTAGGGCGTCCGCCCCGGCTCGTCGGGCGCGATCAGCAGCCCGGCCTCGATCAGTCGCTGCTCGTCGATGCCGTCGCGCGTCAGCGCCGCCTTTAGGGCGCCGCGGGAGTCGGGCGCGTAGCCGAGTCGGAAACGCCGCATGGTCTCGTCGTCGAGACCGCGCGTGTGACAATAGGCGAGGCCGGCCTGGCCCTCGGGCAGGCGCAGCCGCGCCTCGAACCATTTCGCCGCCGCCTCGGTGACGTCGAGCAGGCTGGCGCGGCGTTCGGCGCGGATGCGATCCGCCGGCGTTTCACTGGGGATCGCCAGGCCCACCTCGGCGGCCAGCCGTTCCACGGCGTCGCGGAAGCCGAGGCCCTCCGTACCCATGACGAAGTCGATGACGCCGCCGTGCGCGCCGCACCCGAAGCAGTGATAGAAGCCCTTGCTTTCGTTCACCGTGAACGACGGCGTTTTCTCGTCGTGGAACGGGCAGAGGCCCACCATCTCCCGGCCACGCCGCTGCAAGCGTACCCGGCGGCCGATGACATCGGCGAGGCCGGCGCGCATCTTCAACTCTTCAAGGAAGACGTCCGGAAACGCCATGGCTCGCACTCACCTTCAGCCGGCCGACACCAACACAGGACCATAGCGCCCAGCCCCGGGCGGCGGCAACGCGCTCGCGACCCGGCGTGGCCAAGATCGGGGCCGCGGCGGCGCGTCGGGCTTGACGCTGTTCCGGCCTTGCCCCTAATTGATGGGAACCGAAGGTGCTCCCGCGCCGGCGGCATTTCGTTCGCCTGCGCCTCGGCGCGGGCCGCAAAATACGGCGCCTCTGCCCAGCCGCCTTTTTGTACGCGCCTCTGCTTAACAGTGCGCCGCGCGGCGGCCGCCAAACCCTGGACCCTGGTGCACAATGCCACAATCGCTCGCCGACACGCTCCCCCTCGCAACGCCGCCGGGGCCGCGGAGTCATGCCGGCCCGCCGGGTGCCGACGCGGCGTTGGTGCTGGCCGACGGCTCCGTCTTCTGGGGGCGCGGCGCCGGCGCTCACGGTGTCGCCCTCGGCGAGGTGTGCTTCAACACCTCGATGACCGGCTACCAGGAGATCCTCACCGATCCCTCCTATGCCGGCCAGATCATCACCTTCACCTTTCCGCACATCGGCAACGTCGGCGCCAATGCGGAGGACGTGGAGACGACGACGGCGGCGGCGCGCGGCTGCGTGCTGCGGGCGCCGATCACCGATCCGTCGAACTGGCGGGCGACGCGGCCCCTCGACGACTGGCTGAAGGCGGCCAATCTCGTCGCCATCACCGGGGTCGACACGCGGCGCTTGACCCGGCGGATCCGAGACGGGGGAGCGCCCACCGGCGCGCTGATCCACGCCCCGGGCGACGCGATCGATATCGAGGCGCTGACCTTCATGGCCGAGCGCTGGCCGGGCATCGAGGGCACGGATCTGGCGAAAGAGGTGATGTGCCGGCAGACCGGCGCCTGGGACGAGACCGTCTGGCGCGCCGGGGTCGGCCATGGTCGGTTGGAGACGGCGCGCCGCCATGTCGTCGCCATCGATTACGGGGCGAAGCGCAACATCCTGCGCTGCCTCGCCGATGCCGGCTGCCGGGTGACCGTGGTGCCGGGCGATGCGTCCGCCGACGACGTCATGCGCCACCGCCCGGACGGCGTGTTCCTCTCCAACGGGCCGGGCGATCCGGCGGCGACCGCGGCCTATGCCGTGCCGACCATCCGCGGCCTGGTGGCGGCGGGTGTGCCGATCTTCGGCATCTGCCTCGGCCACCAGTTGCTGGCGCTGGCGCTCGGCGCCACGACCTTCAAGATGCACCTCGGCCATCGCGGCGCCAATCACCCGGTCAAGGACCTGGAGACCGGGCGGGTCGAGATCAGCAGCCAGAACCATGGCTTCGCCGTCGACCGCGCCAGCCTGCCGGCGCACGTCGTGGAGACCCATGTGTCGCTGTTCGACGGCAGCAACGAAGGCCTCCGGGTCGAGGGGATGCCGATCTTCTCCGTGCAGTACCATCCGGAAGCCTCGCCCGGACCGCAGGACAGCCAGCATCTGTTCCAGCGGTTCTGCGCATGGATGGACCGCGGCTACGCCTGAGCGCGGCCGTCCGGCAATACCGTCCGGCCTTCCGCGGCCGGGCTGATTGCGGACGAAGGGCCGGTCGGTGACGCTTCGACGCTTGGCTCTGGGCGCGATCGCCGGCGGGTTCGCCGTCATCGTGATCGCCGTCGCCGCGCTCGCCGGCCGGCTCGCGTACGGGCCAATCTCCCTGATGGCGCTCGCCCCCACCGTGAAAGCGCACCTGGCGGCCGTCGCGCCGGGGGTTGTGGTCGACCTGAATGCGCTGTCGCTCGTCTGGAGTGGCCCGGCCGGCGGGCCGATGCTCCGGGCGGAGGCGGTTCGCCTTCGCTCGGCGGACGGGCGCGACGTGCTGACCCTGCCCGTCATCGAACTCGGCCTCGGCCTGTCCGCGTTGCTGGACGGTCGCCTTGCCGTGGAAACCGTCGTGCTGCACGGCGCCGCCATCGTCCTGCCGATGGATACCCTCGGCGCGGCGGAGGACGGCATGCCGGAGGTGCCGCCGGCGCTCGCCGACCTCGGGCGGCTCGTCTTCGTCGATGCCAGCGTCGTCATCGACGATCGGCAGGCGGAGCGGACGATCAGCATCGGCGTGCCCGAGGCCTCGATCGAACGCGATGGCGCCGCCTATCGCTTCGCCCTCCGCGCCGCCATCGCCGAGGGCGGCCCGGGCATCGACGCGGGCGGGCGGCTGAGCCAAGCCGAGGGCGCCATCGCCGTGGTCGCCGAGGCCACGATCGCCGATCTCGACGTGGCCGACCTCGCCCGCTTCTGGCCGGAAACGGCCGCGCCGGAGGCGCGCGCCTGGGTCGCCGAGAACATCCCCGCCGGCGTCATCGACCGGGCAGCGCTGCAAGTGGCCGGGACCGTGCCGGACGCCGATCCGGCGGACACCTCGCTGGAGAGCTTGGCCGGCACGTTCAGCTATCGCGACCTGGAGGTGCATCCGCTGCGGCCCATGCCGCCAATCACCGGCATCGCCGGCACGGCGACCGTGACGCCGTCGGCGTTGTCCTTCGCCGTGACCGGGGGGGCTTGGCCGGAACTGACGGTGACGGCTGCCACGGTCACCGTGTCGGGCCTGGATGCGGCGGATCAGCGCCTTGCCATCGACGCCGACGTCGCCGGCCCGCTGGCGGCGGCGCTGGCGTTGCTGCGCCATCCGCACCTGGACATGAACCTCGGCGACGTGCGGCCGGAGCAGGTCGGCGGCCGGCTGGCGACCAAACTGTCCGTTGCCCTGCCGCTTGTTGCCGATGTCGACGTCGCCGCTGTCGAGGTCGGCGCCACGGGCCGCATCACCGGAGGCCGGCTCACCGGCCTCCTTGCCGGGCTGACGCTCGTCGACGCCGATCTGGCGCTCGAACTGGGACCGGAGACGCTCCGCCTGCACGGCCCCCTCGCGGTCAATGGTGCCGCGGCGACGCTGGACGCGCGCCATCGGTTTGCCGGCGCCGTGCGGCCGGGACTGACGCTGCAGGCGCGGATCGAGCGGCTGGGCCAGGCGGGGCGCGCGGCGCTGGGCCTCGACGTCGCTCCCCATCTCACCGGTCCGACGACGATCGATGTTACCGCCGATCTCGATCAAGCCGGAACCGGTCGGGTGGCGCTCGACGTCGATCTCGCGGCCGCCACGCTGGCGCTCCCCGAGGTCGGCTGGCGGAAGCCCGCGGGCACGGCGGGACGCGTCCGGGCGGTCGCCGCCGTCGCCGGCGGCGCGATCACCGCCCTGCCGGAAGTGGTGGCGACGGCGCCCGGCCTCGACCTTGACGGCGCCCTCGGTCTCGCGGCCGACGGGCGGCGCGTGGCGAGCGCGACGCTCGCCCGGCTGACCATCGGCGACACGGCGCTGCGCGACGTTTCCGTCGAGCGGGGTGCTGCCGGCCTGAGCGTCGCCATCGGCGGCGGTACGCTGGACGCGCGGCCGTTCCTCGGGGCGGGCGAAACCGGTGTTGACGCCGGCGACGGGCCCGACCTCTCGCTCGATGCCCCGCGCCTGGAGCGCGTGCTTCTGGGCGACGGGCGGTCGCTGCAGGACGCCAGCCTCCGCCTCGTCCGCACGGGTGGGACATGGCGGGAACTCGCCATGGCCGGCAGGGTGCATGCGGGCCCCGACGCGGCGCGGCTCGGCAACGTCGATGTCCGATTGGGGCCGCCCGCCGCCGGCGGACTGCCGGTCGCGGTCACCGCCGAGCCGGTCGGCGCGCTGGCCTCGGGCCTCGACGCGAGCGAGGACCTGCGCGGCGGGCGTTTGCGCTTCACCGGCGACGCGGCGACGGCCGCCGATCCGCTCCAGACCATCCGAGGCACCCTCGTTGTCGAAGACTTGACGGTGCTGTCGACCTCCCCGGGGCGCCGGGCGCTGGCGGCGCTCGACCTGCCCGACGACATGGGCATGCGACGCGGCGAATCGATGACGCTGCAGCATATCGAAGCGGTCGGCGACAAGCGCGGCAACCTGATCACCGTCGACAAGCTCACCGCCCGTGATGGACGCATCGGCATCGTCGCCAGCGGCACCCTCGATCTGGCGGGGCGGGCGGTGGACATGCGGGGCCGCATCGTGCCGCTGCGCACCATCAACGCCGTACTCGGCCGCATTCCCATTCTCGGCCAACTGTTCGGCGGCCGCGACGGACTGTTCGCCATCGCGATGACGGTCACCGGCAGCATCGAGGATCCCGTCTTCCGGACGCAGATCTTGCGGTCGCTGACGCCGGATCTGTTGGCCCCCTTCAAGGCCCTGATCCCCGACGCGGCGCGCTGAGACTGACGAAGCCGGATCCGGTCAGGGGGACGGGGGGCGGATTTCTGCTGCGGCGCCGTGGCGAATCCGATAAAGCCCATACACGTTTTGTGCGTCCGGCGAAGCCCAACGATGCGGGAGTCATGTCCAAACAGCGCCCGATTTTTCTCCGCCTGCTCGGTTTATTTTGCTGTCTTGCGGCACTTGCCATCGCCGCTTGGCTCGGCGTCGCCGCGCCAGCCCTGGCGGCCGAGCCTGCGGCCGGCGCAGCGGCGCCGACGCTGCCGGAAAGCCTGACCCGCGAGGAAGTCCGCGATGTCGTGTCGCGGCTGTCCGACGCCGAGGTCCGGGCCGTCTTGATCCAGCAGTTGGACAAGGTGGCGGCCGCGACGGCGGCGGCCGAGCCGCCCGTGCAGACGCTTGAGGACGTGCTGCCGGCGGCGCAGGGTCGGTTCAACACCCTGATCGCCGCGGCGCCGCGGCTGGCGGAGGTTGGCCCCATCGCCGTTAACCGCCTGTCGGGCGGCGAGGGAATCGCTCGCTTCGGCTTGGTGCTCGCCTTCACCGTCCTGCTGTTCGTCGCCGGCGCGCTGGTCGAGTCGGGATTTCGCAGGCTCTTCTCGCAGATCGGCGGCGCGGAAGATGCGGAAGCGCCGTTCGCCGTCATCGATCGCCTGTGCATCCTCGGCATGCGGCTCTTGCGCGACCTTCTCGCCATCGCCGTCTTCGGTGCCGTGGTGGTGGCGCTCTTCCTCGTTTTGCCCGGCAACTACGAACCGGTCCGCGTGCTGGTCAGCAATGTCTTTTGGGGGGTCATCGTCTTCCGACTGATCGCCGCCGCGCTGCGCTTCGGGCTGGCGCCATACGCGCCGCGACTGCGCATCCCCGATCTCTCCGACGCGCGCGCGCGAACCATCTACAACCAGGGGCGCTTCATCGTCGCGACGGTGATCCTCGGTTACTGCTCCGGCCTGATCCTGGTGCACCTTGTCGAGGACCCAGGACTGCAGCTTCTCATCACCATCATCATCATGCTGGCCGTGATTGCGGTCTCCATCGGCTTCGTCTGGTGGGATCGGCGACCGGTCGCCGAGGCGATTCTCGGTGAGACCGGCGCAGCAGCCGATGCGTCGCGAATCCGCAAGTTGCTGGCGGCCAACTGGCATGTCTTCGTTTCCGCCCTGCTCGTGCTCATGGTTCTGATTGCGATCGGTCGCCTTCTCTTGGTCGGCGAAGGGGTGGGGGCGACGATCATTGCCAGTCTGGCCATCCTCGCCCTGGTTCCGGCGCTGGACTGGGGGCTGCGCGCCATCGTCTGCGCGCTGCTGCGCATCCCCGGGCCCTATGGCGGGCCCTATGCCGGGCGCTTGGCGGAACCGGTGGTCGCGGCACCGGCGGCGACGCCCGCCGCGGCGCTGCGGGACGCCGCGTCGACCGAGTCCGCGGTGCCCGAGGCCAGCGGCGATGCCGCCGCGGCGGCGGCGGAGCACGCCCGAGTCGCCGAGCGCGATCGGGCGGCACGCCGCGCCTATCATGACGTGCTGATCAAGAACCTCCGCATCGTCCTGGCGGTCGTGGTGGCCGTCCTGCTCGCCGACATCTGGGACATCGATCTGCAGGCCGTGGCCGCCGCCAAGGTGGGCGCGACGCTCGCCGGCTCGCTGTTCGACATCATGATCACGCTGATCCTGGCGTCGGCCTTCTGGGGAATCATCAAGGTCGCCATCCGCTCCGCGGTGCCGGAGGGCGATGCCGACAGCGAGGACACGGAAGCCGGGGAGATCGGCGGCAAGGGCAAGAGCCGGCTGGAAACCCTGGTGCCGTTGCTCGGCAAGTTCCTCCTGGTGACGCTCGTCGTCATCGTCGCCCTGATCATCCTGTCGGAACTCGGTGTCGATATCGGCCCGTTGATCGCCGGCGCCGGCGTCATCGGCCTCGCCATCGGCTTCGGCGCGCAGACGCTGGTGCGCGATATCATCAGCGGCCTGTTTTTCCTGCTCGACGACGCCTTCCGGGTGGGCGAGTACGTAGTCGTCGGCAGTGTCCGCGGCATGGTCGAGCACATCTCCATCCGCTCGCTGCGGCTGCGCCACCACAACGGCCCGGTGCACACCATTCCCTTCGGTGAGGTCCAGACGCTCACCAACTTCAGTCGCGATTGGGCGATCATGAAGTTGGAGCTGCGCATTCCGTTCGATACCGACCTGGAAAAGGTGCGGAAGATCATCAAGAGGACCGGTCAGGAGCTGATGGACGACCCAGAGCACGGGCCCAACTTCCTGCAACCGCTGAAGTCCCAGGGCGTTAACCGGATGGACGACTCCGCCTTCATTGTTCGCGTCAAGTTCATGGCCCGTCCGGGGGAGCAGTTCGTGCTGCGCCGCGAGGTGTTCCGCCGCATCCAGGAAGCCTTCGCCGCCAATGGCATTCGATTCGCGCCGCGGCGTGTGATCGTCGACACCGGCGGCCCGCCGATCACGCCCGCGGCCATGGCCGCCGCGGCCGCCGCCGCCGCCGCGGAGTCCACGGACAAGACGGACAAGGCGCCTGACGACGGCGAACATGATATGTGAAACGGGACTGATGATGCGTCATGTTGCGCATGTGGTGCAGGATGGCCACAGGGTGCCGCCAAGGTGACACCCCTCCCTCCCCTGGAACCGATTTTTCGCTGGTCACGGCCACGGCCTCCTTGTTAGGCAGGGAGTGATTTTTCTGCCGATTTGGAGCGATCCGCGCTGGGATGTCCTCGCGACGCCACACCATTCGTCTGTCCATCGTCGTCCTTGCCGCGGTGCTGGCCGTCCGTCCAGTGGCCGGTGCGACGCCTCCAGCGGAGTCCTGCGACGCCCTGCCGGAGCATACGATCGAGGCGTCGCCGGCGGTGCTGGCCACCCCGGTGGCGGCAGCTCTGGCGAAACGTCTCGGTGCCACCGGCGTCGAGCCGCGTCTCGGGGATCCGACGGCGGACGCGGAGGTGCTTCGCGCGGTCTACGGCGAGCGCCGGGTGGTGCGGCTCTCGGTGCCGGTGCCGGTGCATCTCACCTACGTCACCGCCTGGGCCGGTGAGGGCGGCAGCATCAACTTCCGCAAAGACGTTTACGAACGCGATCGACGCCTGGAGCAGGCGCTGTTCGGCGGGGAGTAAGGATTGCTTAACCATGCCGCAAAATAGTGGCTTCCGATAGTCGACGTTGCCCAACTTCGGTGGCGTAGCCAACAAAAAACCCAAGAATGGCGTGACGTGGCCGAGAGAACGAGAAAGGAGATCTGGAACGTGGGGGTTACCATTCCACAATCGAAAGTCAGCCGTCGTTTGATCCTCGGAGCCGGTGTCGCCGGTCTCGTGCTCGGTCAACCGATCTCGGCACTGGCGTCCACCAGAAATGCGAGTGAGCGCAAACTGTCCCTCGTCCACCTGCACACGGGTGAAAATCTGAGCTGCGCGTACTGGCACAACGGCGGCTATGTCAGAGATTCACTCTCCGACATCAATAAACTTCTGCGCGACCACCGCTCGGGAGAGCAGACCGCCATCGATCCGAAGTTGCTCGATATTGTCTGGTCGCTGTGGGCGCGGAGCGGCGCCAATCGGCCGATCGAGGTGTTCTCGGGCTATCGCTCGCCGGCCACCAACAAGATGCTGCGGCAACGGTCGCGCGGGGTGGCGCGACGCAGCTATCACATGCAGGGCCAAGCCGTGGACATCAAGATCCCGGGCCTGACCACGCGGCAACTGGTGCATCTCGCCAAGGATCTGGGCAAGGGCGGGGTCGGTTACTATCCGCGCAGCGGCTTCGTGCACGTCGACACCGGTCCCGTCCGCTACTGGCGCGGCTGAGCCGCCGGCTTACGGTTGCGCGGTGGGGGGCGGCTGATCAGCCGGTCGCCCCTCCCGCCCCGCTGTTGCCTTGGGCCCCGCTGTCCCCTGAGGGCGGCAAGGCGACGCTGGCCAGAACGGCCATCGGCCCCATCGTTTCGAGTCGTCGCATCTGCTCGGCCGAGCCGACGAACAGAGAACCGGCAAAGCCGAGGGCATTGATCGAGATGTCCCCGGCCTTCTCGCGGCGTCGCGGCACGGCCAGCATCCAGCGCCGCGTCACCAGAAGGTTGTAGGGACCGGACGCCCGCGCCCCGTCCGCCGCCGCCGTGGCGGTGATGCCGATCGCCGCCATGACCTGCGCATAGGCCGTGCGCAGGCTATCCCCATCCACGCTGCCATCCCCCGCGGCCCCCGCCGCTGTGCCCGCTCCCGCCGCGCCCGCCACCGCCACGAGGGCATGGCGGAACGGCAGGACGGCGCACCGCGTCACCCTGCCTGCCGACGCCGCCAGGGCGCCGGCGACGAGCGGCTCCACCGGGATCGCCGGTCCCTCGGTGGCGAGCGGCCCAGGCACCAGCTGCAGGTGCTTGTGCGGCTGGCTGGCGCCGGCATCCCGGCCACCGTTGTAGAAACCGAGGCCATCGATCGCGGTAAGGCAGCGCGCCAGCGCGGCGAAGTCGGCGCCATCCAGCAGCGTCTCCTGATCGACGAACGTCCGCGTCACCAGCAGCAGGTGGTGGTCCAGCACGTTGAACTTGTTGAGCAGGCAGACGTGGGTGGCGGAGAGGTCGGCAACGAACAGGTCGGGATCGTAGGGCTGGAACGGATTGCGCGGGGCGGCGGTGCTGCGCGCCTGCTCCGCCTCGCGCACGCGGGCGGCATCCTTGCGGGCGAGGCTGGAAACGCTGCGCACCACGAACCGGACGCCATGGTCGATGATGCTCCGGCATTCGGTCTCGATGGGCCGCAGCGCGCCGACGGCCAGCGCATGCAGGCTGCGGGCGCGGACCAGGGCCGGGAGGGCCGCCGGGAGTCTCGATGCCTCGAGACCGTTCTCCATGTCCGTGTTGTCCTCCCGCGTCATCCGCCCACGCGGTCGACGTCGGCTGCGCGCGTGAGACGCCGCCCCGACGCTCCCGCCCGCGCGTCGCCCCTACGGCACGATGATGTAAATCTTGTCGCTGACGATCGGCGGATCGTGCGGCGTGTGATTGTGGTCGGCCAACAGCAGCTGCAACGTGTGGGTTCCGGGATCCAGCTCGATCGTCGTCTCGGTCTGGCCGGCGCCGAAGTGGACGTGGTGCTCGTCCGCCGGAATCGGCTCGTCCAGCGGTGGCAGGTCGACGTCGATGAGCAGGTGGTGGTGGCCGGTCTTCGGCGCTTCGACGCCGGCGGGGGCGATGCCCATGCCGGAGAGGCCGAAGCGGACCATGACGGGACTGGTCACGGACTCCCCGTCGGTCGGCGTGATGATGTACAGCGTGACGTTCTCCGGGGCCTTGGTCCGGTCGCCGGCCTGCACGCCGGTCATCGCCAGGAGACAGATGATGGTCGCCGCGAACGCGGATCGGAGGATGGACATTTGAGAACTCCCGTTTTGTTGGTTTGGCGGTTGATTTGGCGGTTGAATTGATTGTGCATGCGCCATGCGCGTCGCCGCGGCGCGAATGGCTCGGCTGCATCTAAACACTCGCGCGGCCATTGCAACCCCACAGCGAGGGCTGCCGCCACGCCAGCGCGGTATGCGCTGCGCGCACGACTCCCACGAACATCAATGTGCGCTGCGCGCATGCCTCCCAAGATCGCCAACGCCGCCACGTTCCTTGACTTTTCGCTGCGAAGCCGTGATCGTTCGGGGGTGAAAGCGTTTCCCGCGCCGCCGTTGGGGCGGATCCGGCACAGGGAAGCGAAACGTCGTCGAGGAGCGAAACGTCGTCGAGGAATGCGTCCGCCGATCCCGGGTCAGATGCACCGGCGGGAGGCGGGGCGCCGGATTTCCCGCATGGCCGAGGGCTCGCAAGCACCGGCGCTGTTCGCCGGATGCCGCCGTTCGCCGGTCTCGAAGACCACCAAGACGACGCGCGCAACGACCAAGACCAGCAACTCCGGGGGTTCTAGATGATCGACAAGAAACACATCGGGCGGACGACGCCGGCGATGACCTTCGACGTGGAGAAGGGGCGCCTGAAGTTCTTCGCCAAGGCCGTTGGCGAAACCAATCCCGTGTACAGCGACGAGGCGGCGGCGAAGGCGGCCGGCTATCCGTCGATCCCGGCGCCGCCAACGTTTGGCTTCTGCCTGGAGATGGAGTCCAACTCGCTGTGGGACAACATCGCGGCCATGGGCGTGCCGGTCGGCAAGATCCTGCACGGCTCGCAGTCCTTCAAGTACCACAAGCCGATCTGTGCCGGTGACCAGATCACCTTCGAGACCAAGGTTTCCGACATCTTCGACAAGAAGGGCGGCGCGCTCGAGTTCATCGTCGAGGACTCCGTCGGCAAGAACCAGGACGGCGACGTGGTCGTCGAGTTGCAGCGCGTAATCGTGGTGCGGAACTAGGGGGAGACGAAACGATGACCGCAGCGACGTTTGACACCGCCACCGTCGGCGACGAGGTGATCCGCCTGGAGACCGATCCGATCTCGCGGACCACGCTGGCCCTTTACGCCGGCGCGTCGGGCGACCACAACCCCATGCACATCGATCTCGATTATGCGAAGCAGGCCGGGGAGAGCGACGTCTTCGCCCATGGCATGCTGGTCATGGCCTACATGGCGCGGTCGCTGCTGCAGTATGCGCCGCAATCGGCGCTGCGCAGCTTCTCGACGCAGTTCAAGGCGATCACTCGCGTCGGCGAGAAGATCATCTGCACCGGCACGATCGCCGAGAAGATGGAAGAGGGCGGCGAGAAGCGCGTCAAGCTCGCGCTCACTGCCGCCAACCAGGACGGTCAGGTGAAGGCGGCCGGCGAAGCTGTCGTCGCGCTGGCGTGAGTGGGTGGGCCGGCGCCGCCGCGCCGGCCGCCGCGCTGCGGTTCGCTCTGGCGTTTGCCGCGAACCTGGCGTACATCCGAGCAGGTGCGCCGAGCCCCCGAGCGAACGGCAGGGACGTTTGGGGTCGTCAATAGGCCTGACCGGTCGTTCGGGATGGCCTGACGACGTGGCGGCAAAAAAGACATGTTCGGACTGTAGTACATTCGAGAAACAATCGCGTCCCGAGGGAGAATCAGTATGGATTTTACAACCCAAACTTCAAACCTGATGACGATGTGGAACGAAACCCAAAAACAGATGGTTTCGAACTGGCTCACCATGATCTCTCCCGGCGGAGGCGCGTTTCCAGGCGGTCGGGCGTTCTCGGGCTTCGATCCCAGTCAGATGATGAAGCAGATGGTTGATACGTGGTCGAGCCTGGCCGGCAACACGCCCGAGCGGCTGGCCGGCAACGTGCTCGGCTCGCCCGATGTCATGATGCGCAGCGTCAACCTGCTGATGAAGGCCTGGCAGGTGGCGGCGCCGAACATCGAGGCCGGCAAGCCGTGGCAGCCCGACCTGGCGAAGCTGCTCTCCAACTGGCAGCAGGAGATGATGCAACTGCCGAGCCGGCAGATGGCGACCGCCAACGAGTTCGGTGACTTGGTCAAGACGATGTTCACCCAAGGCTCGCCGATCACCGGCCCGTGGATGTCGATGATGAGCCAGGCGCTGGCCGGCGGTCATCCGGGGGCGGCGTTCCTCTCCGGCACCGGCATGATGAACCAGCTGATGGGCTTCGAGGAAGGCCTGATGCCGATCATGGGCGGCCTCGGCGAAATGCCGCGCGGCACCGTCGTCCGCGAGAAGATGGGCAAGATCCTCAAGGCCGCCGACGCGCTCACCGATCTGCGCAAGGCGCAGGCGACCTACCACAAAAAGATGGGCGAAGCGCTGGCCCTGGCGGTGGAGCGGACCATCGATCACTTGGCCAAGCTGGCCGAAAAGGGCGACGAGGCCGAGAAGATCCATTCCCTGCGTGACCTGATGCGCACCTTCTACACCATCGCCGACAAGACGCTGAACGAAGTCTTCATCGGCGAAGAGTTCCTGAAGGTGCAGGAGGACATGACGTCGGCGCTAATGACCTTCAAGGTGCGGCAGCGCGAGGCCCTGGAAATCATCTACCAGGCCATGGATCTGCCGACCCGCTCCGAGGTCGACGAGGCCTACAAGGACATGCACGATCTGAAGCGCGAGGTCCGCATGCTCAAGCGGCAGCTCAAGGAGCTCGCCGAGAAAAAGCCGGCGAAGATCGCCGCGGCGCCCAAGGCGGCCAAGGCGCCGGCAGCGGGGCCGGCCGCGGCCGGCTGAGGAGACCCCCGGGCACGGCGCGTCGCCGCTTCGGGCGCGTCGTCCCGGGATCGAAGGACACCCACGGAACGAACTCGTTCGTGGATCCGCGTTCAACCGGCACGGCACGCCTCGAACGACGCGATCCACTAGCAGGAGACCACGTCGATGACTTCATATCCCATCGAGATCCGTCAGCAAGACCTGGCCCGCGAGATGGCCGAGATCCAGAAGAAGATCACCGCCGGCATGCAGCGCCTGCGCGACATGACCGACGACGACGTCGACATCGGCAGCGCGCCGAAGGACGTCATCTATGAGCGCGAAACCTGGAAGCTGCACCACTATCACCCGGTCAAGCCGAAGAAAGACTTGCACCCGGTGCCGTTGCTGATCGTTCCGCCGCTGATCAACGGTTACGAGGTGGCCGACCTGCAGCCCGACCGCTCGGTCGTCCGCAACTTCCTGGAACACGGCATGGACGTCTACCTGATCAACTGGGGCTATCCCAAGCGCGCCGACATGTATCTCACGTGGGACGACTATGTCTGCGACTTCATCGACGACGCCGTCGATCACGTGCTCGCCGATGCCGGGGTCGACAAGACCAGCGTGTTCGGCCTCTGCCAGGGCGGCACCATGTCGACCTGCTACGCGTCGCTCTTTCCGGAGAAGCTCAAGAACCTGGTGCTGACCGTCACGCCCATCGACTTCCATGCCAACCGCGTCGAGGGGCAGCCGCACGTCGGCCTGCTGTTCGAAATGGGCAAGACCGCCAACGTCGACCTGATGCGCGAGGCCTTCGGCCTGATCCCCGCGGACGTGCTCAACGTCTCGTTCCTCATGGCCTCGCCGTTCACCCTGATGTTCGGCAAATATGCCGACATCATCGACCTGTTCGAGAACCGCGACGCGCTGCTCAACTTCCTCCGCATGGAGAAGTGGCTGTTCGGCGGGCCGGAGGTGTCGGGCGCAGCCTATCAGCAGATGGTCAAGACCTTCCTGCAGGACAACGCGCTGGTCAAGGGCACCCTTGAATTGGACGGCCAGAAGGTCGATCTAAAGAACTTGACCATGCCGGTGCTCAATTGCTTCGCCGAACGCGACCATCTGGTCCCGCCGGGTTGCTCTCTTGGGTTGTCGAAGCACATGACGCACAATAAAAAGTATAAAGAGTTCCCGATCAAGACCGGACACATCGGCATTTATACCGGTGGCGCGTCGCAGAAAATCATGGTACCGGGCGTGGTAGAGTGGTTGCACCAGATGGATTCATAAAACCAATCCTCCTCCAATCTCGAACCTCCAGCGGCGGCCTCCGGGCCGCCGTTCTTGTATCCAGCGGCGTTCTGCGGGCCGCCGCTCGTCGGCTCCAGACGTGTTGATCGGTGGGAGAGGATCAGGGCGCGTAAACGGTGCCGACCCGGGCGGCGGCGGCGTCGACGCGGGCGATGTCCGCGTCCTCCGACATCGCGTGACGGGCGCGCCGCAACGCCTCGGCCGACATCTCGCGGGCGACGTCGCCGAACAGCAGCGGATCGGTGGCGGCGAGCGTAGCCAGCGCCTCTTGCAGCCGCACCTGCACCTCGGCCAGGCCGGCGCCGTCGCGGGCGATCGCCCGGAAGGCGTCGCCGACCATCGCCCGCGGCTCGATGGGCGGCAGGCTGAGGCGGGGACAGCGAACCTCGTCGGACGACGGCTGCCGTTCGGCGTCGCGCCAATGGACGAGAAGGCGGGTGAGGGTGGTGAGCACATCCATGGCCGTGCCGGGATCGTTTACCGCCGGCGAGAGCGCGCGGGACGCGATCTCCGAAAGCACGCACAGGCCATAGCGCGGATCGTGGTCGAATGACCGCTCCGTGCCGATGGTGAACGCCGACCGGATGGTGCGTCGCGCGTCCTCGTCCGCCTCCTCGGCGAGTACGGCCAGGATGGCTGTCGGGTCGACGTAGGCGCCGTGGCCGGCGATCACGTGCAGGTCGGTGCCGAGCCGCTCGGCGGCGCCCGCCAGCTCGCGTTCGTCGATGTGCTGGACGAAGCCGATGCTCTCGGCCGCCACGGCATGGCCGTCGGGTCGAGCCGCGTCCCGCCGCGTTCGTCCGTGGGTCGGCCGCGCCGCCGCGATGGCCGCCCGCGTCGCCCGCTCCGCCCGGTCGACGGCTTCGCCGACGCCGCCGATGTGGCTCAGCGCCTGGATCCAGCGGATCAGGGTGACGACGACCACGGCGATCAGGCACAGCGTGATGACCAGCAGCACGAAGCGTTCGGAGACGTCATAGAAGCCGGCGGAGAGCGCGACGAGGGCGAGCAGGCTGAACAGGAACGCGCCGATGAAGGTTGAAATGGCGTTCTGGGCGGTCCGGTCCTCGATCAGCAGGGCGCGGATTCGCGGCGTCGCGCCCTGGGACGCGGCCTGCATGGCGGTCACCATGGTCGTCAGGGAGAAAATGGCGACGGCGAGCATGCCGGAGGCGAGGATCTCCAGGATCCGGTCGACGCCGCCGGCGCCCAGCGCCCGCGCCACCGTGGGCGGAACCACCGGGCCAAGCAGCAACGAGGTGGCCACCGTGGCGACCGACGCCAGCACCGAGACCACCGGCCGGAACCAGATGCGCCGGCTGGCTTTCGAGAGTTTGAACCGCAACCGAGCAAACATCGCCCCCTCACGCCCCTATCCCGCGATGCCGGCGGAAGACGACGGTGCGGGCCGAAGGCGAGATTCGCGCGAACGTCGCGCGGTGTCGCCGTTCGCGCGAACGTCGCGCGGTGTCACGGAAAGACGACCGCTCGCGCTGCGCGTGGTCGCGGGCCGCCGGATCGGCGCGACGGCGCGTTTACCAGCCGTCGGGTTCGCTGCGCTTGCGGCAGCGCGGGCACAAGCGGTTGTGCCAGCCTTCGCTCAGGAACGGCTGGCGGCATGCCATGCAGGCCCGGCTGTCGGGAATGTCGCCCGCCGATTTCACGAGGGGCTCGGGCTCGCAGGGCGCGGCCGCCTCGGCAGCAGTCTCCCGGGTATTGTCCACGACAAACCTCCTGGTCAACGTGGCTTGACGGTCGATGATCGAAGGCGGATCCGCCGCGGGATCGCCGAAGCGTCAATCGGTATCGTCGATCGTCTCGGTTCCATCGTCTTCCGCGGTTCCATCGTCTTCCGCGGTCACATCGTCTTCCGCGATCTCCGGCGACTCCGGCGAGTCGGACTTGTCCTTTTTCCGTTCCGCGGATTTTTCCTGCTTGGCGTTGAGGCGTTCGGCCTTCTTCGCCGCCTTCTGGCGATCGCGTTCCAGACGGTCCATTCGATAATTGGGCTTTCTCGCCATGGGGCCTACGTCATTGTTAGTGGGGTCCGAGGACGGACGTCACGGGGTCCGCCGGGCAACGTGGGACGACCACGCGTCAGGGCATGGTCTCGTGGTTCGATGCTGACGGATGCCTACCGTCCGTCAGCGGAATCGGACCACCCGATCAACGGCCGTGTTGCCCGCGGCCTCGACGGGCGACGTCAGGATCGCTTGCGCGGACGCGACGGTTTCCCGGGTGCGGTTCCGTCCTCGGCGTCTTGCGCGGATGTTTCGGCCGCCTGCTGTGCCAGACGGGCGGACTTCTGCCGTCCCTGGAGTTCCTGGCGCCGCTGGGCTTCTTCCTCCTGGATCTGCTTCCATGCCGGCACGGCCGGCTTGGCGGGCCCGCCGAACACGGTCTCGGCGAGCTTACTGAGACGAGCCATCAATCAAACACTCCTTGCGAGCGCGGCGCCGAGCGGCATCCGCGTGGAATGGCTGCCGGAAAGCCCGCTGGCGGGCCGGGTGCGCTGCCGCGCCCGGCCCGGACGCCTGAAGCGAACCAGCGTCGGGTCCGGCTTAGGCCAACTTGAGGTTGTCGGCAGCGGCCTTGCCTCGCTCCTGAACGACGTCGAACGAGACCTTTTGGCCTTCGATGAGATCGCTCATACCGGCCCGCTGCACGGCGGAAATGTGAACAAAAACGTCCTTCGACCCATCGGTCGGCTCGATGAAGCCGAAGCCACGCTGGTTGTTGAAGAACTTGACGGTACCGATAGCCATGATGGCCTCCTTGAGTCAGGTATAAAAGCGCCGCGCGCCCGGATCGAACGGCGGTCGCGACTTCTGTATCGGCTTCATGGATATCTTGTAGAAACGCCCCCAAATGCTAATGAACCATTACCGCAAGGCCGGTGGCGAGCCACCCTTTCGCAGCGCGGTTTAAAGGGGCATATCGGCAAGCGGCCGAAGCTGATGTCCAAACTAAGATAAAAGGATCTCCGGCCAATTGCAAGTCACGGTTCGGTGGTCATCGCTGCGGCCCCGCCCGATGGCCCCGCCCGACGGCCGCACCGGGCGGGCATCCCGGGGCCGCTCGACGCCGTGCCGCATACCGAGGACGCGGCGACGGCGGGTGCGCAGCGTCTTGGGTGCGTCGGCGGCCGCACCGACGGGCGGTGACGTCGGCGGCGCAGTCCTCGTCGCGCCGCAGCGCCTCCGCTGATGCAATGGCAACGAAAAACCGCCGCGGCCCTGGAGCACGATCGTGTCATACAGACTCGTGTGGCCCGTGAACCGTGCTCTCGTGGATCTGATCTGACGCTTGGCGCCCAAGCGCCAGATCGGTCGATCCACCAAGCTATAAAACTGGTGGTTCCTCGATACGGATGGGGACCGGTGGTCAGCCCGCTTGCATGCGCAGCGCGCCGTCGATGCGGATGCATTCCCCGTTGAGGTAGGCGTTGTCGACGATCGCCATCACCAGCTTGCCGAACTCCGCCGGGTCGCCCAGCCGCGAGGGGAAGGGCACCGACTTGCCGAGCGAGTCCTGGGTCTCCTGCGGCAAACCGGCCATCATCGGCGTGCCGAAGATGCCGGGCAGGATGCACATGACGCGGATGCCCGTGCGCGCGAACTCGCGGGCCGCCGGCAGCGTCAGGCCGACGACACCGGCCTTCGAGGCGGCGTAGGCCGACTGGCCGCGTTGGCCTTCGACGGCCGCGATCGACGCGGTGTTGATCATCACGCCGCGCTCGCCGGTCTCCAGCGGATCCAGTTGGAGAATGTCGGCGGCGGCGAGCCGCATGACGTTGAAGGTGCCGTTGAGATTGACGTCGACGACCTGCTCGAACTTCTCCAGCGGCAGCGGGCCTTTCTTGCCGACGATGCTGGCCGGCGGCGCGATGCCGGCGCACTGGACGACGATGCGGGCCGGACCGTGGGCCTCGCGCGCCTTGGCGATGGCCGCTTCCGTCGACGCGGCGTCGGTGACGTTGCAGACGCAGGCGATGCCACCGATGGCGTCGGCGACGCGCTTGGCGTTGTCCTCGGCCATGTCGAACACCGCGACCTTGACGCCGGCCGCGGCCAGCGCCCGGCTGGTGGCTTCACCGAGGCCCGAGCCGCCGCCGGTGACGATTGCCGCTAAACCTTGAGTTTGCATGTTTCCTTCCCCTGGGATGCCCCTGATTAGAGATGATGGGCCGCGAGCCGGCCGATCAACCGGCTCTTGGTCCCCGTAAACGGACGTGTCGCCCGGCCACTCTGCCGGCGCGGGCGAGTCACGCCCGGGTCCTCGACGATCCGCGACGCCGACCCTGGCGACCGGCCTAGTGGGTCAGGCCAGTCGCTGCAGGTCGGCCGTTCGGGCCGGCCGTTCGGGTCGGATGCCTCAGGCGGCGTGCCTCAGGTCAGCCGCTCGATCGACATGGCGGTGGCTTCGCCGCCACCGATGCACAGCGCCGCCACACCCTTCTTCTGCCCGTGCTTCTCCAGCGCGTGCAGCAGCGTGACGATGATGCGCGCGCCAGAGGCACCGATCGGATGGCCGAGCGCGCAGGCGCCGCCGTTGACGTTCACCATGTCGTGCGGGATGTCGATGTCGCGCATCGCCGCCATGGTCACCACGGCGAACGCTTCGTTGATCTCCCACAGGTCGACGTCGCCGGCCTTCCAGCCGGACTTCTCCAGCACCTTGCGGATGGCCCCCACCGGCGCGGTGGTGAACAGGTTCGGCTCCTGGGAATGGGTGGCGTGCGCGTGGATCGCGGCCAGCGGCGTGAGCCCCCGCTTCTCGGCCTCGGAGCGCCGCATCAGCACCAGCGCCGACGCGCCGTCGGAGATCGAGCTCGAGGTCGCCGCCGTCACCGTGCCGTCCTTGCGGAACGCCGGGCGCAGGGTCGGGATCTTGTCGATGGCCACCTCGAACGGCGCCTGATCGGTCTCGACGAGGCGATCGCCCTTGCGGGTCTTCACCAGCACCGGGGCGACTTCCTTCTTGAACGTGCCGTCGTTGGACGCGTTTTGCGCGCGCTTCACGGACTCGGTGGCGAAGGCGTCCTGGGCCTCGCGCGTGAACTGATACATCTCGGCACAGTCCTCGGCGAAAGTGCCCATGGCCCGGCCTTCCTCGTAGGCGTCCTCGAGGCCGTCATAGAACATGTGGTCCTTCAACTGATCGCCATGGCCGAGGCGATAGCCGGTGCGGGCCTTGAGCACCAGGAACGGCGCGTTGGACATGCTCTCCATGCCACCGGCGACGACCACGTCGTGCGAACCGACGAGCAGGTTGTCGTGGCCGAACATGGCCGACTTCATGGCCGAGCCGCACATCTTGGTCAGCGTCGTCGCGCCGACGTGCCACGGCACCCCGGCGAAGTGCGCGGCCTGCCGGGCCGGCGCCTGCTTCAGGCCGGCCATCAGGCAGCAGCCCATGATGACCTCGCCGACGTCGTCGGGCGAAACCTTCGACCGCTCGAGCGCGGCCTTGATCGCGGCGCCGCCCAGGTGGGTGGCGGTCACGGTGGCGAAGTCACCGAGCATGCCGCCCATGGGCGTGCGCGCGGCGCCGACGATGACGACGGGATCAGCGGGTGCTGGCATGGTCTCTCTCCCTCTTGAAACGTTTCCCCAAAAGCGGGTGTGCGAATGCGAAGATAAGAAGCTGTAGCACGTCGCCGCGCGGCAAGACAAGGTCATCGGATGCACGGCAGCCCCGCTGTCGAGACGTGGATCGCAAGGGGCGAATAGGTCGGTCGGGCATGCCGATCACTGGTCCACGCCGCCCCGCGTCCCGCCGTCCCACCGGCGGTGGCGCCCGTTCCCTTGCGTCGGCGCGTGGCTTGACGGCGGGCGCGCCAGGGCCCATCAAGCGGCGAACAAACCGCGTTGGTTCGCCGGGAGCGGTCGCCTCCGATGTCCCCGACGAACCGCGCCCCACGGGCAGAACGAACGGGGGACCGGCATGGCCGGCGATCATCAGGGCAACGCCGAGCAACGGCGGCTGGAGAACCTGCGGCGTGGCACCGAAAACTGGCGACTGTGGCCGGTCGGCGGCCGAACTGATCGCCAATCTGGTGATGCGCCCGTACCGTCGGGAACTCCCGCGGTTCCGGATGCGAAAGGCCCCGGGAACTTCCCGCGACAGGGCCCGCGATAAGGCCCGCGACAGGGCCCGCGATGAGGTATAAGCGCGAAACGCGCTCGCGACCGGGGATGAGCGCCGCGGAGCGCGCCGTTCGAAGCGCCGCTCCAAACGCCCCTGGACGCGCTCCTTCGTGGCATGCGCCGCCCGTCGTCGTTGTCTATCTGGGCGGCGTCGTCCAGGGCCTGTCGATCGTCAGCGTGCCGGCGCTCGGTGTGGTGCTGAAAACGCATCTCGGCCTCAGTGACGCCGCGTATGGTGCGGTGTTCCTGCCGCAGCTCGCCTTCGCCGTCGTCGGCGCGCTGGGCGGCGGCGCCTTGGCCCGGTGGATCGGCTTGAAGGTGCTGGCGATCCTGGCGCTCGGCGCCATCGTCGTCGCCCAGGCGCTGCTTGCCGCCAGCGGCGCGCTGCCCGAAGCGTTGGCCTATCCGGCACTGCTGGTCGCCACCGCCAGCCTTGGCCTCGGCGTTGGCCTGCAGGCCGCCCCCATCAACACCTATCCGGCGATCCTGTTTCCCGGGCGGGCGCATGCCGCCGTCGTCGCGGCGCACATGCTGATCGGCCTCGGCCTCGCCGCCGGGCCGCTCATCGTCGCGCCCTTCATCGAGGCCGGCGTCTGGTTCGGCTGGCCCGCATGCCTCGCCGGCATCGCGCTCGTCCTCGCGGTGACGACGGGGCTGGCGGCGCTGCCGCCCGATCCGGCGCTGGCGGCCGGTGGCGCTCCCGAAGCGCGGCCGGTGGCGGTGCCGCTGTTGTGGGTGTTCGTCGCGCTCAGCGTCCTTTACGCCTTCGTCGAAGGCACCTTCGCCAACTGGGCCGTGGTCTTCCTGAGCGAGGGGCGGGGGCTCGACGACGCCGTCGCCGGGGTGGCGCTGTCGGTGTTCTGGGGAGCCCTGGTGGTCGGCCGGCTGGCCGGCTCGGCGCTGGTCGGCAGCGTCTCGCCGCGGCTGCTGTGGGCGGTGATGCCGCTGCTGATGGCCGCGGCCTTCCTGATCATACCGCTGGCCCGGGGGCCGGTGGCCGGCATCGCCGCCTTCGCCTTCGCCGGCGTCGCCTGTTCGGCCTATTTCCCGCTGATGATCGCGCTGGCCGCCGACGCATTTCCGCGGCATGTCGCCTGGGTCGCGTCGGCCCTGATCGCCGCCCTGATGGTGGGCATCGGCGCCGTCTCCTTCCTTATCGGGGCGCTGCGCGAGGTGCTGTCCTTCGAGGCGATCTACCGTCTCTCGGTCGTCTGGCCGCTGCTCGCCCTGGTGCTGGCGATCCCGGTCCTCCGGCATCGCCCGGGCGCCGCGCCCGCCCGTTGACCACGGCGGGCCCGGCGCCCGCCCGTTGACCACGGCGGGGTCCGGCGCCCGGCCGTTGACCACGGCGGGGCCCGGCACCCGCCCGTTGACCACGGCGGGGCCCGGCACCCGCCCGTTGACCACGGCGGGGCCCGGCA
>CAZVRW010000052.1:0-24521 GCA_964630265.1 uncultured Rhodospirillaceae bacterium
GGGCGCCGACATCATCAACCGCTACCTGAAGATCAAGCGGTTGGAACTGATCTAGGACCGCGGGCCGATGCCGCCGATCACCCTGAAAAGCACCAGCTTCCGCCTGGAGCGCGAGGCGACGTGGCGCGAACTGGAGGATCTGGTCGCCCGCGCCGAGCGAGGCGGGCCCCGGGTGCTCAGCGCCGACGAATTGATGCGTCTGCCGGTGCTCTACCGCGCCACGTTGTCGTCGCTGTCGGTAGCGCGCGGCATTTCCCTCGACCGCAATGTCGTCGACTACCTGGAGGCACTGGCCGGGCGCGCCTATCTGGTCGTCCACGGTCCACGCACCACGTTTCTCGCCACGGTGCGCGACTTCCTCGCCATCGGCTTTCCGCGCGCCGTCCGCGAGTGCCGCCACCAACTCGCCATCGCCGCGGCCGTGCTGCTGCTGGGCATTGCCGTCGGCTGGGTGACCACGGGGCAGAACGAGGACAGGTTCTACGCCTTCGTCGACGCCGAGCTGAGCAACGGGCGCGATCCCGCGGCATCGCGCGAGCAATTGGCGGCGGCCTTATTCTCCGGCGGCGATGCCGATGCGGATGCCTTGCATGCCTTCGCCACCTTCCTGTTCACCCACAACGCCCGCATCGGTATCCTGGCGTTCGCCCTCGGCTTCGCCCTCGGTCTGCCGACGCTGATCCTCATCGTCACCAACGGCTTGATGCTGGGCGCCTTCGCCGCGCTGCACGCCAACCGGGACCTCAATCTTGAATTCTGGAGCTGGATCCTGCCGCACGGGGTGACGGAGCTGCTTGCCGTCGTGCTGTGCGGCGCCGCCGGCTTGGTGCTGGCGGAGGCGGTGATTTTTCCCGGCCGGCAGACGCGGCTGCAGAACCTGGCGCGCCGGGGGCGCGTCGCCGGGCGGATCGTGCTCGGTGCCGTGCTGCTGTTCTTCATCGCCGGGCTGATCGAGGGCATCTTCCGCCAGTCGGTGCAGGACATCGGCCTGCGCTATGCCCTGGCGGCGGCGACGGCGGTGGTGTGGGGTCTCTATTTCGGCTTCGGTGGCCGTCGCAATGCCCCCCCGAACGAGGAAGGGCCTCGAGGGTGAGCGCGAGCGGCGCCCTTGAAGCGGCGGCGCGGGACTTGGTGACGCCGGAAGGTGTGCCGCTCCGCATTCGCCTCGCCGGTCGCGGCGACCGCGCCGGCGCGTTCCTCGTCGACATGCTGGCGATCGGCGGGGTGACGCTGGCGGCGGGCTTGGTCGCCATCTTCGGCCTGGCGTGGAGCATCGGCGACGCCCTGGCCACATCGGTGCTGCTGCTCGCCACCTTCCTGATCCGCGTCTTCTACTTCACCGCGTTCGAGTTGCGCTGGCAGGGGCAGACGCCGGGCAAGCGCCTGTTCAAGCTGCGCGTCATCGACCGAGACGGTGGCGCGCTGCGGGGCGATGCCGTGGTCGTCCGCAATTTCATGCGCGAAGTGGAGGTGTTCCTGCCGTTGACGCTGTATTTCGCCGGCGGCGCGCAATCGCCGGAAGGGCTCTGGGCGTTCGTCGCGCTCGGCTGGGTCGGGATCCTGATGCTGATGCCGCTGTTCAACCACGAGCGGCTCCGCGTCGGCGACATGGTCGCCGGCACCTGGGTGATCGAGGTACCGCGGCGCGTGCTGCTGCCGGATCTGGCGGCGGAGCGGGCGCTGGAGACAAAAGCGGCGCCCGCGGCGGCGGTCGAGCCCGGGATTGCGCCGATCACGTTCAGCCGCGCGCAGCTCGATGTTTACGGCATCTATGAGCTGCAGACGCTGGAGGAGGTGCTGCGCGGCGACCAGCAGCAGACCACCCGACACGACCGGGAGGAGATCGCGGGCCGCATTGCCCGCAAGATCGGCTGGCGGCCGCCGCCCGGCGGATCGCCCCCCGCCGCCGACGCGTTCCTCGCCGCCTTCTACGTGGCGCTCCGGGCGCACCTGGAAAAGCGCATGCTCCTCGGAGACCGCCGCGAGAGCAAGCATCACGCGGGAACGCCGCAGCAGCGTCGGTAACCCAAGCCATCAGTCGAAGACGGCGAACAACGTGTCGATCTCCGCGCCCTCTTTGCTGCGTTTGAGATAGTAATAGCCGACCGACGGCAGCACGACGAAGTAGACGACGGTGGCGAAGGCGAGGGCGGCGCCGGTAATGCCGGCGACCAGGCGGGAGAGCAGCGCCGGCACCCCCGCGGCATCCAGCATGTTGCCAAGCGCGCCGAGGAGCACGAACAGGCCCGCTGCGGCGGCAAGGGACAGCGTCACCACGGCGATGGCGTGCCAGCGGTAGCCCCGGGTCAGGTGCCAGGTGCGCCCCAGCGTGCTGGCGAAGCCGCCCCGTTCCACCACGGCGACCGGCACCAGCACCCAGAAGCCGGCGAGCACGTAGGCGATGAAGACCAAATAGGCGGCCGCCAGCAGCGCGGCCGCGGGCGCTGCCGCCAGTCCTTCCGGCGCGCCGCCCCACAGGACGTGCGCCAGGGCGTAGATCGGCAGCAGCAGCGGTGCCTGGATCAGGGTGAGCAGCACGATCCCGAGGCTGGCGATGCCAAGGACGGGCAGCACACAGGCGAGGCCGTGGCGCAGCGAGGCGCCGATCGGCGCGTGCCCCTGGCTCAACGCGGTGAACGCCCCGTGGACCAGCGACGCGATCAGCAGCAGTCCGCCCAACAGCACGGCGACGCCCACCACCGCGCCACCGCCGAGCAGGCTTGCCGGCACGGCGAGACCGGACAGGGCCCGCTGAATGACGATGTCCAGATCACCCGCCATCAGGGCGACGGCAACGGCGCCCATCAGCAGCAGCGGACTGGTGACGACGGCGGCGATGACGAAGAACGCGAGGCCGTTGTCGACGACGACGCGCACCGTCCGGCCGATCACCCGGCCGATGGCGAACTGGCCGGCCACCGGTTGCGGCGCGGATGCTCGAGCGGGCATGCGGACGCTCCCTGGCTGACGCGCAAGCGCGTCTCCTCCGCAGCCTACCCGTCACGTCGGCAAAAGCAATCGGTTGGTGCCGGCAGGGGACCGTCGTCTACCAGAGATACTTGGGTGTGCCGCACTCCGGGCATTCCCAGTCGTCGGGCAACTCGGCGAAAGGGATCCCGGGTGGGATGCCGTCCGCTGGCTCGCCGATTGCCGGATCGTAGAGGTGGCCGCACTCGGTCTCCGGGCACCGTACCGGCTTGAGGCTGTTGGCACCGACCGCCTCGGCGGTGAACGGCAGCGGGACGGCGGCGGCAACCAAAAGGGCGGCGCCGTGGCCGAGCGCCCGTCGGCGGCTCATGGCGCGGTGCATCAGACCCCCTCCACGATGGTTGGTGGATCATAGGCGGTGACCGTCGGCGGCGGTCCCTCGAACCGCTCGATCTCGACCAGCGCCGTCTGTGCGGTGCAGCCCTGGCCGAGCCTCGACGTGCCGACGTCGCGGGTCACCAGGTTGGGATTGCCCTGCTTGTCGAGGCTGCCGCTGGTTCCCGGCCTCTCCGGATCGAACCAGCCGCCCTCCTGCATGCAGACGACTCCCGGGCGGATCCGGTCGGTGACGACGAGGCCGGCGAGCGCGGCGCCGCGATCGTTGAACAGGCGAACCAAGTCGCCGTCGACGAGTCCGCGCGCCAGCGCATCCACGGGGTTGATCCACACGGGCTCACGCCCGGCCACCTTGTTGGCGCGGCTGAGCGGCGCATTGTCCATCTGGCTGTGCAGCCGGAATTGCGGATGGGTCGACAGCAGGTGCAGGGGGTACCGTTTCGCCAGGGGGCTTCCCAGCCACTCGTCAGGATCGATCCAGGTCGGCTGTCCGGGACAGTCGTCGTAGCGGAAGCCGGCAATGCGTTCGGACGCCAGTTCGATCCGGCCGGACGGCGTGCGCAGCGCGTTCTCTTGCGGATCCGCGCGGAAATCGGCGAGGTAGACGTAATCGGCATTGGCCTCCGGCATGGCGACAAAGCCCGCCTCCCAGAACGCCTCGAACGTCGGCAGGTCGACACCGGCGCGGGCGGCACTGTCGCGCGTCTCCTGCCAGAGGGCGCGCAGCCAGCCCATCTCGTCCCGCCCTTCGGTGAAGTCCTGGCCGAAGCCCAGCCGTTCCGCCAAGTCGGCAAAGATCTCGAAATCGCTGCGCGCCTCGCCCACCGGCGGGATCACCCGCGGCTGGGCAAAGATATAGCGATCGCGGGTCGAGCCGCCGATGTCGTTGCGCTCCAGTGTCGTCGTCGCCGGCAGGACGATATCGGCGTGTTTGGCAGTGGCTGTCCACCAAGGTTCGTGAACGATAATCGTCTCCGGTCGCCGCCAAGCCTTGATCAGTCGATTGAGATCCTGATGATGGTGGAACGGGTTGCCCCCGGCCCAGTAGATCAGCCGCACGTCGGGATAGGTGAACCGGCGGCCGTTGAAGTCGAAGCCGCCGCCGGGCTCGAGCAGCGCGTCGGCGATGCGGGCGACGGGGATACGCGCCTTGACCGGGTTCCGCCCGAGCTTGATGCCGGCGACGGCCATCGTCGGCCGGGGCTGGCCGACGCCGTTGGTCGACGTGTAGGCGAAGCTGAAGCCACCGCCGGGCAGGCCGATCTGCCCGAGCAGCGCGGCCAGCAACACCGTCGCCCACCACGCCTGCTCGCCGTGCGCCGCGCGCTGCAAGGACCAACTGGTCATGATCAGCGTGCGCTTGGCTGCCATCTGGCGAGCGAGACCGCGGATCGTCGCCCCGGCCACCTCGGTGATCGCCGCCGCCCACTCCGGTGTCTTCGGCGTGCCGTCGGTCTCGCCCAGCACGTAGGCGCGGACGCGCTCGAAGCCGACGGTGTAACGTTCCACGAAGTCCGCGTCATACAGGCCCTCGACGATCAGGGTATGGGCGATCGCCAACATCAAGGCCGTGTCGGTATTGGGGCGCGGCGCAATCCACTCGGCGTTGAGGCTGATCGTCTCATCTTCACGGATCGGATTGATAACGACCATCTCGATGCCGCGAGCGCGGGCGTGGCGGAACCATTTCTCGGTGGAGTGCTCGCCACCACCACCCCAGGTGATCTGCGCGTTCTTGAAGGCCGCGCCGCCGAACATCACCAGCAACTCGCTGTGCTCGATGATCATCGGCCAGGCGGTCATCGGACCGCCGATGGACTCATTGGAGCCGACGATGTGCGGCAGCAGCACCATGCCAGCGCCGTAGGAATAGTTGGTCAGGTCGTCGACGTAGCCGCCGAAGCCGCCGAGGAAGCGCCCGGTCAGCACGTCGGCGGCATGCAGCCGGCCAGCGCTCGTCCACCCGTAGGAGCCGCCGTAGATCGCTTCGTTGCCGTAAGTCTCCTTCACCCGGTTGAGTTCGCCGGCCACCAGGTCGAGCGCGTGCTGCCATGAGACGCGGACAAAGGGTTCGGCGCCACGGCGCTCCGTCGCGCCCGGGCCTTGCTCCAGCCAGCCCTTGCGGACCGCCGGATGGGCGACGCGGGCCCGATCGTGGACGAGGGCGGGAAAGTTGCTGATCATTGGCGTCGGAAAAGGGTCGCCGGGGAAGGGGATGACACCGACCAGCCGGTCGCCCTCGGTTTCCGCCAGGAAGGCGCCCCAGTGCGAATTGGTGAGGGTGCGCACCCGAGCGACGGCGGCGGCAACGCCGGGAAGGCCGGCAAGCGCGGCGGCCGCGGTTCCCGTGAGAAGAAAGGTGCGCCGCGAGAGCTTGATGATGCTTCGGGGATCGCTGGTTCGTTGCTTCGTCGGGAACGTGCCCATGACTGGCTCCAGCGGAATAGTCCATCGGCCCCGAGACCGAGCGGGGGGAGGCGCCCCCCGCTCGTGCCCGCTTCGGGCATGGAACGGCGCGTCAAGCGCCGATGACGCCGCCGCCCTGCTTGGTGATGGCGACGACGGATGGCCGTACCGGCATGTCGGACTTGAAGTCCGGCCAGCGCGTCGCCGGATCCTCGAAGGTCGAGTCCCGCTCGAAGCCCGGGAAGGCCTTGGCACCGTCCGAGGCCGGATGCTGCACGGCGACGAACAGGGTCGTCGTGTCCGGCGTGAAGATGGGGCCGCACATTTCGGCACCGATGGGTACGCGATAGAACATCCTGCCGGTGCCGCGCAGATCGCCTTCAGTCTCCAGGGCCCAGACGCCGTCGGCGGTGCCGGACTTGGCCCAGTTGCTGCCCTGGTCGGTGGTGATCCAAAGCCGCCCGAGACCGTCGACGGCGCAGTTGTCGGGCGCGGCAAACCAACCGTTGGCCGACGTCGCCGGGTTCCACATGGCGCCGACCTCGGCAACCGACGGATCGCCGCACTTAACGAGGATGTCCCAGGTGCCGGTGGTCGCGGCGTGGTCGTCGCCGGTCGGCGTGATCTCGACAATGTGGCCGAAGGTGTTGTCGGGCCGCGGGTTGATGGCGTCGACCTGATCTTCCTTCCGCTTCGTGTTGTTGGTCAACAGCATGTAGACCTTGTTGGTCGTCGGGTGTGGCTCCACGTCCTCCGGCCGATCCATGGGCGTGGCGCCGAGCAGGTCGGCGGCACGCCGCGTCTCGATCAGCACCTCGGCCTGGCTGCTGAAGCCGTTCTCGGCGGTGAGCGGGCCCTGCCCGAAGACCAGCGGCAGCCAATTCACGCTGCCGTCATCGTTGAACTTGGCGACATAGAGCGTGCCGTTGTCGAGCAGATCCATGTTTGCCGCCCGATTGTTCGGATCGAACGTGCCTTCGGTGACGAACTTGTAGAGATATTCGAAGCGCTGGTCGTCCCCGGAGTAGACGACGACGCGGCCGTCCTTGTTGATGATCGACTCCGCGCCCTCGTGCTTGAAGCGGCCGAGCGCGGTGCGCTTCTTCGGCGTCGACGTGGGATCCAGCGGATCGATCTCGACGATCCAGCCGAAGCGGTTGGCTTCGTTCATCTCCTTGTTGACGTCAAAGCGGTCGTGGAACTGCCCCCAGGGGTAGCGCGCGTTCTTGCCGCCGACGCCGTAACGGTCATGGTTGCGCTGTTCGGCCAGGTCCGCGGTCTCACCCGAGAAATACTGGTGGAAGTTCTCTTCCGCCGTCAGAAAGGTGCCCCAGGGCGAGATGCCGCCGGCGCAATTGTTGAGGGTGCCGATCACCTTGCGGCCGGTGGCGTCGGCCGAGGTCTTCATCCGGTCGCTGCCGGCGGCCGGGCCGGTGATCTCGATCTCCGAGGCGAGCATGGTGACGCGGCGATTATTGGGACTGCCGCCGACCACGGACCACACGCCGCCATCCTGCTTGACCTCGAGCACCGTGCAACCGTGCGCGGCCAATTCGATGTCGACGATGTCCTTGGTGTATTTGGCTGGATCGACCTTGCGATCCTCGCCGGTCAGGCCGGGGAACATGATCGCGGGGTTGGTGTACTCATGGTTGGCGCAAAGCAGGCCGTGCGATGGGTTCTTCGAGCCGAGCGGCAGGCCGATGTAGCCGAGGTAGTCGTTGTTGTAGCCGAACTGCTTCTCCTGGGCGGCGGCGGTCTGGTTCATTGGGTCGAAGTCCGGTGCCCCGGCCTCGACGGGATCGCCCCAGCGGATCAGGATGTTCATGTCGTAGCCGGGGGCGACGTGGTGTGTCTCGTCGGCGCCGTGCTCGATCTCCTCGAAGACGTAGCGGCCCATCGCGGCGTGGGCGCTCCGCGTCGTCGCCAGCGCCAGCGGCCCCATGGTGGCGGCGATGGCGGTGACGCCAAGCGCGCCCCGCATCACGTCGCGGCGGCTGAAGCGCGTGGCGACCACATCGCCGAAGGTCGGCGCGGTCAGCGGATTGGTGGGGATATCATCGCTGTCGAGAGCGGCGTTTTCGGAGTAGTCCTGACGTTCTTGGTCGGTCATGCGTTCTGGCTCCTTCCCATGGGTGTGTGGCCGAAAGGCGCTGGCGAAGCCGACACGCGAATAAGTCTGCTCCGTCTGACCTCCTGTATAGCGACCCCGTGTGACGGACTGATGATGGTCTTATTACCCGATTGTGGCAGCATCCATCATGGCGAAGCGGCTTTGTTGCCGGCGACAAATTGACGGGCGACGCCGGCGCGGCTACCGTTCGGTCTGACCAGCCGACGTCGGCCATTCGCTTACCGGAGACCGTTCGCCATGACCTATACCGCTCCCCTCGACGATATGCGGTTCTGCATCAACGACTTGGCCGGCCTTGCCGCGGTGCGCGCGCTGCCCGGCTGCGAGGAGATCGAGCCCGACCTTGTCGACGCGGTGCTGGACGAGGCGGGCAAGTTCGGCGCGGCGGTGCTGGCGCCGATCAACGCCATCGGCGATCAGCAGACATCGGTGTTCGAGAACGGCGTCGTCCGCACGCCCGACGGTTTCCGCGATGCCTGGACGCAGTTCGTGGACGGTGGCTGGAACGGCGTGCCCTTCGATGCCGAATGGGGCGGGCAGGGCTTGCCGTGGCTGGTCTCCACCGCCGTGTCCGAGGTGTGGGCATCGGCCAACATGGCGTTCAGCCTGTGTCCGATGCTGACCCAGGCGGCAGCCGAGCTGCTGCACGCCCAAGGCACGGAGGATCTGCAGCGGCGCTATCTGCCGAAGCTGGTCTCCGGCGAGTGGACCGGCACCATGAACCTGACCGAGCCGCAAGCCGGCTCCGATCTGGCGCGGGTACGTTCGCGCGCGGTCCGCGCCGGCGACCACTACAAGATCACCAGTCAGAAGATCTACATCACCTGGGGTGAGCACGACATGGCCGAGAACATCGTGCACATGGTGCTGGCCCGGCTGCCGGACGCCCCGCCGGGGGTGAAGGGCATGTCGCTGTTCCTGGTGCCCAAGTATCTTGGTGACGGCAATGGCAGTCCCGGGGCGCGCAACGATGTGCGCTGCGTCTCGGTCGAGCACAAGCTCGGGATCAAGGCGAGCCCGACGGCGGTCATGTCGTTCGGCGACGACGGCGGCGCCATCGGCTGGCTGATCGGCGAGGAGAACCGCGGCATCGAGCATATGTTCCTGATGATGAACAATGCGCGCCTCGCCGTCGGCCTGGAGGGCGTCGGTATTGCCGAGCGCGCCTACCAATTGGCGCGGGCCTATGCGTTCGACCGGGTGCAGGGGCGCAACCTCGGCTCCGATGATCCCTCGGCCGTGACCATCGCCCACCATCCGGACGTGCAGCGCATGCTGCTGCTGATGAAAAGCCGAACCGAAGCGGCGCGGGCCCTCGTCTATTTCGCCGCCGCCAATCTGGATATCGCCCGGCGCCACCCGGATCCGGTCGAGCAGCGGCATCACGATGCGCTCGTCGCCCTGCTGACGCCGGTGGTCAAGGCGTGGTCGACCGATCTCGGCATCGAGATCGCCGACCTCGGCATCCAGGTGCAGGGCGGCATGGGCTACATCGAGGAAAGCGGCGCGCCGCAGCACCTGCGCGACGCCCGCATCGCCTCGATCTACGAGGGTACCAACGGCATCCAGGCGCTCGATTTGGTCGGCCGCAAGGTGGCGCGGGAGAACGGCGCGACGGTTACCGCCTTCATCGCCCGCATCCGCGAACTCGACGCCGACCTCGCCGCCGCCGGCGACGGCGACCTGCACGTCATCCGTGCAACCCTGCGCACCGGCACCGATGATCTCGCCGAAGCCACCGACTGGCTGATCCGAACCTATCCGGCGGACCCGCGTCGCGCCGCGGCCGGCGCCATCTATTATCTGCACCTGCTTGGGACGGTTGCCGGCGGCTGGCTGATGGCGCAGTCGGCGCTGATTGCCGCCAAGCGCTTGGCGGCCGGCGAGGGCGATCCCCGGTTCCTCCGCGCCAAGCGGGTGAGCGCGCGATTCTATACCGATCACGTCCTCAGCCGCAGCGGCGGTCTGCGGTCGGCGACGATGCGCGCCGGCGACTCGCTGCGGGACATCGACATCGACACCGTTCTCTGACGCGGCGACCGCGTGCCCCGATGTCGGCGGCGCATCGGGGCATGAACGACGGCGTCCGGAGGTTGGCGCGCGCGGCCTGTGCGCTGCTTGTTGTCATCGGGGCGAGCCTCGGTACCTGGTGGTTTTTCACCCATTGGGATCCGACTCGCATCATTTGGAAGCGGCTGAGCCGGGACGACCCCTACCGGTACGAGCGGACCGATCCGCGGTATCTGGCGATCGACTTGGCGGCGCTGGTACGGGTGACCTCCGCCACCGAGGTCGACACGCGCGGTCGCAACAGCTACGCGGTCAATGGCGTGCTGCCGCGCCAATGCGGCGGCCGATCGACGGACGTTCGGTGCGCGTGATTCGCGTCGTTCGCCGACGGTGAGGATGCCCCCGCCGCCCGTCCGCCGCAGAAGCACCCGCCACGGCACCGCGTCGGCGACCCGGTGCCGCAACCTCTCTTGATCGGCGCGCGGTTTCTTCGCACTCTGCTCCCTGGCGCTCGGGCCGCATGGGTTGCGGGCCCTGCGCCCTGATGTCGAAAGGCTCATATTGGCACGTCCCATCATGACGCCGCACCCTGCCGGGGCAGGACGCATCACCGCCGGCCACCGCTCGCGGGCGGCAGCGATGGCGGGTTAGTCGGGGCGCGCGACGTGCGGATCTCGCCGACACTCTGCGTCTACATCGGCCGGCAGTATCTGTTGGCGTTCCTCGGCATCTTCGCCGCGTTCCTGCTCATCATTCTGCTCGCCGACAGCATCGAACTCCTGCGCCGCGTCGCCGGAAAGCCGCATGTGTCGTTCGGCCAAGTGATCGAGATGGCGTTCCTGAAACTGCCGTTCCTCGGGCAGCGCGCATTTCCGTTCACCGCGCTGTTTGCCGGCATGTTCGTCTTCTGGCGAATGTCGCGGGCGCGGGAAATGGACGTCGTCCGTTCGGCCGGCGTCTCCGCTTGGCAGTTCCTCTTGCCGGCCGTGCTGGTCGCGTTGGCTTTCGGCATCTTCCACGTCAGCGTCTTCAATCCCATCGCCTCGGCGTTTCTGGCGCGGTACGAGCGCGAGGCGGCGATCCTGCTCGAGAACCGGGTCAACACGCTGGCGTTGCGCCAGACGGGGCTGTGGCTGCGCGAGGGGGGAGACGAGGGGCAGACGGTGGTCCACGCGGTGCGTGTCCTGCAGGACGATGACCGCGTCAACCTGAAGACGGTCACGGTCTTCCGCTATCGGGGCGAGGACACGTTTTTCGGCCGGATCGATGCCAAGCGGGCGACGCTTGAAGACGGCTACTGGCGACTGTTCGACGTGTGGCTGCGCGACACCGATGCCCCGGACCGCTTCGAGGCGGTCTATGACCTGCCGACGACCCTCACCAAGGGACGCATCGAGGACAGCTTCGCCTCGCCCGAGACGATCTCCTTCTGGGACATGCCGCAGTTCATCGCGACGCTCGATGCGGCCGGCTTCTCGTCGGCGGCGCATCGCCTGCACTATCACGTCCTGCTCGCGGCACCATTGCTGATGTGCGCCATGGTCTTCATCGCCGCGACCTTCAGCCTGCGGCACAACCGCCGCGGCGGCACGGTCTATCTGGTCGCGGGCGCACTCGCCGCCGGTCTGACGCTGTTCATTTTCTCGGACATCGTGTTCGCGCTGGGCTCTGTCGACCGGGTGCCGCCGGCGCTGGCCGGCTGGACGCCCTCCGCGGTGGCGACGCTGCTCGGTTTGACCAGTCTGTTGTTCCTGGAAGACGGTTGACCTTGATGCGGGATGATGCGCGCCGGCCGCCACGGCCCGCAAACCCCGGCCAGCGTCTGTCTACGCGCCGTCTGCGCGGACGTCTGATCCTCTGTCTTTGGGTCGCCATGCTGCTGGCAGCGCCTTCGCGCGGCCCGGCGCAGACGCTTCCTGAAGACCTGCCGATCCTGTTCACCGCGGACGAGGTCGCCTACGACCGCGACCGCGACCTGGTTATGGCGATCGGCAATATCGAGGCGTCGTACGGGGACCGCACCTTGATCGCCGACCGGCTGGTGTACGATCAGACCCGGAACGTTCTCACGGTCGAGGGCAACATCGCCTTGATCGAGCCGACGGGCGAGGTGCTGTTCGCCGACCGCATGGAGCTTGCCGGCAACCTGGAAGCGGGGATGATCGAGAACGTTCGGGCGCTGCTGTCCGATGGCGCGCGCTTCGCCGCCACCGGCGGGCGGCGCGTCGACGGCAACCGGACGGAGATGCGAAAGGCCGTCTACTCGCCGTGCTTCCTCTGTCCGGACGATCCGGAGCGGCCGCCGCTGTGGCAGATCAAGGCGTTCGAGGTGGTCCACGACCAGGAGGCGCGGGAGATCGAATACACCGATGCCTTCCTCGAGTTCGCCGGCATCCCCGTCCTCTACACGCCGTATCTCTCGCATCCCGACCCGACGGTGAAGCGCAAGAGCGGCTTTCTGGTGCCGGGCTTCGGCAACTCGTCGGACCTGGGATTCATCTTCAGCCTGCCCTTCTACTGGGTGATCGACGATGACAAGGATGCGACGATTACCCCGATCTACACGTCGGAGGAGGGACCTGTCCTCGGCCTCGAATATCGCCAGGCGTTGATGAGCGGCTCCCTCAACCTCGACAGCAGCGTCACCGTCGACTCGCAGGACGACTTTCGCGGCCATGTTTTTAGCGAATTGCGCCATGACATCAACGAGACGTGGCGGATGGGCATCGACTTCAACCGGACCACGGACGACACCTACCTTCGCCGATACAACATCAGCAGCATCGAAAGCCTGACCTCGCAGGTCTTCGCCGAGGGCTTCCGCGGCCGCAACTACATGCGCGCCGCCGGGTTCCTGTTCCAGAACCTGGACGAAGACCAAACCGAGGAGGAGCCGATCGTCCTGCCGTTGATCGACTACAACCATGCCGGCCAGCCCGATCCGATCGGCGGCCACTGGACGCTCGATCTCGATGCCTCGGCGGTGACCCGGGAGGGTGGACCGGATTATCGCCGGCTGTCCGCCCGCGCCGGCTACGAACTGCCGTTGCGCGATGCCATCGGCAGCCTCTACACGCTGAACGCGGCGCTGTGGGCCGACGGCTACCAAGTGCAGACCCAGCCGATCCCGGGCCGACAAGGGACGTTCACCGGCCTCACCGGCCGGATCTTCCCCCAGGCGTCGGCGCAGTGGCGCTTTCCGCTGCTCCGAAGCGGCGAACGGTTCAGCCAGGTCATCGAGCCGATCGTCGAGATCGTCGTCGCGCCGAACGGTGGCAATCCCGAGGAGATCCCCAACGAGGACAGCCAAAACGTCGAACTCGACACCAGCAATGTCTTCGGTCTGAAACGCTTTCCGGGACTGGATCGCGTGGAGAGCGGTACCCGCCTGAACTACGGCCTGCAATGGCAGGTGCTGGACCAGACGGGCGGCCAAGCCACCGTCTTCGTCGGCCAAGTCTATCGGCTTCTCGACAGCGCCGAGTTCGACCCCGCCTCCGGCCTGGAGGGCAAGCTCTCCAGCCTCGTCGCCGGGGCGAACATCACCTTTCCCCCCTATTTCAGTATCCGTTACAGTTCGGCCTTCGATGTGCAGAATGCGCGGTTCCGGCGCAACGAGCTGAACTTCAGGGGGGGTGTCGAGGCGATGTCGGTCGCCGGGTCGTACGTGTTTTTTCGCGACGATCCCAACGCCGATCTGCCCTCGCGCGAAGAGTTGCAACTGGGGATCAATTCGCGCGTGACGCGGTACTGGCGGGCACGCGCCTTCGGCACCGCCGACCTGCGGCAGGGGGGCGGGCTCTTGCGTTACGGTACCGGAGTGACCTACGAAGACGAATGTTTCCTCATGGATGCGAGCTGGACACGCGACGAGTTCGAGGATCGGGACATCCAACCGTCCAATATCTTTTTCGTGCGGTTGGCGTTGAAAACCCTGGGCGACGTCGGCTTCGGGTTCTAGGGATTTGATGGCGGACCGACGACGCAGGCCCCTGAGAGCCGAGCCGATACGGCATGTCGGCACCCGGCGCTTCGGCGTGGCCGGACCGCTCGTCCGCCGCGTCCGGCGGCTCGGCTGCGCGCTGCTTGCCGTTGCCCCGCTGCTGGCCGGCGTGCTCGCGGCGCCGGCCACGCTGGCTCCGGCACCGGCACAGGCGCAGGATGCGCTGCGCATCGTTGCCGTGGTCAACGACGAGCCGATCTCCTTGCACGACTTGGCCACCCGCATGAATCTGCTGATCGTCACGTCGAACATGGCGGAAGGGGCGGAGACCCGGCAGCGCTTGGCGAACCACGTCCTGCGCTTGTTGATCGAGGAACGGCTGAAGCTGCAGGAGGCGCGGCGCCTGAACATCAGCGTCACCCGGGAAGAACTGGAGGGGGCGCTGGTGCAGATCGCGGGGCAGGTCGGCATCAGTCCGGAGGCGCTGCCGCGCATGCTCGCGAATCGCGGCACCAACATCCAGGCGCTGATCGAACAGGTCGAGGCCGAGATTGCCTGGGTCAAAACGGTGCAGGCGCGCACCCGCGAGGACCTCAGCGTCAGCGATGACGAGGTCGAGGCGCGGCTGGAGCAATTGGCGAGCGACGCCGGCCAGCCGGAAGTCAGGGTCGCGGAGATTTTTCTGCCGATCCCCAGCCCCGGCCAGGAGGCGGAGATCGAGGCGCTGATGCAGCGCCTGGTGCAGCAGTTGGCACAGGGCGCCAGTTTCCGCTCGCTCGCCCGAAACTTCTCGCAGGGCGCGACCGCCGCGGCTGGAGGCGATCTCGGCTGGGCACGGCTGGAGCAGTTCGATCCGGACCTCCGGGAGATTGTCGCCGATCTGCCGACCGGACAGGCCTACGGCCCGGTGCGGACTCCGCTCGGCTACTACATCCTCTTCATGATCGAGCGGCGGGAGATCCAGGCCCCCGAGGGCGAGGTCGACATGGTTCGCCTGCATCGGCTCGCCCGGCCGCTGTCCCGCAACGCCAACGACGCGGAGGTCCGCGCCACCATGCAGCGGCTGGCCGAGATGGCGCGCGGCGCCGCGACCTGCGAGGCGCTGGCCGGCGCCGCGGCCAGTGACAGCGCGATCCTGTCCGGCGACATGGGCGCCATGGAGTTCCGCCGACTCGACCCCGAACTCCAGAAGATCATCGGGCCGTTGTCGGCGGGCGACAAGACCCCGCCGCTGCTCGCCCAGGATGGCGCATTCCTCTTCATGGTGTGCGAGCGCGGGCGGCAGGACGTCAGCGAGCGGCTCCGCGAGCGTGTCCGGGAATCGATCCTGCAGGAACGTGTGGCGACGGCGTCACGCCGCCTGCTGCGTGAGCTGCAGCGCGAAGCCTTCGTGGACGTCCGCATTTGAGCGTGACCGGCGGGCGCGCGGCAGGGGCGGCGTGTCTGGCGCTCACCATGGGCGAGCCGGCAGGGATTGGCGGCGAACTCACGCTGATGGCGTGGCTGCGCCGCGACGAGTCGGTGCCGCCGTTCTTCGCCATCGATGACGCCGACCGACTGATGGCGATCGCCGACCGCCTGGGCCTCGCTGTTCCCGTGCATCGCATCGCCGCCGCCGCCGAGGCGGCGGTGGTGTTTCCCCGCGCCTTGCCGGTTCTGCATCGACCGCTGCCGTGCCGAATCGTCCCCGGCCGGCCCGATCCCGCGGCCGCCGCGGCCGTCATCGCCGCCATCCAGACGGCCGTGGACCTGGCCATGCGCGGCGCCGCCGCCGCTCTCGTCACCAATCCGATCCAGAAGAGCACCCTGTACGCCGCCGGCTTTGCCTTCCCAGGCCACACCGAGTTCCTCGCGTCGTTGCCCGGTGCCGGTGGGCCGCCGGTGATGATGCTGGCCGGCCCGACGCTGCGGGTGGTGCCGGTGACCATCCATGTCAGCCTGCGGCGTGCCATTTCTGAACTGAGCGAAGCGGCCATCGTCGCGACGGCCGCGGCGACCGCGCATGCGCTGGTCACGGATTTCGGCATCGCCCGGCCGAGACTGGCGGTCGCCGGTCTCAATCCGCATGCCGGCGAGGACGGTGCGCTGGGGGACGAGGACCGGACGATCATTGCGCCGGCGATCGCTTCGCTTCGGGCCGCGGGGATCAACGCGTTCGGTCCGGTTCCGGCGGATGCCATGTTCATGCCGCGCGCCCGGGCCGGGTATGACGCGGCAATCTGCATGTATCACGATCAGGCGTTGATACCGGTGAAGGCCCTGGACGTCGACCGCACGGTGAATGTCACGCTGGGCCTCAGCTTCGTCCGCACGTCGCCGGATCACGGCACCGCCCTCGATATCGCCGGCTCCGGCCGCGCCGACCCCGAGAGCCTCCTTGCGGCGCTGCGCCTCGCACACGAACTCGCTGCCCGGCGCGCGGCGGCGCCGCCCGCATGACCGGATTCGATCTGCCGCCGCTGCGTGACGTCATCGCCCGGCACGGCCTGATGGCGCGTCGCTCCCTCGGTCAGCATTTCCTGCTCGACCAGAACCTGACCGACCGCATCGTCCGGGTGGCGGGAGACCTGCGGGACGCGTCGGTGATCGAGGTCGGGCCGGGACCGGGCGGGTTGACGCGCAGTCTGCTCGCCGGCGACGTCGCCCGCCTCGTCGCCATCGAAAAGGACCCGCGTTGCGTTGCCGCGCTCGGTGAACTGGCCGCCGCCTATCCGGACCGCCTGCAGGTGATCGAAGGTGACGCGCTCGCCATCGATGCGACGGCGCTGACGCCGACGCCGCGCCACGTCGTCTCCAATCTGCCCTACAACGTGGCGACACCGCTGCTGCTCGGCTGGCTGCGCCAAGCTTACGCCTTCGCCGGGCTGACCCTGATGCTGCAGAAGGAGGTTGCGGACCGGCTGGTCGCGCCGCCGGGCGGCGGCGCCTATGGTCGCCTTTCGGTGATCGTCCAGTGGCTGTGCACGGCTGAGCGGATGTTCAACGTCGACCGGCGGGCGTTCACGCCGCCGCCGAAGGTGACGTCGACGGTGGTCAAGCTGACGCCCCGCCCGTCCCCGCTGGCGCCGGCGGCCTGGAGCGCGCTGGAGACCGTGACCGCGGCGGCGTTCGGTCAGCGTCGCAAGATGCTACGCAGCAGCCTGAAGCCGCTCGGCCTTGATCCCGAGGTGCTTGGCATCCCGCCGAGCCGGCGGGCGGAGGAGCTGGACGTCGCATCGTTCTGCGCGCTGGCCCGCCAGTACGGCGAGCGGCTGGCTGGACGGTGATGGCGAGTGCATGCTGCCGGAGCCACGGGTAGGCGGCCGTGAGGGATCGCCAAGCGGCGATGGCGGCGGCGCTGCTCAGTCTCGCCGTCCTGTGTTGGTCCGGCAACTTCGTCATCGGCCGCGCCGTCCATGCCGACATTCCGCCGGTAAGCCTGGCATTCTGGCGGTGGAGCGTAGCGACGCTGGTGCTGCTGCCGCTTGCCGGGCCGGTGGCGTGGCGGCATCGCCGGGTGATCTGGCGGGAGCGACGCCTGCTCGGCCTGCTGGCGCTGCTCGGCACGGTGCTGTTCCATGTCTTCGTCTATTCCGGACTACGGACGACGACGGCGACCAACGGCGCCATCCTGCAGGCCGTGGTGCCGGTGGTGATGCCGCTGTTTTCCTGGCTGGTGCTGCGCGATCCGCTGTTTCGGCTGCAGGCGCTCGGCATCCTGGTCTCGTTCATCGGTGTCGCAGCGATTATCCTGCGCGGCGCGCCGGCGGCGATCGCCGGGATCGCCTTCACGCCCGGCGATTTGTGGCTTCTCGCTTCGGTGCCGGTCTGGGCGCTTTACTCGGTGCTGTTGCGCCGATTGCCGAAGGATCTGCCAGGACTGGCGATGCTGATGGCCATCGCCGTCATCGGCCTTGTCATGCTGACGCCGCTGTACCTGGTCGAGGTGGCGCGAGTGGGCGGCTTCGCCGTGACCGCCGACAGCGTGCTGGCGGTGCTCTATGTCGGCGTCTTCGCCTCGGTGGTGGCCTATGTGTGCTGGAACCGCGGCGTCCACCTGATCGGCCCGAACACCGCCAGTCTCTTCCTGCACCTGCTGCCGGTGTTCGCGACGCTGCTCGCGGTGATGCTGCTCGGCGAACGCCTGCACGGCTACCACGTTGTCGGCGGCGTCCTGGTGGCGGCGGGGATCGGGCTCAGCACGGCCGGGCGTCGCGCCCCCGTCAGCCGCGGCTGACACGGTCGACGAAGGCGCCGAGGCCGACGAGGCGGGTACGACGGGCGCGCTCGGCGGTGAGCACGGCGCGCACCTCGGCCACCGCCGCCGCGATGTCGGCATTGACGACGATGTAATCGTACTCCGGCCAGTGGCTCATCTCATCGGCCGCCTTGGCCATTCGCGCCTGCACCACGTCGGCCGGATCCTGCGCGCGGGCGACCAGGCGGCGATGCAGTTCGGCGTGCGAGGGCGGCAGGATGAAGACGGCGACCAGATCGGCCGGGGCCGCCTCGCGGAGTTGCTGGGTGCCCTGCCAGTCGACATCGAACAGAACGTCCTGTCCATGAGCCAGCGCTGCCTCGACCGGCGCCCGCGGCGTGCCATAGCAATGGCCGAAGACGGTGGCGTGCTCGAGCAGCGCGCCGCGGGCGACCATGTCGGCGAACGCCGGCGGGTCGACGAACACGTAGTCCCGGCCGTCGACCTCACCCGGCCGGATCGGCCGGGTCGTCGCCGACACCGACATGGTCAGGTCGTCGTCCGCGGCGAGCAGGGCCCGCGCGATCGTCGTCTTGCCGGCACCGGAGGGTGACGACAGCACCAGCATCAGGCCGCGACGGCGGAGCGCTGGACGCCGCGTCGCGGCGCCCCGCCGCGAGGCGTCATTCAATGTTCTGCACCTGCTCGCGGAATTGCTCGATCGCCGCCTTGAGGTCGAGGCCGAGGCGAGTCAATTCCACGTCCGCTGACTTGGCGCAGAGGGTGTTGGCTTCCCGATTCAATTCCTGGCAGAGGAAATCCAGCTTGCGGCCGGCCGGTGCGTCGCTGCCGGTCAGGGAGCGGGCGGCGGCCACGTGTGCCGTCAGCCGATCAATCTCCTCCCGCGGATCGGCGCGGGCGGCGAGCAGGGCCGCCTCCTGGGCGAGCCGTTCCTCGGTGAGCGGTGGCGCCGCCGTGAGGAGGGCGGAGAGTTGTTCCTGCAGTCGCGCCAGCACGGCCTGTGGTTGCGCCGCCGCAACGGTACCGGCGGTCGCCGCCAATTCACCGATGCGCGTCAGGTGCTCAGCGAGCACGCCTTCGATGCGCGCGCCCTCCTCGCGGCGCATCGCCGCGAGAGCGCCCGCCGCTTCGTCCAGCCCCGCGAGCAGCGCCGCGTCCAACGCCGCCCGAGCGGCCTCGCTCAGTTCGTCCTCGGCCGCCTCGATGACGCCCCGCAAGCCCAGCAGCCCGTCGATCGAGGGCGGGCGCGCCGCGGGAAGGCGCTCCTGCAGATCCATCGCCAGGGCGAGCAGTCGCTCCAGCACATCGGCGTTGACCCGCACCGCCGTGCCGCCACCGGCGCGAATCACGGTCAAGGTGATGGAGATGTTGCCGCGGCTGAAACGGTCGCTGATCCGCTTGCGCGCCGCAAGGTCCAGGGCTTCGAAGCCGGGCGGGACGCGGCAGCGGATTTCGAGGCCGCGGCCGTTGACGCTGCGCACCTCCCACGTCCAGGCGCGATCCTCGAATTGCCCTTGCGACCGCGCATAGCCGGTCATCGACGCTAACGGCACGGCCCCACCCCTCCCCAGAGTTCGAATACGCCGGCATGATAGTCGCTCGGGCAGACACTTCCAAGCGACGCGCCGACAGACCTGGTTCGAGGCCGCCGCTATGATTGCTTGTTGATCATCACCACGAACGGCATGGTTTCATTGGCGAAGAACAGGCTGCCAAGCGCCGTCACCACCTGCTTTTCCTTGTTTTTGAACGCCGAATTCAGTTCGTAGGCGTTCTCTGTCGGCAGGTCGCCGGCCTTGTGCAGATGGTCGATGAAGCGCTCGACGATGTCGTCGGCGGGCAACTCGAAAAAGTCGTCTTCGGCCGTGAAGCTGTAGCTGCTGTCGGAGCCCGAGACCGGCCCCATGACCACGGCTTTGGCGATAATGTTTGCCATCGTGTCCTCCTGCTGCGTCAGCCTTGTCATAGCGGAGAACGTCAAAATCCGCATCGGCGGACACGCGGTGTCATCAAAGATCCACGAAGCCCGCCGCGTCGCGGCGGCGGGCGCTCATGGTCACTGCACCGCCGCGGCGGGTGCGCCGTGTTCAATGCGCCGCCGCGAGACCGCGGCGGGCGGGGCCATCAATGCGCCAACAGCGCCGGAATGAGCGCATATTCCAGAACATGTTGGGTGGTTCCGCCGAAGACCACCTGACGCAGGCGGCTATGGGTGAAGGCGCCTTTGAGAATCAGGTCGGCGCCCATGTCGCCGGCCTCGTCCAGGAGCGCTTCGCCGTCCGGCCGGCCGAGCGGATCGATTTCCCGGCTGGCAACGGCGACGCCGTGGCGGGCCAGATGTTCGGCGATCTCGCCGGCGCTCGGTCCCGGCACGCCGCCTCCCTTCACGTGGACCACGTCGACGCGGTCAGCAGAGGTGAGCACCGGCATGGCGAGGCCGATGGTCCGTGCCGTTTCGGTGCTGCCGTTCCAGGCGATGAGAATGGTCCGGCCGACCTGTTCAGGCGCCGCCGTCGACGCCAACATCACCGGCCGACCGCTGTCGAACAGCGCCGCTTCGCAGGTCTCGCGCCAGCGTCCGACACTGGTGGCCGAGGTCCGGCCGAGGACGATCAAATCGAAGGCGCGGCCATAATGGCCAATGACATCCGGCTCCTTGCCATCCATTTCGCGCCAGCCCACAGCCGGACCGTCCCCGGCCGTGGCCAACTCGCGGTATGGCAGGCCGAATTCGTCGGCGACGCCAAGGAAGTGATCGCGCGCCGTCGCCGAGAAACTCCGCCATTCCTTGGCGAGGCTCGCCAGATAATCTGGGGACAGGGCCATCCCAGGGCCAAGCGTCAGCGGCGGTTTGCCCATGACGATCACGCCTTCCACATAGCTGCCGAATCGGCGGGCCAGATGGATCGCTGTGGTCAGGGCGGACCGCCCCGCTTCCTCATCGTGATAGGGAACCAGAATCGTTTTCATGGCGGCCTCCTCCATTCGTTGGAGCGCCCAACTGCGTAATTATTAGTCTACCATAATTCGCGCCGCCGCTGCAGGGCGATCGGGGAATTACGGCCATGCGCAGGCACACCCCGCCCGGAAAGCGCCGCCGAGGACGGCGCTTCGGTCTTTTTGTTTCCGCATGGACTTCGGCCTGCCCGGGCCGAGAGTTGGTTGTCGCGGCGCGTTCGCCGCCGTGGGTTCGCCTATACTGGGCGCACGTGGCACTGCTCGGAAAAACACGCGGATTCCCGCGAGCAGACACAGATCAAGGTCGGGTGCATCTTGCGCGCGACTTCGAGGCTCAGGCGCTCTTCTTCGTCGGCACCATAGAAGGTGGTCGAGACGGTTTCCCCGGCGCCGACCGGCGCGATGCGCACTGACCAGCCTTCTTCGATCTGTTCGACCGTGATCATGCCAAAATAATGACGGCAGGGATATGCATTCCAGGCCGTCCTACGAAACGTCTTGATGGTGTTGAGGAAGTACTCTGTGCTGGTCGGGACACCTGGTGCGGAAATGAAGGACATTGCGTCCATCACATGACTCCTTCTAGCAAGTGGTATGTCAAGCGTGGCCTTGAGGCCGTCGTTGCCTTCCTGCGAAACGCGCGGACCCTAACATACCAAGGGTGGATATAGCGTTGATATCTGAGGGCGGAAGCCCCGCTACGGTTGCATGCCTCTTTGCGGGAACCTGTTGCCGCTGCGTCACGCTTTTGTCACGAATGCGACATTGATTTCGGCTTTAATTGTTGCGACTATGTTACTGCTCCCCAGTTCGGCGAATGTTCTTCTAGGAACTGCGCGCTTGGCGCGACCAATGCGTGTGCTAGTGGATCGGATCTGATGCTTGGTTCCCGAGCGCCAGATCGGTCGATCCACTAACCGGTTGATCTGGTGGTTCGATTCAGCAAACGAATGGGACTCATCCGTTGGCATCGAACCACTAGGCGAATCGAGCGCCATTGCCCGGCCCGTTCCGCCACACAATCAGCCCCCGTTTCGCCATACGTCCAGAATGTCGCGCCGATCTGCGGCAGAACCGTTCCGCTGCGGCCGCGCGGCTGGCACAATGTCTCTCAGGCCGACGGTCGTGAGCGGCACAGCACCTTGCGGGAGGAAACGATGATTCTGGCGGGCGATGTGGGGGGGACGAAGACGGTTCTGGCGTTGATGTCCGCGGACGGAGGCGTCAAGGCGCCGCTGCGCGAGGAGCGGTTCGAGTGTCGAGCCTTCGAGTCGCTGGAGGCGATCATCGCTCGCTTTCTCGACGGCGAGACGACACCGCCGACGGCGGCGTCGTTCGGCGTCGCCGGGCCGGTGTTCGGCCGCACGGCGAAGATCACCAACCTGCCCTGGACCATCGACGCCGACGCGATCGGCCAAGCCTTCGCCATCCCCCACGTGCATCTGCTCAACGATCTGGAAGCGGTGGCGACGGCGGTGCCGCACATGGGCGACGACGACCTGGTCTGCCTGCATGCCGGCGTCGCCCAGCCGGACGGCGTGAAGGCGGTGATCGCCCCCGGCACCGGGCTCGGACAGGCGTACCTGGTGTGGACCGGCAGCCGCTACAAAGCCTGTCCGACGGAGGGCGGCCACGCCTCGTTCGCGCCGGTGACGCACGAGCAGGTGGAACTGCTCGCTTACCTGGAGCGGCGCTTCGGCCATGTGAGTTTCGAGCGGGTCGGCTCCGGCAGCGGCATTCCCAACCTCTATGACTTCGTCCGTGCCTCCGGTGTCGAGGAACCAGAGTGGCTGCGCCGGGACCTGGCGGGGGCCGCCGATCCGACGCCGATCATCGTCGCCGCCGCCATGGAGCGCCGCGCGCCGGTATGCGAGGCGACGCTGGACCTGTTCGTTCGCATTCTCGGGGGGGCCATCGGTAACATGGCGTTGACGGTGTTCGCCAGCGGCGGCATCTACCTGGGCGGCGGCATTCCGCCGCGCATCCTGTCACGGCTGCAGCAGCCGGATTTCTTGGCGGCCATCCGCCACAAGGGCCGTTTCGGCGACTGGCTGGAGACGTTGCCGATCTGGGTGATCCGTGATCCCAAGGCGGCACTGCATGGCGCCGCCTGGGACGGGATCGAAGCGCTGTCCGCCTGAGGGCGGGCCGCGCCGGTTACGCCGTCACGGGCCGCGGCGGCGACCGATGGCCACGCAGGGTCCGACCGACGATGCTCAGGGCGCGGCCGACGAGCGCAGCGAGGGCGGCGTCGCGAGCCTGCCGGGCCCGCAGCATCAGGTCGATGACGTCGGTCCGTGCGGCGGCGACGGGGGCGTTGGCGATCATGATCGGTCTCCTCTCCTGTCCGGGTGTCGATGACCGCCATAGATGTAGCAGTCTGCCGCCTTGACGATAATCCGTCGCGCAGGCAAATGACTTTTGCGAAATGCGCAACAATGAGGGGCGGTGGTGGATCGGTTTTCCGAGATGGAGGCGTTCGTTCGCGTCGTCGAGGATGGCAGTTTTTCGGCCGCCGCCGCGACGCTGCGGGTGACGCCGTCGGCCGTCAGCCGGCTGGTCGGCCACCTGGAAGATCGTCTCGACGTGCGCCTGGTCAACCGCACGACCCGGCGGTTGAGCCTCACCGACGAGGGACGCGGCTTCTATGCCCGGGCGGCGCGCATCCTGGCCGACGTCGACGCCGCCGAGCAGGCGACGGCGAGCGCCGGGCACGCGCCCCATGGCCGGCTCCGGGTCAATGCGCCGATCGCCTTCGGCAGCTACCAGATCGCCCCGGTCCTGCCGGCATTTCTCGAACGCTATCCCGGCATCCGGCTGGAACTGACCCTCACCGACCGGCTCACCGATCTGCTGGAAGAGGGCATCGACGTCGGCATCTGTTTCGGCGCGCCGGCCGATTCATCCCTGGTGCTCCGCAAGCTCGGGGAGGACGCCTGGACCATCTGCGCCGCGCCGCAGTATCTGGCGCGCCGGGGCACGCCGGCGACACCCGAGGACCTGCAGGGTCACGCCTGCCTGCTGCGCACCGCGCCGTTGGCCGACCTCAACGTCTGGCCGTTTCGCGGCGCCGAGGGCGCCTACACCATCCGCGTTCATGGACGTATCGAGGTGAATCATGCGGAAACCTTGCTGCGCCTTGCCCTGGCGGGCGCCGGCATCGCGCGGCTCGCTCGCTTTCTCGTCGCCCCCTATCTCGCCGAGGGACGGCTGGTGCCGGTGCTGAGCGAGATGCATCGAACCGGCGCCGTGCCGGTGTATGCCATCTACCCGCATCGCCGGCATCTGTCGCTCAGGGTGCGCGCCTTCGTCGACTATCTGACCGAGGCCCTGGGGCCGGCTGCCGGGTGACGGGTCAGCACGGCGCGCTGCGCGACGGCAACGCGTCCCGCCGCCGCCGGCACGTTGCGCGTCAACGCCGCCGCCGCCTTCGTCAAGGACCGGGTTGTGCCGCCATGGACCGTCGCGCCGGAACAGAAAAGTCCATTAAATCAATAGATTGTTCAACAATGCCACGGTCTCCCGGTCTCCCTCCCCAAGCGGGTGAG
>CAZVRW010000053.1:0-24064 GCA_964630265.1 uncultured Rhodospirillaceae bacterium
GTTCGGAACTCGACGCGGAAACGGGCGTGGTTAGGGGGACCGCACATGACATGATCAACCAGTTGGCGAACGATCACGAGGCGATTGCCCGCAACATCCGGACCGTCGCCAAATGGGCCGAACAGATCGAGGATCAGGTGACCACGCTGCTTCTGGCGGAGCGCCTGAAGCAACAGGAAGAGGCTGTCTGGCGACTCAGGGCGCTGCTCGCCTGATCTGACCGAGCCACAGCGATCGCACAACACTAGCCGGCGGGGCCGTTTCCCCAGAGGCCGGGGGGTGGGGGCTCGATGTGGCCATCGATGAACGCGAGACCGGGCTCGCGGTCCCGGGCGAGCCAAAGGGGGCCGTCCAGGTCGACCCAGCGCGCCAGCGGCGCCAGCACCAGGCCGGGCGCCATGGCCAGCGACGTTCCCACCATGCAACCGACCATCACGTCGAACCCGGCCGCCCTCGCCGCGACGGCCAAATCGAGCGCCTCGGTGAGGCCGCCCGCCTTGTCGAGCTTGACATTGATGGCACGATAAAGATCCCGCAGCCGCGGCAGGTCGGCCCGGGTGTGGCAGGACTCATCGGCGCAAAGCGGCACCGGGGATGCGAAATCGCGCAGTCCCGCGTCGTCGTCCGCCGGCAACGGCTGTTCGATCAGTTCCACGCCGAGGCCGGCAAGCGCTGGTGCGACCTCGGCGAGCAGGCCAAGCGTCCAGCCCTCATTGGCGTCGACGATCAGTCGGGTTGCCGGCGCCGCCGACCGCACCGCGGCAACGCGTTCGATAACGGCTTCGCGGTCCAGCTTGATCTTCAGCAGTCGCCGCCCGCGCAGGGCCGCCGCGGCGCGGCCCATCGCGTCCGCCGTATCGATGACGATGGTCTCTGCGGTGACCGCCGCACCCGACGCGGCGATGCCGGCGATGTCGGCGACCGATCGCTGTTGCTCCTGCGCCTCCAGGTCCCAGAGGGCCAGGTCAAGGGCATTGCGGGCGGCACCGGGCATCATGCGCGCCCGCAACTCTTCGCGATCGATTCCGGCGACGACGGTCGTCGCTTGCTCCATGATGGTGTCGGCGACCGCCTCCGGCGTTTCGCCGTAGCGGGCATAGGGGACGCACTCGCCGCGACCGACGCGCTGCGCCGCGGCGATCTCGGCGACGACGACGACCGCGACATCCTTGCGGCCGCGGGCGATGGTGAACGGCCGAGCCAGGGGCCAACGCTCGATCCGGACGGCGAGCGCCCGCGTCATGCCAGCAGGGCGTCGATCAACGGTTCCACGCCGGTCACCAGCGGATCGACACAGGGCAAACCGAGCCGGTCCGCGGTCTCCCGCAGATACGGCGCGCGGGTGTCGGCGGCCAGCGCCCGGGTGTTCACCGCCGCGCCGATGCAGCGCGCTTCCCGGTTGGTCAGGTGGGCCGCCTGTTCGTTGGCGCGCAGGCATGCGGCGAGGTCGGGCAGCGGCTGGCTCGGCAGACCCCGCATGTGCGTTCGCGTCGGCTCGTGACACAGCACCAGCGCGTCGGGCTGCGCCCCGTGCAGCAGGCCGAGGCTGACGCCGGCGTAGGACGGATGGAACAGGCTGCCCTGACCTTCGATCACGTCCCAATGCTCCGGGACAGCGTCCGGGCTCAGCCATTCGACGCTGCCGGAGATGAAATCCGCGACTACGGCATCGACACAGACGCCGCTGCCGGCGATGAAGATGCCGGTCTGGCCGGTGGCGCGGAAGTCGGCGTCGATGCCGCGCGCGCGCAAGCCCTCCGTGATCGCCAGCGAGGTGTACATCTTGCCGACCGAACAGTCGGTGCCGACCGTGAGCAGACGCCGGCCGGTCCGGGGCATGCCGGTGCCGACCGCGAAGCTGCGATCCGGATGGCGGACATCGATGAGGCGCCGCCCCGCGGCGGCTGCGGCGGCGCTGAGTTCGGCCCGGTCGGACAATCGCTCGTGCAGGCCGTTGGCGATATCCAGGCCGCACCGCAACGCTTCGGTAAGCGTCTCGATCCAGCTGTCCGGAATGACGCCGCCAGCGTTGGCGACGCCGACGATCAGGGTTCGGGCACCGGATGCCGCGCCCTCGCGCACCGTCATCTCAGGCACATCGAGCCGTGCCCGGCAACCCGGCAAGCGTACCTGCGCGATGCAATCCTTTGGTCGCCACTGCAACACGCCCTGCGCGGTTTTCGCCGCGAGATCATCGCGCGCGTCGCCAATGAAAAGCAGGTACGGAGCCAGCAACTGCATCCGGTCACCTCAGGCGTCTGTTGATGACGGAGTTATGGCATTTCGCAGAACGGAACGCGAGCATCGCATTCATTTCACAGCGCCCCCCACGGTCCAGCCATATCGGTTAAAATCGTCAGGGTTGGCGAGAGTCGTATTGACTCACATGTGGCGGTTGCGCATCGTTACAGTCGATCGATCGATAGTATAGGTGGGTCTAAAAGACCCCATATGTGGGACGAAACGCCCAAAATCGCAAAATGTTGTAGGGAAGTTGCTGGAGGAGGGGGAACGGAATGCGCGTTGTTCTTGGTAAATATTGGTGGCGTCTGGGGGTTCTCGTGGTCGCCCTCTCAAGTCTGTCGGGGGTTGCCGCACACGCGGAAATCACCATCACGCCACGCCCCGGTGCGTCGCTTTCCATCCATGGGCCATTGCCGGTCGGGATGTCATTGCCGACCGGAATCGGGGACAACGTGGCCGAGGAAGTTAACTGCCTCGCCCAGAACGTCTACTTCGAGTCCCGATCGGAGCCGTTGACGGGCCAGATCGCCGTCGCCATGGTGACGCTGAATCGCGTCTCGTCGGACCGGTTTCCCGCGACCATTTGCGGCGTCGTGCGGCAGGGCGGCAAGAAACGCCACCGCTGCCAGTTCTCCTGGCACTGCGATGGCAAGCCGGATGTGGTCAAGGACCAGGCAGCTTGGCATCGCGCTCTCAACGTCGCCTACGCGGCGCTTTTCAATGGCATTTCCGATCCGACGAGCGGCGCGCTCTACTTTCACGCGCACTATGTCGCGCCGCGGTGGGCCAAGCGGATGCGCTCGACGGTGCGGATCGGCAAGCATCTCTACTACCGCGACAGTTGAGCGCCTCACACCCGGCAAATTGTAATTGGTTCGATGCCACCGGACGAGCACCATGCGGTGGCGCCCGGTCACCAGATCAAAAGCTCAGTGGGTCCGCGGGATCATCGGCAGCCGGCGTAGTCCCGCAGGTCGTTGAACAACTCCGCATCGTTGATGATGCGCGGCACCTTGTGTTGACCGCCCAGTTGGCCCCGGCTTTTCATCCACTCGGCGAAGCCGCCCGGCGCCAGCACATGGACCCAGGGCGCCTTCATTCCGTAGTCCTTCGAGCGGTGGACACGGTAGTCGTCATTGCTTTCGGCGAGGTGGTCGTCGATTGCCTTGGCGAAGCGGTCGACCGCGGCCGCGTCCGGCTTGTCGTCCGCAAATTCCACGATCCAGAGGTGGCCGCCGAGTTCGTCCTCGCGCTCCGGATAGACGGCACCGACCGCGAAATCGGTGAGACGGCGGTCGATCGCCTGCGCCGCCGCGGCGGCGGCGGCCTCCACCTCCTCGCCGATCAAGTGCTCGCCGAACGCCGAAAGCATGTAGGACGTGCGCCCGGTGATCAGCAGCCGCGGCGGATCAAGGTCGACGAAGCGCACCGTGTCGCCGATGATCGATGCCCAGACGCCGGCGCATGTCGACAGGACGATTGCATAATTGACGCCGGTCTCGACCTCGGCGATCCAGTGCCGGGTCGGCGCTTCGGCCTCCAGTTCTTCAACCGGCACGAACTCGTAGAAGATGTCGCAGTCCAGCACTACGCGCATGCCGTCGCCGTCGCCCCGGTCGGCGACGGCGATGAACCCCTCGCTGGCGGTATAGACCTCGCGGGTCTCGGCGTGGCCCCCTGCAAGGCGATCGGCGAATAGGTCGCGATAAGGCGCGAAATCGACGCCACCGTGGATCAGCATTTCCAGGTTCGGGAAATGCGCGGGGATCGCGCGGCCGCGGTCGGGACGACGGGCAGCGAGCCGATCGAGGAACAACAGCATCCAGCTCGGCACCCCGCTGATCGCGCGAATGTCCAAGTCCACGGCGCGTTTGGCGAAGGCATCAATCTTCGCTTCCCAGTCGCTGATGGTCTCCAGGTCGCGGGGCGGGAAATAGCGCAGCCGCGCCCACCACGGCAGGCGGCTGGCGATGATCCCGCTGAGATCGCCGCTCCAGACCCCGGGTGCCAACTCCTCCAGCGCCGTCGAGCCGCCGAGCATGAAGCTGTGCCCCCCCATCACCCGGCTCCGTGGGCGGTTGGCGACGTGGTGGACGAAGATGTCGGTGCCCGCGCGCCGATTGGAGGCGATCATCGGTTCGGTGACGGGGATGTACTTGGTGACGCCACTTGTGGTGCCGGAGGTGACGGCGAAGTACGAGATTTTCCCGGGCCAAGTGGCGTCGACGACCTCCGGAAAATTCGGCTCCCAATAGGTGGACCACAGATCCTCGTACCGGCGCAACGGCACTTGACGGCGGAAGTCCTCGACCGAGTGGATCGCCTCGAAGTGGTGTTCGCGGCCGAACCGGGTCGCCGCTGCCGTCTTGATCAGCTGCAACAGTTGGCGTTCCTGCACCGCCGCCGCGTCCTGGCTCGCCAAGACGCGGCGGCGTCGGCTGGCGTACAGCCGGAACAGCGGCGTCACATCGATCATGTCGCCCCCTTGGCCTCGTGTCAGCGCGTCAGCATCATGGCATAGGGAAACGTGGCGCGCACGGTCTCGGGGCGCAGCGGCACGCGAATGTACTCGCCATCAAGCCAAATCGGCAGCTGATCGACGAACGTCGAACTGTTGAACCAGCCGTCCTGTCCGCCGAGGAGCACGAACCAGTTGGCGTCCGGATCCGACAGGTCCGAGATGTGCCGGGCCTGCGACCCGTAATTGACGCGGTGACGCTCATTGGTGGCACCATGGGCCGTTTTCATCAGCGTGTCGGAACTGCCACCGACGGGATGGTCGCCGAAGCGGAAGCGACCGCCGACGACGGGCAGGAAGGCCAGCGGATGGCGCAGCTCCAGGCGATGCATGTCGCCCCAACTGGCAAAGGCGTCGATGTCCTTGGCGGCCTCGGCCAAGCTGTCGCGCAACAGCCGGGTGAGAGTGCGGTCGTCGGTCTCTGCGATGTCGGCCCGCAGTTGGCTCTTCGCCCGGCTGAACGAGGCGTAGGCCGCCCAGTCAGCTTCACCAAAGATCGATTGATAATAGCTCTGGGTGAGCGCGTGGCGGAACAGCTCGTAGGCCACCGGGCCGCGCGCATCGGCGGCGTAGTGGCCGTCCCATCCAGCCATCAGGTCGAAGACCTGCCGCTCCTTGCCGCTGACGGCGGCGGCGATGCCGAGCGCGTGCATCTTGCCGACGAGCAGGTCGCGCAGGGCCACGGCCGACTCCATGTAGACATCCATCTGCAAGGCCTTCAGGTCATCAACCCCGAGCCGGCCCCGGCTTTCGACGATGTCGGTCATGCGGTGCATCCGGTCGTTCGGCGAGAAGAACCAGCCGATCGGGATGTCGGCGGCCACCGGCCGATTGTTGGCCGACGCAAGAAAGCCGCTCGGAGGATCGGTGCTGAACGGCAGTGCGTCGACGCCGCGCATGTCCTCCCAGGCCGCCAGACCCTTGGCCGGATCGAGGATCACGTCGGCCGGCTTGTCGTTCGTCCGTGCCGGCAGCCGCGTTGCCAGCACCGCGCCGATGGATCCCTTGGCGTCGGCATAGAGCATGGTCTGACCGGACACCGCGAAGGGTCGGAACGCCGCGCGAAATTCGTCGAAGGTGCGGGCACGGCTCACTTCCAGCATGGCACCGATCTCGTCGCTGACCTGATGGCCGGTCCATTTCAAGGCGAAGGCCGGCGCGTCGGCCTCGGCCAGTTGCGGTGCGTCCGAGAGCACCGGGCCAATCTCGGTGTCGCGCAGGGTCACGGTGTGGTCGAACCACCAGCGCGTGCCGATGGTGGCGGCGCGCTCGCGGAACGCTTGGCGCGGTAGATCCGAGACGTTGAACAGGTCGCTCGAGGCCGCGCGCATGTTGGTTCCGCCCCAGGCGATGTCCGGGTTGCGGCCAATGGCGAAGAACGGCAGGCTCGGCACCATCAGTCCGACGGCATGATAGGAGGGCGACTTCACCCCGGCGATGATCCAAAGGTTCGGCAGATTAATGCCGAGGTGCGGATCGTTGGCGAGCAGCGCGCCACCGGTCGTTGAGCGTGACGGCGCGATTGCCAGGCTGTTGCTGCCGGAGCGGCTCACCTCGGCCAGCAGTTCGCCGATTGCCGCGACTTTGCTGCCGGCCTTGAAGGTCGGGGTCGAGTCGCCGCCATTGTTGACTAGGTTCGCCCAGATCTCCGGCCAATCCTTGCGATCGCGGAGCTGCAGGACGTTGAACCAGACAAGCCAGTTGACGTCGGTGCCGGCGAGGCGGCCGAAGGTGACGACGTCTTCGGCCGTCCACGGTTCGCGATTGAGCCCGAGGATAGAATACTCGATCGGCAGGGTTTCGGCCGTCGCCTGATAGTGATTTATCCCGGCAACGAAGCGATCAACCCAGATGCGGGTCGCCGGTGGCATCGCCTCGACGATGGCCGGCGCGGCGCGTCCGAAGTCGAGCAGGCGAAGGCCATGATCGATGTCGTTGGCGAGCGGCCCCCCCATCTCCGAGATCCGTCCTTGGGCGATGCGCTTGACCAGGACCATCTGCCCGAGCCTGAGGTGCGCGTGCACCAGCCCCAGGGCGAAGGCCGCGTCGGCGTCGTGCTCGGCCTCGATGAACGGGATCTGATGCTCGTCCCAATGGATTGTTACCGTCCCTTCAAGCGGCAGGTTCTCGGTCGGGAACGCGGCAAGCCGCTGCTCCACGGCACTCTTGCGCGGCAGGGGCGTCAGCAGCGCGCAGCCGCTGAGCAGGCTGCCCATGAGCACGGCGGCAACCGTTCGTTGAATGCGCCCGAACGTCATGCGGTCGATCTCCGTCAGTGAGCCTCGGAGGGAGACTACGTGCGGCCGCTTGGCCGGGATCAGACGAACAGGCTCATCCCGTCGGCCGACGCATCGGTGAGAAAGGTGACGACGCCGGCGATCTCGATGGGGATGTCGTGGCGCAGGTCGGCGGGCGCAAGCCCGATGGCGGCCAGCCCCATCTCGCAGGCGATCATCCTGACCCCCAGTTCGGCGCCAGCCCGCAGCAGGTCCTCGAAGCCGGCGACGCCGCGCGCCATCTGGTCGTCGTCGATTTCCCCGGCCGTCCGTCCGGCGGCGGGCACGGATCGCCAGTCGCGGGTGAGCAGGCGGCAGGCCTCGCCCGAGAAGAACAGCGTCGCCGGTGTGTCGACCGCAGCCGCGCCCGAGACCAGCACCAGCGCATAGTGCACCCGGGCGAAGTCCCCGGAAAACACCACCAGCGACAGCTTGTCGGGGGGACGGCGCTGCTCGTACGTCATCGGTGCGACCGATGGCCGGCGGCCGGCGCATCGATACTGGTGATCGTCGGGGCGTCGCCACAGAGCGGGCATTCCGGGTCGCGGCGCACCCGGATCTTGCGGAACTCGGCCGAGAGCGCATCGCACACGAGCAGCCAGCCGGACAGCCCCTCGCCGATGCCGAGAATCTCCTTGATCACCTCGGTCGCCTGCAGCGAGCCGATAGTGCCGCACCAAGCGCCGAGCACGCCGGCCTCGGCGCAGGTCGGCGCCGATCCCGGCGGTGGCGGCGCGCGGAACAGGCAGCGATAACAGGGGCCGTGCCCGCCGTCCTCGCTGACCGCGTGCGCCTTGAAGGTGGCGACTTGGCCGTCGAAGCGGAGGATGGCGCCGGACACCAGCGGCGTCCGGGCGAAATAACAGGCGTCGTTGACGAGAAAACGGGTGGGAAAGTTGTCGCTGCCGTCGGCTACCACGTCATAGTCGGCGATGAGGTCCAGAGCGTTGTCGACGGTGAGCCGCACCGGGTGCGGCAGCAGCCGGACCTCCGGATTGATCGCGGCGATCGTCTGCTTCGCACTCTCCACCTTGGCGACGCCGATCGACCGGGTGGTGTGGACGATCTGACGCTGCAGGTTACTCAGGTCGACAACATCGTCGTCGACGACGCCGATGGTGCCGACGCCGGCGGCGGCCAGGTACAACAGCAGCGGTGAGCCGAGCCCGCCGGCGCCGATAACAAGAACACGGGCCTGCAGCAGCCGCGCCTGGCCCGCGCCACCGACGGCGTCCAGCAGAATATGCCGGGCGTAGCGTTGGATCTGCGCTTCGGAGAAGTCGTACACGATGCCAGGGCCGGCAGGGTCAGTCGAGGCCGATGCCCTCGAACAGCGCCGTCGACAGGTAGCGCTCGGCGAACGAGGGCAGGATGACAACGATGCGTTTGCCCGCCATCTCCGGCCGGCAGCCCACCTCGACGGCGGCGGCCAGCGCGCCGCCCGAGGAAATGCCGACGGGCAGACCCTCCAGGCGGGCGACGCGACGGGCCATGGCGAAGGCCGTCTCGTTGCCGATGCGGACGATCTCGTCGATCTCGTCGACGTCGAGCACGCCCGGGATGAAGCCGGCCCCGATCCCCTGGATCTTATGCGGCCCCGGCACCCCGCCGGACAGTACCGGGCTGTCCTCGGGTTCGACGGCGATCATTTTCAGCGACGGGCGGCGCGGTTTCAGCGCCAGGGCGATGCCGGTAAGCGTGCCGCCGGTGCCGACACCGCTGATCACCGCGTCGAGCTGGCCCCCAGTGTCGCGCCAGATCTCCTCAGCGGTTGTGTTGCGATGGACCTCCGGGTTGGCCGGGTTGTTGAACTGCTGCAGCATCATCGCCCCCGGCGTCGCGTTGACGATTTCGCCGGCTTTTTGCACGGCGCCCGGCATGCCCTTGGCGGCCGGCGTCAGCACGATTTCGGCGCCAAGCAGAGCCAGCATTTTGCGCCGCTCGATGGACATGCTGTCCGGCATGGTCAGGATCAGGCGATAGCCGCGCGCCGCGCAGACGAAGGCCAACGCGATGCCGGTATTGCCCGAGGTCGGCTCGACCAGCACCGAGCCGGGCGCGATCCGCCCCTCGGCCTCGGCCGCGCGCACCATGGCGAGGCCGATGCGGTCCTTGACCGAGCTCAAGGGGTTGAAGAACTCGCACTTGCCGAGCAGTTCCGCGCCGCACCCCTCCTCCTGGGCGAGCTTGGGCAGGCGGATCAGCGGCGTGCCGCCGATGGTCTCGAGGATACTGTCGTAAATGCGGCCGCGCCCCGCGACGGGTGCCGTGGGCGCGCTCATTTGATCATCCATCGTCCGGGAAGCCCTCCATGCGCGATGCGGTTTCTATGTTTATCGAGCACGCGGTGCCGGATGGACAGCGGCCCTTGTTCCCTGGAATGTGCTATGAACTAGATCGAGAAGTCCAGGCTATTGCGCCCTTCGCTGACGATGCCGACCTCATTGGCGCGGGCGCACAGATCGTCCACCGTCAAGCGATCCAGGCGCATCATCACCTCATCCTGGATTTCGCCCCAGAGTGGCCGGACGACGTGGTGAGCCAACGGCGAGCCGGTATCTTCCTGCAACGGGTCCTGCGCCGTCTCCATCTGTCGGACGGTGCGGACGATGTCCCCGACGGTGATGCGACGGCGCTCACGGGCGAGGCGGTAGCCGCCGCGCGGACCGCGCACGCCGACCAGCAGGCCGTCGCGCACCAGCGACTGCAACGCCTGCTCCAGGTAGCGGCGCGGAATCCCTTGACGGCGCGTGATCTCGCTGCTCTGCACCGGCTCACTGCCGGCGTGATAGGCGATGTCGAGTACTGCCTCGATGGCGAACAGTGTCTTGCGTGACAGGCGAAGCATGCCGGCGTTCCCCTTTCTTCAGCCGCGAGGGCTGTCGATGCCCGTGGATCCGAAGCCGCCCTCCGCCCGCCGCGAAGCAGGAAGATCGTCGACAAGCTGCAACGCCACCGTGGTGACCGGCGCCACGACCAGTTGCGCGATGCGCATGCCCCGCTCGATCTGCACGCTTTCAGTGCCGTGGTTGACGAGCACGACGACGATCTCTCCCCGATAGTCGGCATCGATGGTGCCGGGGCTGTTCAGCACGGTCACGCCGTGTTGCGCCGCCAGCCCTGAACGCGGCCGCACTTGCGCCTCGTAGCCGGCGGGCAGGGCCAGCGCGATACCGGTCGGCACGCGGACCCGCTCTCCCGGTGCCAAGTCGAGTGGCTGGGCGAGCGCCGCGGACAGATCCATGCCGGCGCTGGCTTGCGTGGCGTAGCGCGGCAATGGCAGGTCGGCGCCGTGCGGGAGCCGCCGGACAAGGACGGGGAGCGGCGTCACGGGGCTGCCGCCAGTGCTGCGGCAATGCGTTCGGCCAAGCGATCGGCGACCGCGTGCTTGGTCATCGACGGCCAAGCTTCGACGCCCGCGTCGGAGACCAAGTGCACGGTGTTGCAGTCGCCGCCGAAGGTACCGGACGCGGCAGAGACGTCGTTGGCGACGATCCAGTCGCATCCCTTGCGGCGGCGTTTCTCGATCGCATTGTCGACGATCGCCGACGTTTCCGCCGCGAAGCCCACCACCAGACGCGGACGGTCGGCATGGGCGGCGATGGTCGCCAGGACGTCCGGATTTTCCGCGAGGGTCAGCGTCGGCGGCGCGGCGTCGGTCGCCTTCTTCAGCTTCTGGTCGGCGATCTGAGCGACCCGCCAGTCGCCGACGGCGGCCGCGAACACCGCGACATCCATCGGCAGCGCCGCCATGCATGCCGCGAGCATCTGTCCCGCCGTCTCTACCCGGACAACGGTGACGCCAAGCGGATCGGGTTCGCTGGTCGGGCCGGTGACCAGCGTCGTTGCCGCGCCGAGCGCCGCCAGCGCCTGGGCGATGGCGTGGCCCTGCTTGCCGGACGAGCGGTTGGCGATGTAGCGCACCGGGTCGATCGGCTCGTGCGTCGGACCGCTGGTGACCAGCGCGCGGCGGCCGGCCAGTCGCATCTCGCCGCCCAGGTGTCGCTCGATGGTGGCGACGATCTCGTCGGACTCGGCCATGCGCCCCGGCCCCCATTCGCCGCACGCCATGTCGCCCTCGTTCGGGCCGACGAACCGGACGCCGCGACGACGCAGCAGTTCCAGGTTCCATTGTGTTGCCGGATGCTCCCACATGCGCACGTTCATCGCCGGCGCCGCAAGCACGGGCTTGTCGGTGGCGAGCAAGAGCGTCGTCGCCAGATCGTCGGCGAGGCCGGCGGCCATGCGGGCGAGGATGTTGGCGGTGGCCGGCGCGACAACCAGCAGATCCGCTTCCCGCGACAGCCGAATGTGCCCCATTTCATGCTCGTCGGTCAGCGAGAACAGATCCTGGTAGACCTTGTCCTCGCTGAGCGCGGCGAGCGAGAGCGGGGTGACGAACTGCGCGCCCGCCGCCGTCAGCACGCAGCGGGCGGCGATGCCGCGTTCACGCAGGCGCCGGATCACCTCGAGGACCTTGTAAGCGGCGATCCCCCCGGAAATGACAATGAGAACTCTTTTCCCGGCCAACTCGGGTTCCTGCCGATTATTTCACGAAAGCGAACTGTGGATAAACTATGGCCTGCGTCGCCGGGGTGCAAGGCCCTATTTCACGAAAGAGTTGCGTGCGTCGTTCAGAACAGCAGCCGGCCCGCCAACACTGCGACGGCGATCCATAGCAACAGGAGCTGCAGCTGCGTGGTGAGGCCGGATCGGGTGGTTCGCGCGTCGGACATGGTGCGCCGCAGGTCGGTCCGCGCCAGGGCCCGGCTGCCCTGCTCGATCGCCCGCGCGATCTCCGGAAGTTGCGCGACGAAGGCCGCTGCTTCCGTCGCCGCATCGCGGATTCGTGCCTCGGGGCCGAGTGTGCGCTGCATCCAATCCTCGATCAGCGGGCGAGCGAGGAACCACATGTTGGCCTCGGGGCAGAGCCGGCGGCCGGTTCCCTCGGCCACCAACATGGTTTTCTGCAGCAGCAGCAGCTGCGGCTGTGTCTCCATTTCGAAGGTCTCCGTCACCTGGAAGAGCTGCCCGAGCAGCCGCGCCACAGAAATCTCGTTCTGCGGCCGGTCGAGGATCGGTTCGGCGATCGACCGGCAGGCTTGGGCGAAAGCGTCCAGGGAGCGATGCGGCGGCACCCAGCCGGCGGAGAAGTGCACTTCGGCGACGCGCCGGTAATCGCGGGTCAGGAACGCGAGCAACAGCTCGGCCAGCCAGCGGCGGGTCTTGCGGTCGAGCCGGCCCATGATGCCGAAGTCGACGGCGATGAGGCGGCCGTCTGCCTGGACGAACATGTTGCCGGGGTGCAGATCGCCGTGGAAGAAGCCATCGCGAAACACCTGCAGGAAGAATGCCTCCGCGGCATGTGAGATGACGGCCAACGGGTCGAGGCCGGCCTCCAGGATGGCCTCGCGGTCGTCCAACGGCATGCCGTCGATCCAGTCGATGGTGAGAACCCGCTGGCCGGTCAACGTCCAATGTACCGTCGGCGCACCGAAAGTCAGGCTGCCGGCGAAGTTTTCCGCCAGTTCGGCGGCGGCCGCCGCTTCGAAGCGCAGGTCCATTTCAAGCGTCACGCTGTCGGCGAGCGTCCGCACCGATGCCACCGGCTTGAGCCGCCGCCACTGCGGCTGCGTCACCTCGATCAGTTCGGCGACCCAAAGGAACAGGTCGAGGTCGCGACGGAATGCCTGCTCGATCCCCGGCCGCAGCACCTTCACCGCCACCGATCTGCCATCGACGGTGACCGCCCGATGCACCTGGGCGATGGACGCGGCCGCAACCGCCCTGTCGTCGAACTCCCGGAACAGGGCCTCAACCGGGGCGCCCAGCTCGGCAACGATGGCCGCGCGCGCCTCTGCGCCAGGGAACGGTGGCAGGCGATCCTGCAGGTCCGAAAGGTCGGCCGCCATTTCCTCGCCGAGCAGGTCGGAGCGTGTCGACAGGGCTTGGCCGAGCTTGATGAAGGACGGGCCGGCTTCCTGCAGTGCCCGCGCCAGCCGCTGCCCCGGTCTGCCGCTCTCGTGTCGCCGCGAGATCAGGCGGGCCGCCCACAGCACGACGGGCGTCACGCCGGTCCGCTCCAGCACGAACAGCGCATCGTGGCGCGCCAGGATCCGGGCGATCGCCGCCAGCCGGAGCAGATTGCGAACGGCACGGATCATCACGGGCGGCGCGTTCGGGCGGTGGTCGGGTCCGGCGGCGTCACGTCCGCCACGCCGAATGCAGCGCGGCGATCCCGCCCGACAGGTTGCGGTACTTGACGAGATCGAAGCCTGCCTCGCCGATCAGCCGGGCAAAGGTGTCCTGCGGCGGGAACCGGCGGATGCTTTCGGCGAGGTATCGGTAGGCATCGGCGTCGCCGGCGATCACCGAGCCCAGCGCCGGCAGCACCGCGAACGAATAAACATCGTACAGGCGATCGAGGACCGGCGCGGTCACCTGGCTGAACTCCAGGCAGAGAAAGCGGCCGCCGGGCCTGAGCACGCGACGGGCTTCGCCCAGCACCGCCGGAATTCGGGTGACGTTGCGGATGGCGAAGGCGATGGTATAGGCGTCGATCGACGCATCGGCGATCGGCAGGCTCTCGGCATCGCCGCACACCCAGTCGATGCCTTCGACGACGCCCACATCGATGCTGGCGTCGCGGCCGACCGTCAGCATCTCCTGGTTGATGTCGACGACGGTAACAGGCCCGCCGCCGCGTGCCAGGACGCGCCGAGCGATGTCGCCGGTGCCACCGCCGACGTCGAGCAGGCGCATGCCGGGGCGCGGCGCCAGCCAGTCGATCATCGCCGCCTTCCAAAGGCGGTGGACCCTGAGGCTCATCAGGTCGTTCATCAGGTCGTAGCGCGGGGCCACGGAGTCGAAGACGCCGCGCACCAGCGACGCCTTCTCCGCCGCCGGCACCGACCGGAAACCGAAGTGGGTGACCGGGTCGGGCGACGTTGCGCCGGAGGGTCGGGATGAACCTTGGCTCATGGCGTGAGACCATAGCGGAAGGGCACCGGCCGCGCTAGCATGCGGCCATGCCCGAACTGCCTGAAGTGGAGATCGTCCGCCGCGGTCTCGAGCCCGTGCTGACCGGCCATCGCCTCGTCGAAGTCGTAGCGCGGCGCCCCGATCTGCGGTTTCCGCTGCCACCCGACTTGGTGCGGCGCACTTGTGGCCGCAGTGTCGTGGCCGTCGACCGGCGCGCCAAGTACTTGCTGCTGAGGCTGGATGATGGGGCGGTGTGGCTGGCGCATCTCGGCATGTCCGGGCGTTTCCATGTGTTCAGGGACACGGCGCCGGCGCCCGGGCCGCACGACCATGTCGACCTCGTCACCGATACCGGCACGACCGTCCGCTTCCGTGATCCACGGCGTTTCGGCTTCATGGACCTGTTCGCGGCCGACGCGCTCGCCACGCACCCGATGCTGTGCCGACTCGGCCCGGAGCCCCTGAGCGACGCCTTCACCGGCGCGGTGCTCGCGGCGGCGCTCGCCGGGCGGTTGAGCCCGATCAAGGCGGCGCTGCTCGACCAGCGCACGGTCGCCGGTCTCGGCAACATCTATGTCTCGGAGAGCCTGTTTCGCGCCGGCCTGTCACCTCGGCGCATGGCCGCCACGGTGTCCGGCGCACGCGCCGACCGGCTGGTCGATGCGGTCAAGGCGGTACTTGCGGAGTCGATCGCCGCCGGCGGCTCGACGTTGCGCGATCACCGCCGCCCCTCCGGCGAGATCGGCGCGTTCCAGGAGACGTTCGCCGTCTACGGACGGGCCGGCGAGCCCTGTCCAGGCTGCACCTGTAACGACACGGCGGGTGGCGGCATTCGCCGGATCGTGCAGTCCGGACGGTCCACATTCTATTGTCCCCGCCGCCAGCGCTGATGCTATAAAACCCGAACGAAAGTGCGGTTTCGTCGTTTTCGGCGGCGAGCCCGGCAGTGGTGCAAGCCGACGTCGAAACCATCCGCACGTCCTCGAGCAACCATCCACCGGCCATTATCCACCGGCCACCACACTCAGGGGAGAGACACAATGGCGTACAGCTTCATCAAGGCGGAGACCGAGGGCGCGGTCGGGGTCATCACCCTCAACCGGCCGGATGCCCTCAACGCTCTCAACGCCGAACTCATGGGGGAACTGGCGGACGCTCTCGACACGTTCGAGGCGGACGCGGCGATCGGCTGCATCGTCATTACTGGCGGCGACAAGGCGTTTGCCGCGGGCGCCGACATCAAGCAGATGAAGGACAAGACCTTCATGGACTGCTACAATGAGAATTTCCTGGCGCCGACATGGGAGCGCACGGCCGCCTGCCGCAAGCCGGTGATCGCCGCGGTCGCCGGCTTCGCCCTGGGGGGTGGTTGCGAACTCGCCATGATGTGCGACATGATCATCGCCGCCGACACCGCCAAGTTCGGCCAGCCCGAGGTGAAGATCGGCACCATTCCCGGCCTCGGCGGCACCCAGCGCCTGACCCGCGCCGTCGGCAAGGCGAAGGCCATGTATCTCTGCCTCTCCGGTGACATGATCGATGCCGCCGAGGCCGACAAGATCGGCTTGGTCAGCAAGGTGGTGCCGGCGGCCGACCTGATGACCGAGACCATGAAGCTCGCAGGCAAGATCGCCGCGCTATCGCAACCGATCGTGATGATCGCCAAGGAGTCGGTCAACCGCTCGCTGGAGACGACGCTGGCCGAGGGCATCCGCTTCGAGCGGCGGATGTTCCACGCCACGTTCGCAACGGCGGACCAGAAGGAAGGCATGGCGGCATTCGCCGAGAAGCGCAAACCCCAGTACACCAATCGCTGAGCATCGACCACCGAGCCGGTCAACGGGCGATCGGCGCCGCGCGAGGTGACGCCGCTTTTGCGCGGCGGTTGACGCGACTGGCGGCCCCGGCTATAAGCCGGGGCTTATTTTTCCGGGAAACCGCACTTCGTCAGGACAACCGTCTCCACCATGGCGCACCACGACTCAGCGAAAAAACGTATTCGACAGATCGAACGGCGGACGCGGATCAATCGCGCCCGCGTGCAGCGGATCCGCACCTTTCTCCGCAAGGTGGAACGCGCGATTGCCGCCGGCGACAAGGAAGAGGCGCGGCTCGCCTTTCAGGCGGCGCAGCCCGAATTGATGCGCGGCGTCACCAAAGGGGTCGTTCACCGCAACACCGCCGCGCGCCGGCTGTCGCGCCTGTCGGCCCGCATCAAGGTGCTGCCGACCTGACACAATCCCCCGGCAGGCGCGCACGTTTGTTGCGCGTCGCGGGGCGTGAATAGACCGATTTGATCAATCCCGGCTGAAATGCAACCTGCCCTGGCCTCGTATTTGGCGAGGCCTTGTTGGGTTGTGCCGTGGTAAACAAACCGGTCGGTTGTCAAGCCAAAGATTCAACGCCGTTCCCCTTTCGGTCACGTTGCATGATCAAACGCCCGGCAGTAGGCTCTTGGGCGACGACAGGAAGGCTCCGCTTTCGAAAATATGGCCCGAGACCACTCGGAAGTATTGTTGGGACTTGCGCTCAATAAGGTAAAGTGTATCCGCTGACAATGCGCAGTTTGTTGCAGATTTGGTACAGTCTTTTGTTTGCGTTCGGCATTTTAGAAAGATTGTATTTTTTTGCTGCGTAGCTCCCTTTTTGGGGTATGGTAGCGCGGCAACGGCCGTTGTGGCCTTGGATCCGGTCGGAGATCAGCGCCGTGTTTGGTGCGTTCCGTCGGGGCGGATCGAGTGAGCTATTGACCGGGCGCGGGGAGCGGTTGGTCGTGATGCCGTAGGTCGGCCTTGAGGCCATGCGGCGTGAGCTCAATCAGGGGGTCTTCGGCGTCGTCACAATGTGCCGCGTTCGTGCGGCTGGAACCCGCGAGCGGCTGAGTATTGGCGTTCATTTCTATCCGCCGCCAAGTGCGGTGGAGCGACCATTTTAGAGGGGAGCTGCGTCGAAAGAATGGGTGCGTCCTCAGAAGAAAATATCGAGCAACAGTGGGCAAGAATCAGCGGTGTCCTGCGCCAGGAAGTGGGTGAAACCGCTTATCAAAGCTGGCTAAAGCCAATGTCGGTGCGGACCTGGGACGGCGACGGCGTCACGCTCGCCGCACCCACGCGCTTCATTCGCGACTGGGTCATGGCGCACTATGGGGATCGTCTGCGCGACCTCTGGGGCGGCGAAAACCCCGGCGTTCGGCGGATCGAGGTCGTGGTCCAGGCGGAACAGCCATGTGCCATGCCCGGCTTGCGCGACATGGCGGTGCCGGTCGTCGCCGTCGATACCTCGGCGGCGATCTCGCGCCATTGCACACCGCAACCGTATGCCGACAGGCCGGCGCCGCAACGGCGTTTCGGCCGTGCGGCGGCGGCATTTCCCCATGCCGCACCGCGGCCAGGGCAGGGCCACGGGAGTGCCGGCAGTGGGTTCGAGGACATCAGCGCGCCGCTCGATCCCCGCTTTACCTTCGATGATTTCGTTGTCGGCAAACCCAACGAATTCGCCTATGCGGCGGCGCGGCGGGTTGCCCAGACGAACGATGTGCCGTTCAACCCGCTGTTCCTGTACGGCGGGGTCGGCCTCGGCAAAACCCACCTGTTGCACGCCATCGGCTGGGAGATCCAGAAGCAGACACCGGCACGCTCGGTGATCTATCTCTCGGCCGAGAAGTTCATGTACCGTTTCATCCGGGCGCTGCGTGAGCAGAACACCGTCGATTTCAAGGAGCAGTTCCGGTCGGTCGACGTGCTGATGATCGATGACGTGCAATTTATCAGCGGCAAGGACTCGACCCAGGAGGAATTTTTCCACACCTTCAATGCGTTGGTCGATCAACGCCGGCAGATCGTGCTGTCGGCGGACAAATCGCCAAGCGATCTTGAAGGCATTCAGGACCGCCTGAAGTCCCGGCTGAACTGCGGCCTGGTGGCGGACATCCACGCCGCCAACTACGAGTTGCGGCTCGGCATCCTGCAATCGAAGGCGGAGCACCTGGGCGTCGAGGTGCCCGGCAAGGTGCAGGAATTCCTGGCGCATCGCATCACCTCCAACGTCCGCGAGCTTGAGGGCGCACTCAACCGCGTCGTCGCCCACGCCCAACTCGTCGGCCGGAACATCACGCTGGAGACGACACAGGAGGTGCTGCAGGACCTGCTCAGGGCGCGCGAGCGACGGGTCACGATCGAGGAGATCCAGAAGCAGGTCGCCGCCCATTTCCACGTTCGGGTGTCTGACATGCACTCCGCGCGCCGCGCCCGGTCGGTGGCCCGGCCGAGGCAGGTGGCGATGTACTTGGCGAAGAGCTTGACCTCCCGCTCGCTGCCGGAGATCGGCCGCATGTTCGGTGGCCGCGACCACACGACGGTGATGCATGCGGTGCGCAAGGTGGAGGAACTCACGGCGCGCGACAGCGCCCTCGCCGAGGATGTCGAACTGCTCCGCAGCATGCTCGAAAACTGACGTCTATCCGGCGGCCGCGCGAAGCCTGTTCGCGTGGCCGCCGGGTCTGCTATACTGCCCAGCCCGGTCACGTATGGGCCAGTCGGCAGCAAGCACGCGTCGGGTGTGCACCGGGGCCCGGCAGCGCTTCGAACCTCGGAACAACCATGAGATTTACCATCGACCGCTCGGCTCTCGTCAGGACGCTCGGGCATGTCCAGAGTGTCGTCGAGCGCCGCAACACCATCCCGATTCTCTCGAACGTCAAGCTCGACGCGAGGGACGAGCGGCTGCGCCTGACGGCGACCGATATGGACCTGGAACTCGTCGAATCCGTCGCCGCGGTCGTCGACGTCGGCGGGGCGGTCACCGTGCCCGCCCACACCCTCCACGATATCGCCCGCAAGCTGCCGGAGGGTGCCGAAGTGGCCTTCGATGCCACCGGCGGCGGCGGCGTGTTGGACATCCGCTCGGGCCGCTCGCGCTTCACCCTGCCGTGCCTGCCGACGTCCGACTTTCCGGTGATGACCGGCACGGATGCGCCCTTTCGCTTCGTCATTGGCGCGGCCGCGTTGCGAGGCCTGATCGATCGCACGCGCTTCGCCATCTCGACGGAGGAGACCCGCTACTACCTCAACGGCATCTACCTGCATGCCACGGAGTCCGACGGCGTCGCCGTGCTGCGCGCGGTCGCCACCGACGGCCACCGCTTGGCCAGCGTCGAGGTGCCGCTGCCCGGCGGCGCGGAAGGGATGCCCGGCATCATCGTGCCGCGGAAGACGGTGAACGAACTACGCCGGCTGATCGACGAGACCGCCGAGGATCTCACCATCGACCTTTCCGAGACAAAAATGCGCTGCGCCTTCGGCGAGACGGTACTCACCTCGAAGTTGATCGATGGCACCTTTCCCGATTACCAGCGGGTCATTCCCGTCGGCAACGACAAGACGCTGGAGGTTCGCTGCAAGGAGTTCACCGAGGCGGTCGACCGGGTGTCGGCCATCTCCAGCGAGAAGTCACGGCCGGTGAAGATGTCGATCGCCGACGGCACGCTGGTGGTGTCGGCGAGCAGCCTGGAGCACGGTCAGGCGACGGAAGAGATCGAGGTGCAGTACGACGGCGAGACCATCGACATCGGCTTCAACAGCCGCTATCTCCTCGACATCACCCAGCAGATCGACAGCGATACCGCGCGTTTCATGCTGGCCGATTCCGGCTCGCCGACCATTCTGCGCGATCTGTCCGATCTCAGCGCCTTGTACGTACTGATGCCGATGCGCGTGTGATCGACCGTGCCCAACGGTCCGGCGGGCCGGTGGCGGCCGGCGGCCCACGGGTCTCGGTTGCCCGGCTGACGCTCGGCGAATTTCGCTGCTTTCGCACCCTGCGGATCGAGACCGACTCGGCGCCGGTGGTGGTCACTGGTCCGAACGGGGCCGGTAAGACGACGCTCCTGGAAGCGCTGTCCTTCCTGGCACCGGGCAACGGCCTGCGCCGGGCGCGCCTCGACGAGGTGGCCTATCGGCCGGCGGGCGAGGCCGGCGATGGCGCCGGTTCGGGCGCCGGTTCGGGCGCCGGTTCGGGCGCCGGTTCGAGCGATGGTTCGGGCGGTGTCGCCTGGGGGGTGGCGGCGCGGCTGCGGACGCCCGCCGGGCCGGTGGAGATCGGCACGGGCCGGCAACCGGTGGCGGCCGCGGGGGGGCGCGAGCGGCGTGTCGCCCGCATCGACGGTCGGCCGGTGAAGAGCCTCGGCGCGCTCACCGAACGCCTCGGCGTCGTCTGGCTGACACCGGACATGGATCGGCTGTTTCAGGAGGGTGCGGCGTCGCGACGGCGCTTCCTCGATCGCATCGTGTATGGGGTCGATCCGCGCCATGCCGACCGTGTCGCGGCCTTCGATCGGGCATTGCGCGAGCGGGCACGGCTGCTCCGCGACGGTCGCCGCGATCCGGCTTGGCTCGCCGCCCTGGAGGATGCGATGGCGCGGCATGCCGTGGCCACGGTGGCGGCGCGGCGCGAGGTCACGGCCCGGCTCGCCGTCCACTGTGCCGAGGGCGCGGGGGCGTTCCCCGGCGCCGTGCTCGAGGTCGTTGGCCGGATCGAAGCGTGGCTGGACGAGGTGCCGGCGCTGGCCGTCGAGGACCGGGTGCGAGCCGCCCTGGCGGCGGCGCGTGCCGCCGACGCGGCGGCGGGGACGACCTTGATCGGTGCCCACCGCAGCGACCTGCGCGTGTGCCATGGGCTGACCGGCCGGCCGGCCGCCGCCTGTTCGACCGGCGAGCAGAAGGCGTTGCTGATCGCCATCGTGCTGGCGGCGGCCTGCCTGCAGGCGGCGGCGCGCGGCGCGGTCCCGCTGCTGCTGCTCGACGAGGTGGCGGCCCATCTCGATGCCCGCCGTCGCGTCGCGCTGTTCGAGGAGATCGACGCCATCGGCGCCCAAGCGTGGTATACAGGAACGGACCGTGCGGTTTTCCTGCCCCTGCGCGGCCACGCCCAGACCGTCCAGGTCGACGAGCGGCATGCGGCGACCGTCCTTGCGGTCGCGCGCCAAGAGTGAAAGAGAGACGACGATGACCGATCCGGCAGTGAGCGGCCCCGCCGCCCCGGCCTACGACGCCGAATCCATCAAGGTGCTGCGCGGCCTCGACGCCGTTCGCAAGCGCCCCGGCATGTATATCGGCGATACCGATGACGGTTCGGGCCTGCATCACATGGTTTACGAAGCCGTCGACAACGCCATCGACGAGGCGCTCGGCGGCCATTGCGACGCGATCACCGTGCGCCTCAATGCCGATGGCTCGGCCACCGTTCGCGACAATGGCCGCGGCATCCCGGTGGACATCCATCGCGAGGAGGGCGTGTCCGCGGCCGAGGTGATCATGACCCGCCTGCACGCCGGCGGCAAGTTCGACCAGAGCTCGTACAAGGTCTCCGGCGGCCTGCACGGCGTCGGCATCTCGGTGGTCAACGCGTTGTCCGAGCGCCTGGAGCTGCGCATTTGGCGTAACGGCCTCGAGTACGCCATGGTTTTCCGCCACGGCGAGGCGGAAACGCCGCTGGCGGTGGTCGGCGACGCGCCAGTGGGCGAGGATGGCCGGCCGCGCACCGGCACCGAGCTGACGTTTCTGCCGTCAACCGACATCTTCAGCATGATCGAGTTCGACTTCCCCACGCTGGAGCATCGCCTGCGCGAACTGGCCTTTCTGAATTCCGGTGTGCGCTTGCAACTCACCGACGCCCGGCCGGTCGATCCGGTGGTGGTCGATCTCTGCTACGATGGTGGACTGGAGGCGTTCGTCTCTTGGCTGGACCGCTCGAAATCGCCGCAAATTCCGGCGCCCATCGCCGTGCGCGGCGAGCGTGCGGACCTCGGCATCATCGTCGAAGCGGCGCTGCAGTGGAACGACAGCTACCATGAGACGATGTTGTGCTTCACCAATAACATTCCGCAGAAGGACGGCGGCACCCACCTCGCCGGCTTTCGCGCGGCCCTGACGCGCACCATCAACAACTATGCCGCATCGTCCGGCATCGCCAAAAAAGAGAAGGTGGCGATCACCGGAGACGACGCCCGCGAGGGGCTGACCTGCGTGCTGTCGGTGAAGGTGCCGGACCCCAAGTTCTCGTCGCAGACCAAGGAAAAGCTGGTCTCCTCCGAGGTTCGCCCGGTGGTCGAGGGGATCATCGGCGAGAAGCTGGATCGCTGGTTCGAGGAGCACCCGGCGGATGCTCGCAAGGTGATCGGCAAGATCGTCGAGGCGGCGGCGGCGCGCGAGGCGGCGCGCAAGGCGCGCGAGCTGACCCGCCGCAAGGGCGCTCTCGACGTCGCCTCGCTGCCCGGGAAGCTCGCCGACTGTCAGGAGCGCGACCCGGCCAACAGCGAGCTGTTCATCGTCGAGGGGGACTCAGCCGGCGGTTCGGCCAAGCAGGCGCGCAACCGTGCCAACCAGGCGATCCTGCCATTGCGCGGCAAAATCCTCAACGTCGAACGTGCCCGCTTCGACAAGATGCTGGGCTCGGCCGAGATCGGTACGCTGATCGCCGCGCTCGGCACCGGCATCGGCCGCGAGGACTTCGACGTCGACAAGTGCCGCTACCACAAGATCATCGTGATGACCGACGCCGACGTGGATGGCAGCCACATCCGCACGCTGTTGCTCACGTTCTTTTACCGGCAGATGCCGGAGCTGATCACCCGCGGCTATCTCTACATCGCCCAGCCGCCCCTCTACCGGGCGAAGCGCGGGGCCTCCGAGGTCTACCTCAAGGACGACCCGGCGCTGGAGGCCTTCCTGCTCGACGCGGTGATCAACGACGGTGCGGTGTTCACCGCTTTCGACGGCAGCCAGCGGGCGGGCGAAGATTTGCGCACGCTGGTCGCCGAGACCCGGCGGGTGCGCGAGCGCATGGAGCGTCTCGCCCGGCACGTGCCGTTGGCCGTCATCGAGCAGGCGGCGATCTCCGCGGCGCTCGATCCGGCGGTGCTGTCGGATCGCGATTTGGCCACCGAAGCGGCGGCCTATGTGGCGCGCCGGCTCGATGCGCTGGCGGAGCCGGCGGACCGTGGCTGGCAGGGGCAACCGCTCGACGATGGCGGCCTCGAGTTTTCGCGCACCCTCCGCGGGGTCAGCGAGCGGCACGTCATCGACGGCGCCGTCATCGGCTCCAGCGAGGCGCGCCGCCTGAACGCGGGTGCCGCCGAGCTGCAGGCGCTCTACGGCAGCCACGGCACGTTCACCATCAAGGACAAGGAGCACACGATCACCGGCCCGGTGTCGCTGCACGACGCCGTGCTGGAAACCGGCCGCCGCGGCGTTGCCATTCAACGCTACAAGGGTCTCGGCGAAATGAATCCGGGCCAGCTCTGGGAGACCACGCTGGATCCGGAGGCGCGGACGCTGTTGCAGGTCAAGGTGGAACACGCCGACGACGCCGAGGAGGTCTTCTCCACGCTGATGGGCGACACGGTGGAAACGCGCCGCGAGTTCATCGAACAGAACGCCCTCAAGGTCGCCAACCTCGACGTGTGACCGGGCGGCTCAGCCGAGGCGGACCAAGTTGGCCAGCGCCCGGAACTTGCCGGAGGCCTCCTCGATCTCGGCCAAGTACGGCTCCTTCTGGGCGGCGTGTTCCACCTGGTGCAGCTCCATGGCGACACGCTCCACGTCGTAGGCCGAGAGCAGGGTCGCGCCCAGATCCTGCGCCTGGGCATCGCCCAGTTCGTCGCGCACCAAGTCCGGCAGGGCCGTCGCATACTGCCGGAGTTCGGCGCAGCGGCCGTGCGGCACGCCGCCAGCGCGGATCTCCGTCGACACGGCGATCAGGCAGCCGCCGATCTGTTCGAACAGATGCGCCATGTCGCCCCGCTGCTGCCGATTGGCGGCGCGCAGCTGATCCGAGAGCCCCAGCAACGACCGCGCCACCTCCAGGATGGTCCGAAACATGTCGATCATCGCGTTTTACCCATCGTTGGCGGTTCCTCGAACAAAAGCGGCAGCTACCGTGGAACCATACGTGGCCGTTCAGGGGGCATACCGCGCGGTTGCAACCATCCCCAGCTCATGTTTCGGTGTCGCGGTCAGGGTGTTGATAGCTAACAACGGGGCCGCCTCCC
>CAZVRW010000054.1:0-17932 GCA_964630265.1 uncultured Rhodospirillaceae bacterium
CCTCGGCTTGGCGCTGTGGACGCTGGGCGAGCGGACGCCGCGGCGGGAAACCCTGGTCGTCGCGCGGGCGGCGATCGCCGGGGCCTTTGAGGTCTACATGGCCGCCGGCCAGGAGCACTACCGGGCGTGGTTCGAGGCGTGGCTCGCCAACGCCGACGCGACCATCGCCGGCATGGAGGGACAGTAGAAGCGCCCCCTCCCCGTCATGACCGCCCCCGTCATGGCGAGCGCAGCGAAGCCATCCAGGGCCGCGGGGCGAAGCGCCCGAACGCCGGCGCGCCGGCCCTGGGTGGCTTCGTCGCGTGCGCGCCTCGCAATGACGACCGTGGTATGCGGCGGCAGCCGGGGGGCGGCTTGACCGGGGGCGGCCTCGCGGTATCTGGCGTGAGTACCCGGATGGATGCGAAACGGCGCGCCGGCCACGGCATCGGCCGGAAAAATCCTACAAAAGGCTACATTTTCCTACATTTTCCTACTTTTTCCGACATTTCCCGACGTTTGGCCCGGCGCCGAGCGGCAAACACCATCCATATCAACACGTTAGCCGAAAATACCGCGTCCGGAGCCGATCAGCACCCCGCTTTTTCTGACCGACATCTGATCCGGAGCCGTCCCCCGCCCCCACCCCGCGTTCCGTCAGCCGGCGATCTGCTGGGCCTTGCGGACCAGGTTCTCCGCCTGCTTGATGGAGGCGATGTCGATCAGTCGGCCATCGAGGGCGACGGCGCCGGCGCCGGCCTTCTGCGCCTCGTCCATGGCCTCCAGGATCCGTTGCGCCTTGGTCACCTCGGCCTCGGTGGGCGTGAACACGGCATTGGCCAATTCCACCTGGCTCGGATGGATCGCCCACTTGCCCTCGCAGCCGAGCACGGCGGCGCGCCTCGCCTGGGCGCGGAAGCCGTCGGCATCGTTGAAGTCGCCGAACGGCCCGTCCAGCGGCCGGAGCCCGTTGGCCCGCGCCGCCACCACCAGGCGCGAGATGGCGTAGTGCCACATGTCGCCCCAGTGCACCTCGCGCCGGCCTTCGGCGTCCGGGTCGGTGAGCACGTGGTACTCCGGGTGCGGGCCGCCCATCACCGTGGTCCTGGCCCGCGTCGAGGCGGAATAGTCGGCGACGCCGAAGTGCAGGCTCTCGATGCGCGGGCTCGCGGCGGCGATGGCGTTGATGTTCTGCATGCCGAGCGCGGTCTCGATGATCAACTCGAAGCCGATGCGCTTGCCACGGCCCGTCGCCTGCTCGATCTGCGTCACCAGCATGTCGACGGCGTAGATGTCCGCCGCCGTGCCGACCTTGGGGATCATGATCAGGTCGAGGCGCTCGCCGCCCTGCTCCAGCACGTCGACGACGTCGCGGTACATGTACTGGGTGTCCAGTCCGTTGATTCGCACCGAGAGGGTGCGCCGGCCCCAGTCCAGATCGTTGAGCGCGGCGACGACGTTCTTCCGCGCTTGCACCTTCTCGTCCGGCGCGACGGCATCCTCCAGGTCGAGGAAGACCACGTCGGCGGGACTCTTGGTCGCCTTTTCGATGAACGACGGGTTGGAGCCGGGCACCGCCAGTTCCGAGCGGTTGAGGCGCGCCGGCGCCTGTTCGATGATCGTGAAGCTCATGGATGTCTCCTCCCGAAGAGGCCGACGGGCGATGCCGCACGCCGCCGGTCCGATGCGCACCGTTGCCGCGCCACCCCGCCCAGGTCAACCATCTTCGCGCACGCCCACAGCCGGTGCGCTCGCCCTGGACTCGGCGCCTGGGCGTCGGGATAACGGGCGCAGCGACCATCCGTCCGCCTCCGGTCTCGACAGGAATGCCCCCCGATGCTCCATGGTCTGCGTCCCTATCTGCTGCTCACCGCCCTCTGCCTCGCGCTGTTCGCGCCGGGGCTGGCGAGCCTGCCCGCGACCGACCGGGACGAGGGCCGCTACGTCCAGGCGACCAAGCAGATGCTGGAGACCGGCGACGTCGTCGACATCCGCTTCCAGGACGAGGCCCGCTACAAGAAACCGGTCGGCATCCACTGGTTGCAGGTGGCGGCGGCGACCATCGCCGCCGAGGACCAGCGCACGACGATCTGGGTCTACCGTATCCCCTCGCTTCTCGCCGCCTGGGCGGCGGTGCTGCTGACCTTTACGCTGGGATCTCGACTGTTCGACCGGCGGACGGCGCTGCTCGGCGCGGCGCTGCTCGCCGGCTCGCTGCTCCTCGTCGTGCAGGCGCATCTCGCCACCACCGATGCGGCGCTGCTGGTCACCGTCGTCGCGGCGCAAGCGGTGTTGGCGCGCCTCTACATGACCGCACGCGCCGGGCCGGCCGGGCTGCCCCTCGCCCTCGCCCTGGGCTTCTGGATCGCAATCGCCGCCGGTATCCTGGTCAAGGGGCCGATCGCGCCGTTCGTCGCGCTGCTGACCGCGTTGGCGCTCGTTCTTGCCGACCGCGACCGGTCGTGGTTCCGGGGGCTTCGGCCGCGCCTGGGCGTGCCGCTGCTGCTGGTACTGGTGCTGCCGTGGTTCATCGCCATCGGGCTGGTCACGGACGGCGCGTTCTACCGCGAGTCGCTGGGCGTCGACCTGGGTGCCAAGCTACTCTCCGGCCAGGAGTCGCATGGCGCGCCGCCCGGCTATTTCGCGCTGCTGCTGCTGCTGACCTTCTGGCCCGGCTCCCTCTATGCGTGGCCGGCGCTGTGGCACGCGGTGCGGAACCGCATCGTGCCCGGCGACCGCTTTTGCCTCGCCTGGCTGGTGCCGGCATGGATCGTCTTCGAGGCGGTGCCGACCAAGCTGCCGCACTACACGCTGCCACTTTACCCGGCGCTCGCCCTGCTGACCGCGGCGGCGGTGCTGACCCTGGCCGGAGAGCGCCGGGTCGACTTCTCGGCGCTGTGGGTCAAGGCGTTGCAGGTGCTGTGGGCGCTGCCGGGCGTGGCGCTGGCCGTCGCCGCCATCGCCGGGCCGATCTGGCTCGGCGACGGGCCGACGGCGTGGTCGCTCATCCCTGCGGCGGCCGGTTTGGCCACCTCGGCGGCCGGCCTCTGGCTCGCTTGGCACGGCCAGGTCGTCCGCGCCACCCTGGTCGCCCTGGCACTGGGCGGCGTCACCATGACGGCGACGTTGCAGTGGGTGCTGCCGCGGCTCGACGCGGTCTGGGTCAGCCGCGAGATCGCCGCGACGCTGGCCGAGGTCGCGCCCGATCGCGACGCCGCCATCGCCATCGCCGGGTACGCCGAACCGTCGGCGGTGTTCCTGCTCGGCACCGACACCTTGCTCGCCAACAGCGGCGCCGAGGCCGCCGAGCACTTGCTGGTGCATCCCGACGCCGTGGTCGTCATCGACGATCGCCAAGCGGACACGTTCCAGGCGGCGCTCGCCGCGCACGATCTCCAGGTGGAGGCGCTGGCCGAGGTCCGTGGCCTGAACTACTCCAACGGCCGGCGGCTGCGGCTGACCATCTACCGGAGCTCCCCGTAGGCGGCGCCGCGGCGCGCCGTCAGGCGGGGAACGGGCTCTCCGGAGCCGTCGTCGCCAGCAGCAGCAGGAGGCCGAGCCCGAGGATGGCGACCGCACCGAGGACGCCGAACGCCCGGTAGATCCGGGCGAGCCAGCCGGCGCGGACGCCGGCCAGGCGCAGCGCCGCCCGCTTCGACCACAGGGTCAGAACGGCGAGCGCGGAGACGGTGATCGCGGTGCCGAGCGCCATCGCCAGGGTCGACACCACGCCGGCGGCGTAGAGGCCGATGGTGTTGGCGAACAGCAGCACGAAAATGGCACCGCTGCACGGCCGGATGCCGATGGCGGCGACGATGGCGCCGGTACCGAGCCAGCCGACGCGGCCGGGCCCGCTCGGCGGCGCCACATGGTGGTGGTGCCCGCAGCCGCCCTGCGGCGGCGCAGGGTGGTCGTGAGTGCTGCCGCCCTGCGGCGGCGCAGGGTGGTCGTGAGTGCTGCCGCCCTGCGGCGGCGCAGGGGCGTGAGTGCTGCCGCCCTGCGGCGGCGCAGGGGCGTGCGCGCGGGCGTCGCGAACCAGGCCGCGCAGACTCGCCACCAGCATCCACGCCCCGATGGCGACGATCATCGTGGCGCTGATTGCGGCCATGGTGTCGAGCGAGTCCCGGGTGGCGATCCCCGCCCCCTGCAAGGCGAACAGGATGGCGGTGACCAGCAGGATCGCGGTGGCCGCCTGCGCCAGGGCGGCGGCGAACGACAGGCCGATGCCACGCCTGACCGCGCGTTCGTTGGCCAGGAGATAGGCCGAGATCACCGCCTTGCCGTGCCCCGGCCCGGCCGCATGAAAGATGCCGTAGAGAAAACTGAGCACAACCAGCCCCGCCACCGCCGCCGCCGAGTGCTCCGCCTTGACGGCGCGCAGTGCTGCCGCCAGCCCCTGATAAAGCGAGCGCTGCTGATCTTGGATGGCGGCGACGAGGCTTCTGGACGGCGGCGACGACGACAGCGATGCGGATGGCGCGACGGCAGACGGCGCAGCGGCAGACGGCGCAGCGATGAGCGGCGCCGAGTCCTCGGTCGGCGGCGCGAAGAGAGAGTCCAGCGGCAGCGGCGGTTCACCCTCGGCCGCGCGCGGCGCCGCCGCGGCAACGACCAGCAGCAGCAGAAGAATCGGAAGCAGCGCTCTCGCCATCGATTCAGCCGGCCGGCCGACACCTCAGCCGGATCGACTGCGCGAAAGCGGCGGCGCGGCCGCTGGCGGGATCGAGGGTTTGGAAAAAGCTCTCGGGCTGCATCTGCAAGTCCTCACCCGTTTCCTCCGGCTCGACCACGGCATAGGCGCAAGCGCTCGGCATGGTGCCGTTGACACGCACCGGCTGGTTCCGCACCAGGTCGATGGCGATGTAGAAGCTGGGGTCGTACAGGGCGATGGCGACGTCGGCGGTGCGGGGATCCACCGGCGCGGCGAGCGGCAGGTGCATCCACATGGCCAGCCGGCCGCTGACCGAGCGCATGCCGAATTCCCGCACTTCGCCGAAATTGACGGGCCGGCCGTCGACCTCCACCACCGTGAAATAGCCCCACGCGCCGAGTTCGCGAACATTGGTCGCCGCCAGCGGCGCCAGTTCTTCCGGCGATACCGTGCCGTCGCCGTCGACGTCCAGCCCTTCCGTGGCGAAGGCGCTGTACATCTCGTCGAACGCCCAATAGACGCGCACCCCCCGGAGCCGCTGCGCGTCATCGAACAGCAGCTCGGCGACGGCATCGATCCAGACGTGCGGGTGCGCCGACGCGGCCGGCGGCCCGGTGAGGGACCCAGTGAGCATCCCGGTGAGCATCCCGGAGACCGCGACGGTCAGCAGCAGCGCCGCCCGCGCCAGCACCCGGCGCCAACCATGCCGCAGGATCGCGCTCCGTCGTCCGTCCATGCCGTCGGACCTTCCGGGCGGCACCCCTCGGGCCCGCCACCCCGCGTTGCTGATGGCCACAGGCTACGTCGCGACGTGCCGGAAGGCAAGCCGGCCCCCGGGCCGTCGATCGTCGGCGGGCCGCCCTGCCCTTGCCGCCCCTCGGCCGCGGAGCCACATCCTCACGGTCAACGACGAGGTGGGAGGTACGCCATGACCATCGAGGTCTACTGGGGCAGCGGCAGTCCGTTCGCCTGGAGCGTTCTGCTGGCACTTGAGGTCAAGGGGCTCCCCTACCAATCGCGGCTCCTGTCGTTCTCGGCGGGCGAGCACAAGCGGGAGGAATTCCTCGCCATCAGTCCGCGCGGCAAGGTGCCGGCGATTCGCGACGGCGACTACACGCTCTCGGAATCGCTGGCGATTCTCGCGTACCTGGAAAAGAAGCACCCGGAGCCGCCGCTGTTCGGACGCACCGCCGAAGAGACGGGGCGCATCTGGAAGGGCGTCGCCGACCACGCCTTCTATCTGGCGCCAGCGGCGAACCGGATGGTCCGCCCGGTGTTCATGGGCACCGTCGATCGGGACGCCGAGTCGATGCGCGAGGGCGCACGCGAACTGGAGGGCGAGCTGGCGCGGCTGGTCACCGACCTGCGCGAGCGGCCGTGGCTCGCCGGCGACACCGTGAGCGCCGCCGATCTCGTCACTTGGCCGTCGCTAGCGCTGGTCTTTCGGGTGGGCACGCGCGATGCCGTTCGCGACCTCGGCATCGACATGGACGGCTGGCGCGAACGCTGGCCGGCCGTCGCCGCCTGGGCCGCCCGCGTCGAGAGTCTGCCGGGCTACGACCGCACCTACCCGCCCCACTGGCGCGAGGGCTGAGCCCCTGCGGCGGTTCGGCCCGTCCTTACGAGCGTAGTGACGGCGCCGCCGCGTCGACGGGATGGCCGGTTTCGCGAATCTGGCGGACCGCATCCACATCCTGGAGATCCATGGCCCGGATGGCCTCCGGCGGCCGATGTTGCTCGTTCATGGCCCCGGCGCCCGATCGTCGCTCGAAGGTGGTGGACCGGCGTTGGCTTGACGGCACCGGATGCCGCCCATACATTCGCCCAACCTTCTGAAACGGACGCCGTGTTCACGGCAGGGCCGCCATCTGGGACCGGAACAATGCCAAAAACCATTACCGACAGCTCGTTCGACACCGACGTCCTGAAGGCCGACAAGCCCGTGCTCGTCGATTTCTGGGCGGAATGGTGCGGTCCCTGCAAGCAGATCGCGCCGTCCCTGGAAGCGCTCGACAGCGAACTGGGGGACCGCGTGACCATCGCGAAACTCAACATCGATGAAAACCCGATGACCCCCTCGAAGTATGGCGTCCGGGGCATCCCGACCCTGATGCTGTTCAAGGATGGACAGGTGGCGGCAACGAAGATCGGCGCGCTGCCGCAGGGCAAGCTGTTCGAATGGGTCGAATCCGTCCTGTAGGTCGGGGCTGTCGGGTGCCGGCCTAGAGGCCTAGCTGCCCGGAGGGCGCTGGCCGCCCTGGACCCTATGCCGACGGATGGGACGCATCCAATCATATCGAGCCACTAAGCGCCGCCGCTCTCCGGCGACCGGTTGGCCCGCAACACGCTGCCAATCAGATACAACGAGCCGCAGATCAGCACCCGCGATGCCGCGGTGACGCGGTCGTGCGCACGCTGCAGCGCCGCGGCGACGTCGGCACACGCCTCCGCGCCATGCCCAAGGGAGGCGGCGAGCTCTTGCAATGCCTCGGCTGAAACGCCCGAGGCGGTCTCGGGCACCGGCACCGTCAGGATCAGTTCGGCCCGCGGGGCGACGGTCCCGAGGAAGCCACCGGCATCCTTGGTCTGCAGCATACCGACGATGAGAATGACCGGACGGTCCGCCCAGCCGCCGAGATGCTCGGCCAGGGCGACGGCGGCCGCCGGATTGTGGCCGCCGTCGATCCAGACCTCCCAGTCGGCGGGGACTTGGGCGGCCAGCGCGCCGCCGGGCAGCCGCTGCAGGCGTCCGGGCCAACGCGCCGTGGCGATGCCCTGCGCCAAGCGTTCGGGATCGAGGTCTGCCGCGAGCAGCTGCTCGGCGACCGCGGTGGCGAGTCCGGCATTGCCAACCTGAAAGGCACCGGTGAGCGCCGGTGCGGGGAGCTCGCGCCGCCCCCGACCGTTGGCGAAGACCGGGCCGCGCGGGGTTTGCTCGATCCGCCAATCGCGATCCCCGAGAAGGACGGTCGCGCCCAGGTCGGCCGCCCGCGCCTCGATCACCGCACGCGCCTCCGGCGCCTGTCCCGCCGACACGCAGACCACGCCGGGCTTCAGGATGCCTGCCTTCTCCGCCGCGATCGCGGCAAGCGTTGCGCCGAGGTAGGATTGATGATCGAGGGCGATCGGTGTCAGCACGGTGACGGCGGGCCGCCGCACCAGGTTGGTGGCGTCCAGCCGGCCACCGAGGCCGGTCTCCAGCAGCAGGACATCGGCTGGAACGCGGGAAAACGCCAGGAACGCCGCGGCGGTGGTGACCTCGAAGAAGGTGATCGGCGCGCCGGCGTTGGCGGCCTCGCAGTCCTCGAGCAGGGCGATGAGGGTATCATCGTCGATCTCGGCGCCGGCAAGGACGATGCGCTCATTGAAGCGGACGAGGTGCGGCGACGTGTAGACGTGGACCCGCCGGCCGTGCGCTTCCAGGATTGCGCGCAGGAAGGCGATGGTGGAGCCCTTGCCGTTGGTGCCGGCGACGTGGACGACGGCCGGCAGCCGATCCTGCGGGTCACCCAGCCGGCCCATGAGGCTGGCGACGCGGTCCAGGGACAGGTCGATCGATCGCGGATGCAGGCGCTCCAGGCGCCGCAACAGAGCATCAATGGTCAGCGGCGTGACCCACGACATCTGCGCCCGGACGCACCTCCGCCGCCGGGTCTTGTCCCGGCTCGGCGCCGGCCGGATGCAGGGAGAACACCGGCGCCGGCGCCCGGCGATTGACGGTGAGATCGACCAGGCGGTGCAGCACCGGCGTCAGCTCTCGGCGGGGGACCAGCAGATCGCCGACCATCACCGGTGAATCGCCAGGATGCGCATGGCCTGCCAGCACCTCCCGCCCCGCAAGAGCCTCGGGGTTTGCCGGCACCTCGTGCCCGGCCGGAGCCTCGGGGTGTGCCGGCACCTTGTGCCCGGCGGGAGCCTGGGGGTTTCCCGGCGCCTCGCGCCCGGCCGGCTCCTCGGGACCTGCAGGCACCTCACGAATCACGATGTCGCCGAACGCCGCGACCAACGGCAGGGTCGAGGCCGCATGCCCGGCGACCACCACCGTGATCACCGGCATGCCCACCTTCGCCAGGTCGCGAAGCGCCGGCAGCACCCGGCAGGCCTGCGCCGGCGCCAGCAGTCCTTCCTGGGCGCGGAGGGCGTCCGGTCCGGCAAAGACGATCAACGGCGCGTGCTGCAGCGTCGCCAGTCGCGCCGCCCGGGCGAGCGCCGCGCCGGCCTGCACGCCGAGACTGCCGCCGAGGAACGCGGGGTCGACGCAGGCGGCCACCACGTCGTTGCCGGCGGCCGTACCGCGCCCGACGGCCAGCGAGTCCCGACCCGCGGTGCGCGCCTGGGCTTCCTTCAGGCGGTCGGTGTAGCGGCGCGCATCCCGGAATTTGAGAACGTCGCTGGTGGTCTCGGGGTCGGCCACCGCCTCGTAGCGCCCGTCGTCGAACAGCGCCGCGAACCGCTGCTCCGGTCGTAGCGGATTGACATGTCCGCAGCGCGGACAAATGCCCAGGTCGGCCTGGAGCCGTTCCGGCGAAAACGCGAAGCCACACCCCCGGCATGTACCGAGATCCTCGTCTTCGTGCTCGGCACCGACGATCTCGCGGAGGCGGGGACCGACGAAATCGGAAAGCCAGCTCATCCCGGCATCAATCCCGAACGGGTGCCGCGGCGACGGCCTCGGCCAGCCGGCGCACGAACGCCACGGCATCGGCAACCAGGGACGGGTTCGGCCGGCCGTCCTCGCCGACGTGTGCGGCGATCGTCGACACCAGGGCCGAGCCGACCACCGCCGCATCGGCGGCACCGGCCACCGTCGCCGCCTGCGCCGGCGTCTTGATGCCGAAACCGACGGCGACCGGCAACGGGGTTCGCGCCCGGATTCGCCTGACCTGCCGCTCGATCTCCTCGGCCGTCGCCGATCGCGTGCCGGTGATGCCGGTGATCGCCACCGAATAGAGGAACCCCTGCGCCTGGCCGGCAATGGCATCGAGGCGGGCGTCGTCGGTGGTCGGCGCCACCAGCAGCACCATGTCGAGGCCGGCGGCCGTCGCCGGATCGCGCAGCTCGGCCATCTCCTCCGGCGGCAGGTCGACGACGATGAGGCCATCGACCCCGGCCTCCCGCGCGTCGACGGTGAATCGCTGGACGCCGTAGGCGAGGATCGGATTGTAATAGCCGAACAGAATGAGCGGGGTCGTCGGGTCGACCTCGCGGAAGCGGGCGACTTGATCGAGCGTGCGGGCGAGGGTCTGCCCCTGCCTCAGGGCGCGCAGGGAGGCCGCCTGGATCGCCGGGCCGTCGGCCATCGGATCGCTGAACGGCACCCCGAGCTCGATGACGTCGGCGCCGGCGTCGGGCATGCGCAGTAACAGCTCGAGCGAGACCTCCGGCGTCGGATCGCCGGCGGTCAGAAAAACGACGAGCCCCGATCGACGGGCGGCGCGAAGCTCGGCGAACCGCCGGGCGATGCGGTTGCCTTGGCTCACAGGTCGACCCTGAGTTGGGAGGCCACCGTGAAGACGTCCTTGTCGCCACGACCGCACATGTTCATCAGGATGATGTGCTCGGCCGGCAGCGCCGGCGCCATCCGGCCCACATGGGCGAGCGCGTGCGACGGCTCCAGCGCCGGAATGATGCCCTCCAGCCGCGAGCACAAGGAGAAGGCCTCCAGCGCCGCGGCGTCGCCGACCGCCACGTACTCGACGCGACCACTGTCTCTCAGCCAGGCGTGCTCGGGCCCGACCCCCGGATAGTCGAGACCGGCGGCCAGCGAGTGCCCCTCGATGATCTGGCCGTCGTCGTCCTGCAGCAGATAGGTGCGGTTGCCGTGCAGCACGCCCGGCCGCCCTGCCGAGAGCGATGCGCAATGCTCCCCCGTCTCGATGCCGTGGCCGCCCGCCTCGACGCCGATGAAGCGGAGATCCGGGTCATCGAGGAACGGGTGAAACAGACCGAGGGCGTTGGAGCCGCCGCCAATGCAGGCGACCAGCGTGTCGGGCAACCGGCCCTCCCGTTCCAGCATCTGCGCCCGTGCCTCGCGGCCGATGACCGACTGAAAATCGCGGACCATCTTGGGATAGGGGTGCGGTCCCGCCGTCGTGCCGATCAGGTAATAGGTGTCCTCGACGTTGGCGACCCAGTCCCTGAGCGCCTCGTTCATGGCGTCCTTCAACGTGCCGGAGCCGCTGGTCACCGGCTTCACCGTCGCGCCCAGCAGCTTCATGCGGAAGACGTTGGGCGATTGCCGCTCGATGTCGGTCGCCCCCATGTAGATCTCGCAGCCGATGCCGAAGCGCGCGCAGACCGTCGCCGTCGCCACGCCGTGCTGGCCGGCGCCGGTCTCGGCGATCACCCGCTTGGCGCCCATGCGCCTGGCGAGCAGGATCTGGCCGAGGGTGTTGTTGATCTTGTGCGCGCCCGTGTGGTTGAGCTCGTCCCGCTTGAAATAGATCTTCGCGCCGCCGAAGTGTTCGGTGAGACGTTCGGCAAAGTAAAGCGGGCTGGGGCGCCCAACATAGTGCTCCAGAAATTGCTCGAACTCGTAGCGGAACTCGGGATCGGCCGCCGCGTCCTGGTATGCCTGGTCGAGGCGGAGGATCAGCGGCATCAGAGTCTCGGCGACGTAGCGGCCGCCGTAGATGCCGAAATGGCCGTTCGTGTCGGGGCCGCCGCGGTAGCTGTTGGGGCGTTCAACGGACTGGAAACTCACCGACGTCTCATCCTTTCGTTGCGTAACGGTCGCCGAAAGCCCGAAGATCTAGCACGCGCCACCGGCCGGTTCCAGGTGGCAATCAGCCGCGTCCGGCGCGCGCGGCCGCCTCGAGAAACGCGGAGATCAGCGCCGGGCTCTTGACCCCCGGCTCGCGCTCGACGCCGGAGGACACGTCGACGGTGGAGGCCCCCGTCGCGGCGACCGCGGCGGCGACGTTCGCGGCCGTGAGACCCCCCGCCAGGATCCAGGGACAAGCCCATGCGCGGGCGTGCAGCAGCGTCCAGTCGAACGCCGCGGCGTTGCCGCCCGGTCGGGTCGCCCGCAACGGCGGCGGCGCATCGAACAGCAGCCAATCGGCGACCGCTTCGTAGGCCCGTGCCCGGTCGAGATCAGCCGGCGCGCCGAGGGCGATGGCCTTGATGACGGGGACGCCGAAACGCGCGCGGATGTCCGCCACCCGCTCGGGCGACTCCGCGCCATGCAACTGCAGAACGGTGACGTGGGCCTTTGCGACCACCTCGGCGAGCCCACTGTCGTCGGCATCAACGACGAGACCGACGCGCCAGACGTGGCTCGGAACGGTGGGGGCGAGCGCGCCGGCCTCGACAGGGGCGATGTAGCGCGGCGAGCGCCGAAAGAACACGAAGCCGACGAACCGGGCGCCCGCGGTCACGGCGGCATCGAGACCGTCGCGGGTCTTGAGGCCGCAGATCTTGACATCGACCGCCATCGCTCAGGCCGCACCGACCGCGTCCGCGGCGTGTGCGCACCCGTGTCGGAAGCCTTCGGCGAGGGCGTGATCCAGCGCTGTGTAGACGCGCACGAAAATCTAGGCGGCGTTGGCGGGCGGCAACGGAATCCTGGCGTCCCGTTCGGCGGCCTCGAATTTGGCCAGTTGCCTTCGCAGCATCGCCAGGTCGCGCTGATCGCTCTCGATGCGACGCTGCAAGGCGCGGGCGCGGCGCCGGGTACGGCCGCCGATGAACCAGCTGACGATGAAGCCGACCAGCAGCCCGGAGAAGATGCCGGCGAAGACGACCACCGTCAACGGCAGGTCGACGGTCCCCGACAGCAGGGGCCACAGGTCGACGGCGACCGGACTGGTGTTGATGACGGTGAAGACGATGATGGCCACCGTCAACACCGTGATCAAAGCGTAGCTGACGATTTTCACGGCCATTTCCTCACCTTCTCCCCATGGCGACATGCCGCCGCGGCGGTCAGAGTTCCGTGTTCAACCGTTCCCGGAGTTGCTTGCCCGTCTTGAAGTAGGGGACGAACTTGGCGGACACATCCACCGCCTCACCGGTTCGCGGATTACGGCCCAGCCGGGATCCGCGCTCCTTGATCGAAAACGCTCCAAAGCCGCGCAGCTCGACCCGATCGCCACGTGCCAACGCCGCCGCCACCTCGTCGAACACGGTGGTAACGATGCGCTCGACATCCCGCTGATACAGATGCGGGTTGGCCTCCGCAAGGCGCGATATCAACTCGGACTTGGTCATCGTTGTCCGCCTCCTTCACTCCCCGAGACGTCCAGGGTGCCAGACGGCGACCAGACCGTCAACCCTAAGCCGTTCTGGAACAATCATTTTTCCCCAGGTCTCCAGAAACCACCCGGTGAGGGAGCGGCGCGAGTCGATGGCCACGGAGCGGATTTCCAGGTCGGGGTCGAGGTCATGGGCGTCGATCAGCCACTGTCGCGCCTCGGTCTCGCCACCCAGCGCATCGATCAGGCCCAAGTCCAGAGCCCGCCGGCCGGTGAACACCCGGCCGTCGGCGAGCCCGCGCGCCTTTTCGGGCGTCAGTCCCCGCCGCTCGGCGACCAGGGCCACGAACATGTCGTAGATATCGGTGATCAGCGCCTGCACCGCCTCGCGGGCCTCCGGGGTCAGCGGCTCCAGGGGGTTCGGTTGTGCCTTCAGGGGAGAACTCTTGATCGCCTCGGGCTTGACGCCGATCGACTCCAGCAGTTCGGTGATGTCGGTGGTTTGCACGATGACGCCGATGGAGCCGGTGATCGAGCCCTCCCGCGCGACGATGCGGTCCGATCCCAGGGCCACCATGTAGGCCGCCGAGGTGGCGATCTCGCGCATCACGGCGGCGACCGGCTTGTCCTCGGCGACGGCCCGCAGCTGCTTATAAAGGTCCTCGCCACCGACGACGGTGCCGCCGGGGCTGTCGATGCGGACGATCAGCGCCTTGACGTTGTCATCCTCGGCGAGCCGCGACAGCGCCTCGGCGCGATCGATGTCATCGACGATGACGCCACTGACGGTCAGCCGCGCGATGTGCGGTCGATCCCCCCTGAGGCCAAACCCGTCGCCGCCGAGCAACGCCAGCCCGATCAGGGCGGCCAGCCCGAGCACCTGCCAAAGCCGCAGGCGCCGCTTCAACCGCCGCCGATCGGCGAGCAGGTCGGCCTCAACGCTGGCCACGCTTCAGCCTCCCCGGCTGCGCCGTCAACGACGCCGCATCGGCCTCATGTCTGGTCGTCGGCAGTCGATGCCGTGTCGTCCGAGTCCGAGGATGGATCACTGGTCGCCGCGGTCCCCTTGCCGGCAGACTTCGCCGTCGCCTCGCGCTCGGCCCTCGCCGCAGCTTCCCGCTTTTCGCGGATCGCCGCACCGAGAATTTCGCCGAGACTGGCGCCGGCGTCGGTCGAGCCATACTCGGCGACAGCCTTCTTCTCCTCGTCGACCTCGCGCGCCTTGATCGACAGCACGACCCGCCGGCCGCCACGATCGATCTGCACGACCTTGGCATCGATCTTTTCGCCGGGGGCAAACCGGTCGGGCCGCTGCTCGCTGCGTTCGCGGGACAACTCGGCCTTGCGGATGAAGCCGGTGACGCCCTCGGCCACCTGCACCTCGATGCCGGCGTCGACGACGCTGGTGACGGTGCAGGTGACGACCTGCCCCTTGTTGAGGCTGGCGATGCCGGTCTCGAAGCCGTCCTCCTGCAGCTGCTTGACGCCGAGGCTGATGCGCTCCTTGTCGACATCGACATCGAGGACCTTGACCCGCACCATGTCGCCCTTCTTGAAATCGTTCAGGGCCTCCTCCCCCGCCTTGCTCCAGGACAGGTCGGAGAGGTGCACCATGCCGTCGATTTCGCCGCCGAGGCCGAGGAACAGGCCGAACTCGGTGATGTTCTTGACCTCGCCCTCCAGCTCCGAGCCGACCGGATGCTTCTCGAGGAAATCATCCCAGGGGTTCGCCATGCACTGTTTCAGGCCGAGGCTGATGCGTCGCTTGTCGGGGTCGACGTCGAGGATGGCGACCTGAACCTCCTGGCTGGTGGAGACGATCTTGCCGGGATGCACGTTCTTCTTGGTCCAGCTCATCTCAGAGACGTGCACCAGCCCTTCGACACCCGGCTCCAGCTCGACGAACGCGCCGTAGTCGGTAATGTTGGTCACGCGGCCGGTGAACTTGGCGCCGACGGGGTACTTGATCTCGACACCCGACCAGGGGTCCTCCTCCAGCTGTTTCATGCCGAGGGAAATCCGCTGGGTCTCCGGGTTGAACCGGATCACCTGGACGTTGACCGTCTGCCCGATCTGCAGGGCCTCGCTCGGATGATTGATGCGTCGCCAGGAGATGTCGGTGACGTGCAGCAGGCCGTCGACGCCGCCGAGATCGATGAAGGCGCCGTAGTCGGTGATGTTCTTGACGACGCCTTCGAGGATCTGACCTTCCTTGAGATTGGCGATGAGCTCGGAGCGGGCCTCGGCGCGGGTTTCCTCCAGGACCGCCCGGCGCGAGACGACGATGTTGTTGCGGCTGCGGTCCATCTTCAGAATCTGGAACGGCTGCGGCATGTTCATCAGCGGCCCGACGTCGCGCACCGGCCGAATGTCGACCTGGCTTCCGGGCAGGAACGCCACGGCGCCCGACAGATCGACGATGAACCCGCCCTTGACCCGCCCGAAAATCGTGCCGGTGACGCGCTCGTTGTTCTTGAACGCGAGTTCGAGCTGGGTCCACGCCTCCTCGCGGCGGGCCTTCTCCCGGCTCAGAATGACGGTGCCGTCCTTGTCCTCGTAGCGCTCGACGAAGACATCGACCACCTCTCCGGGCGACAGTTCCGCGGCCCGCCCCGGCGGCGCGAATTCTTTCAACGCGACCCGGCCTTCCGACTTCAGGCCCACATCGATGACGGCAATGTCGTTCTCGATCTTGACGACGGTTCCCTTCAGAACCTGACCTTCGAAACTCTCGCCGAGCGAGCTGTCGAGCATTGCCGCGAAGCTCTCGCCACCCGCCTGCCCGGCGGGTTCGATGACTGAAGTGTCGGTGGATTGTACCATAAGTCTGCGTTGTCCTTTTGGTTGACTGTCAGCGTCGGACGGCGACGGCCGCCCGACACGGCGGGGTTCACACGAGGTCGTTTCCTGCACCCGTCATGAGCGTTTTGATCGGGTCCGTGGTTGCTCCGCGGCCTGATACCGCGACCGGATCGCCGAAAGCGCGGCGTCGAACACGCCGTCCGGGTCGAGAAGGGACGTGTCGATGATGATGGCGTCCTCGGCAGGCCTCAGCGGAGCAACCGCCCGGGACGCATCCCGACTATCCCGTTCCCGCAGGTCGCGCAGAACACCCTCATGTATAGCTTCGACGCCCCTTCCCTGCAACTCTCGAAGCCGCCGCTGCGCCCGCACGTCTTCCGCGGCGGTGACAAAAAGTTTCACCGTGGCGTTCGGGCACACCACGGAGCCGATATCGCGACCGTCGAGCACGGCGCCCGATGCCCCGTCGGGCGGCGCCTGGGCGAAGCGGCGCTGGAAGTCGAGCAGCGCGCGGCGCACCCCCGGCATGGCGGCGACGCGCGACGCCGCCACCGCGACGGTGTCGGTGCGCAGCTCACCGCGCTTCAGGTCGGCGGCCTGGATCGCCTCGGCAGCGCGGACAGCGGCATCCTCGCTCGCCATGTCTTCGTTGTCATCGAGCAGCCGGGCGCCCACCGCCCGATAGAGCAGGCCGGTATCCAGATAGGCGAAGCCCAAATGGTCGGCGAGCCGGCGCGCCAGGGTGCCCTTGCCCGATGCGGCCGGCCCGTCGACGGCGATGACCATGGGCGTTTCGCTCACGCAGCCTCCCCCACCGCGATGCGGAGGCCCAGCCCCCGGGCGATGTCGACGAAGCCGGGGAAGCTCGTGGCGATGGTGGAGGCGTCGTCGATCGTCACCGGTGCACCGGTCACCGCGCCGAGAACGAGGAACGCCATGGCGATGCGATGATCGAGGGCGACGGCGATCGCCGCACCGCCCGCCGGCGGCGTGCCCGTACCCCGCAGCCGCAGCCAGTCGGGCCCCTCCTCGATGGGAACGCCGCAGGCGGCGAGGCCGCGCGCCATCGCCGCCAGCCGATCGCTCTCCTTCACGCGCAGTTCGGCGAGGCCGTTGAGCCGGGTGTCGCCGGCGGCGCAGGCGGCGGCGACGGCGAGAATCGGGAACTCGTCGATCAGGCCAGGCACCAGGTCGGGCGGCACGTCGATGCCCCGAAGCTCGGAGGCTTTCACCTCGATGTCGGCGATCGGCTCGCCGCCGACGACGCGCTGGTCGCGCTGGACGATGTCGCCGCCCATCGCCCGCAGCACGGGCAGCAGCGCCGTTCTCAGAGGATTGTCGCCGACGCCGATGATGCGGAGACTGGACCCCGGCACGAGCAGGGCGGCAACGATGAGGAACGCCGCCGACGAGACATCCGCCGGCACGTCGATGGCGCAGCCCGCCAGTTCGGGGCGCCCGACGAGGCTGATCGCCCGTTCCCCCGCGTCCGCCGCCTCGACATGCACGGTCGCGCCGAACCGGCGGAGCATCCGCTCGGTATGGTCGCGCGTCGGTTCCGGCTCGATCACGGTGGTCGTTCCCGCCGTGTTCAGGCCGGCCAACAGAATCGCCGACTTGATCTGTGCCGAGGCCACCGGCAGCCGGTAGGTGATCGGCACCAGATCGTCGCGCCCATGCACCGTCACCGGCAGCAGGTCGCCCGTCCGCGCCGCGAACGTCGCCCCCATGCGCGACAGCGGGTCGATGATGCGCCGCATCGGCCGCCGCCGCAGCGACGCATCGCCGGTGAACACGGTGGTGAACGGGTGGGCGGCGACGAGGCCGATGGCGAGACGCGTGGAGGTACCGGAGTTGCCCATGTCGACCACTTGGCTCGCTTCGCTCAACCCGCCGACGCCGCGCCCGTGGATCGTCCACTCGGTACCGGCCTGAACGATATCGGCACCCAGGCGGCGCATCGCCGCGACGGTCGCCAGCACGTCCGCGGAATCGAGGAGGCCGCGGACGCGCGTTTCCCCGACGGCGCACGCGCCCAGCATGACCGCCCGGTGCGAGATCGACTTGTCGCCGGGAACTTGCACCTCGCCGACCAGCGGGTCGGCCTTCCGTGAGACGGCACGGACCATTCGCTCAGCCTTTCGTGCAGTCGTCTTGCACTCTGTCGTGCCGTCTTGTTGCTTCAGCCTTGATCGTGCCGTCCTGTTCGTGCCGTCTGGCGCGCCCGATCGCCCGACACCGCGATCGCCCGACACCGCGATGGCCCGACACCGCCAGCGGGACAGGGCCAGCGGGACAGAGCCAG
>CAZVRW010000054.1:18032-23848 GCA_964630265.1 uncultured Rhodospirillaceae bacterium
GCCAGTCCGCCCGCCCCCGACGGCGGCCCGCAGCCCATCGCGCACCGGAGCGGCCGATTTGCTTTTGACAGGCCCGAAGCAATCATGGCAAGTGACGATTTCCGCGATCGCAAGAGTGATGGAGACGGGTTGGTGGCCAAGCCCGAGTGGGGAACCAAGCGCACGTGCCAGAATTGCGGCGCGCGATTCTATGATCTGCTGCGCGATCCGATCGTCTGTCCCCTGTGCCAGGCGACCTTCGATCCCGACCGTCAGCCGCGCGCGCGGCGAACCGGGGCGGCGGCTCGGACCGAACCGGCCGCGGCCCCTCGGAAGAAGGCGGTGGTGGAGGTCGACGACACCGTCGATGTCGACGCGGCCGACGATGAGGCCGTCGACGACGCCGAGGACACGGAGGACAGCGGCGCCATCGAGGGCGTCGAGTCGGAGAGCGAGGATCTTATCGAGGACGCCTCGGAATTGGGCGAGGACGACGATGACATCGGTGAGGTGATCGAACACCTGGACGACGACATGGAAGACAAGACCTGACCGATGTGTCGCGAAACGCGGCTTGAAACGCCACGCGTTTCGGCGTAGAGGGTCCGTTTCTGACACCGGGCGCCACCAGACTTCACTGGATGACGCCGTGACGTCGGGGCCGTAGCTCAGTTGGGAGAGCGCTACAATGGCATTGTAGAGGTCAGGGGTTCGATTCCCCTCGGCTCCACCAAGTCACTGCCGATCCTGCACCACCCTGCGCCCGACAACGACGTCCCCTCCCCCCTTCGCATGGGTGCCGGGGGGCGCGAAATGGGTGTGTCCGGCCTGTCCGGTCGTTGCTCTCGTCGCCGTCACAGCCGCGTTGTCCAGCGGTCGGCGATCGCATCCAGGAATGTCCGAATCTCTTCGAAGAAGGCGCGATGCGGCTCGGTCGCGGCGGCGATCGCATTGTCGGCTTCGCGCAGCGCCGCCGCCACCGTTCGCCACGGCACGTCCGGATCCTCGGACAGCACCCGCTCGGCGCACCATTGATCCCAGGCCAAGCGGTCCTCGGCGCTCAGGACGTCGGGACATTCGAGCCAGATCAGTCGCATCCCCAGCTCCCGTAGCCGTTCGTCGGCGAAGTTCTCCACCAGCGCCGGACGATCGCGCCACGGCGCGGCATGAAACGCCTGCAGCCGTTCGGCGTCGATTCGCGGGATCGGCCGATCGTAGGTGCGCATGTCCACGGGCCGGTCGGGCGCGCGCGCCCTCGGCCGCCGCGCCAGGGCTTCGCCGACCCGCCGTTGGAAGCCCTCGGCCGCCCGGATGCGGGCCGCCCGCTCACGCAACCGGTCGGGCGGAAACCGCAGCGCGCCGGTATCCGCGGGCGCGGCCGCGGCCGGCATCAGCGATGGCTGCCGCGTCGCGCGGATCGAGACGATCGTCCGCGGCCGGCGCGCCAGCACGGCGATCAGCGCGTCGACCGACAGATCGATCACGTCCTCGGGCCGGAACGCCAGGTCGAACGCCGCGATCTCGCCGTCGTAATCGGGATTGGTCCCGCAGTAGGTGACCAGCCGGTTGTGCGCCCGGTTGAAGACGAAATCGGTCTGCACCAATGCGTCCGCCGCATGCAGCACCGACCGCACCGTTTCCGGCCGGGTGAGCGAACACAGCCAGTGCCAGAGATCGGGAACACGGTCCCGGAGGAGGCGCGCCAGCCCCAGCGTCGCTTCCACGTCGGCGATCGCGTCGTGGGCGGCACCGGTGCCGCAGCCGTTGGCGGGCGCCAGGCGATCGAGACGGAAGCTGCGCCGGCCGCGGTCGTCGACGGGAACGTCGACGGCCCCTTGCGCGTGCACGTCGGCGACCTGAACCATCCGCATGACGTCGCCACGGCCATTGCCGTGGGAGGTCGTCAGGAACGGCGCCAGCAGCGCCGTGAACAGCGACTGCCGCAACAGGCTTTCGTCGAATCGGATGGAATTCCAGCCGAGAAACGTCGCCGGCGACCAGTCACGCAGCCGCGCGGCGACGCACGCCATGGCCTCGGCGTGACTCGGCAGGGTCGGATCGGTGAGGTCGGCCGGCCGCAGGCCGGTGATCCGCATGGCGCCGGGCGACGGAACCACGTGCGGCATCAGGCGACAGCGGACCTCGAGTCGATCGACCTCGTGCAGCGTCGCATCGGTCAGGATCGCGCCGAACTGCAGGATCTGGTCGAACGTCGTCGACGTTCCGGTCGACTCGATGTCGTAGAAAATCAACATCCGTGCAGCATCGCTCCGATCCGCGATGAACCATAAGAAACGGGGCGCTTCCGAACGGAAGCGCCCCGCATGAGATCGGAGTTGCGAGGCGTTACCGCGCCAAGTTGATCTCGACCCGGCGGTTCTGCGGCTCACGAACGTTGTCGCCGGTGGGGACCAGCGGCTGCGTCTGACCGACGCCACGCGTGGTGATCTGGTTCGCCGGCACGCCGAGGCGGGTCATGGCGCCCTTCACGTTGTTGGCGCGACGAACGGACAGACCCAGGTTGTACGCCGCCGAACCCGAGGTGTCGGTGTGACCGACCGCGTTGACGCGGGTGGCGCCGGTGTTGTTCTTGGTCTGAACGACGTTGGAGATGATCTCCATCGCTTCCGGCGTGATATTGTCCTGGTTCCAGTCGAAGAACACCAGGAACGCCCCACGCGGGCCGCCGGCGAGGGCCGCTTCGACCTTGGCCATCGCGTCCATGAAGCAATCACGCCGCGCCGCGATGTCGTCGGGCTGATGGTTTTCCTGCTGCTCCTGATGCCACTCATCGAAGCAAACCTGGGCCCGGGCCATCTCATCCGGGATGACCGTGCCGCCACCGGCGGCGAGGGCGGCGGTGAGGCGGCTGCGGGCGGCGGACAGCTCGTTGGCCGCTTCCGCGGTGAGCTGACCGCGAGAGTTCAGGAACAACGTGTCGGACATGGAAATGGTCGCCATGGATGCGACCTCGTCCGGCGCCACCGCACTGCCTTGCGCGGCGGTCATGGACTTGACGGCGAAGTGATCGGATCCCTTGTAGTCCCCTTCACGATACTCGTCACGCGACCCCGCCAAGTAGTCTTTCGCAAGAGCAACATCAAAAGCGGAACCAACCGGCTCCACCGTTTCGGCCTTCTGCAGTTGCAAACCCGTGCAGCCGGCGAGAGTGATTACCGCGGCGCCAGCGACCGCGGATTTCCACATATGGTTCATAGTCGGCTCCTCCAATTCACGAACCCAAGTGGGTCAACCACGACCAAACCAGCCAGAAACCTCGTTCGTTCCGCTCGGTGCTGCCTGCCACAGTCCCATGCCTAACCGTGCTGCTTGCCCCGCCGAACCTGAACGATCCTCGAACAGGCATCAAACTGCGGCGAATGGCTTCCTTGACAGAACGCCCGAGTGTATCCGTGGACCGACGCTGGCTCTGAGCCTCGTTTATTCGAGTTGACCCCCGAAAAATCACGGCAGAGTGAACTGCCGTCCGTAACGTTTTTTGTTTCTTTGGCCAAAGTGTCAAGCGGGATTTCCGGATTTGTCGTCTCTTTTGTCACAGTGTAACCGATCGAACACGCTTTCGCCAGTCCCGCCGACCGTCACCGGGCGGCGGCGCGAAACCCCGCCTCCCGTGCTTCGTCCTCTGTCTGAAAGCAGCGGTCGCCTTCCCAAGAATGGAGCTGCAATCGATCATAATGGATCCCGTCGGGTCGATGATAGATGCGCTCGCCTCCCCCGTTGACGTTACCCTTGATCGTGCAGTCTTCAGTGACGAGGACGACTCCCGACTGGTCACGCTGCCCCCGCCGCCAGCTTGTCGGCTCAATGAAGTCTCCCGACCACATGCCGATACCATCGCGCTTGGCGACGTCTTCGTCGGCGATATAGCGCTTTGAATAGCGGCGGAAGGCCACCGCCCAACCGGCCCGCACCAGCCCTGCGTTCAGGTCGATGCCGCCCGCCTGGCAGACGGCCAGTCGCCGACCGTAACGATCCCGCTCGTCGCCGCTGCAGGTCACCAGCGCACCAAGGGTGCGTTCCACCAGCCACGCAGTGGCCATGACGCCACACAGATACTCGACGCCGCCGCGATCGCAGAACTGATCCAGCTCGGGCGCATCGATGCCGAACAGCCGCACGGTCTCACCGCCGACCTCAAGGGTATCACCGTCGACGACTCGGGCGGCACCGGAGATCTCGGCAAGCGCTTGACCGGCGACGAGGCCGAAGACGAGGCCAGACAGGAGGCTGCCGCCAATCACCCAGCGTGCAAGGCCGGAACGCCATGAGGATGGCCATGCATGAACCGCAAATGCGGGGACTCGTGCCCAAAGTCGCGAAAGAGAACTGTGACCCATAAAGGTCACAGTAACCCAAACGAGGTGTGCGGTAAAGGTTCAGGCGGCCTCCCTGCCACGGCACGGGACGCCGCCCACCGGCACGATGATCCAAGCGATCACGGACCTGATCGCGCGGCCGGCGGCCTGCCGGGCGTCAGAGGTGCTCGACCAGGGTATAGACCAGCAGCCCCACCCAGACCGCCATGAGCAGCATCGCGACGGCGAGAATCAGCCGTTTGGTCCGCTGGCGGGGCTGGGTCGGTGGTTCCGTCATCCCGTGGCGCGGCGTCGGGCCGGCCCCTCAGACGATGCCGGCGAGCTGTTGTGCGGCCTCGCTGAGACGCGATCGGGCCGCCGCCGCCTCGGCGCGCCGCTCGCGCTCGGTCTCGATCACCTCGGGGGGCGCCTTTTCGAGAAAGGCGGCGTTGCCGAGCTTGCGATCGAACTTGTCGAGTTCACCGTCCAGCCGCTTGATTTCGCGCAGCAGACGCAGGCGCTCGGCATCCACGTCGATGACGTCGGCGATCGGCAGCACCAGCGTCGCCTCCTCGATCACGCCCTGGATCGAGCCTTGCGGCACCGGCCCGTCGAGCACGCGCGCTCCGGTCAGCCGGCCGAGCGAAACGATCAGTTCCTCGTGGGCACACAGCCGCGCGGCGGCGGCATCGCTCGCATCCTTGAGATAGAGGGGGATCTCCGCCTTGACGGGCACGTTGACCTCGGTGCGCACCGACCGCACCAGGCCGATCAGTCGGATCACCCAGTCGATCTCCTGGTCGGCTTGCCGATCGACGGCGACCCCGGCCACGTCCGGCCACGCCGAGTCATCGAGGATGCCGGCCGCGCCACCGACCATCTGGCGGCGCAGTTCCTCGGTCACGAACGGCATGAACGGATGCAGCAGGTGCAGGATCTGATCGAGGGCCCAGCCGGTCATCGCCCGCGTCTCCGCCTGGGCGGCCGCGCTGCCGCCCAGCAGGATCGGTTTGACGAACTCCAGATACCAGTCGCAGAACGTCCCCCAGGTGAACTGGTAGATCGCCCCCGCCGCGTCGTTGAAGCGGAACGCCTCGAGCGCGCCGGTGGTCCGCTCCGTCGCCTCCACCAGCTTGGCGTGCAGCCAGCGGTTGACGGTCTCCGAGCACGCCTGCGGGTCGAACCCCTTCACCGGCACACAGTCGCGCATCCGGCAGAAGCGCGCGGCATTCCACAGCTTGGTGCCGAAGTTGCGATAGCCTTCGACGCGCGCTTCCGACATGCGGACATCACGTCCCTGGGCGGCGAACGCGGCCAGGGTGAAGCGCAGGGCGTCGGCGCCATAGCGGTCGACGAGCGCCAAAGGATCGATGACGTTGCCCAACGTCTTCGACATCTTGCGGCCACTCTCGTCGCGCACCAGGGCGTGGATGTAGACGGTGTGGAACGGCACCTCGCCCATGAAGTGCAGGCCCATCATCATCATCCGGGCGACCCAGAAGAAGATGATGTCGAAGCCGG
>CAZVRW010000055.1:0-22876 GCA_964630265.1 uncultured Rhodospirillaceae bacterium
GGGCGTTGAGATTGGCGACGGGGCGGGCGCCCATGGTGAAGACGTCGCGCAGAATGCCGCCGACCCCTGTCGCCGCACCCTGATAGGGTTCGATATACGAGGGGTGGTTGTGGCTCTCCATCTTGAAGATCGCCGCTTGGCCGTCGCCGATGTCGACGACGCCGGCGTTCTCGCCCGGCCCGCAGATCACCCACGGCGCCTCGGTGGGCAGGGTCTTCAGCCACACTTTGGATGACTTGTAGGAGCAGTGCTCGGACCACATCACCGAGAAGACGCCGAGCTCAGTGAGATTTGGTGCCCGGCCGAGGATCGCGAGGATGTTCGCGTATTCCTCGCCGCTGATGCCGTGCTCGGCGACGAGTTCGGGCGTCACAGCGGGAGCCTCGGCGGTCATGACAGCGCCGCCACCAAACTGTCGAACATCGGTCGCCCGTCGGTGCCGCCCAGCGCCGCCTCGGCGGCACGCTCCGGGTGTGGCATGAGGCCGAGCACGGTGCCGCGGGCGTTGACGACGCCGGCGATCGCCCGCTGCGAGCCGTTGGGATTGGCGGGATCACCGGTGGCACCGGCGGCGTCGCAGTAGCGGAAGACGATCCGCCCCTCACCCTCCAGACGGTCGAGCGTGTCCGCATCGGCGAAGTAGTTGCCGTCGTTGTGGGCGACGGGGAGCGTGACCACCTGCGCCGCCCGATAGGCCCGGGTGAAGGCGGTGTCGGCGCGTTCGACGCGCAACCGCACGTCGCGGCAGACGAAATGCAGGCTGGCGTTGCGCATCAGCACGCCGGGCAGCAGGCCGGTTTCGCAGAGCACCTGGAAGCCGTTGCAGATGCCAAGCACGTGCACGCCGGCCTCGGCCAGCGCCTTGATCTCGCGCAGGATCGGCGAATGTGCCGCCATGGCGCCGGCGCGCAGATAGTCGCCGTAGGAAAAGCCGCCGGGCAGCACGATCAGGTCGAGCGGCGGCAGCTCGGTCTCCCGGTGCCAGAGCATCGCCGGCCGCCGGCCGGTGGCCCGGCGCAGTGCCACGGCAACGTCGCGATCGCAGTTCGACCCGGGGAAGACGACGACACCGGCTCTCATCGTGCGATCCCCGGCCGTCGCTGGGGCGCAGCCCCCGTCACTCGGCAATCTCGATGGCGTAGTTTTCGATGACGGTGTTGGCGAGCAGCTGCCGGCACATGGCGTCGACGCTCGCGCGGGCCGCGGCGGCGTCGGTTTCGACCAGCTCGAGCTCGATGTACTTGCCCTGACGCACCTCTTCGACGCTGCCAAAGCCCAGCGCCGCCAGTGCGTGGGCGACGGCCTTGCCTTGCGGATCGAGCACGCCGGGTTTGAGCGTGACGTGAACGTGCGCCTTCATCATTCCCCCTTCATTCCCCGTCGACGCGGCGCGTCCGGACGCCTTACTGCATGGTCGCTTATTGCATCGTCTCCGGGCCCTTGAGATCGCTTGGGCCGCTTTCCGGCAGGATGCCCAGCCGCCGCGCCACTTCCTGATAGGCCCCGGAGATCCGCCCGAGATCGTTGCGGATCTGCTCATGGTCGAGCCGCTCGTTGGTCCGGATGTCCCACAGCCGGCAGGAATCGGGACTGATCTCGTCGGCGAGCACGATACGGACGTGCTCCTCCTCCCACAGGCGCCCGAACTCGACACGCAGGTCCACCAGACGGATGCCGATGCCGAGGAACAGGCCGCTGAGGAAATCGTTGATGCGCAGCACCAGCGACATGATCTCGTCCAGATCCTGCGGGCTCGCCCAGCCGAACGCCGTGACGTGCTCCTCGGAAACCATCGGGTTGCTGAGTTCTTCGTTCTTGTAGGAGAACTCGATGATCGAGCGCGGCAGCGGCGTCCCGTCCTGCAGGCCGAAGCGCTTGGCGAACGAGCCGGCCGCGACGTTGCGGGCGATCACCTGCACCGGGATCATCTCCACCTCACGCACCAACTGCTCGCGCATGTTCAGCCGCCGGACGAAGTGCGTTGGCACGCCGATCTCCCCCAGCCGCGTCATCAGGTATTCGGAGATGCGGTTGTTGAGGACGCCTTTGCCGGTGATCAGGTTGCGCTTGTGCGGCGCGATGGGGCTGGCTTCGTCCTTGAAATACTGGACGAGCGTGCCCGGCTCGGGGCCTTCGTACAGGATTTTGGCCCTGCCCTCGAAGATCTGTCTGCGTCTTGCCATTTCGGTGAGCTCGATATCGGCGGCTCGACGGGACGCGGCCACCTCCGGTGCCAGGAGATATAGCGCCATTCGTGTCAACACTCAACGATGGCGCCGAATCATCGTGACCGGCCGGTAGTCGACCGTGCCGGGAACACCACCGGCAAACAGCCAAAGCGGCGGCCTGTCCGCCGGTAACGCTCCCGGCAGCGCGAGCAACGCCGACGACACGGTTCCGAATCCGCCGTCCGTCACGACCGCCATGGCACCTCCCGGGCCGGCGGCCGCGTCGTGCTGCCGATCGGCCAGCAAGGACCGCCACGCCGACCAGTCGCCGGCGTCGGGGTCCGGCACCGGCGCCGCGCGGAACTGCGGCAGGTATCGCCGGATCCGCGGCGACTTCGCGTCGTTCAGATCGAACGCCGTCAGCATCGACAGCCCGTCGGGCAGCGGCAGGACATCAATGGTGCCCCCCTGGGCGCCGTTGCCCTCGTGCCGGCAGCGGACCCAGAAACCGTCCGTCCGGTCGGCAATGATCATGTTGAACGGGCGGTAGGCCAGCGGATCGAGATCGGCGAGGGCGGCGGCAGCGGCGCGCGCCTCGGCGTGATCGAGGGCTTCCAGCGGCAGCTCGCCACGGCTGCGAAACCCGGGCGCCGGCCCGAGCGTGTTGATCCGATTGAGGACGCCGGCGGCCACCCCCCAGTCGTTGACGCCAAGCCAAGTGCCGCCCGCGAGCACGTCGAGGCCGGCCGTGACCTCCGGCCGGTCGGGCCAGTGGCGGCCCGGCGGTCGCCACGGCCGATCGGCGATCTCGTCGCGATTGGCGGCGATCAGGACGGGCCACGCGTGGGCGGGACGGCGGAGAACGATAAGGGTGCACATGGCAGGGTATGCTCGGCAATTGCGGCCAGAGAGGCAAGCGAAGAGACCGGTTCTCGTTGCGATGACGGGGACCAACGCATATTTCTAAGCTGAAGGAATACGCTGGAGGTCTGGTCCGTGAGGGATGCTTTCGAAGAGCGCGAGCGCAGCGAAGAAGCCAAGTTCAAGCTGGACGAAGAGCTGGAATTTAAGGTGCGCTGTCGACGCAACAAGCGGGTCGGCATTTGGGCCGCAGAGCGCATGGGGCTGGTCGGCGATAAGGCTGCCGCATACGCGAGCGAGCTGGTGGCGCTAGCCCTCAGCGACCCGAGTGCAGACGCGATCATCCGACGCGTCGGCGCAGATTTTGCGCGCCTCGGCGTGAAATCGGAACCCCGGGAGATCGCCGCCGCGGTCGCCCGCCACCACGACGAGGCGCTGGCCAGCGTGACGAACGACTATCCGACGGCCCTCGGCCTTGACCACATGCAGATCGGTGGCTGATTTCGCCGATCGCCCGGCGCGGCGAACGGGATCGGGCACCGACCTTGGGCACGGAGAACGAGGGCACTGCCGTCAGACGGGTGGGGCGTGCGTCCGCGCGGCAGCCATCTCCGTCAGAATCCAGTCCCGAAAGGCGCCGATCTTCGGCCGCTCCGCCGCCGCGGGGACGGTGACGAGATAATAGGCATAGCCAGCCGGCAGGCGGAGACTGAAGGGCGTCACCAGACGCCCGGCGGCAACGTCGTCGGCGGCCAATGTCATCTGCCCCAACCCGACCCCCGCGCCGTCGATGGCAGCCTGCAGCATGATGTGCGTGTGGCTGAAGTGCAGCCCACGTGACGTGTCGATGCCGTCGACACCCGCCGCCCGCAGCCAGTCGGCCCACCGCGGGAAGCGCGACAGCGGATCCATCGATTCGTGCAGCAGTGGCACGCGGGACAAGTCCTCCGGCCGGCGCAACTGGGCGGCCACCTGCGGGGTGCACACCGGCGTCAATTCCTCTTCCAACACCCGTTCCGCACGGACGCCCGACCACGTGCCGTCACCGAACCGAAGGCCGACGTCGACGGCGTCTCGGGCGAGATCGGTAATGGCTTCCGAGGCGGTGATCCTGAGGTCGATCTCCGGGTGGCGGGTGCGAAAATGGCCGAGCCGCGGCACCAGCCATTTGGCGGCAAAGGAGGGTAGAACACTGACAGTGAGCGGACCGGCGGCCTCACGGTCGCGCAGACCGTCGACCGCCGCGGCCAGCCGGTCCAACGCATCGCGCACCGCCGGATACAGGCGCTGCCCGGCATCCGTCAGCATCAGCGCGCGATTGAAGCGACGGAACAGAGGGACGCCGAGCCGCTGCTCGAGACCGCGCACTTGGTGGCTGATGGCCGCCTGGGTGACATGCAGGTCCTCGGCCGCCCGCGTGAAACTGAGGTAGCGGGCCGCGGCCTCGAACGCGCGGAGACCGTTAAGGGGCAGCCTGGAGCGCGAAGCGGTCGGCATTCACACAAATTTTCCTTATCCGAACCGGCACAAAACCTCGTTTGTGCCGGTCTGTCAAGACGCATAGTGTCAGCGACACGAGAGGTGCCGATCCCGGCCCAGTATCGTTAATGGTCTATCAGAAAAGGTTAAAATCATGCACATGCGATCGCATTTCGATGGCTGCGACATCGCTTGCAGGTCCGCGACGGTCGCTGCGCCCGCACAGAGCGCCTTTGATGCGCGAGGGTTTTTTGTCCGGATACTGGACACGCTCGGGGCGTGGCAGGACCGGGCGGCGGCACGACGGGCACTGGCTCGGCTGGACGACCGCATGCTGAGCGACATCGGTGTCGATCGCGCCACCGCCGACGCCGAGGTCGACAAGCCGTTCTGGCGGGCGTGAGGCTGGCGGGCGTGAGGCTGGCGGGGTGGGCGTGGGCGGTCGCTCAGGCCGCGTCGTCCGCAAACACGCGGGCGAAGATCGTGTCCACGTGGCGGGTGAAGGCGGCGGGATCGAACAGCCGCGTCAGCACCGCGCCGTCCAGCACCCCGGTCACCTCGGGATCGCGGCGCAGCAGGTCGAGGAACCCGGCCTCGCCGGCCCAGACGCGCATCGCGTTGCCCTGGACGATGCGATAAGCATCCTCGCGGCTGACGCCGGCCTGGGTCAGCGCCAACAGAACCTGTTGCGAGTAAACCAAGCCATGCAACCGATCCAGGTTCGCTTGCATGGTGTCCGCGTGGACCATCAGCCGATCGACGACGCCGGCGAGCCGCGCCAGGGCAAAATCCAAGGTGATGGTCGCATCGGGCGCGATCATCCGCTCCACCGACGAATGCGAGATGTCGCGCTCGTGCCACAACGCCACGTTTTCCAGCGCCGGCACGACGGCGGCACGGACGACGCGGGCGAGCCCGGTGAGGTTCTCGGAGAGGATCGGGTTGCGCTTGTGGGGCATCGCCGACGAGCCCTTCTGGCCGGGAGCGAAATATTCCTCGGCCTCGAGGACCTCGGTGCGCTGCAGATGGCGGATCTCGACGGCGAGTCGCTCCACCGAACTGGCGACGACCGCCAGCGCCGCGAAGAAGGCAGCGTGACGATCGCGCGGGATCACTTGGGTGGAAATCGGCTCGACGGCGAGGCCCATGGCCGCCGCCACGTGCCGTTCCACCTCCGGATCGATGGTGGCATAGGTGCCGACGGCGCCGGAGATGGCGCAGGTGGCGATCTCCGCCCGCGCCGTCGCTAGCCGACGCCGGTTGCGTTGCCACTCGGCGTGGAAGCCGGCAAGTTTCAGACCGAAAGTCGTGGGCTCCGCGTGAATGCCATGGCTGCGGCCGATGCACGGCGTGTGCTTGTGCTCCATCGCCCGGCGCTGCAGGGCCGCCAGCAGTGCGTCCACATCGGCGAGCAGGATGTCGGCGGCGCGCGTCAACTGCACGGCCAAGCAGGTGTCCAACACGTCCGACGAGGTCATCCCCTGGTGGACGAACCGGGCTTCCGGGCCGACATTCTCGGCAAGGTTGGTGAGAAAAGCGATGACGTCGTGCCGCGTCTCCAGTTCGATGGCATCGATGCGTTCGATCTGAAAGGCGCCGCGCGCACGCACGGCGGCGGCGGCCTCGGCGGGAATCACACCGAGCGCCGCCTGGGCGTCGCAGGCGTGCGTCTCGATCTCCAGCCAGATGCGAAACCGTGTCTCAGGGTCCCAGATCCGTGTCATATCCGGGCGGCTGTAACGCGGGATCATGGTGGTCTCTCCTGGCTCGGCGGGGGTGACGGACGCGGTGCTGGCGCTCATCTCTGAGATCGAGGTAGTTCTAGGACCGACAGCCGGGTGCCGTCACGCATGATCGATCCATCGTCCACCGCCGGCCCACGCGCCGGCTCCATCGATATTCCCTTCGTCGATCTCGGGCGTGACCCGCCGCCGGCGTTGCTGGATCACGTTGCCGATCGGGTGCAGGTGATTCTTGCCGAAAGCCGGCGCCACTACGGCCTGCTTGCGCTCCGGTTGGGAGATGCCGGCGTCCGCCGCTGGCTGGCGCGGAACGCCAATCCCTATCGCCACGAGATCGCCGAGGTCGCCGGCCGCGTCGGCCACCCTGGCGCCTACCTGCTCAACTGCAGCTTCGAATGGAGCTGCACCGCCGGCGTCGGGCCGAGCCCCGACGGCATCGGCGTGCGCATGCTGCGCACGCTCGATTGGATGGTCGACGGTCTTGGCCGCACCGTCGTCGTCGTCCGGCGGGAGACCGATGCCGGCGAGATCTTCGATGTCACTTGGCCGGGCCTCGTCGGCATGCTGACGGCGATGGCGCCCGGCCGCTTCGCGGCGGCCATCAACCAGCCGCCGCTGCCGCGCCGCACCGGATCATGCTGGTTCGACTGGGCGATCTCCCGAACCGGCGTCTGGCGGCGCTCGGAGTGGATGCCGACACATCTGCTCCGGCGCGTGTTCGAGACCTGTCACACCTACGCTGAGGCGAAGACGGTGCTGACCAAAACGCCCGTGTGCGTGCCGGTGTTCTTCACCCTCGCGGGCATTGCCCCCAACGAGGGCTGCGTCATCGAGCGGCGTGAGCACGCCGCCCGGGTACACGAGGCGCCGGCGGCCATCAGCAACCATTGGCGCGCGTTCGAGGTTTATGGCCACGATCGCGGCACCGACAGCGTTGGCCGACTGGCGCAGATGCAGCGACTGCTGGCCGCCGACACCGACGGGCTGGACTGGGTGACGCCGCCGATCCGCAACTGGCGGACCCGGCTCGCCGCGGTCGCCGATCCGGCGGCGGCACGGCTGCTGGTGCAGGGCTTCGAGGCCGAGGGGCCGGTGACCCGGCCGTTCACTCTCGGGGAACGTCCGACCGCCGATAGACCCGATACCAGAGCAGTGCGACAACCTGCAGCATGAGGGCGACAGCGAACGCCGCGCGATATCCCGCCGGGGCGTAGCCGCCATCCGCCGTCGGCGGCCACTGGTCGATCACCGCGCCGATCGCCCATTGGCCGGCAAACGCCAACATGAACACCAGCACGTTCAGGCCGGTGTTGAGCCGGCCAGCGAGGCGCAGGGGAAACCGCTGCGAGAGCGCGGCATAGGGCAGGATGCCGCCGGTACCGAAAAAGCCGAAGGCGAGCCAAGCCGGCAGCGCCGTACCGGAGATCTGGGCCACCAGCATCGTCTGCGCCAGCATGAACGCCACCATCGTGCAGACGGGGATGGTGAGCGGCGCGAGCCCGCCACGGCCCAGACGGGCCGCCAGCCAGCCAAGGCCGAGGAAGCCGGCGATCATGGCGGTCGCGATCAGCAACAGGTGTTCGGCCACCGCCGGACGCGACAGGCCCGCGACGTCGCGCAGCCAAGGGCCGGCCCAAAGCCCCTGGATCGCCAGGAACGAGGCCTGCGACAGGATGCACAGCGGTGCGATGCGGAGAAACAGCGGACTGGTGAAGACGAGCCCGATGCCGTGCAACTGCTGCCGCAACGTCTCACCCTGCGGCGATGGTGGCTTCTCCGGCACCACCCTGGAGAGCAGGACAGCGACCAGCAGCGTTGTCGCGGCGAGCACCAGGAACACGCCGCGCCAATCGGTGAGTTGCAGCGCCGCCTCGATCGGCGCCGTGGCCGCCAAGGCGCCGAGCCCCCCCGCCGCCATCTGGCAGCCATTGATGAATGGTAGGCGGTCGCGCGGGAACCACAGGACGAACGCCTTGAACGCCGCCATTAGACAGGCCGAGACGCCGAAGCCGATGAGCGCCCGGCCGAGGATCAGCCCAGTGCGCGACTCCGCCAACGCGAACACGGCGGCACCGGTGGCGGCGAAAACCAGCAGCGCCGCCTCGGTCCGGCGCGGCCCGACGCGATCCAGCAAGATCCCGAGCGGAAGCTGGGCCACGGCAAAGGTCAGGAAATAGGTGCTGGTGAGCAGGCCGAGGGCGCTCGCGTCCAGCCCGAGGTCGCGCACCAAGTCCGGCGCGATGACGGCGTTAACGACGCGGTAGAGGTAGGAGAGGAAGTATCCAACGGCGAACGGCACGAAAATCCGCGCCAACAGCCGGCGGTTCTGGCGATCAGGCGGGAGCATGGTCAGCATCACTGCCGACAGAGGTTGACCCGGCGGGGAGTCGCCGATGCGGCTCGGCCGCCCTACATGACCCTATGGGCATCGGGGGGCATGCCGGTCTAGCTGTCTTCTCGCGCCGAAATCAATGAGTCGATATGATCGCGCGTGCCGCAATTGCCGGCACGCCAGCGTTGGGTGAATCCGTTGAGAGTGCGACGTCCATTCACGGTGCTGCAGCGCCTGAAGCGCCTGACCCACCTCAAGCTGGTGGTGCCGATGCTGCGGAGCCAACACCCGCCCGAGCATACCGCGCGGGCCGTGATGTTCGGGCTGTTCTGGGCGTTCACGCCGCTCATCGGCATTCAGATGTATCTGGTCGGCCTGACGTGGGCGCTTTGTCGCTGGCATCATCGCTTCAGTTTCAGCCTGTTGATCGCTCTGGCGTGGACGTGGGTCACCAACGTTTTCACCATGCTGCCGATCTATTATGTCTTTTACATCGTCGGCCAAACCATGCTGGGAAATCTCGGTGGCGCAGCCGGCTATGATAAGTTCGTCGCGGCGTGGCAGGCGGCGCTCGACGCCGAGGGCGTGGTCGGGCCGCTGATCGCCTATGCCGAGGTCGTGGCCACGGAACAGGCGGTCCCGTTGGTCCTCGGCAGCATCCCGTTCAGCCTCGGCGGCGCTTGGCTCGGCTATCGCTGGTCGCTCCGGTATGTCATTCAGCGCCGCAAGGCACGGGAGGCCCGCATCGCCCGCAAGGCAAACCGGGCGGTGAAATCCGAGCAACAAGCCATCCAATCGGTGGATGCCATCCGGCAACGCGCGCCCGAGCATCCGCTCTGACAGGGGGGGGGCAGGGGTGGCGTGGGATCCGGCGCCGGCCGCGTTTACACCGCCCGCGGCCGCGCAGCGCACGTCGACAATCAGTGGGTCTTCAGCCGCGCCGGCAGTTCTTCGATGGCCTTGTCGATCAGCGCATTGGCGCGTTTTTCGTCCATGTCACTGGCGAGCAACCGTTCCGTCGCCCGGATGGCGAGATCCACCGCCTGGGCACGCACTTCTGCCAAGGCGGCGTTTTCCGCCTGGGCGATGCGTTCCAGGGCGAGTTGCTCGCGCCGCTTGATCGCCGTCTCCAGATCCGCGGCTGCCTGCACGGCCAAGCGATCGGCTTCGCGGCGGGCGTCTTCGACGATCGCCTCCGCCTCTTCCGCGGCCTCGCGCTGCTTGCGTTCGTAGGACGCCAACAGTTCCTGCGCCTCGGCCTGCAGCCGCTGCGCCTCTTCCATCTGCGACTTGATTCGATGGGCGCGATCGTCGAGGGAGACCGTGACGACCCTGTAGGCGATACGGCCGACGAGGGCGATGAACAAAAGGAAGCCGATGAACACCCAGAACTCGGCGCCCTCCCAGAAAGGCGGGTGCTCGGCAGCATGTTCGGCTCCCTCGGCAGCCAGTGCCGCGGCGTGGGCGATCATGCTTCAGTTTCCTTGCGCACGGCGGCGACAGCCGCGGTGGCCGATTTCTTGGTCACCTTGGTGCCCGTCAGGCGGATGGCCGCGTCGGCGACGATGTCGGCAGCCATATCCGCGAGGCTTTTCGCCGCTTCATCCCGCTGAGCGGCGATCCGCGCCTCAGCCTCAGCCGCCTCGGCGCCCAGGCGTTCGGCGAGCACGGCGTGTCGTTCGGCGGCTTCGGCGGTGATCCGGTCGCGGACCCCGCGCAGGATCTCCTGAGACTTGGAGCGGGCGTCCGCCATGCTCCGCTCGTAGCGGGCGTACGCCGCCTCCGCGTCCCCTTTGAACAGATCCGCCTTGCGCAGGCTGTCATTGATCCGGTGGTCACGTTCGTCGAGAACGTCGCTGATCCGTGGCAGGACGGTGCGCACCATGATCAAGTACAGCGCGACAAAAGTAATGACGAGCCAGATGATCTGCGTCGAAAAATAGGTCGGATCGAATTGCGGCATACGGGCCCTCGCGCCGTCTTGTTCGTCTTATCTGCGTGATGCCGCGCTGGTAACGCGGCAACGCCGCATCAGAACACGAACATCAGCATCAGGGCGACCACCAGCGCGTACAGAGCGACAGCTTCGACCAGCGCGAATCCGACCCACATGGGCAGCTGGATGAGCGGTTGTGCCGCGGGGTTCCGGGCCAACGACGCGATCGATGTCGCAAAAATGTTGCCGATGCCGGCGCCGACGCCTCCCAAGCCGACGACCGCAATGCCCGCACCGAGAAATCTTGCTGCTTCCGCGTCCATGGTCCGTTTCCTTATGGTCAGAGGAGTGATGGCAGGATGGTGATGGTCACTGGCGAACGAAGCCGCCGCTCCCTAATGCATATGCAGTGCATCATTCAAATAGATGCACGTCAAGATAGTGAACACGTACGCCTGGAGGGCGGCGATGAGAAACTCGATCCCCGTCAACGCAACGGTCGCCGCCAGCGGAACGGCGCCACCGACGATCAACCCGGCCGCCCCCACGGGAAACACGAAGCCGGCGAAAACCTTCAACAACGTGTGGCCGGCGGTCATGTTGGCGAACAGCCGCAGGGATAAGCTGACCGGCCGCGTGAAATAGGAGAGGATTTCGATGGGTACCAAGATCGGCGCGATGAACCAGGGCGTTCCGTGCGGCAGGAAGAAGCCAAAAAACTTGGCGCCGTGCTTGACGAACGCGATGACCGTCACCGCCAGAAAAATGAATACAGCCATGCAAAATGTGACAACGAAGTGACTGGTAAAGGTGAAACTATACGGCACCATACCAAGCATGTTGGCCATCAAGACAAAAATGAACAAAGTAAAGATGAACGGGAAATAGCGCCGCCCCTCTGGGCCGACATTGGCCCTGATCATGTTGCCGACGAATTCGTACAGCACCTCGGAGATGGATTGTAGCCGCGTCGGCACAGGGTTGCCGCCGCGCATGCTGTAGATCAGAAAGCCGCTGGAAATTGCGACGGCCAGCACCATGACCAAGCTGGAGTTGGTGAACGACGCGTTGACCCCGGCAATCTCGATGGGAACGATTGTCTTGATTTCAAATTGGGCGAGCGGATTTGCCATTTTTGTCCTCGCTCTGCGTCACGTCCTGTTCCCCCGCGCCACCCCCATCGCCACCCCTGGCGGCGACACGGTCCGGCGAACTCGGACGATAGCCCACGGCCAAACCGATCCCGGTAACCGATCGGTAGACGTTCACGAACCCCGCGGCCGCGCCCATGAAAAACATGAGAACGAGAAACCACGGTCCCGTGTTCAGCCACTGATCGAGATAGTACCCGATCGTACCGCCCAAGAGTGGACCGGCGACGAGATGACCCGCGATCTCGAAGGCGAGACCGGGACCGATCGGGCGAGCAGCATGTGCGGCAGCGGGCGGCTCGACCTCGGCCTTGAAAAGTCGCAGGCGGGCATCCAGATCGCGAAGCCGCTGGAGAGCGCGCTCGTCACTGTTCACCTGCGGTCCCTCAAGCTGGGCGCCCAAGGCGCCGTTCCGTAACGGCGCGAACCTTAGTTTCGGCTCCCGGACCTGTCAAGGCTCGCCGCAGTTGGAATTCCGACGGTCAAACGCCTGATCCAACCTTGATTTCCGGCGAGGCGACCGCGGCCATGTTCGGCACGTGGTCAGGCCGTGCGGCGCAACGCCGCGGCGCCGTCGAGATCCACCGAGACGAGTTGTGAGACCCCGCGTTCGGACATGGTGACGCCGAACAGTCGGTGCATCCGGGCCATCGTCATCCGGTGGTGGGTGATCACCAGGAACCGGGTGCCGCCGGCCGCTGCCATCTCGTCGAGCAGCACGCAGAACCGGTCGACGTTGGCATCGTCCAGCGGCGCGTCGACCTCGTCGAGCACGCAGATCGGCGCCGGGTTGCTGCGGAACACCGCGAATACCAGGGCCAGCGTCGCCAACGCCTGCTCGCCGCCGGACAGCAGCGACAGCGCCTGCAGCTTCTTGCCCGGCGGGCTCGCCATGATCTCCAGACCGGCGTCGAGCGGATCATCGGACTCGGTGAGCGCTAAGTGGGCGTGGCCGCCGTCGAACAGCCGCACGAACAGTTCGCGGAAGTGGCGATCGACGTCGGCGAAGCTGGCAAGCAGCCGCTTGCGACCCTCCCGGGTCAGCTCGGCGACGCCTTGGCGCAGCTTGACGATGGCCTGTTCAAGATCCTGCTTCTCGCGATCCAGCGCCGTCCGCTGCTCGTCCAAGTCCGCCGCCTCGCGCTCGGCGCACAGGTTGACGGGACCGATCGCCTCCCGCTCGCGGCGTAACGTCTCAAGCCGCCGTTCGCTCGCCGCCAGGTCCGCCGTCGCCGCCGCGCCGTCGGCTGTCGCCAAGCCGGCCGCCTCGACCAGCGCCGCGGGGCTCAGGTCGAGGACGTCGACGATGCGGCGTTCGATGTCGGCGAGCGCCGTGCCGGCGCGCTCGACACCGCCGTCCGCCCGCACCTGCGCCTCGCGCGCCGTCGCCAGCGCCGCGTCGGCGGCGCGCGCCGCCCGGTCGCACTCGCCGAGGGTAGTCTCGGCCGCCGCGACGCGATCACCGCAGTCGTGCCGCCGGTGTTCGGCCGCAGCCGTCGCCTCATGCAGCGCCGCGCGCTTGGCGGCGAGTTCGGCGGGACGGCCGGCCAGCCGGGCGAGATCAGCCTCGACGGCCGCCCGCCGTTCGTCGAGGGCGGCGATCTGGCGATGCGCCGCGTCCCGGCGGGTCGTCCACGCCGCGACGTCCTCGTGGATGCGCTCTCGGCGACGCCGGCGGCCCGCGATCTCTCGATCGAGGGCGTCGACGGCGGCGCGGCGGCTTCGTTGCTCGGTGCGCTCGGTCGTCAGTGCCGCATTGGCCGCGGCCAGTTCGGCCCGTTTCGCCGACGCATCCGGCAACGCCCCCCGCTCGGCGTCGGCCACCTGCGCGGCATTGGCGGTCTCGGCGATGTCGGCGTCGAGGGTCAGCAGTGTCTCGTCGAGGGTGGCCAGACGCGCCTCCAACTGGGCGAGACGGCGGCGCGCCTCGACCTCGGCCCGCTCCGCGATTTCGGCCGCGGTCCTGAGCGTGCGCACCTGCTCCCGCGCCGCACGGTCACCCGCCACCGCCGCCTCTGCGGCGCGGGTCAGGGCGGCGGCGTGCTCGGCCGCGGCGGCGGCGGCGGCGCGGCGCTCGGCGAGACGTTCGGTCACTTCGGTGAGCCGGGTGCGCTGACGCAGCCGGGCGACGGGGGCGGAAACGGCCGGCGAGGCGGTGAAGCCGTCCCAGCGCCACAGGCCGCCCGCGGCGGTGACCAAGCGCTGGCCGGGGCGCAAGGCCGCCTGCAACCGATCCCCGGTCGCGGCATCGGCGACCAAGCCGATCTGCTGCAGGCGACGGGCCAGCGCCGCCGGCCCGGTGACGGCGTGCGACAGCGGTGTCGCGCCGGCGGGGAGAGGCGGCGGATCCGCCACCGGATCCAGGCTGCGCCAAATCGCCGGGCCGGATGGCGCCTCGGTCGCCAGGAGATCGTCACCGAGTGCCGCGGCGAGCGCCGCCGCCAAGTCGGCGGGCACGCTCACGGCATCGACGATCGGCGGGCCGTCGCCGCGGCCGCCGTCATCGAGAATGGCGACGAGTGCTTCGGCTTCGGCCTGCCAGCGCGCGGCCTCGGCCTCGCCGGCAAGCAGATCGGCGCGAGCGGCGGCGGCCCGCTCGGTCGCTTCGGTGCGGTGCGTCTCGGCAGCATCGGCATCACGCCGGGCGGCGGTCAGCGCGGCGGCGGCGGCGGTCGCGGTGGCGGTGAGCGCTTCAAGATCCCCCAGCGCCGCGCGGTCATCCTCGAGCGCCCGCCGCTGGCCGCCCAGGTCGGCGCGCCGCTGCTCGAACCGGCGCCGCCGATCCGCGAGTTCGGCAAGGCGTCGGTCCAGGGCCGTCCGCTCGGCATCCAGGGCCGCCACCTCGCGGTTGCGCGCAACGACGCGTGCATCGAGCTCCTCGACCAACGCGTCGATCTCGGCAAGTCGGCCGGCAGCGGCGGTCCGCGCCTGCTCGTCATCGGTGCGCCGGCCCTCCAGCCGTTGTTGTTCCGCGGCGAGCTGACTCAGGGTCGCCGCCGCTTCCTCGGCCAGCGCGCGTTCGCGCTTGAGGTCGGCGACGACCTGCGCCAGCCGGGAGTCGGCGGCGGCGCGGTCGGCGCGGACGTGGCGGTCCTCGGCATCGAGCGTCTCAAGCCCGGTCTTCAGCCGCTGCATCTCGGCCACGGCGGTCGTCTCCGCCTCACGCAGCGCCGGCAGGCAGGCGGTGGCTTCGGCACGCCGGCTGGCGGCGGCCGTGGCCGCCACGGTCCGTTCGGCGACCAGAGTCTCCGCCGCCCGCAATGCCGCCGCCGCTGCCGTTGCATCGGCCGCCGCCGCATGCCACGACAGTGCCAAGACCAGTGCCTCGGTGCGTCGCATCTCCTCCGAGACCACGCGATAGCGGGCAGCCTGCCGTGCCTGCTTCTTCAAATTGCGGAGTTGAGCGTCAAGCGCTGCCAGCACGTCGTCGACACGCTCGAGATTGGCGGCGGCGGCGCGCAGGCGCAACTCGGCCTCGTGGCGGCGGGCATGCAGACCGGTGATGCCCGCGGCCTCTTCCAGGATCAGCCGACGCTCGCGCGGCCGCGCAGCGATGATTGCGCCGACCTGCCCTTGGCTGACCAGCGCCGTCGAGCGCGCGCCGGTGGCCGCGTCGGCGAATAACAACTGCACGTCGCGGGCCCGCACCTCGCGCCCGTTGACCCGATAGCTGGAGCCGCGGCCGCGTTCGATGCGGCGCGTAATCGCCAGGGTGTCCGCCGTGTGCCAAGGTGGCGGCGCATCGCCGGCGGCGTTGTCGAGATCCACCGACACCTCGGCGAGTTGCCGGGCCGGCCGCCCCGCCGAGCCGGCGAAGATGACGTCGTCCATCTCGCCGCCGCGCATCTGCCGCGCCGAGGCCTCGCCCATCACCCAGCGCAGGGCTTCCACCAGGTTCGACTTGCCGCACCCGTTCGGGCCGACGACACCGGTCAAGCCGGGCTCGATCAGCAGGTCGACGGGATCGACGAACGACTTGAACCCGGCGATGCGGAGGCGGGTGAATCCGAGCACGGCGGTGGCTCGCTCAGGTGCCGGCGGCGGAACGGCGGCCGGACGGCGCGGCGAGGGCGATCATCGCTGTGTCCCGACGGCGGCCGGCGCGGCGTCGGCAGCTCGATGTCCGGAGGCGGGCGCGGCGTCCGTACCCTTGCCGCCATCCCCCAGGGCACGCTCGATGATCTCCTGGAAATGCTCGAACGGCAACGCGCCTGATACAAGTTCCCCCTCGATGAGAAAGCTGGGTGTCGAATTGATGTTGAACTCGTCTCGCGCCGCAATCGCCCGCTCGCGCACGCCGCTCAACAGCTGGCCATTGGTCAGACAGGCGGCCACGTCGGCGTCGGACAGGCCGGCATCGTTGGCCAAACCGACCAGCGCGCCGCGAATGTTCTCGGCAGTCATCCAAGAGTCCTGTTCGCGGAACAGGGTCTCGAGGAAGGGGAAATAGTCTTCCTCGGGAACGCAACGCGTCAGCATCGATGCGGCCAGCGCCGCCGTGTCGAGCGGAAAGTCGCGGAAGATCAGCCGCACCTTGCCGGTCTCAATGTATTGTTCCTTGATCCGCGGCAGGGTCAGGTGGTGAAAGTTCGCGCAGTGGCCGCAAGTCAGCGAGGAATACTCGATGATCGTCACCGGGGCATCTTCGGCTCCCAGGCTGCGATCGGCGAGCATGCGGTCCACGTCGAGCGGCTGCGGCTCGCCGTGCCCCGGCAGGGCGACGGCGAGGAGCGCGATGATGGCCATAGGTTGTGTCCAACGACGCAAGGCGGCTTCTCCTCACACAATATGTTGAAGGACTATACGGGCTCTCTGCCCCCCCGACAAGCGCGCCCTCGGGCGTTCGCCCGTCAATCGTCGTGATCGCCGACCTCGGACGGCCCCGCAACCGGCCTCGCTGAGTTGGGGACGCTCGCCGAAAAAACCGCTTTTCCCAGCGATTCCAGGGCGCTTCGCAGGTCCGGATCGTCCACCTTGGCGAGCAACGCCTGCAGACCGGCTGCGTCTACCTCATTTGGGCTATATCGCAGGGCGGTCGGTCGGAGCGTCTCCCTTCGTGCCGCGCTGGATGCGATCGGACCGTGAACGAAACGGATTCGCGCCACGGCGGCGTTGCCGAAGTAGCTGTTGATTCGCTCGATCAGTTGCGCCTGCAGGTGTTGCAGTTCCAGCGCGAGGCCGCCGTTGGCGATGCGCAGGGTGAGGGTGCCGCCGCGCCGCTGCTTCGGCGGAAAGCGCAGGCTCTCGGGTGCGCACTCGGCGGCCAGCCGATCGCCGACGATGCTCGCCCAGTCGGCGATCACGGCGCCACCGGCAAACCCGCGCCCCTGGTACAGCGGCGCAGTCACCCGGCTGACGGCCTCCGCCAGGGCATGCGGGCGGCGGCGGCGTCCGCCGCCATCGGTCTCGGCATCGCTCATGGTGTTCCGCCATACTGAAAACGCGATGCCCATGCTACGGTTCCGGTATCATGTCCGCAACCAACACGGTGCTGCTTCCTGTGCCGGCCGATCGGCTGCGCCGGCGGCTGCTCGCCTGGTACGATTGCCACCGTCGGGATTTGCCGTGGCGGGCAAGACCGAGGGAGCGCGCTGATCCCTATCGAGTCTGGCTCAGCGAGATCATGCTGCAACAGACCACGGTCGCTGCCGTGTGCCCGTATTTCACGGCGTTCATGGCGCGCTGGCCGACGGTGCGCGAGCTCGCGGCGGCGGACCTCGATGCCGTCCTGGTGGCTTGGCAAGGCCTTGGCTACTACGCGCGCGCCCGCAACCTGCACGCCTGCGCCCGGCAAGTGGCCGCCAGCGCCGACGGCCGGTTCCCCGATACGGAAGCCGCCCTGCGGCAGTTGCCCGGCGTCGGCGCCTACACCGCGGCGGCGATCGCCGCCATCGCCTTCGACCGCCCGACGGTACCGGTGGACGGCAACGCACTGCGGGTGCTGTCCCGCCTCGCCGCCGTGGCGACTCCATTGCCGGATGCCCGCCACAGTATCGAGGACTTGGCACGGCAACTGACTCCGCCCCGCCGGGCCGGCGATCTGGCGCAGGCGCTGATGGATCTGGGCGCCACGCTCTGCACGCCGCGGCGGCCCCGCTGTGACGCCTGCCCCTGGGCCGCCGACTGCCGCGCTTTCGGCCAGGGGCGCCCTGAGGCCTATCCCGTGAAGGCACCGAAGGCGGTTCGGCCGCTCCGCCGTGGCGTCGCCTTCTGGACGCGGCGCGGTGACGGGGCGGTGTTGCTGCGGCGCCGACCGCCGCAGGGCCTGCTCGGCGGGATGATGGAGATCCCGTCCACCGAATGGCGCGCGACGGCTTGGACGGCGGCGGAGGCCGCACGTTCCGCACCGCTGGCGGCGCATTGGCGGCCACTGGCCGGCATGGTGACGCACGTCTTCACGCATTTCCGCCTGGAACTCGAGATCCTCAGCGGCGCCGCCTCGGGACGGGCACCGGCGGGAGCGCTGTGGTGCCGGATCGCCGATCTGGACGGCCAAGCGCTGCCGACGGTGATGCGCAAAGTCATCCGCCACGCCCTGCAGGCCGACGGCGACGCACCGTGAGGCGGTTCAGCCAGCGCCGAAGGCGAACTTGACGCAGAACAACAGCGCGATGAGCACAACGGCGACCGTCAGGTCGTCGAACCGCCGGGTGATGATCTTCAGGGCAGCATAGGTGATGAAGCCCAGGCCGATGCCGGTGGCAATAGAATAGGTCAGCGGCATCGCCAGCGCGGTCACCACCGCGGGCGCGAATTCCGTCGCATCGCTCCAATCCAACTCGGCGAGGCCGCGGGTCATGATGCAGGCGACGTAGAGCAGCGCCGCCGCCGTCGCGTACGACGGGATCATCCCGGCGAGCGGCGAGAAAAACAGGGCGAACAGCATCAGCACGGCAACGACCACGGCGGTCAGCCCCGTCCGGCCGCCGACGGCAACGCCGGCCGCGCTTTCGATGTAGCTGGTGGTGTTTGAGGTTCCCACCACCGCGCCGGCGACCGTTGCCGTGCTGTCGGCGACCAAGGCCCGGCCGATGCGCGGCAACCGCCCCTGGGCGTCGAGCAGACCGGCACGATGGCTGACGCCGATCAGCGTGCCGGCGGTGTCGAACAGATCGACGAACAACAGGCTGAAGACGATGACCATAAAGGCGAGTTCAAGGATTCGCGAGAAATCCATGGCGAACAGGGTCGGCGTCGGATCCGGCGGTAGCGAGACGATGCCGGAAAACTCGGTCAAGCCCAGCGGCAGCCCGATCAAGGAAACGAGAAGAATGCCGATGATGGTGCCACCGAGCATCTTGTGGTGGTTGAGGGCGACGATCAACACGAAGCCGACGAGGGTCAGGATCGCCGCCGGCTGGGTCAGGTCGCCCAGGGTGACCAGCGTGGCCGGGTGCGCGACCACCAGTCCGGCGTTCTGCAGGGCGATGATGCCGAGGAACAGGCCGATGCCGGCCGACGTCGCCATTTTCAGGCTCCGCGGCACCGCGTCGATGACGTATTCGCGAATCTTGAACAGGCTGAGCAGAACGAACAGCACGCCCGAACAGAAGACCGCGGCCAGGGCCTGTTGCCACGTGAAGCCGTTGGTCAGCACCACGGTGAACGCGAAGTAGGCGTTCAGGCCCATCCCCGGGGCAAGGGCGATGGGATAGTTGGCGTACAGCCCCATGATCAGCGAGCCGACGGCGGCGGCGACGCAGGTGGCGACGAACACGGCCCCCTTGTCCATGCCGGCATTGGCGAGAATGTCCGGATTGACGAAGACGATGTAGGCCATCGTCAGAAACGTCGTCAGGCCCGCCAGCAGCTCCGTGCGCACGGTCGTCCCGTGCTCGCGCAGCGCGAAAAATCGATCCATGGCCTCGCCCCCATCAGGATTAAGCGGCGCACCCCGTTGAGCGGCGGGCGGCGCGTTACGCCGTCAGTCGTCGTAGCCGACGAGCGAGGTGAAGGGAAGATCGAGCTTGGCGCGGCCGTGGAGAAATCGGAGCTCGATGATGCAGGCCGCGCCGACCACGTCGGCACCGCAGCGGCGCAGCAGTTCGGCGGCCGCCCTGAGGGTGCCGCCGGTCGCGAGCAGATCATCGAGGATGACCACCCGTTGCCCCGGCTGCACGGCGTCTTCCTGGATCTCGATGATGTCGGTCCCGTATTCGAGTTCGTACTCGTGGGGCACGGTCTTGCCCGGCAGCTTGCCATGCTTGCGCACCATGACGAAGCCGAGACCAAGCTTCAGCGCCAGCGGCGCGGCGACCAGGAAGCCGCGCGATTCGATGCCAGCCAGCACGTCGGGCTGGTGCCGGCTTACTGCCTTGGCCAGCCGCCCCATGGCCACCGAAAAGGCGTCGGCGTTCGCGAGCAGCGTCGAGATGTCGTAGAACCTGATCCCCGGCTTCGGAAAATCTGGGATGGAGCGGATGTGATCTCGGATGTCCATGGCGCTTTGCTGGTTTCCCCCCTCGCAATCCAAGCCCGGAAACGGCATCCTAGAGAAGCATGGCCCAGGCGGCAACGACGTGAGCGCTTGCTGACGACCGCCGGCACTCCGGCGATTGCGGCGCTCTCGACCCCGGCGCCGTGAGCAAGGGAGGATGAGCATGACCAGCAGCAGCATGACCGGCAGCAGCGCGACCGGCAGAAGCGCGACCGGCAGCAGCATGACCGGCAGCGGTTCGGCGTGCGGGCCGGCGCCCCGCGGAAGCAGCCACGTGTTCCATCGCAGCCTTCGGTCGTCCCTGCCCGTGGCCGTCCGCGGAGACGGCATCCGCCTGTTCGACGCAACGGGCAAGAGCTACATCGACGCCTCCGGCGGCGCCGCCGTCTCCTGCCTCGGCCACGGCCATCCCCAGGTTATCGCGGCAATCAAGGACCAGGTGGACCGCCTGGCCTTTGCCCACACCGCGTTTTTCACTTCGGAAGCGGCCGAGCGGTTGGCCGATCGGCTGATCGCGACGGCGCCCGACGGGCTGGATCGCGTCTATTTCGTCTCCGGCGGCTCCGAGGCGATCGAGGCGGCGCTGAAAATGGCGCGGCAGTATTTCGTCGAGATCGGCCAGCCGCAGCGCACCCGGTTCGTCGCCCGCCACCAGAGCTACCACGGCAACACGCTGGGCGCGCTCGCCGTCGGCGGCAATGCCCTCCGGCGTGCCCTGTATGAGCCGCTGCTCATCGATGTCAGCCACATTCCGCCCTGCTACGCGTATCGCGGGCGGCGCGACGACGAAACCGAGGCGGACTATGGCCGCCGTGTCGCCGATGCGTTGGAGCGCGAACTGCAGCGTCTCGGGGCGGACACGGTCATCGCCTTCGTCGCCGAGACCGTGGTCGGCGCCACCGCCGGCGCCGTGCCGCCGGTGCCGGGCTACTTCCAGCGGATTCGCGACATCTGCGATCGCCACGGCGTGCTGCTGATTCTCGACGAGGTGATGAGCGGCATGGGCCGGACCGGCACGCTGCACGCCTGCGCGCAAGACGGCGTCGTGCCCGACCTCGTCTGTCTCGCCAAGGGCCTCGGCGCCGGCTATCAGCCGATCGGGGCCGTTCTTGTCAGCGGCGCAGTCGTCGAGGGGTTCCAGCGTGGCCGCGGCGCGTTCGAGCACGGCCACACGTACATGGGGCATCCGACCGCCTGCGCGGCGGCCCTTGCCGTGCAAGAGACCATCGAAGAACACGACCTTCTCGCCAACGTACGCCGCCAAGGCGCGCATCTCGACCGCGCCCTCAGCCACCGTTTCGGGCAGCATCCGAACATCGGCGATATTCGTGGCCGCGGCCTGTTCATGGGCATCGAACTGGTTGCCGACCGCGAAACCAAGGAAACGTTCGATCCTGCCGCGGCGCTGCATGCCCGGATCAAACGGGAAGCGATGCAGCGGGGTCTGATCTGTTATCCAAACGGCGGAACCGCCGACGGGGCCCGAGGCGACCACGTATTGCTGGCGCCACCGTTCATCGTCGACGAGAGCGATATCGATGAAATCGTGTATCGCCTTGGCGAGGCGATCGATGCGGCGATCGCCTCGGTCAACGCCTGAACCGCCCGCGCCCGCCAACACCGCGCCAACGCCGCAGGGGGAACGCGGCGCCTGATCCTGGGAGATGCACAGTGGCCCTCAACGTCAAGACCTGTAGCGTTACGGCCTTGCTCGCCGCCGTCGCCGTGGTCATCGGCCTCGGCACCGGAAAGGCTGACGAGCAGACGTTCGTTACCATCGGCACCGGCGGCGTGACCGGCGTCTATTATCCCACCGGCGGAGCCATCTGCCGCCTGGTCAACGTCGGACGCAAGGACCATGGGGTTCGCTGCTCCGTGGAAAGCACCGGCGGCTCGATTTACAACATCGAAACGATCCGCGCCGGCGAACTGGACCTCGGCGTCGCCCAGTCCGAACTGCAAAATCATGCCTATCGCGGAACCGGTCCCTTCGCCGAAGCCGGCGCATTCACCGAGCTGCGCACACTGTTCTCGGTGCACGCGGAGGCGTTCACCGTCGTCGCGCGGTCGGATGCGGGGATCGTCCGCTTCGGGGATCTGCGCGGCAAGCGCGTCAATATCGGCAATCCGGGATCCGGCCAGCGGGCCGCCATGGACGTGGTGATGGCCGCCATGGGCTGGAGTCTCGACGATTTCGCCCTGGTCAGCGAATTGCCCCCGGCCGAGCAGGCCCAGGCCCTCTGCGACAACCGGGTGGATGCTATCATCTACACGGTCGGCCACCCGAGCGCCTCGATCAAGGAAGCCACCACCAGCTGCGATGGCGTGTTGATCCCGGTCGTGCATCCGAACATCGAAGCGTTGATCGCGTCGGAGAAATTCTATCGAAAGGCGGTGATTCCCGGCGGGCTCTATCGCGGCAACGAGGAGGACATCGAGACCTTCGACGTGCTCGCCACGGTGGTGGCATCGACGGCATTGCGGCCGGAGGTGGTCTACACGATCGTGAAGTCGGTGTTCGGCGATTTCGATGCGTTCCGCGCGTTGCACCCTGCCTTTGCCGACCTGGAAAAGACCAACATGATCACCGATGGCCTCTCTGCGCCGCTGCACGAGGGTGCGCGACGCTATTACGAGGAAGCCGGTCTGCTCTAGGGGTTCGATGCTGACGGATGAGTCCCATCCGTCAGCTGAATCGAACCACCAGATCAATAGCTTATACCAGCGAGCGGAAAGGCTGACTCTGGGGCTAGGTCTTGCGGTCCGTGAC
>CAZVRW010000056.1:0-21662 GCA_964630265.1 uncultured Rhodospirillaceae bacterium
ATCCAGAACTGCCAGCGGTCGTTTGTGGTGCTTGCCAATGCCCTGTGCCCGGCTGATCTCGTTCGGCGTTATTTAGTGGGTTGGCGGCACGGTGCGAAGCGAATTTCGCGCCAGTCGCTGCCGGACCGCGGCGGAGGCTGGGATCAGCCGTGGCACTGCGGTCGGCTCGGGCGGGGAAGCATTGATGTCCCAAGCAAACGCGGCGCCCTTGAGGGGCGCCGCGCGTCGATCGAATGAATGTGGCGGAGGCAGTCAGCTTCTCGCACGCCGGCGACGGGCCAAGACGCCGAAGCCGGCCAGTCCGACCAGCGACAAGGCGAGGGTGCCGGGCAGCGGCACGGCGTAGATGGTGACCGTGCCACTGATCTCGTTAGCGGCGAGCAGCAGCGGGATCCCGGTCGGGCTGTCGGCGGCCGGGATGAACAGCAGGCCTTCGGGGCCGAGGTGAAGCGAAAGATTGTTCTCCAGTTCCTCCTCCGACAGGCCGAAATCGCGATCGTTGACGTATTCTTTGAACATGACGTTCAGGGGGTCGGTGACGTCATAGACCATGATCCCGCCGATGCGCTCCAGCCCCACGAAGGCATAGGTCCGGCCGTCCAACTGGGCCAGCGTGAGGGCCTCCGGTTCGGGGCCCTTGTTGTCGCTACGGTTGTCAAACGAGTCGTTCTCTTCGTTGTCCGAGTTGAAGTCCTCGGGAAACAGCAAGGCCGTGATCTGTTCGAAGTCATCGCCGCTGTCGAAGACTTGGTTGCCGTTCTGATCGTAGATCGAGATCGAGCGGGCACCGTAGGCGAACAGCTGGTCGAAATCGCCGTCGCCGTCGGTATCACCGTCGATGTCCGATACTTGCAGCCGGCCCAAATTCGCGTCCTGCTGCAATTCTGCCGCGTTGGGAAAGGTGGTTGGATCGAGGGTAAGATTTTTGATGCGCGCATCTTCGTCGCGGGCGTCGCCCTCGTTCGCGGTAATGATGTAGGTCACACCGTCGACCTCATAGCTGGCGATCGAGTCCGGCATGAACATGCCGGATACCGGCCAGTTGGCGATGTTGATGGCGTCGTCGCGATCGCTGGCATCGAGGCCGTTGCCGGGGAGGCTGTGATCCTTCAAGCCGAGCGGCAGCAGCACGACGTCGGCCTCGTCGAGCGTGACGAGATTGATCTTGGCGAGCGTGTTGGCTTCCTGCAGGGCGACGAAGGCCGTCGTTCCGTCCGGCGAGACGGTGATATACTCGGGTTCAAAGTCGTCGGAGGCGAGTTTGCCGGGAAAGATGCGGATGCCCTGGGCGCGCAGGGGGTCTTCCTGGCCATCGAACTTGGTGAAGCCGACGGTTATCGGTGATAGCGCCGGATCACCGGAGAGCACGCCGCCCGTGACATCGATGACGCTGACTGATCCTTTCGGATCGATGCCGCCGTCTGCTTCGCCCTCGTTGGCGACCAGCACTTTCGTGCCGTCGGGGGTGAAGGTGACCATGTCCGGCAGCGCACCGACCGTCACCGACTGACCGGGGGTCCCAAAGGCATCGAAGAACACCAGCGAACCCGGGGCCGTAACGACCGCGGCCTCGACCGCGGCGACGCCAATGCCGTTCTTGAAGGCGACGCTGTTGATGCCGCCGCCGAACGGCGAGAGGTCGATGGATCCGAGCAGCGTCGGCGTCGTCGGATCGCTGATGTCGATGCGATCGATGCGGTTCTGCGAACCGTTCGTCGAGAACACGATCTGCGTTGCGGGATCGTAGGCAACGATTTCGGCGAAGCCTGCATCAAACGTACGATCCGGATCGGCCCAGACGCCGATCAGGTCGAGTCCGACGGCGTTGGCCGGCCGCGGTGCGACGAGTTGGGCCGCAAAACCGATGACCAAGGCCATGGTTGACACCACGGCCACCCGCCGCGGCATGCCTAAAAAGCTCAATAGAAAGTGTTTCATTTCCCTCTCCCAATCCCAGGTGCCCTTTGGCACGGTTTTCCCTGCGCCGTCCCTGTTCGCCGCACGACGTGGCGAACTTCGTTGTTTTCGATCAAGAGAACAATACCGTAAAAATTTGAAGTTTTTGTTACGCGAGACGTTTGGGTGGCGCCGGAGCGATCCGGCCGCGGGCGCGGCGGCCTCTCGAACCGGAAACAGCCAAACGACGACGCACCACCCTTCGTCAAGTGGGGAAAGACGATCAGCCGTAGAGGGCGTTGAGATCGTCGGCGTAGGTGCGGGCGACCACGTGACGGCGGACCTTGAGGGTCGGGGTCATCTGGCCGTTGTCGATGGTGAACGGGGCGGCGATGGCGGTGAAGCGGCGGATCTTCTCGATGGTCGAGAGCTTTTCATTGACGCGCTCGATCGCTGGCGACAGCGCCGCCTTGAGGTCAGGATCGCGCACCAGCGACGCCGGCTCCCCGTGCTTGCCGGTGTCGCGGGCCCAGCCGCGCAACCATTCGGCGTCGGGGACCAGCAGTGCCACCAAGTGCGGCCGCTTGTCGCCGACGACCATGGCTTGGCCGATCTCCGGTTCCATGACCAACTTGCCCTCGATCCGTGCCGGCGAGACATTGTCGCCGCCGGACAGCACGATGATGTCCTTCTTGCGGTCGGTGATCATCAGGTGTCCGTCGGCATCGAAGCTGCCGACATCGCCGGTGAGCAGCCAGCCGTCCTCGATGGTCGCCGCCGTCGCGTCCGGGTTGCGCCAGTAGCCCTGCATCACCAAGTCGCCGCGCACGCGGATCTCGCCGTCGTCGGCGATGCGCACCTCGGTGTTCTTGAGCAGCGGGCCGACGGTGTGCAACTTGGCGCGCCCCGGCCGATTGACCGAAACCACGGGCGCGGACTCGGTCTGTCCGTAGCCTTGGAGAATCTGGATGCCGAGGGCGGTGAGAAACATCCCGACCTCGGGATTGAGAGCGGCGCCGCCGGAGACCATGGCCTCGAGACGGCCGCCGAACTGGGCACGCACCTTGTTGCGCACCAGCCGATCCAGCACCGCATCTTGGAGGGCCGCGAGCGGCGGCAGTCGGCCCGCACCCTCGATGCGCTGCTTGCCGAGCGCGAGGGTGCGTTCGAACAGTGCGCGCTTCAGCGGGCTCGCCTTGTCGACACCGCGGGCGATCCGTTGTTGCAGGGACTCGAATAGCCGCGGGACCGCGGTCATCACCGTCGGCCGCACCTCGGCCATGTTGCGCGCCAGCGCCTCGACACCCTCTGCGTAGTAGATTCGCGCGCCGGCGGCGATCGGCACGAACTGCCCGGTGGTGTGTTCGTAGCTGTGCGACAGCGGTAAGAACGAAAGGAAGATCGCGTTCTCGAGATCAAGTCCGCACAGCGCATCCAGGGCGCCGTCACAGTTATGCAGCAGGGCCGCGTGCGACAACATGACACCCTTCGGCGTGCCGCCGGTACCCGATGTGTAGATGATGCAGGCGGTGGCGTCGCGGCGGATCGCCCTGGCGGACTCGGCGATTTCGGCGGCTCCGGCCGCGCCCGAAGCGATGATCTCCTGCCAGCCCCGCAGCGGCGGCGCGCCGTCGTAGCTGGCGGCATCCATCGTCACCACGAAGCGAAGGTCGGAGTCCGCCGCCGCCGGCAGCAGGCGCTCCAGCAACCGTTCGCCGGCAATGATCGCGGCAATGGCGCCGCTGTCGGCGACGATGTGGGCATGATCGGTGATCGTATTCGTGGTGTAGGCGGGAACGGTGATCCCCCCGGCCATCATGATCGCATGGTCGGCAATCAGCCATTCCGGCCGGTTCTCGGCGACCAGAATCACCCGATCACCGGCGCCGACCCCGGCGGCTTGCAGCCCAGCGGCAAGCCGGGCCGCTGTCTCGGCCACCTGGCGCCACGTCCACGGAATCCACCGACCGTCGCGCTTGGCCCACAGAAACGGCTCCTCACCGTGGTGGTGTGCCTGCTCAAGGAGCATGGCTACGACGTTCGGACAGCGATCGGTCGACACGGCAGCTTTGGACATGGCGGCTCGTTTCCTCCCAGTGGACGGCGATGCCGTCCCTTGTCTCAACAGGTTCCCGACCCCACTATACCGGCGGCAGGGTTCGGGAGAAAACGATGAGAAATGCAGGCATGGTCGCGGTCGCAACGGAGGGCCGGCTGCCGACGTGGCGTCTGCACGATCTTTACGCGGGCTCGGACGACCCCGCCATCGAGCAGGATTTGGCGGCGGCGCTCCGCGATGCCGAAGCGTTCCACGCGGAGACGGCTGGCCGCCTGTCGACGTTCGATGGCAGCGCGCTGGCACAGGCAATCACCCGATACGAGGCGATCGTTGAGCGACTGAACCGCGCGCTCAGTTTCGCCCAACTCGTGTTCTCCGAGGACATGGGCGATCCGTCGCGCGGCCGCTTCCTGCAGTTCGTTCAAGAGCGCGTCAACGCGGTGACCCTGGAAACTCTGTTCTTCACGCTGGAACTGAACGAACTTGATGATGCCGTTCTGGCGGCCCAGCTGGAGGATCCGGCAGCGGCCCACTTCGCATCCTGGATTGCCGATTCACGCCTGTTCCGGCCGCATCAGCTTGCGGCGGAGATCGAGGCCGTGCTGCACGAAAAGGAACTCACCGGACGAAGCGCCTGGGTGCGACTGTTCGAGCAGACCATCGCGCGGCTGTCATTCCAGGTGGATGGCGCGACCATGGGGATCTCTGAGGTTCTCAATCAGCTCTCCGACGCCGATGCCCAACGTCGCCGGGCTGCCGCCGAGGCACTCGGCGCCGGTCTTGGCGACAAGGTCGAGCTGTTCACGCTGATCACCAACACGCTGGCCAAAGACAAGGAGATCGACGACCGACTGCGCCACTATGCGACGCCCGTGTCTTACCGAAATCTTTCGAACCGGGTCGAGGACGAGGTGGTCGACGCCCTGGTCGAGGCGACGCGGGGCGCGTACGACGCCCTCGCCCACCGTTATTATACGATCAAGGTGCGCTGGTACGGGGAGACGGTGCTCGATTACTGGGACCGCAACGCGCCGTTGCCCGGGGCCCGCCAACGCACCTTCACATGGGAAGAGGCGCAGTCGATCGTGCTCGAGGCGTTCGGGGGGTTCGATCCCCGTATGGCGGACATCGCCAAGCGATTCTTCGCGGAAGCCTGGATCGACGCGGCGCCGCAACCGGGCAAGGATCCGGGCGCCTTCGCCCATCCCACCGTGCCCTCTGTGCATCCGTACGTGTTGCTCAATTTCTACGGGCGCTCGCGCGACGTCACGACGTTGGCGCACGAATTGGGTCACGGCGTTCACCAAGTGCTGGCCGCCGAACACGGAGTTCTGATGTCGGAAACGCCACTGACGCTGGCGGAGACCGCGTCGGTGTTCGGCGAGATGCTGGTGTTCCGCGCGTTGCTGGACCGCGAACGCGACGCGGAGCAGCGGAAGCGGCTGCTCGCGGGCAAGGTCGAGGATATGTTGAATACGGTCGTCCGGCAGACCGCGTTCTTCGTGTTCGAGCGCCGGGTGCACGAGGAACGACGTCAGGGCGAATTGTCTGCCGACCGGCTCGGCGAGATCTGGCTGGAGATTCAGCGCGAAAGCCTTGGGCCGGCCATTCGCTTCCAGGACGAGTATCGCTTCTATTGGAGCTACATTCCGCACTTCGTGCATTCGCCTTTCTACGTGTACGCCTATGCCTTCGGCGACTGCCTGGTCAACGCACTTTTTCGCGTGTACCAACGTGGCCAACCGGGGTTCGCCGACGCCTATATGGACATGCTGCGCGCCGGCGGGACGCGGCGGCACGGTGAACTGCTGGCTCCGTTCGGGCTTGATGCTCGAGACCCGGGCTTTTGGCGGCAGGGCCTCGATGTGATCGTCGACCTCATCGACGAATTGGAGGCGTTGCCGTGAGTCGGTGGGACAACGCGCGGACAGCGATGATCGGATCGACGCCTTTCGGCGTAGACGATTTAGGGTTGTCAAACAGGAGAGCGTTTCCCCATGCCAGCGGATCTCGTCATGGCCCAGCCGATCGATGAAGAGGGCAGCTCGCTTGGCGGGCGCTTCAAACGATACGCATCCGTCGGCTCGGCCGTCGGATCGGTCGCGGCACGCTATGCCGGCGGCCGGGTATTCGGGCGCTCGGGGGAGGGAAACGGTCAAGCCGCTGAGTTGAAAATGGCTCTCGGTGGCCTCAAGGGTCCGTTGATGAAGGTGGCGCAGATCCTTGCCACCGTCCCGGACATGCTGCCGGAAGAGTACACGGCGGAGTTGGCCCAGTTGCAGACCAATGCACCGTCCATGGGCTGGGCATTTGTCAAGCGGCGCATGAGCGCGGAACTCGGGCCGGGCTGGCAGCAGCGCTTCCGCGACTTCGAGCACCACGCCGCAGCGGCAGCCTCGCTTGGGCAGGTGCATCGCGCCGTCGGGCCCGACGGGCGTCGACTAGCGTGCAAGCTGCAGTATCCGGATATGGCGTCGGCAGTCGAGGCGGATCTGAGCCAACTTAGCTTGGTCTTGTCCATCTATCGCCGATACGACCGCGCGATCGACGCCAGCGATATCTATGCCGAGCTTTCCGATCGCTTGCGCGAGGAACTCGACTACCAGCGCGAGGCCCGGCACATGCGGCTCTATCGGCTGATGTTGGCGGATGCCGCAGGCGTGCACGTCTCCGAACCCGTCGATGAGTTGAGCACCCGGCGGTTGCTGAGCATGGCTTGGCTCGACGGTGACCCGCTGCTCGATTTCGTCGATCACCACATCGACATGCGCAATGCCGTCGCGCGCAACATGTTCGCGGCGTGGTACGTGCCCTTTTATCGCTTTGGCGTCATCCACGGGGATCCGCATCTGGGCAATTACACGGTGCGTCCGGACGGTTCGATCAATCTGCTCGATTTCGGCTGCATCCGGGTGTTCAAACCGGATTTCGTCGGTGCCGTAATCGATCTGTACACGGCGCTGCGCGAGAACGACGAGGATCTGGCCGTGCACGCCTACGAGACTTGGGGTTTTCGGAACATCAGTCGCGACTTGATTGAAGTCCTGAACCAGTGGGCGCGGTTCTTGTACCGGCCGTTGATGGAGGACCGGGTGCAGACGATCCAGGAGGACGGCGGCACGGCTTATGGCGCCACAGTCGCCGCCAAAGTTCACATGGAGTTGCGCCGCATCGGCGGTGTGAAACCGCCGCGCGAGTTCGTGCTGATGGATCGCGCCGCCATCGGCCTTGGTAGCGTGTTCACCCGGCTCAAGGCAGAAATCAACTGGCATCGCCTCTTCCATGACACGATCCAGGATTTTGCCGTGCCTCAGTTGCGCGACCGCCAGACCGCCGCGCTATTGTCGCAAAACTTGCCGCTGCCCGGCTGACGTGAAATAGTGCCGCCCTCACCACCGGGGGCAATTCATGATCGTCACGACCACCCATGGCGTCGAAGGGCGCAAGATCACCGGTTATCTCGGCATCGTCGCCGGCGAGGCCGTTCTGGGTGCGAACTTCTTTCAGGATTTCGTGGCTGGTGTCCGCGACTTCGTCGGCGGGCGGTCGGTGAGCTATGAAGACGAGTTGCGAAAGGCCAAAGATCTTGCGGTCGGCGAGATGCAGGAGCAAGCGGCGGCGCTCGGCGCCGACGCGGTTGTCGGCGTTGATCTGGACTACGAGCACATCGGCGGCGAGTCCAAGTCCATGCTTATGGTCTGCGCCAACGGCACCGCCGTGACCCTCGATTAGTCCTTCCGGCATGGCGTCCGGCGCCGGCCATGCCGCCAGGGTTGGTCCGCCGCACGTTAACGAACGCGATCCAACGCGTTCGACCCACCCTCGAACGCGTTGTGATTGTAATCCGATTCCGCTCTCGTCGCGGAGCGGTGCGACCGCGCTTCGGTGCGGGCGCCGGCCGGAAGCGACCGTCAAAGAAAATATCGTTACGGCAGAATGAAGACTCTTGCGTCTGCGCGTACGAATGTTATTTGCGCGCTGAAACAGGCGGGTTGTCGGCCTTGGCGATGGGCGCACATCCGATCCGCCGTTGTATGCGATCGATCTCCATGCAAATGCTCGAAGTTACGGAGCCGGCCGAGCCGCCGAGTACGACGGTTCCGCGCGCTTTCCTCCCCGTCTCGTCCGTTGCGCCGCTCACCAGTATGGCTGTCGAGGCGCCCCTCGCACGTCCCGGAAGCCACACCCGTTCCCGATCGAACGGCTTTCCCGTCTCCGGGGCGAGCCGCGCTTTCCTGCGACGGTTCGCCCCTCGAACCCCCGTCGCCGTTTGGTCCGACTGGCGGTGGCAGGTCCGTAATCGCCTGAGGTTGCTCGACACGATCGAGCGGATGTTCTGCCTTTCGGAGGACGAACGTGCCGCGATTGTGCGCCGGCGCGGGGCCCTGCCGTTCGGCATCACGCCCTATTACGCGAGCCTGATGAACCCCGACGATCCGACCGATGCGTTGCGGCGCACCCACGTACCGGTTGGTGACGAGTTCCTGAAGAGTCCGGGCGAGGACGATGATCCGCTCGGCGAGGACCACGACACTGCCGTCCCCGGCATCGTCCACCGCTATCCTGATCGCGTGTTGTTCCTGGCGACGGGCTTCTGCTCGACGTACTGCCGCTACTGCACTCGTGCCCGCATGGTCGGCGATCCAGGAGGCGAGTATGAGTTCAGCGTGCCGCAGTGGGAGCGGGCACTCGCCTACATCGAGGCACACTCCGAGATCCGAGACGTCTTGGTTTCCGGTGGTGACCCGTTGACGCTCTCCGACGAGAAGCTCGATTTTCTGCTTGGTCGGTTGCGGGCGATCCGCCATGTCGAGTTCGTACGGATGGGCTCGAAGGTCCCGGCGGTGTTGCCGATGCGGATCACCCGGAACCTGGTTCGGATCCTGAAGAAGCACCGGCCGCTGTGGCTGAGCCTGCACTTCACCCACCCGGCCGAACTGAGCCCGGAAACCACGGAGGCCTGTAACCGGCTGGCCGACGCAGGACTGCCGCTCGGCAGCCAGACGGTGTTGTTGCGGGACATTAACGATACCGTGGCGACCATCCAGCGGCTGATGCACGGGCTGCTCATCCGCCGGGTCCGCCCGTATTACCTTTATCAGTGCGACCCGATCACCGGCTCCGCGCATTTCCGCACATCGGTCGAGAAAGGCCTGGAAATCATCCGCGGGCTGCGTGGGCATACCACCGGTTACGCGGTGCCGACCTATGTGATCGACGCTCCGGGGGGTGGCGGCAAAATCCCTCTGCTGCCCGACCCAGTCGTTGGGCGCGACGGCGACGACCTGTTGATCGTCAACTTCGAAGGCCACGTCTACCGCTATCCTGATCGGGGCGGTCGGATCGGTGCCGCCCCCTGCGATGGGGCCGTGCCGTGCTGACGATCGGCATGACCTACGACCTGCGCGCCGACTACCTGGCCGCGGGATATGGCGAGGAAGACTGCGCCGAGTTCGACAGCGAGAGCACCATCGCCGGGATCGCCGACGCGCTCGAGCGGCTTGGTCATCGCGTCGACCGGGTTGGCGGGGTCCGTGCGCTGGCCGCGCGCCTCTCGACCGGGGCCCGGTGGACTTTGGTGTTCAACCTAGCGGAAGGGCTGCGGGGGCGCAGCCGCGAAGCCCAGGTCCCAGCCCTGCTCGAGGCCTTCAATGTGCCGTATGTATTTTCCGATCCGCTGACCATGGCGGCAGCCCTCGACAAGAGCGTGGCCAAGCGGTTGGTCGCCGCAGCCGGCGTCGCCACGGCACCGTGGTGTGTGCTCGCGGCGGCCGATGATGTAACGACGTGCCGCCTTGCGTATCCGGTGTTCGTCAAGCCGCTGGCTGAAGGCAGTGGAAAGGGCTGTTCAGCAGCCTCGAGGGCGGATGATCCCCGGGCCCTGCGGAACGCCGTGTCGGGCCTGACCGCGATGTTCCGGCAACCCGTTCTGGTCGAGACGCTGCTCCCTGGTCGCGAGTTTACCGTCGGCATTGTCGGGAATGGCCGTGCTGCGCGAGTGCTCGGCGTGATGGAGATCGAACTCCTGGCTGCCGCCGAAGCCGGGCTTTATTCGTTTCACAATAAGGAGGAGTACGAGAACCGTGTCCGCTATCGCTTGGCCGACGATGCCGTCGCGAGCCGGGCCGGAGACGCGGCGCTTGCGGCGTATCATGGGCTCGATTGCCGGGATGCGGCGCGTCTCGACTTCCGCTGCGACGACGATGGCGTGCCGCAATTCCTCGAGTGCAATCCGCTCGCCGGTCTCAATCCGGTGCGCTCCGATCTGCCGATCCTGGCGCGGCTCGCCGGATATTCGTTCGATGACCTGATGTCGATGATCGTTGGTGCGGCCGTCGAAAGACTCGGGCTGATGCCTGAAGCGTGCGCGGGGTCGGGCCGGTGACCTCGGCGGGCGCGTCCGCCCTGGTGATCTATGGAGCCGTCGCCGACCGGCCCGACGAAGCGGACGGTGTGGTTCAGGCGGAGGCAGTCGCCGGAGCGTTGTCGCGGCTCGGCTGGCGGGCGGAGGTGATGGCGCTCGGCCTCGATCTCTCCGTGCTTTCGTCGCGGCGCGTGCGGGAGACGGCGTTGGTGTTCAATGTCGTCGACGCTTTGGCCGGCGATGGCCGGCTCGGCCCCGTCGCTGCCGCCGTCCTGGCGGCCCTGGGGGTTGCGTTCACGGGGTGCGATGCCACGGCGCAGTTCGCCACGACCAACAAGCTGCTGGCCAAGCGATTGATGGGGGCGGAGGCGATACCGACACCGGCGTGGTCGCCGAATGGCGGCGACTTCGCGGACGGCGACCGGGTGATCGTCAAGTCGGTTTGGGAACACGCGTCGGTCGGCCTCGATGCGGGTTCCGTGGTTGCCGCCCGCGACGCGCGTCGGACGATCGCCGCGCGGTCCGCCCGTTTTGGCGGGGAGTGGTTCGCTGAGCGCTATGTGGAGGGACGGGAGTTCAACGTCGCGCTGCTGCAGTCGAAGGCCGGCGTCGAGGTGCTTCCCGTGGCCGAAATCGAGTTCGTCGACTTCCCCGTCGAGCGACCACGAATCGTTGATTACGAGGCGAAATGGATTGTCTCGAGCTTCGCCTATCAGCGGACCCCGCGCCGGTTCGCGCTCCAGGCCGAGGATCGGCCGTTGGTCTCCCGGCTTGCTGCCCTGGCCCGGCAATGTTGGCGCGCATTCGGTCTTGCCGGCTACGCCCGTGTCGATTTCCGCGTGGCTGATGACGGTGTGCCATGCGTCATCGACGTCAACGCCAATCCCTGTCTGTCACCGGATGCCGGATTTGCGGCTGCCGCGCATGCGGCTGGGATCGACTATGACGGCATCATTGCCCGCATCGCCGCGGCGGCGCGAAACCAGACGCGAGCCGTGGAGGCGGTCGCCTGAACCGCGATGTTGCGCATCCGACGCGTCACCGACGACCACACACCGGCCAACCGGATGGCGATCGCCGAGGCCCAGGCGATCCTGCGGAGCCAGTTTGCCGGCATGGTGGAGGAGGACATCGCCAAACTGCCGGCGCAGCTCCGCGACCCGCTGACGCATCGGCTGGTGTCGCGGCTGTTCGTGGCCGAGGATGCACGCCAAGTGGTGCGCGGCGTCGCCCTGCTCCTCTATGCCCCCGATCTGCATTTCTGCTACCTTGAGGTGATATCGACGGCCCCCGGGCGCACGGGTGGCGGCCTTGGGGCGGCGCTGTATGAACGAGTGCGGGAGGAGGCGATCGGTCTGGGGGCGATCGGACTGTTCTTGGAAGCCCTGCCGGACGATCCCGAGCTCAGCCCTGATCCGGAGATCCGTGCCCAGAATGAGGCGCGCCTGCGCTTCTACGAGCGATACGGAGCTCGGCCCATCACCGGTACCGCCTATGAAACGCCGGTCAACCCGGGCGACACGGACCCGCCGTATCTCGTCTACGACGGCCTCGGTCGCGATCGTCCACTGTCGCGGAGCGACGTCCGGGCGGTGATGCGCGCCGTACTGGAACGCAAATACGGGCACCTCTGTCCGCCGAGCTACGTGGAGGCGGTGGTCCAATCGGTGGTCGATGATCCGGTGCGGGTGCGGCCTCCGAGATATGTGCGCCGGCCGACGGTTCGGTCCCAGATGCCGGAGCGCACCTCGGCCAACGTCATGCCGGTCGTCGTCAACGATCGGCACGAGATCCACCATGTGCGCGAGCGGGGCTATGTCGAGGCGCCGGTCCGCGTGCCGACGATCCTTTCCGCACTGGAGTCTGCAGGACTGGTCCGCCCTGTTCCGGCCCGGCCCTTCTCCGACCGCTTCATTCGTGCCGTCCACGACGGTCGACTGGTCGACTATCTGGAGCGGGCCTGCAAGTCCGTGCCGCGTGGGAAATCGATCTATCCCTATGTGTTTCCCCTGCGCAATGCCTCGCGTCCGCCGCGGGAGAACACCGTCCGCGCCGGATACTTCTGCATGGACACGTTTACGCCCCTCAACGAAAGCGCCTTCCTCGCCGCCCGCCACGCGGTAGACTGCACGCTCACCGCGGCGGATCTCATCGTCGCCGGCGCGACGTCCGCCTATGCCCTGGTCCGCCCGCCCGGCCACCATGCCGAGCGCAACGCCTTCGGCGGTTTCTGCTACTTCAACAACACGGCGGTCGCTGCTCATTACCTGAGCCGCTATGGCCGTGTCGCCGTGCTCGACATCGATTATCACCACGGCAACGGCACCGCCGATATCTTTTACGAGCGGGCAGACGTCTTGACGGTGTCGATCCACGGTCATCCGAACATCGCCTATCCTTACTTCTCGGGGTTTCGGGACGAAACGGGACGCGGCGCCGGCGCCGGCGCCAACCTGAACCTGCCGCTGGCAGAGCTGGCGACGCCCGATGACCATCGCGAGGCGTTAGCCGTGGCGCTCAAGCGGATTGCGCGTCACGCCCCGGACTTTCTCGTGGTCGCCGTCGGTTTCGACACGGCCAAGGGCGACCCGACGGGTACGTGGCGCCTGCTCGGCGACGACTTCGACACTCTCGGTCGAATGATCGGCGCCGAGCGCTATCCAACGTTGGTCGTGCAGGAGGGCGGTTATCGCGTGCGTACCCTCGGGCGGAATGCCGTGCGCTTTTTTTCCGGTCTCGCCGCTGGCACCGCCCGACCGCGACAGCGGCGTCGGCACCGGACGCCCGCGCGGGGTCAGCCCATCGCGGTCGAGGTTCGTCATGAGGTGTGCGCAGCAGACGTCGAGGCGGTGCGCCAACTGACCGCGCAAGTCGGTGTGTTCACGACCGAAGAGGTGACGATCGCCGCCGAACTGGTCGACGAGCGCGTCGAGCGCGGGCTGGCGAGCGGCTACCACTTCGTCTTTCTTGAGGAGGCCGGCCGGCTCAGCGGCTACGCCTGTTGGGGCCCCATTGCCGGGGCGCCCAGTCGCTTCGATCTGTACTGGATCGTCGTACGCCCGGCCCGGCAGCGGACGGGCCTCGGACAGGCGCTGCTCCGTGAGGTCGAAGCCGCCGTTGGCGCCGCCGGTGGCGCGCGCATCTACGTTGAGACCTCCGGCCGGTCGCAGTATGCGCCGACCCGCGCGTTCTATCGCGCCGAAGGCTACCGGAAGGTCGCCGAACTTCCGCATTTTTATGCCGACGGTGATGCCAAGATCATCCTCGCCAAGGACCTGCCGCCGGCCGAGCGGACGCAATAACCGTTGGCCAATGAAAGACCTCACAAGAACAACCAATAGTTGCTACGCTTATGGGCGCATGCGGTTCTGCGCGCATCTGCGGGCGTTGCGGGCCCTATACTGAATAAATTCCATGTAAACCTTCGCGTCGCCTGCTATGATCTGACGCGGATAGGGGAGGCGCCGGCGAAACGGTCGATCACCGGAATACGCAGGAAACTGTCGCTTGCGGGGGATGGGGTGCGACCAGGGCGTGTGATGAGCCTCCCACTGGCTCTAGGGAGATCAGCGCCATGAACATGAAGAATCTTGCGTTGTTTGCGGCCTTGCCGCTACTCGCGTTGGCCGGGGCCGCTTCGGCTGGGCAGCCTGTGGCTCTGAGCGACTTTCAAATGGACGGAATCACCGCCGGGTTGACGGTTGCCCCCGGTCCCGAAGTGGTTCCCGCTCCGGATCCCGAAGTGGCGCCCGTGGATCCGGACGTGACGCCCGTTGCCGGTCTCGTCTTGTTCAAGTTCGACCTGATCGCCGTCGGCGGCGGCTGTTGCGGCGCAGCCTCCACGCAGGTGATCTTCGACGGCGCGACGGCCCCGGTTAGCGCTGTGACCAGTGAACTTAGCAATGTGCTGCACGTGCTCAGCACGGGCCAGTTCGTTGGCGTGGCGGTCACGGCCGCGTTGCCGACAACGGGCGTGCCGGTGCCTAATTTTCCGCAGCCCAACTGACCGGCCGCCGCCGGCGGCGACGTTCTTTCCGCAGCCGCCAAACTGAGCGGCTCGCCGATCGGCCGGGTCGCCATGTCCCGGCCAGAACGGCGGCCCAGCGACGACGTGGCCGGAGTGCAGGCGAAGCGGAAATGCCTGGGCCGGATGCCTTCGGACTGCGGCAGGGGGCCGCGTCGATCCTATCGGATCGCGGGGGCGGGCGGTCGTGTCATGCTCTCCACCAGCATCGCGGTTCCGAGACCGCCGGCCGAGGCGATCGCCGCCAAGCCCTTGCCGCCGGTGTGCCGCAACTCGTGAAACAGTCGGACCGCCAGGATCGCCCCCGATGCCCCGATGGGATGACCCCTGGCCAGCGCGCCGCCTCCCAGGTTGACCACCGCTGGATCCAGGTCGGCACCGCGCACACAAGCGATCGCCTGCGCCGCGTAGGCTTCCATCACCTCGACGGCGCGCAGGGACCGGGCATCCATGTCCGCAGCCTCCAGGACGCCGCGGATCGCATCGATCGGCGCCGCTCCCGGCATCGCGGGATCGCCGCCCAAGGTCCTGCCGCCGATAATCCGCAGCGCGAAGTCCGGCGCCAACCGCCGATAAACGCGCGGCGAGACCACGGCGACGACGGCAGCGCCGTCCGCCGCGACACACGCGTTCGCCGCGGTGATGGAGCCGACGATCTTCGTCGCCCGGGCACAGAGCCGCTCGCTGAGGGCGCGGGTGAAGGGATCGAGCGCGACAGATACGCCGCCGGGGTTGGCGATTTCCTCGCTGAGCCGGTCGGCGGCGGCCCGCGCCTTGGCGTGACTGGCGATCGCCCAGGCGTCCTGGTCGTCAAGCGAAATGCCTTCGCGGTCCGCCAGCCGGTTGGCCGCCTCCGACATGTCGGGATCGTTGTCCGGCCACGGCGTGAAGCGCGCCTGAAGGCGCGGCTCGGGTGCTTCGTCCCAGCGCGACCGGAACGCGCGGTCCGGCCGGAGCGAAAAGGATTCGCTGCCGCCGGCGAGCACCACCTCCGCGTGGCCGGCGGCAATCAGCGCGTGCGCCAGGAGGATCGCGTCGAGGCCGCCGGCGCACTGCCGATCGACACTCAAGCCGGCGACGCGGGTCGGCAGGCCACTGGCCAGCGCCGCCACCCGCGCGGGATTGCCCCCGGCCCCGAGGGCGTTGGAGAGGATCAACTCGTCGACTTGGTCCGGCGCCAGCGTCGAGCGGTCGAGGCAGCGCGCGACCGGCGCCACCACCAGGGCGTCGTAGTCAAGGTCGCGAAACGCGCTCCCGCAAGGCACCACCGAGGTGCGCGCCGCGGCGACGATATAGGCCGGATCGATCATGGTCCGGCCGCGAGGCGTTTGGCGATCTCGCGTCGGTCGGTTTTGCCGGAGGGAAGAAACGGCCAGTCGGGAAGCGGCACGAGGGCGATGGGCGCAGCCAGCGGGCCGAACCGCAGTCGCATCGCGCGAAGCAGCCGGCTGCTCTCGGCTGGCGCCAGGGTGAACTGGGTCGCCGCGATCAGGCGCCGGCCGCGCAAGGCGTCGCGGATCGCCAGCACCGCACACTCGCCCTGGTCGATTCCCTGGCGCAAGAACCGCTCCACGTCATCGGTATAGACACTCTGCCCGGCGATGGTGACCATCGAGCCCTGGCGCTGCGTGAAGAAGAAATTCCCCGCGGCGTCCAGGTACCCCTGGTCCCCCACGCTGACGAAGCCGTCCCGCCATTGCGTGTGCGGGGCGCTGCCGACGACGTAACGTTCGAAGAGCATGGAACTCTTCACCCAAAGGGTGCCAATCCCGCCGGGAGGCAGGTCGCGGCCGAGGTCGTCGCGGATCCTCATCGTTACGCCCGGACAGGCGGTGCCCACCGAGCCCGGCGGGGCATTCGCGCCTTTGAACGTGATGAAGCTGGTTTCCGTCGTGCCGTAGAACTCGACCACCTCGGCCGCGGGGAAAAGCCTGCGAAGCGCGGCCAGCCGCCGCTCGTCCAGTTTGGCGCCGCCGGACAACACCCGGACGACGGAGGGCAGGGCGAGGGCGGGATGCTTCGTCGCCGACGACAGCATCAAGTTCAGATGCGAGGGCGTGGCGAACACCGACACGCTCGCGTGTTGGCGGCAAAGGTCGGCGAATCCCTTTGGCGTAAACCGGGGCATCACCAGCGGCATGATGCCGCGATCCATGGCCTCCATCGCGGCATAGAGATGCATGGAATGGGTCAGGCTGCCGATGATCACCGTTTGCGTGTCGGGGGCGGTGGGATAGACATCGCGCTGCATCTGGAACGACCGTTGCCAACTCGCCACCGTGCGCAGAACGCCCTTGGCTTGGCCTGTGGACCCAGCGGTGAAACAAGCGATCCGCCGATCCGGCACCGGTTCGACCTCGAGCACGTGGAGGCGGCCGGAGGTTTGCGGGACCGGGCGGCACGGCAGCATGCGCAGCGTCTCCTCGGCGACCAAGCCGATCGACCGGTCGCAGCGGATCGCGGCATCCAGGTTCGCCAAGGTGGCGGTGTCGTTGCGCCCCAGCAGCAACAACAGTGCGCCCGCGCTTTCCGGCGACCGGAAGACGCCTTCGTCCGGTGCTTCGGGAAGCGAGCGTGCGCGGGGACGGGGCACAATGTCGCCGCGAGCCCCCCGTGGGCGTAAGCGCTCGACGTCGTTCACCAGTAGTGCATGGCGCCGCGGAACAGCTCTCCGAGCTCGGCGTCCCCCGTCTTTCGCGGCGCCATCACCAGGAGGCGCTGCTGCGCCATGGTGCCTTTGACCAATGCCGGAATGTCGTCGTCCGTATAGCCGAGACCAGAGAGGCCGTTGGGAAGGTCACACGCTCGCATCATCGCGGTGAGGTGCGCGGCCACCAGCGCGCCCGCGTCCTCGGGCCGGGCGCTGCGGGTATCGACGCCCAGCGCCTCGGTCACGTCCAGGTGGCGCTGCGGCGCCGTTGGGCCGGTGTAGCGCAAGACCGCCGGCGCGTTGATCACCACGGAAAGCCCATGCGGCACCATCGGTGACTCCCGTTCGTAGCCGGCCATGCGGTAGCTATGGTTCAGTCCCGCGACGGCATACGACATGGCGTGCGGCAGGTGCACGCCGGCGTTGCCGAAGGCGAGACCCGCCAAAGTCGCCGCAAACATCATGGCGTGTCGTGCCTCGTCGTCTTCCGCGTCGCGGACCGCCCGCACCAAGTATCGCCCACCCAACTCAATGGCGTGTCGACTGCCGATGTCGCTGAAAGGATTGGCGCCCTGATAGGGCGGCCGCAGGTTCGACGCGGCGGGTCTGGGGCGCGTCGTGTAGGGCCGGGCCGTGTAGGATTCGATGGCATGGGTGAATACATCGAACCCGGTGGAGGCGACGACGGCGCCGGCGAGGGTGCGGGCGGTGGTCGGGTCGACGACGGCCAAGGTCGGCTTCAGGCGCTTATGGGAAATCCCGGTCTTCACCTGTTCGCCGATGAGGTCGCAGACAGCGATGCCGGTGGTCTCGCTGCCGGTGCCCGAGGTGGTGGGGCAGGCGATGTGCGGTTTCAGCGGCCCGGGAACAGCGCTCGCCCGGCCAATCGGCGCATTGACGTAGGCGAGCAGGTCGTCGGGGTAGGTGGCGAGCAGGTTGGCGACCTTCGCCGTATCGATGGTCGATCCCCCGCCCAGTGAGATGAAGCCGTCGAACGCACCGTCGCGGGCGAAGGCCGCCGCCTCCAGGAAGGATCGGTCGGTGGGCTCGCACCGCACCTCGGCGAAGACAGCAACGTCGACGCCGGCATCGGCAAGGGCTGCGCGGGCAACCGCCGCTGGCTCGGTCTCGGCGACGTGCCGATCCATGAACAGCGCGGCGCGGCGCATTCCGAGATCGCGGGCGTCCTCACCGATCTCGGCCAGTGCACCGGCGCCGAACTTGAGGCTCTGTGGGGGGACCGTAAAGGCGATTTCGCCGCCCAGTTGCGGGGCGTAGTAGCTGGCTTGGTTCATGGCGTTGCGTCCTCAGACGGGCCTCTCCCGTATCGTTTCGAGTGTCGAGGGAAGCATGCCCGATCGTCAAAGGGTATCGCGCGAGTGCGGCTCGTTTTTTTCTGGCCGGGCCTTGTCCCCCGGAGCCGGAGCGTGCATAACGGGCCACCTGTCACGAAATCCTGGCCTTCGAGTTGGGGGGAATTCCTGCATGAAAATCGCCGTACCGAAAGAGCGGGCGGCGGGCGAAACCCGGGTCGCGGTTTCGCCCGACGTCGTTAAGAAGTTCGTGGGGTTTGGCTTCGATGTCGTCGTCGAGAAGGGAGCCGGCGCGGGGTCGGACATGTCCGACGATGATTACCGGGACGCCGGGGCCACCATTGCCAAGGATGAGGCCACGGCGCTGAAGGATGCCGACGTGGTCATCAAGATTCAACGTCCGAGCATCGAAGGCAAGCCGAACGAGTTGGCGCTGCTCAAAGAGGGCGCGGTGTTGGTCGGCCACCTGGGCGCGCTCGTCCACCGTGCTGACGTCGACGCCTACGCTGAAGCCAAGCTGACGACGTTCGCGCTGGAACTGATGCCGCGGATCTCACGCGCCCAGTCCATGGACATCCTGTCGAGCCAGAGCAACCTCGCCGGCTATCGGGCGGTGATCGACGGAGCCGCCGAGTTCGGTTGCGCCATCCCGATGATGATGACCGCGGCCGGCACGGTGCCGCCGGCCAAGGTGTTCATCATGGGGGTCGGCGTTGCCGGCCTGCAGGCGATCGCCACGGCCAAGCGGCTCGGCGCGGTCGTCACCGCGACGGATGTCAGGCCGGCGACCAAGGAACAGGTGCAAAGTCTCGGCGGCAAGTTCATCTCGGTGGACGACGAGGCGATGAAAGAGGCCGAAACGGCCGGCGGTTATGCCAAGGAAATGTCCGAGGACTTCAAACGCCGCCAAGCGGAGGTCGTCGCCGAGCACCTCAAGAAGCAGGACATCGTCATCACCACGGCCCTCATCCCAGGCAAGCCAGCGCCGGTCCTGATCTCCGAGGAGATGGTCAAGACCATGAAGCCAGGGTCGGTGATCGTCGACCTCGCCGTCGAGGCGGGCGGCAACTGCCCGCTGTCGGAACCGGGCAAGGTGGTGGTTAAGCATGGCGTCAAGCTCGTCGGTCACACCAACGTTCCCGGCCGGCTGCCGCGCGACGCGAGCGCACTGTTCGCCCGCAACGTTTTGAATTTCCTTAGTCCTCATGTTGACAAGGAAAACAAATCCTTTGCCTTCAACTGGGACGACGAGACCATCAAGGGCACCCTGGTGACCCGGGACGGCAAGGTGGTCAACCCGATGCTGACAGGGGAGGGGAAGTGAATCATGAGTTCGGCGACCGTCGTTGAACACATCAAGCAGCTTTCGGAAGACGCTGCCGCTCTCGCCGACCGGGCCAGGGGCTTGGCCGATGAAGTGACGGCGGTGGCCGTCGCGGCGCCGGTGGAGGCCGCCGCCGGCTGGGACTTCCTGTCGCTGTTCACCGTTTTCGTGCTGGCCTGCTTCGTCGGCTTCTATGTCGTGTGGAGCGTGACGCCGGCCCTGCATTCACCGCTGATGGCGGTGACCAACGCCATCTCGTCTGTGATCATCGTCGGCGGCCTGATCGCGGCGGGGAGCGCCGCCATGGGGTTCTCGAGCGTGATGGGCTTCCTGGCGGTGGTGTTGGCCTCGGTCAACATCTTCGGCGGGTTCATCGTGACCCAGCGCATGCTGGCGATGTTCAAGAAAAAAGCGAAGAAGTAGGGGGGAGCCGAACCAATGGCTATGTGGATGGGCTTCGCCTACATCATTGCCGCCGTGCTGTTCATCCTGGCGCTGCGCGGCCTCTCTAATCCCGAAATGGCCCGTCAGGGCAACCGCTTCGGCATGGCCGGCATGGTCATCGCCGTCGCCACCACACTGTTCGCCGTGCAGGCATCGAGCCTCGTATTGATTATCCCGGGTGTGGTCATCGGTGGCGCCATCGGTGCCACGATCGCCCGTCGGATCCAGATGACGGCATTGCCGCAACTGGTGGCGGCCTTCCACAGTCTGGTGGGCATGGCGGCCGTCTTCGTCGCGACCGCCGCGCTGTACAATCCGGAAGCCTACGGCATCGGCATCAGCGGCGACATTCATACCGGCAGCTTGATCGAGATGGCGCTCGGCACCGCGATTGGCGCGATCACTTTCTCCGGCTCCGTGATCGCCTTCCTGAAACTGCAGGGCTTGATGAGCGGCAATCCGATCGTCTTTCCGATGCAGCATCCGCTGAACGCTTTGATCGGCGGTCTGATCGTCGTGCTGATCATCTGGTTCTGTCTGACCGAGAACTACTTCGCGTACTGGATGATCGTGCTGTTGGCATTTGCGATCGGCTTCCTGTTGATCGTTCCGATCGGTGGCGCGGACATGCCGGTGGTCGTCTCCATGCTCAACTCTTATTCGGGATGGGCCGCCGCCGGCATCGGTTTCACCCTGCAAAATCCGGCCCTGGTGATTACCGGCGCGTTGGTCGGCGCATCGGGCGCCATCCTCAGCTACATCATGTGTCGCGGCATGAACCGCTCGATCGTCAACGTGCTGCTGGGTGGCTTCGGTGGCGAAGGCGTCGCTGCCGTCGCCGGAGCCACCGGCGACCGCAGCGTCAAGGCCGGCAGTGCCGAGGACGCGGCGTTCATCATGAAGAACGCATCGAAGGTGATCATCATTCCGGGATACGGCATGGCGGTCTCCCAGGCTCAGCACGCGCTTCGCGAAATGGCCGACAAGCTCAAGGAAGAAGGCGTCGAGGTCAAGTATGCCATCCACCCGGTGGCCGGGCGCATGCCGGGGCACATGAACGTGCTGCTGGCCGAAGCCAACGTGCCTTACGACGAGGTGTTCGAACTCGAGGAGATCAACCACGAATTTGCGACCGCCGACGTGGCCTTCGTCATCGGCGCCAACGACGTGACCAACCCGCTCGCCCGCACCGATCCCTCGTGCGACATCTACGGCATGCCGATCTTCGACTGCGACAAGGCGGCGACAACGCTGTTCATCAAGCGGTCGCTGGCGTCGGGCTATGCCGGCGTCGACAACCCCCTGTTCTTCGCCGACAAGACGATGATGCTGTTCGGCGATGCCAAGAAGATGACCGAGGAAATTGTTCAGTCCCTCGGGTGATCCTTGCGCCAGTCCCGGCCCCGCGGGTCCGTTTCGGGCCGCCGGGCCGGGACGGCATTCTCTTGGCACGCCTGTTCGCGGCGACGATTTTGGCGGACGAGCGCCACCCGTCAATCAAATCGAGCAGTCCGCCCCGAACCGTTTAGTCGACTAGACGGGCTGGTCGGTCGGACGTCTGAAGGTCGTCGCTGATGGTCAAGCGTTA
>CAZVRW010000057.1:0-21392 GCA_964630265.1 uncultured Rhodospirillaceae bacterium
CTGCGCGACGGGCGGTTCTGAAGCACCCGCCGTCGCGATCTGCCCGCCGGTGGTCGAGTACAGCCGCGAGGTCCAGGCCCGCACGGCAGACGAACTCGATCTGCTGCCCGAACGTTCGGCCATGGCGTCAGCCACCTGAGCAACCGAGGGCGTCACGGCCCCCCGCGGAGCCGCGCCCGACGCCGATGCCGCCAGACCCAGACCGCAACGGCGGCCGGCAAGGCCCCCAACAAGCTCCAGTCGAGGCCGACGCGCCACGCCGGCGCCGGTCGGGCGGCCGCCAGGCGGTCGACGAGGACATCCCGATCGCCGACGGCGAGGCGGGCGCCGTGGAACACCTGCATGCGCAGGACGACCAAGTGCCACGCCAACCGGCTGTGCGCTTTCGTCGCGTAGGACTCGACGCCGTGGCAACTCGTACATCGATCCCTGATCAGGCCGGGAACATCCTCGTGAACGGCGGCGGGAACGGGCCGCACCGAAGCCAGCTGGAGGTCAATCGGGAGGCCAGTCAAGAGACTGGCGGCCGCAGCCCGTCTCAGCCATGGGCGCCGCCAGCCGGCCAGCGACGGCATGCGAAGCCTCCGTTCAGTCCGCGCGCCGGCCGGTCGTCGTCGCCTGCAGGGGAGCACGCGACTCGTCGATCGTGACGCCCATGGTCTTCATCAGAATATCGAGGAGCGGCCGATAGGGCGTGGCCATGGACCGTGCCGCGGCCGCCCGCTCCACGCGTTCGGCCAGCGTCGGGATCCACGGCCCGAGAAAGGCCTCGGCGAACGCCGCCGCTTCGTCACGCAGCGAGCTCGCTGCCGCGCCGTTCGCGCCCGCAGCCGCGGCGAGGAGGTGGCCGACGAATTCCAGTTGCACCGACAGGTGATCGGCGAGGTCCTTGAAGTCCGGCGCGCGCTGCACGCCGTGTCGGCGGTAGCAGGCTTCCATCGCCAGAACGCTCGCCCCCTGCAGCGCGCCGTCGAGATAAAGCCCGGCGTTGAGCGGCGCCAGAACCGGCGGCGCCAAGTGCATTCGGCTGTACAGGCTGACGAGGGCGCGGTCGTCGGCGAGACCCGCCATCGCCGACCGAAACAGTCGGATGTCGTCGCCGATGTCCAGCGGCAGCGCTGCGGCGCAGGCCGTCAGATCGTCGGCGAGCAGTCCGGCCATGGCGGCGTGGGCCCCCTCCCACCTCGGCGGCAGGAAAGCCCGCGAGAGCAGGAGACAGAGATCGCTCTCCGCTTGCAGGCGCGCCGCGCCGATGGCCGCATCAGGGCCGCGCGTCATCGGCCGCCGCCGGGCTGCCCCCGGGAAATTCCGAGAGCCGGAAGGCGAGGTTGGCCGCCACGTAGATCAGCATCGCCACCGAGACCGCCAGGATGACCACGAGCCATTCGGTGGGCGATGGCATGTAGGCGATCAGCTCGGCCCTGGATTGTCCCTTGAACAAGGGCACCAGCTGACCGGAGACGACGAACTCGTAGCGGCCGATGTAGATGCCGACGAGCACCGATGCGCCGGCGATGGCTTGGACCGCCGGTCGTCCCCGCAGCCGCGGCAACAGGAGGAGCGTGCCCGGGATCAGGAAGCCGAGCGCGATCTCGGCATAGAATAGCGGCGAACGGATGATGTGGTGATAGATCTGCAGACCGTCGGCATTGCTCCACAGCCCGGTGATCATGCGCGAGGTGAGGGCGAAAGCGTAGACGGTGAGGGTCACCAGGAGGATCAGCGGCAGGACCTCGGTCATCAACAGGCGCAGCCGCTGCGGCATGTTCCTGTGGTCGAAGCCATGGGCGACGTTGACCAGGACCATCATCAACGCCACGCCGATGAGAAACGACGCCAAAAAGAAATAGAGCGGCAGGACCGGCGAAAACCAGAACGGCCGCATGGACATCATGCCGTACATCAACCCTTGCGTGATCAGCGCCAGCAGGGCGGCGATGAAATGGGCAATGCTGAGCGCGCGGCCGGCGGTGCCGGGACCGCCAGGGGCGAAGGTCCGATACAGTGTCACCACGAGCAGGCCGAGGTAGGTGAAATAGAACGCCCCCATCCAGAACATCGGCGAGGACATCTGCATGTTGAGAGGGATCGCATAACCGAGAAACGGCTGTCCGAGTTCCAGCCAAAGCGAGATCATCGCGGCGATGATGGTGGCAATGGCCAGCGCCAAGCTGCGCCGCACCAGCGGGAGCAGCACCGTCACCCCGAAGCCGAGGGCCAACGTGGCGATGAAGCTCAAGCCGAACGAGGCGAGCGCCCAGAAGGCATAGTTGGCGATCAGCAATCCCCACATCATGTCGGTGCCGGTGTTGTAGACGACATGCCCTTGGCTGAGCACGCTGTAGACGCCGATCAGTCCCGCGAGCAGACCGAAAAAGGCGGCGGTGGCGAGATGGATGCTGCCGCTGCGGCCGGCGCCGGCGACGGTCGAAGCGTCATGGTCGTCGTCGCTGATGCCGCTGAAGTCGAGTGTCGGGGAGCGGCGAGGACGGGACGCGGGCCTGCCGCCATGACCTCGTCCAGGGCGGATGGGGGTGGCGCCGGGGTTTCCAGTCATGATCAGCTCTCCCGCCCTACCGCCGCCCGCAGGGACGGCACGCCGACGCTGTCGCCGGTGAGGTAGTAGACGTGCGGCTTGTTGCCGGTGTGATCGAGCAGCCGCCCCCCGCGCTTCTCGGCGATCAGCCGGCTGACCTGGCTCGCCGGATCGTCGAGATCACCGAAGAAGCGGGCGGTGGGCGGACAGGTGACGACGCAGGCCGGCACGAACGGCCGAAGCTCCGGGTCGTCGGGATCGAGGTCGGAGACCCCCGGCGGCGCCTTGCTCACGCGGTGATAGCAGAAGGTGCACTTGGAGACGACGCCACGCGGCTGAATGCCGACGCCCTTGCTCCAGTCCTGATCGGCGTCGGGCATGCGATAGGGCGGATCCCAGGACCGCTTGCCGCTGCTGGCGAAGACGGCCCGAGGATCGGGGGCCACCGCGGGCTTTTCGTCGGTGAAGTAGCGGACGCCGTAGGGGCAGGCGATCATGCAATACTTGCAGCCGATGCACTTGTTCCAATCGATCAGCACGAAGCCGTCGTCAGTCTGATAGGTGGCGTGGGTCGGGCACACGTCCTTGCAGGATGGATTTTCGCAGTGCATGCAGGGGCGCGGAAACCAGCTCATCCGGCCGCTGGGGTACTCGCCCTCGACGTAGTAGACGACATCCTGCCATTTCTCGGCGGGCAGGCGGTTGTTCTCCATGCTGCAGGCCGTGCTGCAGGCCTGGCAGCCGGTGCACTTCTCCAAGTCGATAACCATCCCCCACGTCGTCATGACAGCGTCCTTTCATCGGCGCGTTCGACGGACACCAGACCGGAGTAGTAGCAGGCGAGCCCGGAAATCGGATCGGAGACGTTGGCGGTAATTTCGCTGCTGTTGCCCGGCGGCCGCCCGCGCGCCCAACGGCCCTGCGCCCAGTGGCCGTGCTCCATGGGCAGCACCAGGGTGTCAGGTCGGGCCGGCGGAAAGTAGCGGGCGACGGCGACGATGCTGCCCACATCGGAGGTGATGCGCACCAGATCGCCGTTGCCAATGCCGCGGGCCCGCGCCGTCTCCGGGTGGATCTCCAGGTAGATCTGGTCGAAGCCGCCGACCGAGGGCTGTGCCAAAGCGATGGCATGGGGAATGTTGCCGCCTCGGCCCTCGGCGTGCAGGGGCACCTTGGGGGTGACCAGATGCAGATCGCCGGAACCGGTGTAGCGCGGCGGCACCCACTGGATCAGCCCGACCCGCTCGCCGTCGATGCCGAGTTCGCGGCGGACGTAGTCGGCATTCCTGTCAAGGAAGGCCGAGCGGAACTCGAACTTGCCGGAGGGGGTCTTCAAGAGCGTCTTGCCCACCTCTCCGGCGGTCATGGGCCGGTTGTAGCCGGCGCCGTCCCACTCAAGGAACTCCCCGCGCACCTGTCGCCACAGGTAGGGCTTGCGGTACCAGACCCCCTTCTCGACCCAGCTCTCGAAGCTGTCGACGCCGTTGTCGCCGGGGTTCGTCTCGAAGCCTTTCGCCAAGTGCCGGAGCACGTTTTCCGTGCTCTCGAGCGCCTGGTAGTACGCCCCCATTGGCCCGCGCATGCGCTTGCCGATCTCGATCAAGATGTCGCCATAGACCTTGGTGTCATAGAGGGGCTCGATCGCCGGTGTGCGGATCTGTGTCATCGCCCAGCCCTGGAAGGGATAGGTGGGCGCGTCCTGCAGCCGCTCCAGGTAGGTGTGATCGGGGACGACGATGTCGGCGAACTTGGCGGTCTCGCCCGGGAACGGCGAGGTGTCGATGACGAAGACATCCTGCAGGGCCTCCTCCCAGACCTTCGCATCGGGTGCCGTCCAGATCGGATTGGTGAGGTAGAACATCATCGTATCAAGGGTGTAGGGATTGCCCGCCAGATGGTTCTGGGCGACCTCCTGCATCATCGTCTTGGCCATTGGCCACCGGTCGGTGCCGGCCATGTCGATGCGCGGATGCTTGCCTGCGGCGGCCTTGGCATCGTCGTCGAGGAAGTCCTTGTGGTTCACCGGCAGCGGTCCGTAGGGTGGCCCCTGCTGATACATCAGCCCCCCCTCGGCGAAGAGACTGCCGCTCAGCGCGTTCAGGGCATGGATCGCCATGCCGGCGTAGACGCCGTTGGTGTGCGAGGTGGGGCCGCGCTCCATGATGGCGATTGCCGGGCGGGTGGTGCCGAACTCGCGGGCGACGGCGACGATGTCCCGGGCCGGGATCATGGTGATCGACTCGGCCCAGTCGGGTGTCCGGTCCTTGAGTTCCCGGTTCCACCATTCGGCGAGGCCGGTGACCCAGCGCTCCTCAAAGCTCGCGGGCTCGATCGCCTCGCCGGCGTGGAAGCGGTCGGTGCCGTCGACGAAGTCGCCGACGAAGGGCCGGTCCCACAGGCCCTCGACCAGCATGACATGGGCGATGGCGAGCGCCAGCGCGCCGTCCGTCCCCGGCTTGAGGTAGAGTGCGCGGTCGGCGGCAGCGCCGGTGGTGGTGAGGCGCACGTCGACCACGGTGACGCGCGTCTTCGGGCTCTTCGTCCGCATCTTGCCCCAGGCCTGCATATTGTAGTTGAAGGGCCGGAAACTCTCCAGAAAACCGGCGCCGAAGTTCAGGATGTAGTTGGTGTTGAGGTAGTCGTAGGCGTTGTAGGAGTCGTTGCCGTCGGTCGCCATCTTGGCGCGCTTGCTGCCCTCGGCGCACATGGAGGCATGGCCGATGGCGATGTTGGGGGAGCCGTAGAGCTTGCCGAACGGCCCTTGCAGGCCGGCACAGGAGGCACCCCAGCCGCGGCCGTAAAGGAGCGCGAAGCGATGGGCTTCGCCGCGGTCGCGCAGCCCCTGCAGGCGGCCGGCGATGGTATCCAGCGCCTCGTCCCAGGTGATGGGCACGAAGCCCGGATCCTCGTTACGACCCTTCTTTGGATTGGTTCGCTTCATCGGCCCCTTGAAGCGGTCCGGGTCGTAGAGGACGTAGGTGCCGAGGTGGCCCTTGGGGCAAAGCTTGCCGTTGGCGATGGGATGATCCAGCGACCCATAGATGGCATGCACGCGACCGTCTGTAACATGGACGTCGATTCCGCAGCGAGCGGGACACTGGTGGCAGATGTTCTTGACGACCTTGGTGACGGCGTCGGGACTGTCAGCGCTGGCGGGAGACAGGGTCACCAGCCGATGCAGGGCTTGACCACCCACGCCGATCGCGCCCGCCGCCCCCAGCGCGCTCGTCGCCTTGATAAATCCGCGTCGGGTCGTCGCCGGGGCTGTGTCGGGCATGGCGGTCTCTCCTGTCATGTGAACCGGGCTTCTTGATCGGCTGAATCCGTCCCGCCGGCGGACCGGAAGGCCGCGGCCGCCGCGGCGAACGCCCGCGTCTTGCGGCACCTGTCGCAGAGCGACGCATCCCCACGCCCGGCAAAGGGCTGGCCGCAGTCGGCGCAGGCGCGAAGGGCATGATGGCGCATCACGCGTCGATGGCCCGCGTCCCCCGAGGCCTCCGAGGCCCGGCCTTCCGGCGCCAGGGTGATGGCCTGCTCGGGGCAATGCCGGGCGCAGGCGCCACAGGCGATGCAGCGAACCGGATCGAAGGAGAGCGCGACGGCTGCGCCGTTCGACTCGACGGTGAGCGCCGCGGTCGGGCAAACGGCGACGCAGACGCGGTGGTCGCAGCAGCCGTTGCCGATCTCCATATGCGGGAAGAATGGAGGTGCGACGGTGGCATCGAGCCGCGCCGCGAGACGGCCGAGGGCCGCCACCGTTCGCCGGCGGGCCAGGGGATCGACCGGCAGCCGTTGGGACAAGGGGGCCGGCATCGGGTCGTCGGCCGCCGCGCGATCATCCGTGGCGGCGGCGACCAGGGTGCGCAGCAACGCCCGGCGCGCCGGGACGGTGACGCCATCCACGTCATCCCGTTGCGGCCGCGCGCGACGGCCGGCGAGCGGCCGGAACACCCGCTTTGGCAGGCGTTCCGACTGGCCCATCTCGCGCAACAGTGCAGCAACACGATCGAGTGCGCCCTGGGCCGGGTGCTCGGCGCCCCCCACCGGGCACGTCGCGCACCAGCCGCGGTCGATCAGGTGGATGGGGCGCCCGCCGGCCGCCAGGCACGCCTCGAGCAGGTCGCTCACCGTCAGGCCGCCGAGACACGCGACCCGCACCGCGCCGGCGGTCGCCGGCACGCGGCGGCAATCGATCTCGATCGGTTCAGCCGCATCGCCGAGAGCGATGTCCGGCGGAAATCCCGCCGTCTCGATGGCGCCGGTGGGACAAGCCACGGCGCACCGCCCGCAACCGACACATCGGTCGTCGGCAACGACGCGGCGCTCTCGAATGCTGATGGCATGCCGTGGGCAGGCGACGGCACAGGCCTCGCAAGGGACGTGGGGCGCCCACACGGCTAGGCAGCGATCGGCCACATGGCCGACCGGCGTCTTGTGCCAGAGTTGGGCACCTGGAGTCACGTTTTGCTCCTCGTGCGGCGGCACAACGCAAGTCTGCGTCGGCGCTGCACGTGACGTTTCCCAAATGGCACGCAGAAGCGGCTTCGGATGCATGCGCCCAATTGCGCCTGCGCACACGTCGCACGCTTTTTTACTGCGTTTACTTACTTATGTTTACTTTTTTTGTTGGGGCCACCCGACGGGTCGGACGCCCCCATTGCCTGCCTGCTCACTGTAACCCGCGATTACGGATTACGCTTTTATCGGTGGATGAGAAGACTACCCACGCCCATCATCAATTCGATTTTTCACTTTTCGTCGAAAATTGCAACAAGTATTTATTGCAATTACGTTTCACTCGCCAATATCCGCCTGGGTACGAAACATGCCGCGTCGCGGCCTACTGGACGATCCGTTGGCGTCTCCGGTGCCACTCGGGCGCGGCTCGCCGGCGAGCGGCGGCGTCGAGGTTGTTCAAATGACAACCCCGAGCCGGTTCCCCCGGTTCGTCGCGACGGCCAAGTCCACGCTTGCACCCGCGACAAACCCGGGGCCGAGGCCAATGATCAGCGGCCCGAGGCCGCCATTCGGTGCCTCCCAGTCAAAATCGGGTTGCTTCGCCGGGAAGCCGGGTCGGTTGAGCGGGCGACGGGGAAAACCCGACCGTCGCATGTTCATTTCGAGTTCCAGCCATGAAAAAACATATGATCACCCGTATATACGGTTTGCCGTATGATCCGTGATCATGATGATCGATGCTCAGACTTTCATCTTGGCGCTTGGCGACACCACCCGGTTGGGCGCGCTGGTTCTCCTGAGCCAGGAAGGTGCGCTCTGCGTGTGTGAGTTGACGGCCGCCCTGAACGTCTCGCAGCCGAAAATGTCGCGCCATCTGGCGGCGCTGCGGACGTGTGGCGCGGTGGAAGATCACCGGGTCGCCAATCGCGTCTACTACCGCATCCACGCGGGGCTTCCGCGATGGGCGCATGGTGTCATCGAAAACCTTGCCGAGCCCGTGGGGGCCAGCACTGAGTTCAAGGCGATCACCGCGCGTCTCAAGGCGATGCGCGAAAGGCCTCCACCTGAGGTAGCGGCATGACCGGCCGTGATGCGCTTATCGCGTGCATCGCCATGGACCAGGCAATTGTAAGAGCGGAGCAAGGCAATGTTGACGGACGTGTTGATGGCGGGCGTGCTGGCGCTGGAGGATTATATTGCGACACACGTGCTCACGTGTCTGGTTCCGGCCTTCTTGCTTGCCGGCGCAATGGTGACGTTTATTCGCCGAGAAGCAATTTTGATGGCGCTTGGCGAGCAAGTAAGCAAACTGAGATCGTTCCCGTTGGCAAGCGGCGCCAGCTTTCTGATCGCAGCGTGCTCGTGCACGGTGATTCCGGTGGCGAGCGGCCTCTACTACGCGGGTGCCGGCGTCGGCGCCGCCTTCATCGTGCTTTGGGTGGCACCGGCCGCCAACGTCCTCGCCCTGACCTATACGGGGACCGTTCTCGGCGCGGACATGGTGGTGGCCCGCATCGTCGCGGCGCTGCTGATGGCGTTCGTGGTCGGCTGGGTGATGAGTCTCGTTTTCCGCAACGAAGAACGCGCGGCTCCCGCTCCGGCACGTGCGGACGGAGACGCGCCGGTCATCACGCGCAAAAGCATCGTGCTGATCGTGCTGCTCGTGCTCACGTTGTTGATGCCGAATTATTTGGTCCAACAGGGAACCTATTTGGAGAAAGTCGCTGTCTGGGGCGGACTCACGCTTTTGACCGCCGCTTACGCTTGGCGGACCGTGGAGCGCGAACAACTCCTGCAGTGGCTGCGTGAGACCCTTTGGTTCGTGCGGATCATCTTTCCGCTGCTTCTCGTCGGCGTGTTCCTCGTCGGGATCATCGGCAAAGTCCTGCCGGAAGAATGGGTCCGGGAATGGCTCGGCGGCAACAGTCTCTCCGCGGCGTTTCTCTCCACCTTGCTCGGTTCGGTCAGCTACTTCGCGACGATGACGGAGGCCCCCTTCGTCGATACGCTCATGGGTCTCGGCATGGGCAAGGGGCCGGCGCTGGCGCTGCTGCTCACCGGGCCGGGGCTGAGCCTGCCGAATTGGCTGGCGATCGCCCGGGTGTTCGGGGCGCGCAAGGCACTGGTCTATGTGCCAACCATCATGGTGACAGGCACCCTCATGGGGTGGGTGTTCGGTAATTTCATACTGTAGAAGGAGACGGTTGATGAAAATCCAGATCGCAGGACCGGGTTGCGCCAAATGCCAGAAGAGCGAACAGAATGTTCGCGAGGCCTGCGCCGAAATCGGTATCCAGCCGGAGATTGAGCATTTACGTGACCCCCGGCAGTTCGCTCCGCTGGGTGTGATGATCACGCCTGCCGTGCTCATCGATGGCAGGATCGTTGCCTCGGGTCACGTGCCGACGGTTGCCGCTTTGAAAGACGAGATCCAGAAGGAACACTGAAACGATGGCGCCGTCGCGAGAACGCGTCGCTGGCCAGCCGACGGCACGGGAGCCCGGCCCCGGCAAGCAGCCGGATGCAACGGTGGCGAGACCATTCCACAAACGCGGCTGGGTGGTCTTCGTCATCGCCCTCAGCGCCGCGGTGCTGTTGATCAGCGGCATCGTCTTGTTCATTGCCCCAAGCGGCCGCATCGCCAATGCCACACAGTGGGCGCTGATCTGGCTCGACAAGGACGCATGGGTCAACCTGCACAATCTTTTTGCAGTCCTCTTCATAGCAGGGCTGATTTGTCATCTCATTTTCAACTGGAAGCCGCTCAGAAACTACGTGGTCAGTCGCGCCACGCATCACCTGAATTTGAAACGGGAGATGCTGGCGGCCGCGGTCGTTTTACTCGTCCTGGTCGCCCTGGTGGCGCAGAATTTGCCGCCAGCCAACCTGCTCACGGACCTCTCACAGTATTTTCGCCACGAGTTCTGGAAATGACCGCACGGCAGGCGCTCGCGAGGAATCCGGTCATCCACGATCCCGTTCTCACGGTCGTGGACCGGCCCGCCACCCATCGCGCCTGAAGGTCGATCCGAGATCAGGTGCGAGGTTGGCTGGTGGGCGCTGACCAGCGAAGGCCGCGCGCGGGGGCGCGGACGCATGGCGTCCGCGCCCCCGGCATCTATGCCGAACGGTATTCCTTGGACTTGAAGGTGACGTGGTGCGTCACGTCCGGCGCATCGGCGATCTTCCTGATCGCCCCCCAGGTCTGCTTGTAATTGGGTATGATCAGTTCGTTCACGCCCTTCGAGACGACGAACCCCTGCACGCCCGTGGGGAAGCCGAACAACATGAACGTCTCCTTCCGCCGCGCCGTCGGCGTCGGATAGGCCATGGCCTGGGTCGAGCCGTTGTCGTTGGTCACCTCGACGAGATCGCCGGCGTTCAGGCCCAGATCCGCCATGTCCTCCGGGTGCATCTCGATGAACGGCAGCGGCCAGCGGTCCATGACGAACTCGTTCTTCTGGTCCAGGTAGGCCGACTGCCACACGTGATTGGCGCGGCCGTTGTTGATCAGGAACGGGAACGCGTCCTTCTCCGCCTGCTTCCCGGGCGCCTGGAGTCCGCGCCAGGGCGCCGCCATGAACCGGGCCTTGCCGTCATCGGTGGAGAACACGCCATCTTCATAGAGCCGCTTGGTGCCGACGATGATGTCGCCATCGAAGACCGTGGCCGGCTCCTGGAAGCCGTTCGTGCCCATCGCCCGCAACCGTGCGTAGGTGACGAACTCGCCACCAGCGGCGTGTTGATGGTAGCCGTCCATGAAGGCGTCTTCCTCGGTCTCCCAATCGTAGCCCCTGAAGCGATCGGCGGCCGCCGCGTTGCCGGCGTCGCGCCAGGACCGTTCGAGGGCATGGGCAAGGCCGGCGGCGATCAGGCAGTCGGGTTTGGACTGTCCCGGCGGATCCATGTAGCGCTCGGTGATCCGCATCCGCCGCTCGCCATTCATCGACGTCAGGTTCATCTCGCCCGATGTGGCCGCCGGCAGGATGACGTGCGAGCACTCGCCGATCTTGGTTGGTACGATGTCGACGTTGAGGCTGAACAGCCCTCCCTGCCGGATCGCCTCCATGATCGCGTCCAACTGCCGCTCGCGGTCGCCCGCCGGCACGCTGGAGATGGCCTCCTTCACCAGATTGGTGCGCTTGCGATAGACGCGCCGGAACGCCTCGGCGTTCAGCGTCGTCTTGAAGTGATCACAGCCCCAAATGTGGTGAATGCCGCCCTGGCCCTCGATCAGCAGCTGGTCGACATAGGCGGCGGGCCGGCCGACGTGGGCGTCGCCGGGACGGACGTAGCCTTCCTGATGCCCGCCAAGGCGGACGACGCCGCCGCCGGGGCGGCCGACGTTGCCGGTGGCCAGCGCCAGGTTCACCAGCGCCGCGTTGGTGCGATAGTTGTCGTTGCCCCAGATCAGCCCCTTCTCGTAGCCGAACATGACACGGCGGCGTTGGCCGCCCGCCTTCGGCTCGGCGATCCAGCTGGCGGCCTTGACGATGTCGGCGGCGGCGACACCGCAAATCGCCGCGGCCTCATCCACCGACATGCGGTTGGCTTCGACGGCACGTTCGAAGGTGGTCAGGGCGCCCGGGTTCTCGTCCTGGCCGGCGCCGCGCGCCGGAAACAGCGGCGGCCGCGCCCCGGGATCGTGATGCGTGCTCGCCTCGATGAACGCGGTATCCACCCACCCCTGGTCGGCCATGTAAGTGAGGATGGCATTGAACAGCGCAAGGTCGGTGCCCGACTGAATCGCCAGGTGCAGGACATTGTCCTTGCCGGCCTCGATCTCGCACGCGTTGATGGTCACCGTCCGCCGCGGATCGACGACGATGATCCGTGCTGGCGCGTGCGGCTCGTCCGGCATCATCTCCTGCTTCTTGCCGAGGGTCGCGCCACGCAGGTTGGGCACCCAGTGATTGAGGAAGTAGTTGGTCTGGGTTTCCAGCGCATTGGTGCCGACGGCGACGATGGTGTCGCACAGTTCGGCGTCCTCGTAGCTGTTGTTGAGTTCGCCGACGCCCATGTCGCGGGTGGCGTGAACCTCGGAGTTGTAGGCCGGCCGGTTGTGGATCCGGATATTCTTGATCTTCATGCTCTCGAAATAGAGCTTGCCGGTGGCCCACGTGTTCTCATAGCCGCCGCCAGCGCCACCGTGATCGTAGCAGGAGACGATCACGCCGTCCTCGCCCTGCTCCTCGACGACGCGGCGCGTCACATCGGCGACCAAGCCCAGGGCGTCGTCCCACGCGGTGGGGAACAGACCCGAATAGCGCCACACCAGGGGATCGGTCAGGCGCTGCAACTGGCTGCCCGAATGCCTGGAATATGACAGCTCGCCGAGGCGGGCGCCGCGGATCGAGCCGAGGCCGGAGTTCACCACACACGCCGTGTCGGGCTTGATGACGAGGCGGACGTCGCGGCCATTCTGTTTGACCACGTTGTACATGGACGGCGAGAACCAGTTCCCCGTTTCCGCACCCTGTTGCTGGGAGAGGTCGGCGCCGAAGGCGTTCTGGTCCGGCGCCGTGCCGCCCTGACGGTTGATATCCCAGCTGTAGGCCTTGTAGCCGCAGCCGACGATGCAGAAGTGGCAGACGACGGTTTGCACCGTTGCGTCCTTCGGCGGGATCGGCAGCCGGCTGATTTCGCGCTTGAATGCCATGGTGGCCTCCCTCAGCCCGCGAGCACGTTGTTGAGACGACCGTAGATCAGCTCATCCACGCCTTCGGCGTAGATCTCGCCCGCGTCATCGACCCGGAGGCGGAACTGCGGCAGGTTCTGCGTCGCCTGCCCCCAGATCTGCATGCCCTGCTTCTCGCAATCGAAGCGCGAATAGTGGCCCGGGCAGTCGAGGCTCTTGTCGTCCGCCACATAGTGCAGGGGAAAGCCCTTGTGCGGGCAGAGGGTGGAGAAGGCGACGATATCGGCGTCCGGTCCGACACCGCCGTCGACGGCGCGACCGAGCTTCAGGATGACACCCGGCGAGTCGCCGTCGGGGTAGGCGACGTCGAACGGCTCATCGACCTGGAGATCGGCCACATTGGCCAATCGCGTCGACGGGTAATCAACGAGTGCCGGGCTTGGACCCGCACCCGCGCTCCGCGCCGGCAGAGCCGTGGTCGCCGCGCCGGCGGCGGCCACGGCCGCCCCGGCAAGAAACTGCCTGCGGCCCACATCAATGAGCCGATCACATCGCTTCATGGACGTACTCCCTCGACAAAGAACGATTGATGTTTATTCGCGGTTGCTAATAGTGCCGTGGGATGACGCGGATGGCAACCGCTCGCGGTTTTCCGTGTTGACTGAAGGGCTTGTCGCGCCGGTTGAACAACGATCCGGCGCCACGGGAAGCTGCCGCTTCGTTTGGGTCAGTCACGAAAGTGCCACGTTATTGTCACGTTTAAGTCATGCCAGCGTCATCAAACGGTCGCGTGGGGCCGGTAGGGTGAGTTTCGCTCTGGCTGCCCTCGGACGTCGGCTATGCTCCGTTTGTCCATCGGCTGTCAGCATCGCGGACTGGACGGCCACAGACCGTGACCGGTTCGTTCGGTCCGGTCCATCCGCTCAAAGGGAATGAAGGAGAGGAGCATGTTTGCACGAATGAAGGCCGTTGCGCTGACGGCCACCGTTGGGTTGGCGCTCGGCGGGTACGCGCACGCCTTGGAAGTCGATTCTAACCTGCCGAACTATTCGCCGGTGAGCGGCGTCTCGGGGAACCTCAAGTCGATCGGCTCCGACACGCTGAACAACCTGATGACGCTGTGGGCCGAGGGCTTCCAGTCGCAGTATCCCAACGTCAAGATCGAGATCGAGGGCAAGGGGTCCTCGACGGCGCCGCCCGCACTGATCGCCGGCACCTCGCAATTTGGCCCGATGTCACGGCCGATGAAGTCGAAGGAAATCGAGGAGTTCGAGGGCAAGTTCGGCTACCAGCCGACGCCGATCCGCTCCGCCGTGGATGCGCTCGCCGTCTACGTCCACAAGGACAACCCCATCGAGTGCCTGTCCATGCAGCAGGTGGACGCGATCTTCTCCAAAACCCGCAAGGGCGGCTATGACCAGGACATCAAGACCTGGGGCGATGTCGGGCTGACCGGTGAGTGGGCCAACAAGCCGATTTCCCTTTACGGCCGCAATTCCGCTTCGGGAACCTACGGCTACTTCAAGGAAGTCGCGCTGTTCGATGGCGACTACAAGGACGAGGTCAAGGAGCAGCCGGGTTCGTCGACGGTTGTTCAAGGTGTGGCCTCCGACCTCGCCGGCATCGGCTATTCGGGCGTCGGCTACAAGACCGCCGACGTGCGGTCGGTGCCGCTGAAGGCGACGGCGGACGGCGAATGCTTCGACTCGTCGGCCGAGAACGCCTATTCGGGCGACTTTCCGATCGCGCGGTTCCTCTACATCTACGTCAACAAGAACCCGAACCAGCCGCTCGATCCGGTGCGCGGCGAATTCATCCGGTTCGTGTATTCTCAGCAGGGGCAAGCGGCGACCATCAAGGATGGCTATTATCCGGTCACGGCCGGTATTGCCGACGAAGACCTCGAGGCGTTCGGCTTGAAATAGCCGCCGTCGAAGCGGGTCGACTCTCGCTGGGATGGGGTGGCGGCATCAGGCGTCACCCCGGTTCCGGCCGGCCTCTTGGTTGCCCATCGCATTGTAGCCTTGGCGATGGGGTGGAACGGACGGTGGGCGATCAATCAGGAACAATCAGCCAGAATTGCAAACGTATCGGGACGGGATCAGGGACATGGAAGCAGCGCAGGCGCCTCGCGACGATCGGGACGGAGCGATGCCGCGGTCCGGCTCATCTGGCGTCTTGCCGGGGCGGCGGCGGGACAAGAAAACCGCGCGCTCGGTCATCATCGGCGAGAAGATCGCCAACTACGGGATCACCGCGGGTGGGCTGCTGGTCATTCTCGCCGTGGTCGGGATCATGGTGTTCCTCGTCCGCGTCGCCCTGCCGCTGGCCTCGGGCGGCACCGTCGAAGCCCATCGGACCTTCTCCGTCCAACCGCCAAAGCCTTTGGCGTGGATCAACGCAGATGAATATCGGACGCTCGGCATCCGCGTGACCGCCGACGGCTTGGTCAGTTCCTTTCATTTGGCCACCGGTCAGCCGGTCAGCGCCGATACCCTGGACTTTGGCGGCGACATCGCGACCGCCGTCGGCGGTGTGGTCACCCGCGATCAAGTGGCCTTCGGTTTCGCTAACGGCACGGTCCGCTTCGGCAACGTCGGGTTCAAGGTCGATGTCCTCCCGGCCAGCGCGTTGCCGCCCGATGCGCGGCCGCTGGACGAGCGGGACTTCCTTGGCGACGGCGCGGTGTATTCCCTGTTGCCGGGCAACCAAGTGCGCCGCGTCGCGCTGGTGGCCTCCGTGGGCGAGCCGCAAAAGGTGTCCGAGGCGCCGATTATCGCCCTCGGCTTCCGGGTTGGCGGCACCGTCGAGCGTCCGACGCGGTCGTTCGTCACCTTCGATGCGACCGGTGTCGGCCGGCTCAACCGCGCCGAGACGCGGGTCAATCTGCTCACCCGCAAGGAGGCCACGACCCTCCGTTCGGCCGAGCTGCCGGGTTTACCACCGGAGACCGAGGTGACCGACGTGCAGATGACCTCGCAGGCCGACGCCGTCTATGTCGCCTCGGCGGCCGGCACGCTGTTTCGCTTCGACACACGGAACTTCGACGCTCCCGTGCTCGCCGAAACGCAGCAGGTGTTTCCGGGGGGTGTTCGGATCACCGCTTTGGAGTTTCTCGTCGGCGATCAGGCGCTGGTCGTTGCCGGCTCGAATGGCGCCGTCGATGTCTTTTTCCGCCTGCAGACGGAAGGCGCCGACACGGCGGACGGTTACCAAATGGTGCGCGCGCGCAGCCATCGGCCGCACGGCTCGGCCGTCGTCGACCTCGCCGTCAGCGAGCGCTCCAAGTCGCTCATCACCCAATCGGCGGATGGCGAGGTCTGGGTGCGCCATTCGACCAGCGATCAAGTCCTCTTCGAGTTCGTAAAGGAGGGCGAATGGAGCGGATCCTCGACGATCATGCTGACGCCGCGCATCGACGGCGCGGTGATCGTTGACGATTCCGGCAGTGTCAACTTCTGGGCCTTCAAGTTCCCCCATCCGGAAACGACCCTGCAAACCATCTTCGGCAAGGTCTGGTACGAGGGCTACGCGGAGCCCAGCTTCACTTGGCAGTCGTCCTCCGGCACCGATGTCTTCGAGCCGAAGTTCTCCCTCGTACCCTTGACTTTCGGCACCGTGAAGGCGACCGTGTATTCGTTGCTCTTTGCCGTCCCCATCGCCTTGCTGGGCGCCATCTACACGTCGGAGTTCGTCGATCGGCGGGTGCGGGCCACCGTCAAACCGGTTCTCGAAATGATGGAGGCGCTGCCGACGGTGATCCTCGGTTTCATCGCCGCCCTGATCCTGGCGCCGTTGGTCGAGGACTGGGTGGCCGCCGTCCTGCTCGGCTTCATTGCCCTGCCGCTTGGCCTGATGCTCGCTGCCTATCTCTGGCAAATGTTGCCGGCGCGCCTCGCCCTCAAGCTGGACGGCCTGCCCAAATTCGGTTTCATGTTCGTTGTCATCGGCGTCTTCGGCTGGCTGTCCTTCCGGATGGGTCCCGCCTTCGAGCACGTGTTCTTTGCCGGCGATCTCAAGGCGTGGGCGCACGGAACGATCGGCACCAGCCAACCGTTTCTCGCCTTTCTGTTGTTCCCGTTGTCGCTGTTCTTCGCCTCTTTCGTGTTCCGGCGCCTTTTGGGCGAACGCTGGCGCATGGTGCTGCGCCGCGCCGGCAAGCATCGCGCCGGGATGTTCGACTTCGTCCGTTGGCTGGTGGTGTTGGCCCTGGCCGCAATCGTCAGTCTGAGCGTCGCTTCGCTGATGGTGTCCATCGGCCTGGATCCGCGGGGCGGCGTCGTCGATACCTATGTCCAGCGAAATGCGCTGGTGGTCGGCTTCGTCATGGGCTTTGCCGTCATTCCGACCATCTACACGCTCGCCGAGGACGCCCTCAACTCCGTCCCGTCGCACCTGCGTGGCGCGAGTCTCGCCGCCGGCGCGACGCCGTGGCAGACGGCGATCTGGGTGATCCTGCCGACGGCGATGAGCGGGGTTTTCGCGGCGGTGATGATCGGCATGGGCCGGGCCGTCGGGGAAACGATGATCGTCGTCATGGCCGCCGGCAATACCCCGATTCTCGACTGGAACATCTTCAACGGCTTGCGGACCTTGTCCGCCAACATCGCCGTCGAGTTGCCCGAGGCGGTGCAGGACGGCACCCTCTATCGGATGCTGTTCCTGGCGGGCCTCACCCTCTTCATCTTGACCTTCTTCATCAACACGATCGCGGAGATCATCCGGCTGCGCTTCCGCAAGCGCGCCTTCCAACTCTAGGGTTTGGTACGACAATGATGGACAGCAGCGCCCCCGAAACCGCACCGGTCGACGCCGAGCGTCGCGGCCGCCCCGTCAGAACGTACACGGCGGATCTCGCCGCCATCGGTGAGCCGGCCCTCTGGGGGATGGGTGGCGCGCTCGCCATCGGCATCATCCTGATCGCCGGCTTTCTCGCCATGATCTTCTGGAACGGGATCACCACGTTCTGGCCGAAACCGATCGTCGTTGTGACCCTGAACGACGGTAGCAAGGTCGCCGGCGAGCCCAGCCGCGACAACGTCTTCCGCGTCGGTCCCGAACTGCTGGCGACACTTTCGCCGGAGACGCGCGCGGAGATCGCGGCGGCCGACGGCTTGGCGCACCGGACCATGTTCCGGATCGGCAACTATGACCTCTACAACGAGGACTTCCGCTGGGTTTCCGACTTCGAGATCGCCGAAACGGAGCGGCCGAAAGACTTCTATTTCTTCGAGCGGCAGGAGTGGGGGCCGTTCGTCGGCCGGATTGCCGGCCTCTATCTCAACGATCAGCCGGTCGACGTGGCGAGCCTGCGCTTCGAAGACATCCGGGCCGCGCAGCGCGAGGCGCGGCAACGGTTCCAGCGGATCCGGACCATCGAGCGCAGCGACATCGGCGCCATCAATCACCGCATGGAAAAAGAGCGCCTGTCGCTGCGGCGCGCCGAGATCCGCCACGGCGTCGAGTCGGACGAGTACCGGGCGGTGGCAAGCGAGGTGCAGCCGCGCATCGACGCGTTGCAGCAAGAGTATCAGGCGCTGGCCGATCGGGCGGCCGAGATCCGCGCGGTCGACCAACTCGACCGCATCGTTCTCGAGGAAATCGGCGGCCGGACCAAGGAGCTGAGCCTCTCGACGATCGTTCGCTTCTACCCCGCAAACGATCTCTCGGCATTGGATCGACTCGGCATCTATGGCTCGCGCTGGGCGGAGTTCCTGACCAGCGAGCCCCGCGAGGCGAATACCGAGGGCGGCGTGCTGCCGGCGATCTTCGGCACCGTGGCGATGACCTTGATCATGGTCGTCTTCGTCGCCCCCTTCGGGGTCGTAACGGCACTTTACCTGCGCGAGTACGCCCGCCAAGGGCGGCTCGTGTCGGCGGTACGGATCGCCGTCAACAACCTTGCGGGCGTCCCCTCGATCGTCTATGGCGTGTTCGGCCTTGGTTTTTTCGCCTATACCATGGGCGTGACCATTGACCAGCTGTTCTTTTTGGAGCGGCTGCCGAACCCGACCTTCGGGACCGGCGGCATTCTCTGGGCGTCGTTGACCCTGGCCTTACTGACGGTGCCGGTGGTGATCGTCGCCAGCGAAGAGGCGCTGTCGGCGGTGCCGCGCTCGATGCGTGAAGGCTCGCTCGCCTGTGGCGCGTCGAAGTGGCAGACGATCCGCTATGTCGTTCTGCCGCGTGCCATGCCGGGCGTGATGACCGGTCTGATCCTGGCGATGGCGCGCGGCGCCGGCGAGGTGGCGCCATTGATGCTGATCGGCGTCGTCAAGCTGGCGCCGGAGCTGCCCATCGACGGGTTCTTCCCGTTCGTCCACCTGGAGCGCAGCTTCATGCATTTGGGCTTCCACATCTTCGACGTCGGCTTTCAGTCGCGCAACTCCGAAGCCGGCAAGCCGATGGTGTTCGTCACCACGCTGCTGTTGCTGGCGCTGATCGTGCTGATGAATTCGAGCGCGATTTACATCCGCAATCGATTGAAGCGAAAATTCGCCACTGGCCAGTTCTGAGCATGGCTCATGTTGAACCGGTCCAATTTTGAATGAGGAGAGGGATCCATGGTCGCCGCTGCGGCAACGATTGAACCCCAAATCGACTTTCCGCCGACATCCTACCACTTGTCAACCGGGCCCGAGGGGGCGGCCATCAGCATCGCCGATTTCGATCTCTGGTATGGCCGGGCGCAGGCCTTGTTCGACGTGACGATGGAGATACAGAAGGGCTTCGTCACGGCGTTGATCGGACCTTCGGGGTGCGGCAAGTCGACGCTGCTTCGGTGCTTCAATCGGATGAACGATCTGATCGACAGCGTGCGCGTCGACGGGCGCATGACCATCGGCGACCAGGACATTTACGGCGCGGGCCTTGACATCATTGCGCTACGCAAACGCATGGGCATGGTCTTCCAGAAACCGAACCCCTTCGCCATGTCGATCTTCGACAACGTCATCTACCCGCTGCGGGTCGACGGCGTCACCAATCGCAAGGAACTCCAGGAAACCTGTGAGCGGGCGCTGCACGGCGCCGCCCTGTGGGACGAGGTCAAGGACCGCATCAACGAAAGCGCGCTCGGCCTCTCGGGTGGGCAGCAGCAGCGCTTGTGCATCGCCCGCGCCATCGCGTCGGACCCGGAGGTGCTGTTGATGGACGAGCCGTGTTCGGCGCTGGATCCCATCGCCACCGCGCGCATCGAGGACCTGATCGCCGACCTGAAGGGCCACTACACCATCGTCATCGTTACCCACAACATGCAGCAGGCAGCCAGGGTCTCGGACAATACGGCCTTCATGTATTTGGGGCGTCTGATCGAATACGGGAATACCGACGAGATTTTCACGGCGCCAAAGCTCGACCGGACCCAGGATTATGTCACCGGTCGCTTCGGTTGAGCAAAGATTGCGAAGGATTATCGCCGATGACCACCGACCACACTCTCAAGGCATTTGACGAGGGACTTGCGACCTTGCGTGGCCTGATCGCCACCTTGGGCGATACCGTTCGCGAACAGGTACAACAGTCGATGACGGCGCTGCTCGACGGCGACCGGCAGGCGGCCGAAACCGTTATCGAAACCGATGCGGCGGCGGATGCCATCGAGATGGAGTTACATGCCGAGGTGGTCCGCCTGATTGCCCGCTATCAGGCGATGGCCGGCGATCTGCGCGAGATCGTCGCCGCCGAACGAATGGCCTCCAACCTGGAGCGGATTGGCGATCACGCCAAGAGTATTGCCAAGCGGGCGATCGTCCTCGGCGAACCCGCGCCAGACACTATCGCCGGGATGCTCAAGCGCTATTCCGATGAGATCCAGGGGATCCTCGCTGCCGTCCTTGATGCTTATCGGAACCGCGATGTCGACCAAGCCAATGACGTTTGGTTGGCAGATGCAACGCTGGACGAATATTACGACGACTTCTTCCACCGAGTGTTGTCGGCGATGCAGGATGGACGCGAGCAGATCCTGATCGGCACCCACATGCTTTTCGTTGCCAAGAGCCTGGAACGGATCGGCGACCACGCCACCAATATCGCTGAGGACATCCGCTTCATGGTCACCGGCCAATTGACGCAGCGCCAACGCAGGACAGCGTGAACCGAGGAGTGCCAATCCCCGACGGGGCCGCCCATTCAGCGATGGGAGCAGGCAGGATATTGCCCATGCACCGGATGAAGATCGGACCTCGAACGAGACAGATGAGGGCGTCCGGGTCTTTGCGGTTTGCTGATGTGGTCGTCAATGTCGCGGCGTGGCGCGTGTACCGGGGCGACCAGGAACTGACCTTGCCGCCCACCGAATACCAGTTGCTGTGTTTCTTGATGCGGAACCCCATGCAGGCGTTCTCTCGCGGCGAGATCATTGCCGGCGTTTGGCCGAGCGACCGCGTGATCGACGAGCGGACCGTCGACGTCCACATTGCCCGATTGCGGCGGTGCCTGTCCCAGCACGGGCAAGACCCGCTGATTCGAACGGTTCGCACGGTCGGCTATTCGCTGGGTTAGCCGACGAGCCAGCCACCGGAGCAGTCGGCGGCCCGTTTGTTTGGTCCGCAGTCCGCTCGCCGGCTCGCGCACCGACCAAGGCGAGCCGACAGATGCACTTGCCTCCTGCCCCAAGTCATGACAGCACATGGCACGTCCGAACCGGGTGCCGGACGCGAACCAGCGCCGCGGTGACCTCCATCCGAGAGGCGGCGCTGGAATGCGCGCTGGCGGCTGGTTGCAAAGCCGCCGCTGTCGACGTAAGACAAAATCTTA
>CAZVRW010000058.1:0-21135 GCA_964630265.1 uncultured Rhodospirillaceae bacterium
CGCCGCCACCGCCTGACCCGTCCCGTCCCCGCCCTGTCCCTGCCCGGTCCCTGCCCTGTCCCCGCCCCGTCCCCGCCCCGTCCCCGCCCATCTGGAGCTTCACCGATGACCACGCCGATCCGCCGCGCCCTGCTGTCCGTCTCCGACAAGACCGGCCTTGTCGACTTCGCCCGCGGCCTGGCCGAGCGCGGCGTCGAGATCCTCTCCACCGGCGGCTCGGCGGTGGCATTGCGCGGCGCCGGCGTGGCGGTGGTCGAGGTCGCCGATTACACCGGCTTTCCGGAGATCATGGACGGCCGCGTCAAGACGCTGCAGCCGAAGATCCACGGCGGCCTGCTTGCGGTGCGCGACGATGCCGAACACCAGGCCGCCATGACGGCGCACGGCATCGCCCCCATCGACCTGCTCTGCGTCAATCTCTACCCCTTCGAGGCGACGGTGGCCGCCGGCGCCGGCGTCGACGCCTGCATCGAGACCATCGACATCGGCGGCCCGGCGCTGATCCGCGCCGCCGCCAAGAACCACGCCTTCGTCACCGTCGTCGTCGATCCCGGCGATTACGCCCGCGTGCTGGAGGAGATGGCCGCGAACGGCGGCGCCACCACGGAAGCCACGCGCCGCGCGCTTGCCGGCAAGGCCTATGCCCGCACCGGCGCCTACGACGCCGCCATCGCCGGCTGGTTCGCTCGCGAGGCCGGCGAGACCTTCCCCGAGCGCCTGGTGTTCGCCGGCAGCCGCAAGCAGATGCTGCGCTACGGCGAAAACCCGCACCAAGCCGCCGCCTTCTACGCCGCCGTCGACGCCGCCGCCGGCCAACGCCCGGGCGTCGCCACCGCGACGCAGCTGCAGGGCAAGGAGCTCAGCTTCAACAACCTCAACGACACCGACGCCGCCTTCGAGCTGGTCGCCGAATTCGGCCCGCCGGCGGTCGCCATCATCAAGCACGCCAACCCGTGCGGCTGCGCCGTCGGCGAGACCTTGCTGGAGGCTTGGCGGAAGGCGCTCGCCTGCGATCCGGTCAGCGCCTTCGGCGGCATCGTCGCCCTCAACCGGCCGCTGGATGCCGACACCGCGGCGGCGATCGCCGAAATCTTCACCGAGGTGATCATCGCGCCGGAAATCGCCGACGCGGCCCGCGCCGTGCTCGCCCGCAAGAAGACCCTGCGGGTGCTGGCGGCGGGCGGCCTACCCGACCCGGCGGCGGCCGGCATGACGCTGCGTTCGCTGGCCGGCGGCTACCTGCTGCAATCCCGCGATGACCGGGTAATGGACGGCGATCCGCGCGTGGTGACCAAGCGGGCGCCGAGCAATGCCGAGCGCGCCGACTTGGACCTCGCCTTCCGCGTCTGCAAGCACGTCAAGTCCAATGCCATCGTCTTCGTCAAGGACGGGGCCACGGTGGGCGTCGGCGCCGGGCAGATGTCGCGGGTGGATAGTGCCCGCATCGCCGCCTGGAAGGCCGAGGACGCGCGCACCGCCGCCGGCGAGCCGGCGCCCCGCACCCAGGGCGCCGTGATCGCGTCGGACGCGTTCTTTCCGTTCGCCGACGGCCTGCTCGCCTGCGTCGCGGCCGGCGCCACCGCCGTCATCCAGCCCGGCGGCTCCATGCGCGACGACGAGGTGATCGCCGCCGCCGACGCCCACGACATCGCCATGCTGTTCACCGGCACGCGCCACTTCCGCCACTGACGCGGGGGCGCGGGCGCGCGCGGCGCTGGGAGCGCGGGGGCGCGGGGAGCGCGGAGCGCAGGCCAGCCACGCCTCACGGTCGTCGTCCCAGAACGTCAAAGCGCCCCCCTCATCGTCATGGCCGGACTTGTTCCGGCCATCCACGTCTCGCCACCGGCACCCCGCTTGGGGAAGCCCGTGGATGCGCGGATCAAGTCCGCGCATGACGGGGGGGTGTTGACGTTTCCGTGAATACTCTGCAGGCGCCGCCCCGCCGGGCGTCGACGGCATGCTCATTTTGGATCTTCTGCTTTTCCATTGCCGAGGCCTTGACGACGCCGACCCGGCCGGTATCTGCCATTCACGCCGTGCGGCGGCGCGGCACCGCCCCGACCTCGGCGGGCGCCGGGAAATCCGACAAAATCCTACTTTTTCCTACATTTTCCGACACTTCAACGTCGGGCGATTTCTCAAGCCGCGAAAAATCAATCACTTGCGGATTTTTTCAAGCACTTAGCCTACGCCGCACCCCCCTATTCCTGGCATACATCGACGCTTGAGCCGGGCAAAATTGGCAACGCCTACGCGCTCGCCGCCAGGCTCTCGGCGGCGGCCCGCTCCGGCAGCACGGTGGCGAGCAGGCCGCGCAGTTCCTGGCGGGCGGCGACGTGGGAGAGCGAAAGCGGCGTCGCCGTCGCCTGCAGGTCCGATAGCGTGAGCCCGTGCAGGAACAGCTCGCGATAGATGGTGCGCTCGCTGAGCCCGGGGCCGACGCGGAAGCCGAGCCGCTCGGCCAGGCCGTCCACCGCCGCCGCCATGTCGCGCTTGTTGCGGGCGTCCAGGTTGGTGAGGCGGTTGCGCAGCACGATCCAGTCGATGTCGCCGAGCCCCGCGTCCGCCTTGCCGGCGCGCGCCTGGCGGATGTGGTCGCCGTAGCGCGAGACCGCCTGGAAGGCCAGCGTCTCGGGGTCCAGCGACGCCAGCACGTCCAGGTCGACGAAGCTGTCGTTGATCGGCGTGATCAGGATGTCGGCGAGGGCGTGGGCGACCCGCGTCAGCGGCGTGATGCTGCCGGCGGTGTCGATGACGACGACGTCGGCGACGGTCTTCAGCCGCCTGAGCCGGGTCAACGCCGGCTCATCGATGCCGGCGTGAAAGGCTTCGTGCTCCACCGGCTGCGGCAGCTCCAGCCCCTGGGAGGCGGCGTAGGCCCGTCGGTTTTCCAGGAAGCGGCTGAAGGTCCACTGCCCCGGATCGAGATCGGCGGTGGCGACGCGCCGCCCGGCGCGCAGCAGCGCGATCACCAGGTGCATGGCGATGGTCGACTTGCCGGATCCGCCCTTGGGATTGGCGACGGTGATGATCGTGCCGTCGCGCCCATGGAGCGGCCGCCCCAGGCGGCGCGCCGGAGAAGCGGCGGCGTCGACGCCCCGGCCGACGCGGGCGGGATCCACGGCGACGTGGCGCGCCGTTGCCTCTGTCGGCGCGGCCGCTCCGGCTTCGAGCGGCACGGCGATCCCCGCCTCGGCCCCGGCGCGGTCCTGCGCCGCCGTTTCCGTGATGCGGTCCTGCGCCGCCGTCGCCGTGATGCGGTCCTGCGCCGCCGTTGCCGTGGCGGCGGTGAACATGGCTTCCAGCCGTTCGGCCAAGTCGGCGCGCCGATCATCGTCCAGATCGAAGGCGAGACCGCAGAGATCCTGGTTGCGATGGACGATGCTCGCCTGGAACGTCCCCAGCGGCGCCACCTCCATGCGCAGCGTCGCCCCGACCGCGAGCGGCGCCTGCGTCAGCACCAGCGCGCCGCCGCCGGAGATGTTCTGCAGGCGGCCGATCGCCCGTTCGTCGCCACAGGTCAGGGTCGCCTGCCACTTGGTCGGCCAGCGCGGATGCCGGCGGCGCTGTGCTGCGGCGCTGGCGCGCGGCCGCGGTGCCGTGGGGGCGACCGGCTCGCGGTCCAGTTGCTCGGCGAGGAATGTCCACAGACAAGCCAGGCGGGCGGTGTCCGCCGCCGCGTCGGGTGCCGCCGACCCGGCCAGCCGCTCCGCCAGATCGGCGAGGCGCGGGACGGCGACCGGGCTGACCTGGCCGTGCTGGGTCAGCGCCATGACGCTGCCGGGGCTGAGGCCGCGCGGGCCGACCCGGTTCGGCACGAACAGGAAGCGCTTGCCGGCGGCGCCCACGGCGGCCACCGTCGTCGCGACACCGGCGAGGTCGCGGCCGGAGGGCAGCACCGGGATCACCACCAGATCGGCCGAGGCGATGCCAAGCTGGATCGCCGCGGCATCGACGGTGCCGACATCGACGATGGCGGTCTGCACGCCGGCGTCGCCGAGCCGCGCCAGGGTCTCGTCCATGGCATCAGGCGCGACGGCGATGATGTCGAGGCCCGATGCCGCGGGCGGCGCCGCCACCGCGCCGGCACCCCCATCATCCCCATCACCGCCATCACCAACGACAACCAGGGCGGCCCGGCCGGCGACCGAGCGCGCCGCGTGGCTCGCCATCAGGGCGGCGAGGGTGGAGGTTCCCGTCCCCGTGTTGCCCGAAACAAACGCCAGAACACGCATCGCCAAAATCCCCGGCCGGTCGCAGGTCACTTGATTGGACAGGATCCGCCCTTAAGGTGCCGTTAAGCGCCATCTGGCGAGCACGCGAGCGTTGACCCAGGCTGTTTATCGCCGGGGCGGTCAACGGCAGCGGGTCAGGCCCTCGCGGTACCTCAGCGGCAGGAATGCCCGACGCCGTCCCTCACCGTGCCTCCTCCGCCGCCAGGGCGGCGGCATGGGCGGCGGCGCTGTCTTGGCCGAAGCAGCAGAACATGACCCGCTCGGGCACCGCGTGCGTCGCCAGGAAGGCGCGCACCGTGGCGACGGCGATGCGGGCGGCGCGGTCGGGCGGGAAGCGGTAGACGCCGGTGCTGATCGCCGGAAAGGCGATCGACCTCAGGTCCCGCGCGGCGGCGATCTCCAGGGAGCGGCGATAGCACGCGGCGAGCAGGTCGTCCTCGCCCTCATCACCGCCGTGCCAGACCGGGCCGACGGTGTGGATGACGTGGCGGGCCGGCAGACGGTAGCCCTTGGTGATCTTCGCCTCGCCGGTGGCGCAGCCGCTCAGGGTCCGGCACTCGGCCAGCAATTCCGGGCCGGCGGCGCGGTGGATGGCGCCGTCGACGCCGCCGCCGCCGAGCAGCGCGGTGTTCGCCGCGTTGACGATGGCGTCCACGTCCAGTGTGGTGATGTCCGCCTCGATGATCTCGATCCGCTCGTCCGGTGCCTCGGTCATGGTGTCTCCTGTCGCGTCCAGCCGCCGGCGCAGGGGGCGTGGGCATCAAAAAGGCGCACGGGGCTCAGGGGGCGTAGGGGTTGTGGCGGCGCTTGGCGTGCAGCCGCAGCGGCACGCCCTCGAGGCCGAAGCTCTCGCGCAGCGAGCCCGTGAGATAGCGGAGGTAGTGGTCGGGCAACTCGTCGGGATGCGAGGCGAAGACGACGAAGGTGGGCGGCCGGGTCTTTGCCTGGGTGACGTAGCGCAGCTTCAGACGGCGGCCGTGCACCAGCGGCGGCGGATGGCGGTCGACGGCATCGGCGAGCCAGCGGTTGAGCGTCGCCGTCGGCACGCGCGTCCGCCAAGTGTCGTAGGCGGCGACGACGGCGGGCAGCAGCCGGTCGGCGCCGCGGCCGCTGAGCGCCGAGAGCGTCACCAGGCGCAGCCCGCGCACCGTCGGCAGTGACGTCGCCAGCCGGTCGTGGATGCGCGCCAGGGCGGCGCGGCCGTCACCGATCATGTCCCACTTGTTGACGGCGAGCACCGGCGCCCGGCCCTCGTCGATGATCGTGCCGGCAATCACCAGATCCTGTCGCTCCAGGCCCTCGGTGGCGTCGATGACCAGCACGGCGACCTGGGCGTAGCGGACGGCGCGCAGCGTGTCGGCGGTGGCGAGGCCCTCCAGCTTGCCGTCGACGCGCGCCCGGCGGCGCAGGCCGGCGGTATCGATCAGCCGGAATGGCCGGCCCTGCCACGTCCAATCGACGGCAATACTGTCCCGGGTGATCCCCGCCTCCGGGCCGGTGAGCATGCGATCGGCCCCGAGCAACCGGTTGACCAGCGTCGACTTGCCGACGTTGGGCCGGCCGACGATACAGAGCTGCACCGGCCGGCTGGGGTCGTCGTCCTCGTCAGCCGCCGCGGCCAGGTCGGGCGCCGTGGCAACCGCCGCGGCGGCATCGGCGAACGGCTTCAGTACATCGTAGAGTTCGCCCATCCCCTCGCCGTGCTCGGCCGAGATGGCCACCGGCTCGCCGAGGCCGAGGGCGAAGGCCTCCAACAGCCCGGGTTGGCCGGCCCGGCCCTCGCACTTGTTGGCGACCAGCACCACCGGCGTCGGCACACGGCGCAGCCGGTCGGCGAACACCTCGTCCACCGGCGTGACGCCGGTGCGAGCATCGATCAGCAGCAGCGCCACGTCGGCCGCCTGCAGGGCGCGCTCCGACTGGGCTGTCATCCGCGCCGCCAGGGCGTCGGCGGGCGCATCCTCGAGGCCGGCGGTGTCGACCACGGTGAAGCGCAGGTCGCCGATCCGCCCCTCGCCCTCGCGGCGATCGCGGGTGACGCCCGGCGTCGCGTCGACGATGGCGAGGCGCTTGCCGACCAGGCGGTTGAACAGGGTCGACTTGCCGACGTTGGGCCGGCCGAGAATGGCGACGGTGAAGGTCATGGCGACAGAAAGCGACCCGCCGCCCTAACGGTATGCGAGCAGCATCGCGTCATCGCTCAGGAAGAACAGCGAGCCGTCGGCAGCGATCGGCGACACCGAGATCCGCTGCGCCACCTCGATGCTGCCGAGTGTCCGCCCGGAATACGGCGAAAGCGCCAACGCCTCCCCGCGCGAGCTGGTCACCACCAGCCGGTCGCCGACCAGCACCGGGCCACTCCACAAAAGCGGGCCGCGCCGCTTTTCCGGGTTTTCCCAAGCCGGCAGTTCGACGATCCAATGGATACCGCCGTTATCGCGGCTGAGGCTGACCAGTTCGTTGTTGTCGGTGATGACATAGAGGTGGTTGCCGGCCACCCACGGCCGGTTCAAACCGCCGATGCCGGTCTCCCAGATGCGGCGCCCGGTATTCAGGTCGACGGCCACCATGACGCCGCCGTTGCCGATGGCGAAGACGCGGCCGCGATCGATCACCGGCGCCGCCGCGATCTGCGAGATGTTGGCGACCTCGTCGGTCCGCCGACGCGAGGCCAGCGAATCGTTCCACAGCTCGCGGCCGGTGTTGGCGCGCAGCGCCACCAGTTCGCCCGAGCGGAAGCCGGCGACGACGATGTTCTGGTCGACCGCCGGGGCAGCGGTCCCGACCAGCGAAGCGACTTCGCCCACCGACTGATAGGTCCACAGTTCGGCACCGTCGGTGGTCTGCAACGCATACAGGGTGTCCGCCAGCGTGATCGCGAACACCCGACCGTCGCGCACCGTGGGTGGGCCGTGGATCGGCGCATCGACGGGGGTACGCCAGACCTCGGCGCCGGTCTCGGCGTCGAGGGCGACGACCTCGGCGAAGCCGCCGGCGGCGAACAGGCGGCCGTTCTCATAAGCGATGCCGCCGGTGATCAAGTCGCGCTCGCCGCGCGGCCTGATCGAAACCTGCCACAAGCGCTGGCCCGCGGCGGCATCGTAGGCGCTGATGCGGTGCTCCGCATCCATGGCGAACACCCGGCCACGGGCGGCGACCGGCGGCGGCAGGCGCGGCTGCCCCTTGCTCGGCGACGTGCCGATATCGGCCCGCCACGCCCGGTCGGGCGTATCCGCGATCCACAGATGATGCATGGCATGGTTGGCATAGCCACCGGCTTGCGGCCATTCCGGGTTGCGTTGCGGCCGCGGCAGCGCGATCGGTGTGGCGCTGAGCGTCGGGTCCGGCGTCAGCGCGCGCTGATGCATCATCACCGATACCCGCTCGCCTGGCAGCGGTGGATTGTCGACCTCGCCGAACCAAATGCCACAGCCGGGAAGGCTCGTCAGCAAGACCGCCACCGCGGCGAAGCGTGCGGCCACGCGGAAGACGAAGGACGATGTCATCAGGCTTCAGCCGTCGCCGAGGGTCGCCGCCATGCGCGCGGCGCGGGTGCGCAGGCTGACCGGCGCCGTCGAATCCTCGGCCAGCGCGGCGAACAGGGCGCGCGCCCGCCCAGCGTCGGCGGTCCGCAGCTCCAGAATGGCGATCAGTTCGCGCGCCGTGTGGCGCCACGGTCCATCACCCTCGGCCAGCGGCAGCAGCCGCTCGCGCAGGTTCTCGGGATCGGCGGGAACTGCCGACGCTTCCAGTTCCGCCATGATGCCAAGCAACCGGGCGAGGTCGGCGTGCAGCGGATCCTCGGCGGCGGCGGCGAGGCGCTCGTAGGCGCCGGCGGCGGCGAGGGCGTCGCCGCTCTGCCGCAGCGCCGCCGCTTCCCGCATTCCGGCGATCAATGCATAGCCGGCCGGTCCGTCGGCGGCGAGGTCACCCAAGGCGGCGCGCCCCCCAGCGGGATCGACCGCGATGGTTTCGGCAGCCGTCAGGAATTGCTCGCTCGCGGCCTCGCGGGCGCCTTCCTGCATGCCCTTCCACACCTCGTAGCCGGCGACACCGAGCACCAGGGCGACAGCGGCGCCGATCATCAGCGCCCCATAGCGGTTCCACAGCGAGGCATAGCGCTCGGTCCTCAGGTCCTCGTCGATCTCGCGGAACAGGATGTCCTGGGTCGGATCGGGCGGCGGGGTCTTCCGGTCGTCCTTGGCCATCAGGCGTCCTCGCGCCACTTGATGGAGCACCCCATGCTCGGCGTCTGCTCGCGCGGCCCATGCCCCGTTTCGGCCACCTGCAGCATGGCCTCGTAAAGCTCACGCCGTGTATCCGGCCCGGCCGGCTGCATACCGGAGGCGTCGATGCGTCCGCGATACTGCAACTCCAACTCCGCGTTGAAGCCGAAGAAATCCGGCGTGCATACGGCATCGTAGGCGCGCGCCACCGCCTGGGTTTCGTCGATCAGGTAGGGGAAGGGGAAGCCGTGCGCGGCGGCAAACGCGAGCATGCGCGCCGGCGCGTCGTCGGGGTAGCGCCGATAGTCGTTGGGCATGATCGCGACGATGCCGATGCCCGCCGCCTTGAGGTCGCGCGTGTCGCGGACGATGCGGTCGATCACCGCCTTGACGTACGGGCAGTGGTTGCAGATGAACATCACCAGCGTGCCCTTCGGTCCGCGCACGTCGGCCAGCGAGACGCTGGCGCCGTGCGAATCCTCGAGCGTGAATGGCGGGGCCTTCCAGCCGAAATCGCAGATCGGGGTCGTCATTGCCGCCATGCGGCCGCACTCCTCGTCGGTCTCGGGATGCCTCGTGGTAGCCGACAATGCGGCCACCGATCAACGACCATACCTCAAAGCAGGCCGCTGGCGCGAATGCCATCGAACACGAATTGCACCGCCAACGCCGCCAGCAGCACGCCGATGACGCGGCTGATGACGTGTTGACCGGTAACGCCGAGCAGCCGATGCAGCCGCCCGGCGACCAGCAGCAGGATCAGGCTCAGGGCCATCACCGCCAGCAGCGCCAGCACGACAGCCGCCTGCAGCAGCATGTCGCCGCCGGCCTCGGCAGTCAGCAGCACCGCCGCCCCCATGGCGGCCGGCCCGGCGATCAGCGGCGTTGCCAGCGGGAAGACCGAGATGTCCTGGCGGCCCGCCGCCTCCGCCTGTTCGGCGCTGGTGGTCGACGCGGCCCCGGAGTCCCGCGCGAACACCATGTCGATGCTCAACAGCAACAACAGGATACCGCCGGCGGTGCGCAATGCCGGCAGCGAGATGCCGACCACCTGTAACAGCCCCTGACCGAACAGAACGAAGGCGAGCAGCAGCCCGGTGGCCAGCAGTGTTCCCTTGACCGCCATGAGCCGGCGCTGCTGCGGTGACGCCGAGACGGTGAGGGCCGCGAACACCACGGCGACGTCGACCGGGCCCACCGTGGCGAAGAACGTGGTGAAGGCGCGGAGGCCGAGTTCCAGCATGACCGCGGATCAGCCCTGGCGCATCGATAGGGCTGCGCCGATGCCGGCGCCGAACGCGGCGAGAGCCTCGGCCAGGCGGCCTTTCTCGGCGGCGCCGGGCAGGCCGAGGCGGAGCCACGTCGGCTGTTCGGCGAATCGGCGCCCCAGGATGCCGGCCCGCGCCAGATGCTCGAACAGCGCGCCGGCGCGCGCATCGTCGATCAGGCGGAACAGCTCGGTGCCGCCGGCCAGCCGCAGTCCGCACGCGGCGAGCCAGGCGTCGAGCCGCGCCGCCGCCGCCACCAGCCGGTCGCGGGTGGCGATCGTCCAGGCGTCGTCGGCGAGCGCCGTGGCGCCGACGACGGCGGCCGGCCCGGAGACCGCCCAGGGCCCCAACGCGGCGCGCAGCAACGCCGCCGTCTCGCGCCCGGCGAGGGCGAAGCCGAGCCGCAGCCCCGCCAGACCGTAGAATTTACCGACGGAGCGGAGGACGACGAGGTCGAGGTCCGGCGATCCCACGGCGCCGGCGACGCTGAATTCCGGCCGGCAGTCGGCAAACGCCTCGTCGACCACCACCAGCCGTTCTTCCGCCAGCGCGCGGAGCCGCTCCGGCGCCACCCGGCGGCCGTCCGGATTGTTCGGATTGACCACCACCAGGACGCCGACATCGTCGGTCACGGCGTCCACGGCCGCGATCTCGATGACGCGATGGCCGGCGGCGGCCCACGCCGGCGCATGCTCGTTATAGGTCGGGCCGACGACGGCGACGCGGCTCGGCGCCATCACCCACGGCAGCCACTGGATCAGCGCCTGGGAGCCCGGCGCCGCCACGACGCAGGCCACGTCCGCCACGCCGTACCGCGCCGCCGCCGCCGCCGTGAGCCGGCGATTCATGGCGGCATCGGGCAGCCGCTGCCAGATCTCGGCGGCGAGCGACGGCACCGGATAGGGCTCGGCGTTGATGCCGGTGGACAGGTCCAACCAGTCGGCGCGCGGTCGCCCCCACCGCGCCACCGCGGCGTCGAGACCGCCGCCATGCTCGCGGGCCGCCGTCACTCCGTCAGCCGAACCGGTAGTGCTTGCGGATCGGCGCGCGGACGCTCCAGGTGCACTGCAGCCCCTGCGGGAAGGTCACCAGGTCACCGGCACCGAAACTGACGCTTTCGCCGTCGGCCGTCGTCACCGTCACCTCGCCCGACAGGACGTAGCAGGTCTCGGAGACGTCATAGGACCAGTCGAAGACGCTGACCTCTTTCTCCCACGTCGGGCAGGCCTGCATCGCCGCGATCTCGGCCTCGCCCGGCTTGCGGACGCTGATCGTCGCCATGTCTTTCCTCCAACACCGTGGCGTGCTGGCACTGTACGCCGCCCGGCCGCCGCAGGAAACAGACGGCGACGCGAGCCGGCCGGCCGCTATGCCCGCCGCCCGCCGATTGCTAAGGTGGGGCGATGCGGGGCGATTCGATCTTCAAGGCCGGTGGACCGGCGACGCGAATCGCGGCGGCGGGCCTGCTGATGCTGGCGCTTTCCGGCTGCGATCCGGTCAGCCGCACCGTCGACTTCGATCGCGCGGCCGACTTCTCGGCCTATTCCACCTACGCCTGGACCTTCGACGAGGCGGGGCGCGACGCTGCCGGACGACCGCCCCTGAACCCGTTGATCGAGCAGCGGGTGCAGGACGCGATCCAGCGAACGCTGGCGGCGAAGGGCTTCGTCGAGGGCTTTCCCGCGGACTTCACCGTCGCCTACAGCGTCGGCATCCGGGACCGGGTCTTCACGTCCTATATGCCCGAATTCGCGCCGGTGCTGGTGCCGGGCCGGGGCATTCAATATCTTCAAACCTTCAGCCGACCGGTGACACACCGCTATCAGGAGGGGACGATCACCGTCGACGTCTTCGACGTCGTCACCGGTCGGCCGGTCTGGCACGGCAGCGCCACCAAGGAGGTCGACCCGGCCGACGCGACGCCCGAGGCGATCATGGCGATCGTTCAGTCGTTGCTGGCCGACTTTCCGCCCCCGGCGGCGCCGGCGCCGGCAAAGCCCCGCTTCTGACGCCCCCGTCACCGGCCAGGGCGAGAAGGACCGGATCCCTGGGAGCGTTGCGGACGTAGGCGATGAACGCGTCGGCGGTCAACGATTTGGAGAAGTGCCAGCCCTGGGCGTAGCGGACGCCGCGGTCGCGGAGGTAGCATGCCTGCGCTTTCGTCTCGACCCCTTCGGCGATGGTCCGAAGGCCGAGAGAGTTCGCCATGTCGATGATCACGTCGGTCAGCCGCGCCGATGGCGCGCCGTTGCCGAGCGCCGAGACGAAGGCCTTGTCGATCTTCAGATAGTCGAGCGTGAACTTGTCGATGTAGGCGAGGCTGGAATAGCCGGTGCCGAAATCGTCGATGGCGATCTCCGAGCCCAGATCGCTCAGCGCCTGGACAACCTTGCGGCACTCGGGATTGTCGATCAGGCCGCGTTCGGTCAGCTCGAACAGGATCTGCTGCGGCCGAATGCCATGGTGGGCGATGGTCTCGCGGGCATCCTTGACGATCTCGAAGCTGGCAACATGGGCCGGCGCCAGGTTGACGGCGATGTGCATTTCGGGGTCGTCGCGCAACAGCATGCCCACCTTCTCGCCCACCTCGCGCATCAGATATCGGGTCATCGGGATGATGATCCCGGTCTCCTCGGCCAGCGTGATGAACAGGTCGGGCGGGATCAGATCCTGATCCGGGTGGCGCCAGCGGATCAGCGCCTCGGCGCCGGCGCAGCGACCCGACCGCAGGTCGATCACCGGCTGATACCAGATCTCGAATTCGCGATTGTCGACGGCGTCACGCAGTTCGGCGGCAAGGGAGAGCCGCTTGCGGCCGAAGGTCCAGGCGCCGACACCGAAGGCGCCGCCCGCCACCAAGGCGACACCGAAGGTGACGAGGGCGTTGTCGAGCCAGGGCGCCAGCGCCCAGTTGCGCGAGACCGACGCCCGCACGGTGGTCGCGTAGAGCCCGACATCGCGGGAGGCCGTGAGGAACGCCGGGGCTGCAGCGTCGCGATTGCCGACGTCCGTGACGGTCAGGCCGGCGATGCTGACCTCCAGGTGTCCCTCGTCGCCAAGCGCGTCGGCAACGACGACGTTGATCAGCGCGTCCGGGACGACGGCGGCGATAAGGGTGGCGCCGGAGCGTAGCCCGTGCGCGGCGAGCACATGGCGGCCGGGGAGGGCGCCGCCGTCGATCGGCGCGGAAAAACGCACGAGCCAAGACCCCGGCCCGTGCAGCGCCGTTCCGCTCACGTCCAGCGGCGGCTCGACCATCCCGAAGGTGCTGCAGCGCAGCCGGCCGTCGACGCCGACGTAGCCCATGGCGGTCAGTGCCGGCAGGGTGACCGCCGTGTCGCGGAAACGGCGGATCAGCGCCGCGGTGCAGCCAAGACGGGCGGTGAAGGCGGCGTCGGCGAGCGCCGCTTCGGTGGTCAGCAGCACCTCTTCGACGCGTCGTGCCGATGTTTCGACAAGCTCCGCCAACCGCGTCTCGGCCCGGACGCGGGCGTCGCGGTAGCCGAAAACCAACGCGCCGATCACCGGCAGCAGCGCCAGGAGCGCGGCTGCGATGACCAGTCCCACCAGTTTGCGCGTTCGTCGCGTCACATTAGGGCCCACGAAGTCCGCGCTCTTTATCCCATGTTGCGGCGCAAAAAGCCAGTGAGGCGCAGTGAGGCCGAGAACTGAGCCATGCCAATGTGATCCCGCCGGCTTGGCAACGTCCGCAACGACTGCTACATATTGATGCGTTTCATTCGCGACTTCGGGCGGAGTCGACATGCGCCAAGCCAGTGACAGCACGGTCCTGTTCAGCGCCGTCCTCCGGCCGCACCGCAGCGCCGGCCGACGGGCGGCCACCACCGTCGTGCTGCTGGTGGCGGGCGTGCTGGTCCTGGCCTCGATCGGCTTCATTGCCGCCGGCGCGTGGCCCGTCGCCCCCTTCCTTGGCCTCGAGGTGCTGCTGCTCGCCGGGGCCTTGAAGCTGAACCAACGGGCGGGCACCGCTTACGAGGCGATCAATCTGACCCGCGAGACGCTCACGGTGAAGCGCGTCAACCACTGGGGTCGACAAACCGACGTGGCGTTTCCGCCCAACTGGCTTCAGGTGAACCTGCAAGAGCCGGTGCAGCGTTGGAGTCCGCTGGAACTGCGCTCGCACGGCCGCTCGCTGGTGATCGGCAGTTTTCTGTTGCCGGAAGAACGCCTGACGCTGGCGCGTTCGCTGCGCCGCGCGTTGGATCGGGTAACCCGCGCCTCGTTCGCCACCTGATCCCGGGTACTCCGACCGCGATCACTCCAGTCCGAGAACTTGGCGCATGCTGTAGAGGCCCGGCGGCCGACCGGCCGTCCACAGCGCCGCCCGGACGGCGCCCCGGGCAAAAACGCTGCGATCGGAGGCCCGGTGCGTCAACTCGATGCGTTCGCCATCGCCGGCGAAGATCACCGTGTGCTCGCCGGCGACATCGCCGCCCCGCAACGTGGCGAAGCCGATCTCGCCCGTCGGCCGCGCGCCGATGCGGCCGTCGCGGATGGTCCGCGAGACGGCGTCCAGCGCCGTGCCCCGCCCCGCCGCCGCCGCGTGACCGAGGGCGAGCGCCGTGCCGGAGGGGGCGTCCACCTTGTGCCGGTGGTGCATTTCGACGATCTCGATGTCGTAGTCGTCGCCGAGGATCGCCGCGACCTGACGCGTCAGTCCGAGCAGCAGGTTGACGCTGACGCTCATGTTCGCCGCCTGGACCACCGGCACGACCTCGCCGGCCGCGACCAGCGCCTCGTGATGCCGCGGCTCCAGCCCGGTGGTGCCGACGATGATGGCCGAGCCCGTCGCCGCCGCCAACCGCAGGTGTTCGCCCAACGCCTCCGGGACGGTGAAATCGATGATCACGTCGGCGCGTTCGAACAGCGCCGCCGGATCGTCGCCGACCACCACCCCGGCCGGCGCGGCGCCAACCAGGGCCGCCACGTCGGTGCCGATGGCCGCATGGCCCGGGCGTTCGGTGCCGCCGGCAAGCCCCGCCGCCGGCGCGTCGAGCACGGCATGCACCAGCATCCGTCCCATGCGGCCGGCGCAACCGACGATGCCGATCTTCATGGCCGTTTCCCCCATCGCGGTCCGATCATTCGGTGAGATCGTCCCAGAACTCCTTCACCTTGGCAAAGAAACCGTGGGACTCGGGGCTGTGCTTGGCGTCCCGGCTGTCTTCCTCGAACTCCCGCAGCAGCTTCTTCTGCTTTTCGGTGAGGCTCACCGGCGTCTCGACGACCGCTTCGACGAACAGGTCACCGCGTTGGGTCGAGCGCAACACCGGCATCCCCCTGCCCCGCAGGCGGAACTGCCGCCCGGTCTGAGCGCCCTCGGGCACGCTGATGCGGGCGCGCGTGCCTTCGATCGTCGGCACCTCCACCGAGCCGCCGAGGGCCGCCGTGGTCATCGGGATCGGCATGCGGCAGTAGAGATTGGCGCCATCGCGGGCGAACAGGCGATGCGGCGCGACGGTGACGAAGATGTAGAGATCGCCCGGCACGCCGCCGCGCAGGCCGGCCTCGCCCTCACCGCTGAGCCTGATCCGCGTGCCGTCCTCGACGCCGGCGGGGATCGCCACCTGCAGCGTCTTCTCCTTCTGCACGCGTCCGGCGCCACCGCAGGCGGTGCACGGATCGCGGATCACCTGGCCGGTGCCGCCGCAAGTCGGACAGGTGCGTTCGACGGTGAAGAAGCCCGACTGCGTGCGCACCCGGCCGGCACCTCGGCAGGTACCGCACGTCGTCGGGCCGCTGCCGCTGGCGGCGCCGCTGCCATTGCAGGCCTCGCAGTTGACGGCGGTCGGCACGCGGATGGTCGCCTTCTTGCCGGCATAGGCCTCTTCCAGCGTGATCTCCATGTTGTAGCGGAGATCGGCGCCGCGGCCGGCGCCGCGGCCACCGCGGCGGCCGCCACCCATGAACTCGCCGAACATCTCCTCGAAGATGTCGGCGAAGCCGGTGCCGAAGCCGGGACCGGCGCGGCCACCGCTGCCCATCCCGCCCTCGAAGGCGGCGTGGCCGAAGCGGTCGTAGGCCGCCCGCTTCTGCTCGTCGCGGAGCACCTCGTAGGCTTCGTTGATGCTCTTGAACTTGTGCTCGGCCTGCTGATCCCCGGGATTGCGGTCGGGGTGACACTCCATGGCGAGCTTGCGGTAGGCCTTCTTCAGGGTGTCGGCGTCGGCGTCGCGACCGACGCCGAGGATCTTGTAATAGTCTTCTTTGGACATGGCAGACCGCTCAGGCCGTGGGAGGGGTCGCTGCCACCGGTCCGCGCCTCAGGCCGGCGCCGAGGCGCCGGCCTGAAAGCGGATTGCGTCGAGCGTCGACGCTCGGCGGCACAAGACTCGGGGCCGCAACGCCGCGACCGACGCCTCAACCGGCCTTCTTGTCGCGCTCGGGATCCACCTCTTCGAAGTCGGCGTCGACCACCGTCTCCTCGGCGCCGCCGCCACCGGCCGCGCCGGTATCCGACGTCGCCGTCTCGGCTTGGCTCGCCTTGTACATGGCCTCGCCGATCTTCATCGAGGCCTGGGCCAGCGCCTCGGACTTCGCCTTGATCGCGCCGGCGTCCTCGCCGGCCATGGCCTCGCGCAACTCGGTGATCGCCTGCTCCACCGCCTGCTTGTCGGCGGCCGCCACCTTGTCGCCGAGCTCGGCGATGTTCTTCTCGGTGGCGTGAATCAGGGAGTCCGCGTGGTTGCGCGCCTCGACGAGTTCCTTGCGTCGCGCGTCCTCGGCGGCATGCAACTCGGCATCCTTGACCATGTTGTTGATGTCGGCGTCGCTGAGACCACCGGAGGCCTGGATGCGGATCTGCTGCTCCTTGCCGGTCGCCTTGTCCTTGGCCGAAACGTTGACGATGCCGTTGGCGTCGATGTCGAACGTGACCTCGATCTGCGGCATGCCACGCGGCGCCGCCGGAATGCCGACCAGGTCGAACTGACCGAGCAGCTTGTTGTCCGACGCCATCTCGCGCTCGCCCTGGAAGACGCGGATGGTGACCGCGGTCTGGCCGTCGTCGGCGGTGGAGAACACCTGGCTCTTGCGGGTCGGAATGGTGGTGTTGCGATCGATGAGCCGGGTGAACACGCCGCCCAGCGTCTCGATGCCCAGCGACAGCGGCGTGACGTCGAGCAGCAGCACGTCCTTGACGTCGCCCTTCAGCACGCCGCCCTGGATGGCGGCACCGACGGCGACCACCTCGTCCGGATTGACGCCCTTGTGCGGTTCGCGGCCGAAGAACTGCTTGACCGTCTCGATCACCTTGGGCATCCGCGTCTGGCCGCCGACCAGGATCACCTCGTCGATCTCGTTCGGCTTAAGGCCGGCGTCCTTCAGCGCGGCGCGGCACGGGCCGACGGTGCGCTCGACCAGGTCCTCGACCAGCGCTTCCAGTTTGGCGCGCGTCAGCTTGATGTTCAGGTGCTTCGGCCCCGCCTGATCGGCGGTGATGAAGGGCAGATTGACCTCGGTTTGCATCGACGACGACAGCTCGATCTTCGCCTTTTCACCGGCTTCCTTCAGCCGTTGCAGCGCCAGCTTGTCCTGCCGGAGGTCGATGCCTTGCTCCTTTTTGAACTCGTCGGCCAGATAGTCGATGATCCGATTGTCGAAGTCCTCGCCGCCGAGGAAGGTGTCGCCGTTGGTCGACTTCACCTCGAAGACGCCGTCGCCGATCTCCAGGATGGAAATATCGAAGGTGCCACCACCCAGGTCATAGACCGCGACGGTGCCTGCCTTCTTCTTTTCCATGCCGTACGCTAGGGCAGCGGCCGTCGGCTCGTTGATGATGCGCAGCACTTCCAGCCCCGCGATCTTGCCGGCGTCCTTGGTCGCCTGGCGCTGCGAGTCGTTGAAGTAGGCCGGGACCGTGATCACCGCCTGCGTCACCGTCTCACCGAGATAGCGCTCGGCGGTCTCCTTCATCTTCTGCAGAATGAACGCGCTGATCTGGCTCGGGCTGTAGCGGTTGCCATGGGCACCCACCCAGGCGTCGCCGTTGTCGGCCTTGACGATCGAATACGGCACGAGACCCTTGTCCTTCTCGGTCAAGGGATCGTCAAAGCGACGGCCGATCAGGCGCTTGATGGCGAAGATGGTGTTTTCCGGGTTGGTGACCGCCTGGCGCTTGCCGGGCTGGCCGACGAGGCGCTCGCCGGACTCGGTGAAGGCGACGATCGACGGCGTCGTCCGTGCCCCCTCGCTGTTCTCGATGACACGGGCGTCCTGGCCCTCCATGACCGCGACACACGAGTTCGTCGTGCCTAGATCGATGCCGATGACTTTGCTCATGATTGACCCTCTTCTTCGGCGGAACGCGGCAGCCCCAGGGCGGCGGCGCCGAGGTCCCCAGGTTCATCAGGACGGAGGCCCCATCTCCCCAAACCGACGGGCAACACGGGCGCTCCGAAAGATTGGGCGATATATATGCGGGGGCCGGGAGCCGCGCAACCGCACCCCTCGGCCGAAAAAAGCCGCCGCGCCCTCGGCTGTTGCGGCGCGCGGGCCGGCAGGAAAGGGTGGTCGGGCGCGGCGCCGACGGCGCACGCCAGGAGGGTACGGTGATCGTTTCGGCCAGCTACAAGACGGATATTCCGGCATTCTACGGCGCCTGGTTCCGCCAGCGTCTGGACGCCGGGTTTGCCGACGTGGCGAACCCGTACGGCGGCCCGTCGCAGCGGGTCGGGCTTGATGCCGCGGCGGCCGCAGGCTTCGTCTTCTGGACCCGCAACGCCGCCCCGTTCCTGCCGATCCTGGACGATCTCGCCGCCGCCCGCCGGCCGTTCGTCGTGCACTACACCATCACCGGCTATCCGCGGGCGCTCGACCGGGCGACGATCGCCGCCGACCAAGCCGTCGCGCAGCTGCGAATGATCGCCGAGCGGTTCGGGCCGCGCGTCGGCGTCTGGCGCTATGATCCGATCGTGTTCAGCAGCCTGACGCCGCCAGACGCTCACCGCGAACGCTTCGCGGCCCTGGCACGTCGGCTTGCCAGCGCCGTCGACGAGGTGATCGTCTCGGTGGCGCAGATCTATCGGAAGACCGGCCGCAACTTGGCGGCCGCGGCGCAGACGCACGGCTTCGAATGGGCGGATCCGCGCGACGACGACAAACGGCTGGTGTTGGCCGATCTTGCCGGCATCGCAGCCGACGAAGGCCTCCGGCTGAGCCTCTGTGGCCAGCGGGCGTTGCTGGTGCCGGGCATCGCCGACGCCCGCTGCATCGACACCGAGCGCCTCGCCGACGTGGCCGGCGCGGCAGAAAGCCGGGCGATGCCGGCGGCGGGATCGCCCCACCGCAAGGGGTGCGGCTGCGCGCCGTCGAAGGACATCGGCGCCTACGACAGTTGCCCGCACGGCTGCGTCTACTGCTATGCCGTCGGCGGCCGAGCCGTGGCGCAGCAGACCCACGCCCGCCACCAGCCGGCATCGACGTTCCTGATCCCGCCGCGCCGGCGGTGAAACCGGCTTCAGAGGGTTTCGTCGACCTTCGAGCCGGCACCGCCGCCGCCCGCATCGGCCTGGCGTCCATAGGCGGCGGCGCGGGCGTCCGACGCCGCCGCCTCACTCCCGGCCTCGGCGCCCGGCGGCTTCGGCGCCGGCTTCGGTCCGCCGGTCGACACCCCGACGCGCGCCGGTCGCAGCGGTCGGTCGTGAATCATGAATCCCGGCTCGACCACGTGAACGACCGTGCCGGCCGGTACGCTCGGGTCGGGCACCTCGAACATCGCGTCGTGGACATGCGGGTCGAAGGGCTGTCCTTCCGCCGCGATCGGCGTGATGCCGTGCCGCTGGAACACCGAGAGCAGTTCCTTCTCGGTCATCTGCACGCCGACGATCAACCCGTCCAACGCCGGGTCGACGCCGCGCGCCTGTTCATCGACCGCGGCCATCGCCCGTTGCAGGTTGTCGGCCACCCCGAGAATATCGCGGGCAAAGCCGCTGACCGCATACTTGGCGGCGTCGGCCTTGTCGCGGGCGGCGCGCCGGCGGACGTTTTCCACCTCGGCCAGCGCCCGCAGTCGCTCGTCCTTCAGCCGCTCGACCTCGGCCTCCAGCGCGGCGATCCGCGCCTCGGCATCCGCCGCCGGTTGCTCGGCGGCGGCCCCCCGCGGCTCCGCCGGCTCGTTCGCCGCCGCCGGCTGCTCCCCCGTCTGCGGGGTCGCGGTCTGCTGCTCCGCGTTCGGCCCGGTCGCGTTTTGGGGATCGTGCTTCTGATCCGACATGGCTATCTCGCCTCCTTCAGCCGATCATCCGGCCGACCAGCTTGGCGGTGTAGTCGACCATCGGAATGATACGGGCATAGTTGATGCGGGTCGGCCCGATGACGCCGATGGCCCCGATAATCCGCCGCTCCGTGTCGCGGTAGGGACTGACGATCATGGCGCAGCCGGACAGATTGAACAGGTTGCTGTCGGATCCGATGAATATCTGCACATCCTCGGCGCGATCGACCAGCGACAGCACCTTGACCATCAATTCCTTGGTTTCGAGCGCCGCGAACAACGAGCGGATGTGTTCCAGATCGCCGATCGCCTGCACGTCGTTCAGCAGCTTCGCCTGGCCGCGGACGATCAGCGAGCCGGCCTCCTCGTCGCCCGCCCAGATGGCGAGGCCCGAGTCCACCACCTTGCTGACCAGCTCGTCCAACTCGGCCTCGTGCGTGCGCAGTTCGGCCAGGATCTCGTCGCGCGCCTCCGGCAGGCTCCGCCCCACCAGCCGCGCCCCGAGAAAATTGGTGGCCTCGACCAGCGCGGATGCCGACATCTCGCGCGGCGTTTCGATGATCCGATTCTCCACCAGACCGCTCTCGCGAACCAGCACCACCAGCGCCCGGCCGGGACTGAGACTGACGAATTCGATGTGCTTCAGCGAGCCTTCGGTTCGCGGCGCCGCCACCAGACTGGCGCACTGCGTCAGTCCGGACAGCGCCGCCGTCGCCCGTTCCAGAAGCCCCTCGATGCTGGATCCGGAGCCGGCGAACTGCTCGTTCAAGGCCTTGCGTTCGTCTTCGGTGAGGTCGCCGACCTCGAGCAGGCCATCGACGAACAGCCTGAGTCCCCGCTCGGTCGGCAAGCGTCCGGCCGACGTGTGCGGCGAACTCAGCAGGCCGGCGTCCTCGAGATCGGCCATGACGTTGCGGATCGTCGCCGGCGACAAGACGCGGGGCAAACGCTTGGACAACGTCCGCGAGCCGATGGGCTCGCCGGTTGCCAAATAGGCGTCGACGATCTGCCGAAAGATGTCGCGCGACCGCTGATTGAGTTCCGAGACCAGCATGCTCCGGGATCTGTCCGCCTGTCGCTGCCGCCCGCCGACCGCTGGCGGTAACCGGCGAAATCTAGTGACCGCCCGGGCAAGCGTCAACGCGCCGGGCTTTACCCGGCCCAGGTCTCCC
>CAZVRW010000059.1:0-20877 GCA_964630265.1 uncultured Rhodospirillaceae bacterium
GCGGCGCGTTGGGGCCGGAGAACGGGCACGACTTGCGCCGGCGGAAGAACGGGCGGCGGGTGGCGCTCATGCCTCGGCTCCTTCGCTCTCCGGTCGGCTGCCGCCACGGCGGTCAGCGGTGTCGGCCGATCGTTCGCCACCGTTGGCTCGCTCGCCCCGATCACTTCCTCTGTCGCCGCCGCGGCCCTCGCGGAAGCCCTCGCCGCCCCGGTCGCCGCCCCGATCACCGCCCCGATCACCGCCCCGATCACCGCCTCTGTCACCGCCGCGGCCCTCGCGGAAGCCCTCGCGGCCACGGCCGTCCCGGCCTTCGCGGCGTCCGCCGCCCCGTTCGTCACGGCCGGACCGGCTCTGCATGATCGCCGACGGCCCCTCCTCCAGGGCATCGACCCGGATCGTCAGGTAACGAAGGATGTCCTCGTTGATCCGCATCTGGCGCTCGAGTTCGTGCACCGCCGGCGCCGGGGCGTCGACGTTGAACAAAACGTAGTGGCCCTTCCGGTTCTTTTTGATGCGATACGCGAAACTGCGCAGTCCCCAGTGTTCGCGTTTCTTGATTGCGCCTCCCTGGTCTTCGATCACCTTGGTGAACGCTTCGGCCAAGCTTTCCACTTGCGGCCCGGAAATATCCGGCCGCGCAATAAACACGGTTTCGTAAAGCGGCACGCCTCGGGTCTCCATTCGGCTTGTCTCAACCCGGCCACCGGACCGGGCATAGCCGGCGCATGCCGGCAGGAGATGGGAAGCCGCGCACTATACACGTGCGCCCCCGCCGTGCAACCGTGCAAGCGCGTTCCGACTTGCGCCGCCGGGATCGGATGGGTAGAGCGAGGCTGTTGTTGCCGTTTCTGGACATCGCCCCGTGATCGAGCCGCGCCGCAACCCCCCGCCTGCGCCGGCCGCGGCCGTCGGCCTCGAGGCGCGGCTGCTGGCCGAAGCGGTGCGGCTGCTCGAACAATTGCGCGGTGCCGTGTTCGATGCGCCCGCCGCCGCGGCCGCCGCGCGCGCCGGCGGTGGTGACTTCGAGACGCGGATCTGCACCCGGGCGGCGGCGCTGCCGGTCGCGGCGGAACTGGCCGAGGCGCTCGGCCGCGTGCGCGGCGCCATTCGGCTCGCCATCGCCGTGGCGCTGGCCGTCGGTGCCCTCGCCGGTGCGACGACGGCGCGGGTCGCTCTCGATGCCTCGCCGGTCAATGTCTATTGGGCGCTGCTCAGCCTGCTCGGGGTGCAGCTGCTGGCGCTGGTCGGCTGGCTGGTGTTCGCCGTCGGTCGTGGCGGGCCCGCCGCGACGGGAGCGATCGGCGGCGCCGTGCTGGCCCTCGGTCGCCGCTTCGCCGCCTGGGGACGACGCGGCGCCGTCGATGCCGCGGCGGCGCGCGCCGTCGCCGCCATGCTGACCGAAGGCGGCATCGCCCGCGCCGCGCTCGGTGGTGTCAGTCACGGGGTCTGGCTCGCCTTCCTGCTCGCGGCCCTGATCGTCGTCGTCGTCCGCCTCGCCACCCTGGATTTCGTTTTCGTCTGGGAGACGACGATCCTCGCGCCGCCGGACTACATCGCCTTGACCCGCGCCCTCGCCGTGCTGCCGGAGGCACTCGGCTTCGCCACGCCGACCGTCGACGAGATTGCCGCGAGCCGCCGTCTCGGGACCGAGATCCCGCCGGCGACGGCCCGCGCCGCCTGGTCCGGCTTCATCATCGGCTGCCTCGTCGCCTACGGCCTGGTGCCGCGCGCCTTGGCCCTCGTCGCCTGCCTCATCGGCTGGCGGCGGGCGCGGGCGCGCTGGCGGCTGGACACCGCCCACGTCGGCTATGCCGTGCTCCGACCGCGGCTGCTGCCGACGGCGCGGACCGACGGCATCGTCGATCCGGCCCCGCCGGCGCCGGCGCCGTCGGCGCCGCGTCCTGCCGAGCCGGAACCGGCGCTCCAACCCGCCGGCCCGGTGTTCGCGGGCGACGGTCCCATCGGCATCGTCGGCCTGGAGATCGAGCCGCCCGCCGCCGGCTGGCCGCCGCCGGTGCCGGGCGTCGACTGGCGGGATTTCGGCCTCGCCGACGACCGTGGCGGCCGGCATCAGGCGATCGCGGCGGCCGGCACCGCCCTGCCGCCGCCGCGCGGCGTGCTGGTGGTGTGCGACTTGGCAGCCACCCCCGACCGCGGCGCCGGCGCCTGGATCCGCGCGCTCGGCACGGCGATCAGCGCGCCCGTCGCCCTGCTGCTCACGGGTGGCGACCGCCTGCGCCGGCGCGCCCTCGCGGCGACGGTGGATCAGCGCATTGCCGACTGGCGCCGCCTCGCCGCAGCCGCCGGCCTCGCCGGCCGGCGCGTCCTCGAGGCGGATCTCGATCATCTCACCGAGGCCGCCGCCGCGCGCTTGTCCGGGGCACTCGGTGTCGACGCCGGCGCGCCCGTGGCGGCGCCGGCGCTGGCGGACGCTTTCGACCTCATCGTCGCCCATGCCGGTCGTTGGCAGGGCCCGCCGTCGGAGGCCGCGCGCGCCGACCTGCAACTCGCCATCGCCCGCCTCTATCGGACCGCCAGCCGCCGCTGGCTGGCCCGACTGGGCCTTCCCGAGTCACCCGAGCCACCGCGCCTGGAGAGCCTCCGCGACGGTGCCAGACACCTGGTCGACCTGCTGCCGGCACGGCTCCGCGCCAACCCGCGCTGGCTCGCCGCCGGCGCCGCCGCCGGCGCGCTCGGCTGCGTCGCCGCCGCGCTGCTGGCAACCCCGGTCGCCATCGCGGCGATGCCGGCCTGGGCCGGGCTCGGCGCGGTGGTCGCCGCGGTGCTGGGACCGCGCGACGGTGAGGTGGCGGACGACCCCGCGCCGCCGCAGCGGGACATCGGCGAAGCCGTGGCCGCCGCCGCCCTGTTCGCCCTCGTCCTGCATCTGCAAGGCCGCCCCGAGGGCAGCATCACGCGGCTGCTGGATCGGGCGCTGCCGGAGTCGGCGGCGCCGGTGCTGGCGGACGCGGCGGCCGCCGCCGCCTGGCTCGCCGCCGTCGACCAGCGCCTCGCCGCCGCCCTGGCGGCCGAAGCGGACGCCGGCGAGGGCGCCGGTGGGGGCGAGACCTGATGCGCCCGCTCGCCGTCGTCGTCGTCGGCCACACCAACACCGGCAAGACGTCGCTGATGCGCACCCTGATCCGCGACGTCGGTTTCGGCGAGGTCTCCGACCGGCCGGCCACCACCCGCCACGTGGAGGGGGCCTCGCTGCTGGTCGGCGACACGCCATTGCTGACCCTATACGACACGCCGGGGCTCGAGGATTCCATCGGCCTGCTGGAACACCTGGACGGACTGCGCACCGATCGGGAGACCGCCTGGGTCGACGTCGTCGCGGCCTTCCTGGAGAGCCCGGCGGCGCACGGCCGCTTCGAGCAGGAGGCGAAGGCGCTGCGCCAGGTGCTGGCCGGCGACGCCGCCCTCTATGTCATCGACGCGCGCGATCGCGTGCTCGGCAAGTATCGGGACGAGCTGGAGATTCTCGGCCGCTGCGCTCGCCCGGTGGTGCCGGTGCTGAACTTCGTCGCCAGCCCGGACGCGCGCATCAACGACTGGCGGGCGGCCCTCACGCGGGTCAACATGCATGCCATCGTCGTCTTCGACACGGTGGCCGTCGACGCCGACTCAGAACGCCGCCTGTTCGAAGCGTTGCGCACCCTGCTCGAGCCGTTCCGCGCGACGCTGGACCTGCTGATCGCCGAGCGGGCGCGGCTGCGGACGACGCTGATCCGCAGCGCCGCCGAGGTGGTCGCCGACCTGCTCGTCGACGTTGCCGCATACACGGTGACGGTGCCGGAGCACGGCGAGGTGGCGGCGGCGGAAGCCGCCTTGCGCCAGGTCGTGCGGCAGCGCGAACAGGCCTGTGTCGACACCCTGCTCGCGCTGTTCCGTTTCCGCGCCGAGGACCACGACGGCGATGCCCTGCCGCTGGAGAACGGCCAGTGGGGGCTCGACCTGTTCAATCCGGAATCGTTGAAGCGGTTCGGCGTCCGGGCCGGCGGCGGTGCCGCGGCGGGCGGCCTCGCCGGCCTCGCCGTCGATGCGATGACCGGTGGCCTGTCCCTGGGCGCGGCGGCGGCGCTGGGGGCCACCGCCGGCGCCCTGTGGAGCAGTTTCGAGACGCATGGCCGCCGCGTCGCCGACCTGCTCCGCGGCTACACCGAGTTGCGCGTCGCGCCCGCCACCTTGCGGCTGCTCGCGGTCCGACAGATCGCGCTAGTCCAGGCGCTGCTGCACCGCGGTCATGCCAGCCAGGCGCGCATCCGCGCGGAACCGACGGCCACGGCCACGGCCACGGCCCTCGGCACCTGGGCCGAGGGCAAGCTGCCCGACGCCCTGGCCGAGGCCCGCTTCCATGCCGAATGGTCGCGACTGCATCGCGTCGGCCCCGGCCAGCACCAACCCATGCGGGACGATCCAGAGCGGGCCGTCGCCCGCGACGCCGTGGCGCACGCCGTCGCCGCCGCCTTGACCGAAGGGTCTGTCTGATGGCTGGAACGGGCGCACCGCCATGATCGATCCCCGCGCCGAATATCTCACGGTGCGCGAGTTGGCGGCGCTGCTGAGGATCAAGGAGCGCGCCGTCTACGCCATGGCCGCCGCCGGCGACATCCCCTGCAGCCGCGCCACCGGCAAGCTCTTGTTCCCGCGTGCCGCCGTCGATGCGTGGCTGGCCCGGCACAGCACCGGGCCGCTCGCCGCCCCGCGCCCAAACGCCGCGCCGGCGGTTGTCGCCGGCAGTCACGATCCGTTGCTGGAGTGGGCGCTCAGGGAATCCCGTGCCGGGCTCGCCACCTTCTTCGACGGCAGCCTCGACGGCCTGGCGCGGCTGGGGTCGGGACAGGCGGTCGCCGCCGGCGTCCATCTGCCCGAACCGGCGCCCGAACCGGCGACCGCGGCCGAGCCCGACGACTGGAACGTGCGGGACGGCTGGAACGTGCGGCATGTGCGCGATGCCCTGCCGGCCGCCCCGGTCGTCGTCCTGGAATGGGCACGGCGCGAGCGCGGCCTCATCGTCGCCGCCGACAATCCGCTCTCCGTGCAGGGCCTCGCCGACCTCGCCGGCCGCCGCGTCATGCCGCGCCAGATCGAGGCCGGCAGTCAGCAGCTCCTTCTCGACCTGTTGCCCCGGGCGGGGCTCCGGGAGACCGACCTCATTCTCCTCGACCCGCCGGCACGCAGCGAACTCGACGTGGCCCTCGCCCTTGCCGATGGCCGCGCCGACGCCGGCTTCGGGCTGCTTGGCCTCGCCCGCGCCTTCCGGCTCGCCTTCGTGCCGGTCTGCCGCGAGCGGTACGACTTGGTGGTCGTCCGCCGCGCCTATTTCGAGCCGCCGTGGCAGACATTCCTCACCTTCTGTCGCGGTCCGGCCTTCGCCCAGAAGGCGGCCGAGATCGGCGGATACGACTTGTCAGGCTTCGGCCGGGTCCACTACAACGGCGGCTGACGGCACGATCCGCCATGACCCTTTCCAGCCCAGGGAGGCAGGACGATGATGAAGATCAGCGCGCGCAACGTGATCAAGGGTAAGGTCTCCGAGCTCAAGACCGGCCCCATCGCCGCCCAGGTGCGGGTCGACATCGGCGGCGGCAATTCCATCACCTCGGTGGTGACCGCCAACGCCATCGCGGAGCTGGGCATCAGCGAAGGCGCCGAGGTGTCGGTGGTCATCAAGGCGAGCGACGTCCTGCTCGCCGTGTGAGGCACCGAACGGCTGACCCCACGCCTCGGCACGGAGGTCAGCCGCCAAGCGATCGTCGATCGGCCCGCCGGTCAGGTGCCGGTTTCGTCGGTTCGCGGCGCGGCGTTGGGAAAGAACAACCGCTCGCCCGCGACGGTGAAGGAGGCGATGGCTGCCTGCCCCGCGTCCGAGAGCAGCCAATCGATGAAGGCCTGCCCGTCGGCGGCCTTGACGTGCGGGTGCTTTTCCGGGTTGACCAGGATCACGCCGTACTGGTTAAACAGCGTCTCGTCGCCCTCCACGGCAATCTGGAAGTCGCCCTTGTTGCCGAAGGCGATCCAGGTGGCGCGATCGGTCAAGGCATAGGCGTCCATGCCGACGGCGACGTTCAGCGTCGCCCCCATGCCGGAGCCGGTCTCCCGGTACCAGGTGCCGCTGGCCTGGGTCGGATCGACGCCGGCCAGCGCCCACAGCGCCAGCTCTTTCTTATGGGTGCCGGACTCGTCACCGCGCGAGGCGAACGGGGCTTTCGTCGCGGCGATCTTGGCGAACGCGGCGACGACATCGGTCGTGCCGCCGATGGCGGCCGGATCGCCGGCCGGCCCGATGACGACGAAGTCGTTGTACATCAGGTCGAAACGTTCGACGCCGAAGCCGTCGGCAACGAACCGTTCCTCGGCTGCCCTGGCGTGGACGAGCAGCACGTCGCCGTCCCCGTTGCGGGCGTTTTTCAGCGCCTGCCCGGTGCCGACGGCGACGACACGCACCGCGATCCCGGTCGCTTGCGTGAACATTGGCAGGATGTGGTCGAGCAGGCCGGAATTCTGCGTGGACGTCGTCGACTGGACGATGATGAAGCGATCGGCGGCCTGGACGGAGCCGATGGCCGATACCAGGACGAGGACGGCGGCGCACAGCAGCCTATGCAACTGGGTTTTTGCTTTCCTCCGTTCTTTGAGACCAGTCACAAGACGATGCGACCGTGGATGAAATCGCCGGCGAGGTGGCTCTTCGGTCCGGCGAAGAACCGGTCGGCCGGGCTGCGTTCGACCAGGCGGCCGTGGTGCAGGAACACCACCTCATCGGCGAGGCGCCGGGCTTGGCCGATGTCGTGGGTGACGAAGACGATCTTGGTGCCGCGGTCGCGGGCGTCGCACACCAGGGTTTCGATGGCCAGCGTCGAGGCCGGATCCAGGCTCGACGTCGGTTCGTCCAGCAGCAGCACCTCGGGCTCGGTGGCCAGCGCCCGGGCGATGGCGAGGCGCTGTTGCTCGCCGCCGGAGAGCACCCGCGCCGGCGAACCGGCGAGGCGTTCGAGCCCGGCACCGGCCAGCGCCGCTTGGGCGCGCGGGCCGCGTGCGGCGCGCGCAACGCCGGCCGCGCGCAATGCGTAACGCACGTTCTCCAGCACCGACCGGTGCAGCATCACCGGCTTCTGGAACACGAACCCCAGCTTCGCCGCCCGCCGTCGGTCGGGCGGCCGCCCGGCCCAGGTGACGGTGCCCGCTTCGGACGGCACCAGGCCCGCCAGGACGCGCAGCAGCAGGCTCTTTCCGGCGCCGTTCGGCCCCAGCAGCACCGTGACGGCGTCGCCGTCCAGGTCCAAGTCGACACCGTCCAGCAGCGTCCGGCCGCCGCCGCTGACGCGCAGCCCCCGGCCGACCAACGGCAGCACCTGCCGCACCGCCGGCGCGAGGAACGTCTCGTCGCGCGGCATGTCCACCTCAGGCCGCCACGGTCCGCGGGCCGGTCGCCCGCAGCATCGAGGCCGCGGCGTTGACGGCAATGGCGATGACCAGGAGAACGATCCCAAGGCCCAACGCCAGCGCCAGGTTGCCCTTGGAGGTTTCCAGCGCGATCGCTGTCGTCATCACCCGGGTCACGTGGTTGATGTTGCCGCCGACGATGAGCACGGCGCCGACTTCCGCCACCGCCCGGCCGAAGCCGGCGAGCAGCGCGGTGACGAGGCTGGCGCGGGCATCCCAGAGCAGCGTCGCCACCATGCCGGCGCGGCCGACGCCGAGGACGCGGAGTTGCTCGTCGTATTCGCGCTGCAGGTCGGCGATGGTCTGGCGGGCGATGGCGGCGATGATCGGCGTTACCAGGATGGTCTGGGCGACGATCATCGCCGTCGGCGTGTAGAGCAGCTGCAGCGGTCCCAGCGGCCCGGCGCGCGACAGGGTGAGATAGACCAGGAGCCCGACGACCACCGGCGGCAGGCCCATCAACGCGTTCAGCACGACGATCGTCGCATGCCGCCCCGGAAACCGCAGCACCGCCAGCGCGGCGCCAAGCGGCAGGCCAATCAGCCCGGCGATGGCGACGGCGCTCAGGCTGACCCGGAGCGACAGGCCGACGATCTCGAGGAAATCCGCGTCGAGGGTCAGCAGCAGGCGGAACGCCTCAGAAAAAGCCCCTGTAAAATCCTGCATTCCTTACCGTTCTCGCGCAGGCTGCGCACGTTTTGCAGTCATCTGCGCATGAAAGCACAGCGCCCAGCGAAAAGCGAGCACCTTTCCCTTCGACGAAGGTCGTGCTCGGCGGGCCGCGCCGCGGGGCCGCGCGACGCAGATTTCGGTTCAGGCTTCGGGGCGGACGATGGCGCGGTAGGCGTGCCAGGTGGCGTGGCCGAGCAGCGGCAGCGTGATTGCGAGGCCGACATAGCCGGTGAGCAGCCCGGCCGCCGTGAACAGCACGATCAGCCCCGCCCACACCGCCATCACCCGCGCGTTGAGGATGACGGCGACGACGCTGACCACCACCGCCTGGATCAGGTCGACCCGGCGATCCAGCAGCATCGGCAGCGAGACCGCGTTGGTGACGAAGGCGATGGTCGCCATCACCGCGCCGACGATGCTGCCGATGACCAGGAACGTCAGGCCCTCGACGGTGAACAGGGCACTCACCAGTGCCTCCACGGTCGGCGTCGCGTAGGGGAAGGACAACGCGAAGATCATCACCGCGAGCCGCATCCAGATGATGAGAAACAGCACCAGCCCCAACCCCAGGCCAAGCAGCGGTACCGGATTGTCCCGCCAGGCCGTGAGCGCGCGCACGAAACTCGCCGGCCGGCCGGCTTCCAGGTCGCGGCTGATGGCATAGAAGCCGACGGTGAGCACCGGCCCCACCAGCATGAAGCCGGCGACCAGCGGCGCGATCAGGTATTCCAGGTCGGCGAGGAACAGCCCCGCGGTGAGCAGCAGGCCGGCGACGACGAAGATCAGGCCATAGGCGACGCTGACGGCGCCGCTCCGGCGAAAGTCGCGCCAGCCGGCGGCGAGCCATTTGAACGGCTCGTCGCTGGCGACGATGCGGATGCGATCGGCATAGGGCAGGCCGCTCTGGCGCACCACGGGTGCCTGGTCGGTGGACATGGTTCGCTCCCTGCGCGGTCGGGGTCGTTGCCCCGTTGATCCCGCGGCCGATCAGGCCGGCGGTGATTGATCCGCGCATGGTGCCGCGCGCCGCCCTCGTCCGTCAAGCGCCCCTGAACGCACCCGAGCGGGCCGGCGTCAGTCCTCCGGCAGGGGGATGAATTCGTCGTCGCCGGGCACGATGGGGAAGCGCCCGGCGCGCCAGTCGGCCTTCGCCTGCTCGATCCGCTCGCGGCCGCCGGCCACCAGGTTCCACCAGACGATGCGGGGGCCGTCCAACGGCGCGCCACCAAGCAGCATCACCCGCATGGGGGCCTCGGCGGCGATCACCGGCGTGGCCCCCGAACGGAGCACCAGCATCTCGGCTTCCGCCCAGGTCCGCCCGTCGACGCTCAACGGCGCATCCACCGGATAGAGGGCACGCTCGGCGGCGGCATCGGGGACCTCGAAGCGAGCGCCGGCGGCGAGCCGGATCTCGGCATAGAGGGTCGGCGCGGCGGTCGCCACCGGCGAGATCTGGCCGAACAGCGTGCCGGCGATCAGGCGGATGACGACGCCCTCGCGCTCGATCACCGGCAGGCTCTCGGCCGGATGGTGGACGAACGCCGGCGCCATCTCGGCATCGGCCGACGGCAGGGCGACCCAGGCCTGGATGCCGAAGAGCGGCCCGCCCGCGGCCCGCACCTCCGGGCTCGTCCGTTCCGAATGGACGATGCCACGGCCGGCGGTCATCCAGTTCACGGCGCCCGGGCGGATCGGCTGCACGCTGCCGAGGCTGTCGCGGTGCAGGATCTCCCCCTCGAACAGATAGGTCACGGTGGCGAGGCCGATGTGCGGGTGCGGCCGCACGTCGATGCCGTGACCCGGCGGAAACGTCGTCGGCCCGGCCTGATCGAAGAACACGAACGGCCCGACCGCGCGCTTGTGCGGTGACGGCAGCACCCGCCGCACCTGGAAGCCGCCGAGGTCACGGAGCTGCGGCACGATGGCCAAGTCGACGGCGTCCGCCCGGGGCGGCTGCTCCTCCGTCGGGTCGTCGCAGGGCTGCCAACTCATTGACGATCGCCTCCCTCCGCCTGTCTGGATCCACGAGTCCGATTTGCACGTAGAAGCGACGTTGACTGTTTCAATGGGAGGTTCAGCAAATGCACGTTCACGCCGGCGTCACCATGACCCCGCCGCGGGAGATCATGGATCAGAGCGTCGTCATCGCCGATCCGTCGCGGCCCGACTGCCCGATCATCTTCGTCAGCGACGAGTTCGAGCGGCAGACCGGCTATACTGCCGCCGAGACACTCGGCCGAAACTGCCGCTTCCTGCAGGGTCCGGCGACGGATCCGGCGGCCGTCGAGGCGATCCGCGCGGCCATCGCTGCCGAAACCGAATTGACCGTCGATCTGGTCAACTATCGCAAGGATGGCTCACCCTACTGGAACCGGCTCCGCATCCGCCCGCTCTACGACGACGTCGGCCGCCTGCAGTTTTTTGCCGCCGCGCAGACGCCGATCACCGACGAAGAGCGGTTGCCCCGGCCCGTCGGGGCACTGCTGGCTTAGGCCACATGTCCGCGGGACGTGGCGCGGTGGTGCGTGGCCGGCGCGTCACGCCATCGGAAACAATTTCTTCATCGCCAGGATTGCAGGATGACATTCGGCCCGGCATCGGCTATGTTGCATTGCAGCATAACCGTCCGCGTTTGCGAACGGAGCGATTGGGACCTGAACCGACAATGACCGATCCTGGCCTCCTTGGCCGCGCCCTGCACGAAGAGCATTTCTGGACCCTGGTGGTCATCACCGGCCTCGAGGAACGGGTCAGCGGCAAGGGCGGCAGCGCGCCGCTGGATCCCCATCAGCCCGCCGACCGGGAGCGCCTGGAAGAGCTGCTGGCCCTGCTCAATGACATGATCCGCCACCACGCGTTCGAGGAAGGGGTGCTGTTTCCGACGCTGTGGAGCCGCGGCGCCGCGGATGTGGTGGTGCTGTTCACCGAGGACCATGCGGCGATCGGCCCGCTGACCACGAAACTGCGCAAGACCACCCGCGAGTTGCTGCGCCAGGACGTCACGCCCGATCCGGAGGTGTGGGACCGCTTCCGGCTCTACGTCATTGAACTCGCGGCGCAGGTGATGGTGCACCTGCAGAAGGAAGAGCTGGTGATCGTTCGCCACCTGGGCAGCATGCTGGGCGAGCATCTCGACCGCGAACTGGCGGCGCAGTTCCTGGCGCAGAAGAGGTCCGATCCGCCGTGCGAACCGGTCCACAAGCCGGCGTCCCACGCCGGCGCCCACGGCTCGGTGCCCGACCGGCCGATGGACTCCCACGCCTGAACCGCCACCGGGCCGACGCAGCCGAGCCGCCGCGGCCCGCTCCGGTTCTGAACCGCCGGGCGCCGCGTCATCGCCGCGCCCCCACTGCCTGTTCCAGCCAGCGCGCGGTGCGCAGCAGCCGCGCGTCGTCGCCGAATGGCCCGACCAGTTGCACCCCGAACGGCAGCCCGGCGGCGTCGCTGAACAGCGGCAGGCTGATGGTCGGCAGGCCGAGAAACGTCCAGATGGTGCAGAAGACGGGACTGCCGGTGGTGTCGAGCCCCATCGGCGCCGCCCCGGTGGTCGCCGGGGTGAGCAGCGCGTCGACCGTCCGAAACGGCGTTTCCAGCAGCCGCCGCAGCAGGCCGATCCACTCCACCGCCCGGTTGTAGTCGACGGCGCTGACGGCGCGGCCGCGCGCGATCATTTCGCGCAGCTGCGGGCTCATGACATCGCCGCCGACCTCGTTCTCCCTGGCGAGATTTTTTGCCAGATCGGCTTCCAGGATCATCCGGTGGAACTCGTGCACCCGGCTCAGCGGCTCGTCCAGGTCGATCGTCTCGATGTGGCTATTGAGGTCGGCGATCAGTTCGGCGAAGGCGTCGCGGGTGACCTGTTCGGCGGCCGTCCACACCGGCGTCCGGATAAACCCGAGACGCGGCGGCGCCGGCGGCGCGCCACCGGCGATGCCGACAAGGTCCGGCGGCGGCCCCGGTTCCGTTGCCGGATCACCCGCATCATAACCCATCAGCACGTCCGCCAGCAGCGCCACGTCGACGACCGAGCGCGCGAACACGCCGATCTGATCCAGGCGGTGCGACAGGCGCAGCATGCCGGTGCGCGGGATCCGGCCGAACGTCGGCTTGAACCCGTGGACGCCGCAATAGGACGCGGGACGGAGCACCGAGCCGTTGGTCTGCGTGCCCAGCGCGCCCGGAACCATGCCCGCGGCGACGGCGGCGGCGGAGCCGCTGGAGGACCCGCCGGGCGTCCGCCGCGGATCGCGGGGATTGCGGGTCGGCCCTGGCGTGTATACGGCCAGTTCCGTCGTCACCGTCTTGCCGAGAATGACGGCGCCGGCGGCGCGCAACCGCGTCACCACGGCGGCATCGCGGGTCGGTCGCCGGCCGGCATGGATGGGCGTGCCGTTTTCGGTCGGCATGTCGCGGGTGTCGAAGACATCCTTGACACCGATCGGCACGCCGTGCAGGGGGCCGAGCGTGACCCCGGCGCGTTGCTCCCGGTCGGCGCGCGCCGCCTCGCCGCGGGCATAGTCGGCGTCGAGGAAGGCCCAGGCGCGGATCACCGGCTCCCGCTCGGCGATGCGCTCCAGACAGGCGGCGACGAGGTCGCCGGCACTGAGCCGCCCGGTGCGGATCGCCGCCGCCGCTTCGGCAAGACCGAGGGTGGATGGATCGGGGAGATCGCCCATGATGGCTCCTGCAGCCGGACGCCCACCGCAGCGCGCGGGTCGCGGCGTCGACCGCTCCCGAACCGCGGCAACGCCCGTGATCTGGCCAGTCGTGCACATTCGCCGCGCCCCCCTCAGAACGCGCCGGTGGTCGCGGCGGTTCCCGCGCCTGGAGTGGTCACCGTGTTGTTGTCGCCCGGCTCCCAGTGGATGCCGAGGTTCGGATCGGCTTCCTCCCGCTTGATGCACTTCCACTCGACGGTGGTGTTCGCCGGCAGCGGGACGGTGCCGGTCCACGTCGGATAGGCCGTCGGGGTCAGCTTGACGCCGCCGGCCGGCGCCCAGTTGCCGATGATCGGCGCGTTGCCGACGACATAGACGCTCTGCCCCCAATAGGTGTGCCCGTTATCGCAGGTGAAATCGACGTTGACCGTCGGCGCGGCGCCGACCCGGGCGCCGACATGGATCGCCGCGGCGCTGCGGGGCGGCACCTGGACGTGGGCGCGTCGGGTGCCATCGACGGTGATCGTCGGGCCGCTGCACAGTCCGTTGGCGAAATCGCCGGCGATGACGTTGCAATAGGTCCCCGGCGCCATGCCGGTGTAGAGGGTCTCCGCGATCGGCACCTGTTCGTTGTTGATGACGACGAAGCCGAGGTCGCCACGGCTGAAGGCGATGGCATTGGCGCCGTTGTCCCAGCGGTTGTCGACCGTCCAGGCGGGCCGCGTGTGGTTGCGGAAGGCGACCATGTTGGCGATCGGCCGCCAGCGATGCTCGCAGATCCAGCGGTGCCCGCCGCTGCCGGTGGGGGTGCCGTCGCATTGCGGCGTCGCCCCGACGTAGACGGGACCGGCCGGCGGCCCCCAGTCGTTGCCGGTGCCGGACGGGAACCAATAGCTCGACATCACCTTGGGGTAGCCGTAGGGCGAGGCGAGCAGGAACACGTGCACCAGGTCGTTGAGCGGACCGTCGCGGAAGGTGACCACGTCATTGGGATGGTGCCGCTGTTCGTCGTGATTGTCGGTGAAGGTCACCGCCTGGTCACTGGGCAGATACGCCCACACGGCCGGATCGAAGCCGAAGAACGACGCCAACGTTTCGCCGCCCTTGAACTTGGCCTTGACGGCGCGGGCGAAGCGGAACTCGGTGACCAGACCGTCCGCCACGTACCACTCGGGCCGCACCGCCTCGTTGGGATCGATGAAGATCACCTCCTGGAAGATATCCAGTTCGGCCCGCCGATTGACGCGATTGAGGATCGCCTGCAGTTGCCCCGCGTCCATGTGCTTGGCGGCGTCGATCCGGAAGCCGTCGACGCGCAGATTGTCGGCGAGGTCGTTGAGGTAGTCGGCGATCATCTGCTGGACATCGGCGCGACTGGTGTCGAGGTCCGGCAGGCTGACCAGTTCGCACCGCTGCACGTTGTTCTGACTGTTCTGATAGTCCGCCGGTTGAATGACGCATTCCGGATGATAGTGCTGGGCGGCATAGCCGGGATTGGGATGGTTCTTGCGGCTGTAGGCGGTGCCGGCGACACCGGTACCGCTCTCGCGGTCGGCGGTGTGATTGATCACCGCGTCGACATAGATCTTCACGCCGGCGGCATGGCACGCGGTCACCATCGCCTGGAACGCCGCGCGGTCGCCGCTGCGGCTCTCGACGAGATAGCTGACCGGCTGATAGCGGGTCCACCATTCGGGACCCTGCACGTGTTCGTTCGGCGGCGAGATCTGCACGGCAGCGTAACCCTTCTCGCCAAGGTATGGGCATTCCTTGGCAATGTCGTCCCAACGCCATTCGAACAGATGGACGAAGGCGGTGCGTTGCGGTTGCATCTGGGGTTGCGGTTGCGCCCGCGCCGGCGCCAGCAGCCCCGAGGCCAGCAGCGAGAGCATCGCCAGCACCAACGCCAGCAACCCCGCCGTGATCAGCGAGCGACGGAAGCAAATCATCATCGTTTCCCTCCCTACGGGCGTCAGCCCGGCGTCCGACGTCGGTGCCGGCAATCGCCCGCGGCTTGATTGAAGCGTGCAGGCCGCCCCCACCGTTCTGCCCAGCCCGCGATCCGCGAAGCATCGCCATCATAGCGACGAACATCGCCGCCGACTGTGAACCGCGTGACATATCGGTGGCGCGAGAAACCGATTGCATCGCGCCCGGGGTCGATCGAATGATTGAGCGGTGGCATTGCGGCGCCGGACGTGGCACCGTGTGCAGGTGCGAAGTCGCCGCCGCCGCCGCGGCGCGCGGCAGGAAAGGCGCGCGGCCGGACAGAAGTCGCCGCCGCCGCGGCGCGAGGATCACCGCACGGACGGGGGATGCCATGGAGAAAGTCACCAGAGAGGCCGTGCTCCGCTACCATTCGGAGGGGCGGAAGGGCAAGATCGAGGTCATTCCCTCGAAGCCGAGCCTGACCCAGTATGATCTCAGCCTCGCCTATTCGCCCGGCGTCGCCATCGCCGTCGAGGAGATCGACGACGATCCCGAAGCCGCCTATGAGCTGACCACAAAGGGCAACCTGGTCGGCGTCATCAGCAACGGCACCGCCATTCTCGGACTCGGCAACCGCGGCCCGCTGGCCAGCAAGCCGGTGATGGAGGGCAAGGGCTTGCTGTTCAAGCGCTTCGCCGACATCGACGTGTTCGACATCGAGATCGACGCGACGGAGCCCGCGGACGTCATCAACATCGTCCGCGCCCTCGCCCCCACCTTCGGCGGCATCAACCTCGAAGACATCAAGGCGCCCGAGTGCTTCGAGATCGAGGAGAAGCTGCGCGAACTGCTGGACATCCCGGTGTTCCACGACGACCAGCACGGCACGGCGATCATCGTCGTCGCCGGTCTGCTCAACGCCCTGAAGCTCACCGACCGCCGCATCCACGACATCAAGGTGGTGTTCAGTGGCGCCGGTGCCGCCGGCATCGGCTGTGCCGAGCTCTTGGTCCGTGCCGGCGTACCGCGCGAGCACGTCACCCTCTGCGACAAGCTGGGCGTCGTTTACGCCGGCCGCACCGAAGGCATGAACCCCTACATGGAGCGCTTCGCCCACGACACCGACGCGCGCACCCTCGCCGAGGCGCTGCCCGGCGCCGACGTGTTCATCGGCGTCTCGGTCGGCGGTGTCCTCACCCAGGAGATGGTGAAGACCATGGCGCCCCGGCCGATCATCTTCGCCATGGCCAATCCGGATCCCGAGATCACCTACGAGGACGCCAAGGCCGCGTCGCCCGACGCCATCATCGCCACTGGCCGCAGCGACTATCCCAACCAAGTCAACAACGTTCTCTGCTTTCCGTTCGTCTTCCGCGGTGCCCTCGACGTGCGGGCGCGGCAGATCACCGACGGCATGAAGCTCGCCGCGGCGCGGGCACTGGCGGCGCTGTCGCACGTAGACGTGCCCGACTCCGTGCTCAAGGCCTACAACACCGAGAGCCTGCTGTTCGGCCCCGACTACATCATCCCCAAGCCGGTCGACCCGCGCGTGCTGCTGTGGGTGGCGCCGGCCGTCGCCCAGGCGGCGATGGCCGAGGGGGTCGCCCGCGTGTCCATCGACACCACCACCTACCGCGAACGCCTGGAGAGCCGCCTCGGCAAGGACTGGGCGCTGATGCGCACCATCTTCAACAAGGCGCGCACGGCGCCGAAACGCATCGTCTTCGCCGAGGGCGAGGAGGCGAAGATCATCCGCGCCGCCGCCGAGACCGAGGCGCAGGGCATCGGCCAGCCGATCCTGCTCGGCGACGAGGCGATCATCCGGAAGACGATCACCGACCTGGGCCTCGAATACGAGCCGACGGTGATCAACCCGCGCGACTCGGCGCGGGCCGAGATGTACGCCCGCGTGCTGTTCAAGCACCGTCAGCGCAAGGGCATCACGCTCCCCGAGGCGCGTGAGTTCGCCCGGCGGAACAACTATTTCGGCCTGCTGATGGTGCAGAGCGGCGACGCCGATGCCTTCATCTCGGGCCTCACCACCAATTACGTCGAGGCGCTGGAGCCGGCGTTCCAGGTGATCGGCACCCGGCCGGACGTGCGCCGCGCCGCCGCGCTGTTCATCATGATCATCAAGGACCGGGTCTCGTTCTTCGCCGACTGCGCCGTCAACATCCAGCCGTCGGCCGAGGATCTCGCCGACATTGCCGAGATGTCGGCGGAGGTGGCGACCAACTTCGACGTCGGCACCCGCATCGCCATGCTGTCCTTCTCCAATTTCGGTAGCGTCGACCATCCGGGCCCGAAGACCGTCGCCCAGGCCGTGGAGATCCTGAAAAAGCGCCAGCCGCATCTCCTGGTCGACGGCGAGATGGCCGCCGACACCGCGGTGATGCCGGAGATGATCGACCAGTTCTATTCGTTCAGCCGGGTGCGCGAGGCCAACGTGCTGATCTTCCCCGATCTGAACAGCGCCAACACCTCCTACAAGCTGATGCAGCGGCTCGGCGGCGCCGAGGCCATCGGCCCGGTGCTGATGGGCATGAACAAGGTCGTGCACATCCTCCTGCCCAGCCACGACGTCCGCGACATCGTCAACATGGCCGCCATCGCCGTCGTCGACGCCCAGATGCGTGCCCTGGCGTAGTCGTTCGATCCTCCCCCGGGGATGACATGCTGCTGGACGCCGAACTTCTCGACGGCGGCCGGGCGGTAGCGCTGACCTTCGACGGAGGCGAGCGCCTGCGCTTTCACGCCATCTGGCTGCGCGACAACGCTTTCGACGAGGCGACCCGGGCGCCGGGCAACGGGCAGCGGCTGATCACGCTTGCCGATATTCCGCCGGACACGCGGATCGCTGCCCTGCGGGTGCTGGGTGATTGCCTCGAACTGACGTTTCAGCCCGAGGACCGCACCATCGCCTATGACGCGGCATGGCTCCGCGCCCACGCCTACGACCGCGAGCCGCCTCGCGTCGCCGGCTGGACCCCGGCCGAGATCACCACCTGGGACGGGCGGCACGGCGCGGATCTCCCCATGGCCGACCTCGCCGCGCTCCGCCGGAGCCGCAGCGCCCTCGGCGACTGGCTCCGGGGCGTCCGCCGCTACGGCTTTGGCCGGCTCACTGGCGTTCCTCGGGAAAGCGGTGCGGTGCTCGATATCGTCGCGTTGTTCGGCTTTGTGCGGGAAACCAACTACGGGCGCTGGTTCGACGTGCGGTCGGAGGTCAATCCCAGCAACCTCGCCTACACCGGCCTCGGCCTGCAAGCCCATACCGACAATCCCTATCGCGACCCCGTGCCGACGCTGCAGATCCTGCACTGCCTGGAGAACACCGCCGACGGCGGCGACAGCATGGTCGTCGACGGCTTCCATGCGGCGCAGCGGCTGCGCGACGAGGATCCGCAAGGCTTCGCCCTGTTGAGCCGCCATTGCGCACGCTTCGAATACGCCGGCAGCCCCGATGTCCGGCTGCGTGCCCGGCGGCCGATGCTGGAGTTGTCGCCCGATGGCGAACTGATCGGCGTGCGCGTCAACAACCGCTCGGCTGCCGCCATCACCGACGTTTCTTACGCGGACATGGACGCCTATTACGCCGCCTATCGCCGCCTGAGCGGCATCATCGATGAGCCGGCGATGGCGGTGACGTTCAAGCTGCCGCCGGGCGACGCGTTCTTGGTCGACAACACCCGAGTCCTGCACGGCCGCACCGCCGTCTCCGGCGCAGGCAGCCGCTGGTTTCAGGGCTGCTACGCCGACAAGGACGGCCTGCTGTCGACGCTGGACGTGCTTGAAATGCCCGCAAAGGAGGCCCCGGCATGAGCGCCCCGCCCGGCGACACGCCCACCCCGGATACCCCCACCCGCGAGACCATCCTCGCCGTCATCGAGGACGTCTTCCTCAGGCGCGGCGCGCGCGAATACCTGGGCGAGCCGGTCACCGTCGCCGAGCACATGCTGCAGGCGGCGCACCTGGCCGAACAACGCGGTGAGGACGAGGCCATCGTCGTCGCGGCGCTCCTGCACGACATCGGCCACCTCACCGGGCCGCAACCGGGAATCGGGGGCGGCGGCTTCGCCATGGACGACATCGAAGACCGGCACCACGAGGTGGCCGGCGCCCGACTGCTGGAGCCCTTCTTTCCGCCGATCGTCACCGACTGTGTGCGCTGGCACGTGGCCGCCAAGCGCTACCTGTGCGCCTCCGAGCCCGACTATCGGGCGACGTTGTCGCCCGCGTCGATCCGCTCGCTGGCATTACAGGGCGGGCCGATGACCGCGGAAGAGATGGCCGCGTTCGCGGCGCGGCCCGACGTCGCGGCGATCGTCACGGTGCGCCGCCTCGACGATGCCGCCAAGGTCCCCGGCCTCGACACCCCGCTGTTCGCCCACTACCGGCCCCTGCTGCACCGTTCCCGCGCCGCCGGCACGGCGTGAGCCGGCGAACTGTCTCATCAAGGCCAGTGTTCAGGGCGCGCACGCCGCCGAGGCTGAAATAATTCGAGGGTGCCAACGGATATCGACCTATCCGTTGGCACCCTCGCAACTCACGATCGACGTTTTGATCGATCAACCGATCCGACGCTTGGGAGGCAAGCGTCGGATCGGGTCCATCAGAACTCGATGGTCACGCGCCGGTTCTGCGGCTCACGCACGCCATCTCCCGTCGGGACCAAGGGATCGTTCTGGCCACGGGCCACCGTGCGGATGGCCGAGCCGGCAACACCCATCCGGATCATGGCATTCCGAACGGTATCCGCACGCCGCTGGGACAGGCCCATGTTGTAGGCGGCCGAGCCGGACGTATCCGTGTGGCCGGTGACGACGACGTTCACGGCGCCGCGGCTCTGAGCGGCCGCGCTGGCGTTGCGAACGATCTCCATCCCCTCGGGCGTCAGGTTGTAACGGTCAAAGTCGAAGAAGACGATAAAGGCTCCCGGAGGCGCCCCGGCGAGAGCCGCTTCGACGGCGGCGATCGCCGTCATGTATGCGTCGCGGCAGGCAGCGATGTGATCAGGCTGAAGGTTTTCCGAGGACTGCTCGACCCAGCAATCGTACATGGCCTGGGCCCGTGCTGCGTCCGCGGGTGCCTTCGTCCGCCCGCTCCGATCGAGCGCGGAGATCAACCGTGCCCGTTCAGACAACAGTTCCGGCTTGAACCTGTCCGGCATAAGCGGTTCCCGAAGGACGGGATCTTCCGGCTGCGTCGGATTTCCGGACGCCGCCGCCTGGGCACGCAACGCATAGGTATCGGCGTCGCGATGGTCGCCCTGGGCCTTCTCGACCTCGGAAAGCCCCCGATACTGTGCCGCCAGCGCAGCGTCGAAGGCACTGCTGGAGACAACGGCGGGGGCCGGTTGGCTCATCGGCCTGTCGGCCATCATCCCACCGCACCCGGTGAGCGCGATTGCGGCGACGGCGAGGGCCGCGCATCTCGCACGAAACATCATAGCATGCTCCTCCTTCTTAGCCCGCCCGCCGCACCAAGTCCCGACATCTGTCGGGTCTTTGCGCGGTCAGGCCATTGGCATCGTTCATGTTGCGCCTAGAAGTTGAAGCCAACGCCGATGGTATACTGTAACACGCCTTCATCGAACCCTTCGGTGAAGGTCGGACCGTAGGCAGCTCCGCCGTGCAGAAAGGTCGATTCGTTGGCGTACCACTTGATCCCGCCCTGCAGGCCGGCGACGCCGTCATCGTCGACACCTTTACCGTAGACGCCGCCGATGAACACGCCCAGGTACGGCCGCCAGCGACCGAGGTTGAACACGTAGTCGGCGAAAAACACCGACTGGCCATTCCAGGTATCCGTACCGCCGTCTTCCAGACCGAAGCCGACCGACTGCCGGAAACCGAACAGAACGTTTTCGGTCCAATAGTAGCCGAGACTACCGGTCACGCCCAACGTGTTGTTATCGAAGTTATTGCTGGAAGCACCACTGCCCGAAAGCAATGCCTCATAGTCGCCAGCACGCGGTCCAACATTGGGCGTGTAGGGAGGCGTTTCCATGCCCTGAGCCATCGCTTGACCGCTCAAAGCTCCAACGAGCAGCGAACCTATCAAGAGCTTTTTCATTTCAGGATATTCTCCTCAGATTTCTGTCAATCGTGGTCGGACCGATGGATCCGCTCCCGACGTCGACGAACAATCGACCGTCTTACGTGCCTAA
>CAZVRW010000060.1:0-6998 GCA_964630265.1 uncultured Rhodospirillaceae bacterium
ACCGGTCCCGGCACCTCGTGCAGCAGGTAGACACAAGTAATGGCATCGACGTCGGCGTCGGCGATCGGCAGCGCCTCCGCCAGTCCCCGCACCAGACGTACCCGCGAGAACCGCGCGAGCCGCCGCCCGGCCTCGCGCAGGTAGGCGTCGCTCAGATCCAACGCCGTGAGGTCGAGGCGCGGATAGGTGTCCTTCAGCATGCAGGCGAAGCGCCCGGTGCCACAGGCGACATCGAGCAGGCGCACGTCGGCGATCCCCCGGCCCGCCGCGCGCCCGCCCTTGGCCCGCCGCGCGCCGAGCCAGTCGCCCAGCGGCACCAGCGCCTGCCGGCGCATGGCGTCGGTGGCGCCGAGGAACAGCACCTCGGTCTGGTGGTCGTAGAGCCGGGCGGAGCGCTCGCTGAGATAGCCGTCGGTCTGGAAGTGGAAGTTGCGGCGGTAGTAGTCGGGCAGACCTGCCGCGTCGGGGTGGGCGCGCACGTCGCGGAAGCCATTGCGCCGCCGCCGCTCCACCACCTCGGGCAGGTCGCGCAGGTAGGCCCGCGCACCCGGCAGCCAGCCCAGCGGCGCCGTCAACAGATCATCGGGCAGGTCGTAATAGCCGGCCCGCACGTTGGCCCAGTCGCGGCGGAACAGGTCGCGGACGTCGGCGAGCAGGGTCCGCATGTCGCGCGTGAAGCCCGCCCGCCGTCGCCGCTCGCGCGGCAGCGACAGCCGCCGACCCACCAGGTACTCGCCGAGGAACCAGCCCATCCGGGCGTTCTGTCCCAGCCAGTAGGCGCTTTCCCGCAACATGCCCCCATCCATCCGTGGCCTGATCCGACCCCTCATATGGACGTGGACCCGCTTTGGATCACGGCAGTTCGACGGCGTAGCTGTCGAGATCGGGCGCCGCGTCGATCAGCCCGCGTGCCGTGGCGAACGCGGCGAAGCGGACGTAGCGGTGGCGATCGAGGGCGGCGGGGCGCAGCGCCAACCGCGGCAGCGTGTCGGCCCAGGCGCGGCGGTTGAGCTCGTCGTCCAGATCGGGATAGGCGGCGACGAACAGCCGCCACCCCTCGTCCGGATGGTTCAGCAGAAACTGCACGGCCCGCTCCAGGGCGTCCAGGAAGGGGCGCAGCCGCGCATCGTCCAGGCGGGCGGCGTTGGCGACCAGGATCAACTCGTCATAGGCCGGCACGCCTTCCTCCTCGGGAAAGAAGGCGCGGCCCGGCCGCTCGATGATGTCCATCTGGTTGAGCTCGAAGTTGCGGAAGGCGCCGATCACCGCCGCCACCTGGCCGGAGACCAGCGACGGCGACAGCGAGAAGTTGACGTTGACCAACTCCACGTCGGCGAGGCCGAGGCCGTGCCGCTCCAGCATCGTGCCGAGCAGGGCCTCCTCGAAGCCGCCCACCGAATAACCCACCTTGCGGCCCTTCAGGTCGGCGATCGCCTGCACCGGGCCGTCCCGCAGCACCACCAGGGTGTTCAGGGGCGTCGCCACCAGGGTGCCGATGCGCACCAGCGGCAGGCCGGCCGCCACCTGCAGGTGCAGCTGCGGCTGATAGGACACGGCGAGGTCGGCCTTGCCGGCGGCGACCAGCTTCGGCGGATCGTTCGGGTTGGCCGGTGCCACCAGCTCGACGTCGAGGCCCGCCTCGGCGAAGTAGCCGCGCTCGCGGGCGATGACCAGCGGCGCGTGATCAGGGTTGACGAACCAGTCGAGCAGCACCGTGAACCGTTCCGCCGCCATGCCCGGGCGGGTGGCGGCGAGGAGGGCGATGAGCACGAAGGCGAGCAGTCGGAGCATGGCGGAGTCCTCGCTGGTCTCGGGGTCAGTCTTAGGGTCAGTCTCGGAGGGGTGGGGCGTCGGGTTGCCAGGGCAGGGCGCGGCGGAGCAGGGCGTCGACGGCGAACCACAGGCCGACCGCCAGCAGCGCCAGCGTGAGCAGGGCGGCGAACATCACGTCCACCTGCATGCGGGCGTTGGCGTGCAGCATCAGGTAGCCCAGCCCGGCGCTGGAGCCGACCCATTCGCCGACGATGGCGCCGATCGGCGCCACGGCGACGGCGACGCGCAGTCCGGAGGCCAGCGCCGGCAGGGCCGCCGGAATGCGGACATGGCGCAGCGTCGCCCAGCCGCCGGCATCCATGCTGCGCGCCAGATCCAGCCAGCCGGGCTCGGTGCGCCGCAGGCCGTCGGTGAACGCGGCGGTCACCGGAAAGAAAATGATCAGCGTCGCCATCGCCACCTTCGAGGCCATGCCGTAGCCGAGCCACAGCACCAGCAGCGGCGCCAGCGCGAACACCGGCACCGCCTGGCTCACCACCAGCACCGGCAGCAGCCAGCGCCGGGCCGGGCGGACCGCCGCCATCAGCACCGCCGAGCCGCAGCCGAGCAGGATGCCGAAGACCAAGCCGAGCGCGATCTCGGCGAAGGTGATGCTGGCGTGGTGGAGCAGCGACGGCGCCTGCGCCACCCAGGCTTCGGCGACGCCGAGCGGGCCGGGCAGGATATAGGGGGGCACGCCGGTCGCCAGCACGATCCCCTGCCATCCGGTGATCAGGCCGGCGGCGACGATCAGCGGCCGCAGGGCGCGCCTCATCGGTGGGCCTCGGCGAGGCGGCGCAACAGCACCCCCTGCAACTCCAGCACCTCCGCATCGTCGACGGCGCGCGGCGGCGACCCCAAGGGCTCCAGCGGCGCGCCGAGCCGCGCCGGCCGGCCCGCCATGACGACGATCCGGTCGGCGAGACGCAGCGCCTCCAGCGGATCGTGGGTGACCAGCAGCACTGTGCGCCCGGCGAGCAGCCGCGCCGCCAAATCTTGCAGGCGGATGCGGGTGATCGCGTCGACGGCCGAGAACGGCTCGTCCATCAGTACCACCGGCCGGTCCTCCATCAGCGTCCGCGCCAAAGCGGCGCGCTGGCGCATGCCGCCGGAAAGCTCGGCCGGTCGGGCGGCGGCACTGTCCGCCAGCCCCACCGCGGCCAGGAGGCTCAACGCCCGCTGCCGCTCCGCCGCGCCGACGGGCCGGCGCCGGAGGCGGTGGCCCAACAGCACCGCATCGAGCACGCTGGCCCACGGCAGCAGCAGATCGGTCTGCGCCATGTAGGCGGCACGCCCGGCGATGGGCGCGCCGTCGTCGCCGGCGATTCGGCCTCCGGCGGCGTCGTCGAGGGTGAGGCCCAGCATCCAGCGCAGCAGCGAGGTCTTGCCGACGCCGCTGGGTCCGAGCAGTGCCGTCCACGTCCCCGCCGGCAGCGTCAGGTCGAGGCCGTCGAACAGCGGCTCGCCGGCGTGCGCGAGACGCGCGCCGGTGACGATCACCGTGGGAACGTGACAGGTCGGCTGATCGAGCATGCGATCACTCTTCCCTCCGCCGGCATGACCCGGATCAGGTTCATGGGGTCGTCTCCAACAGGGAGACCTCTCAGCCGCCAATCGGCTCCCCCGAGTGCACCGGGGGATATGGCCGAGCCCCGCAAAGATGACAAGGGGGCATGACCAGAGGGCATGACAAGGGGGCATGACCAGGGGGCATGACCAGGGGGGGCACACGACTTGGGGGAACCACAGGGCGAGGCGGCGGCGCGGAATCCGCTGGGCCGCCGGCGCGCCGGCCGCTACAACATCGGCATGCGCATCGGTCGTCGTCAGATCCTGCGTGCTGGTCTCGGCGTCCTGTTTTTGGCGTCGGCCGCCGCTATTCCCTTGGCCGCGCCGCCGGACGAGGTGCTCGTGCTGCGTACCCCACACGGGCCGGTGCCGATCCGCGTCGAGGTGGTCGCCACACCGGAGGCGCGGGCCCAGGGGCTGATGCATCGCCGTCACTTGGCCGCCGATGCCGGCATGCTCTTCGATTTTGGCCGGCCGAAGCGCGTCTCCATGTGGATGAAGGACACGTTCATTCCCCTGGACATGCTGTTCATCGACGCAACCGGCGTGATCGCCGCGATCGCTGAGAACACCGAGCCGCACTCCCTGGCCTCGATTCGCGCGCCGCGGCCGGTGCTGGCGGTGCTCGAGGTCAATGCCGGCACGACTCGGAAGCTCGGAATCGCCACCGGCGATCGGGTCGAGCACCGCATCTTCGCACCCGCGGCAGACTGAACGCTCGCAATTGCAGCATCTTGCGTTCCGGCGTCGCCGGTCCGCGCCGTCGTCAGGGCCGCCCAGCGTTTGCGTAAGGCCTGTCTACCCGGGATGAGGGTTGCGGATGGTCGCCGGGACGGTTAACTCTCTCTCAACTTTCGCAGTGCACAATGATCGTGGCTAGGGCGGGCGCGGCGTCGCGTAGGACGCGCCAACCGCTCCATGGCCGGGGACGGACCGTCGCGTGTTTGGTGTGCCAACAGGAGAAACCCGTGCCGACCTCCGCTTTCACGATCGACGAGATATCGGCGTTCGAAGACTGGTTCCGCGCCGGCGCGACGTGGCGCGACTGGCACCGCCGCGTCGGTGCCCATGGCGAGGACGTCATCGAGATGATCCCCGAAGGCGGCCGCTCGCCGTCGCTGCAGGTGGCGAAAATCGATGATACCTACCTGGCCACCGGCTTCGATGGCTGGGGCCTCACCGTCTGCGATGATTTCGAGGAACTGCTGGGGATCCTCGCGGCGTGGCGTCCGCGCCCTCGCGCCGCCGCCAGCCGCGCCGCCTGAAGTCTCCGCCGCGTCACGGCTGCGGTCCGACGATCGCAAGCGCCGCGCCGTTGTCAGCGAAGCCGAAAAGCCCTAGTTTCCCGGCATCGGGGAGTGGCGCAGCCTGGTAGCGCATCTGCTTTGGGAGCAGAGGGTCGCTGGTTCGAATCCAGTCTCCCCGACCATCCCACGCCGCTCCCGCGGCCGATCTGCCGCGCCCGTCGACGGCGGACCCGGTGAGCGCGCGATCAAACCGCGATCAACTCGCAATGAACCAATACCGCAATCAACCAACAAGGAGATCCCGACGTGATGCACCGCTTCCGCATGGTCACCGTCGCCGTGGCGCTGGCCGCGACGACCTTCGTGGCGAGCGCCTTCGCCGCCGATATCGCGGTGAGCGATCCATGGGCCCGCGCCTCGGCCGGCATGGCCAAGGCCGGCGCCGCCTTCATGGCGATCAACAACACCGGCGACGCCGATCGGCTCGTCGCCGCCGCGGCCGACGTCTCCGATGTCGTCGAGTTGCACACCCACATCCAGGATGGCGAGATCATGCGCATGCGCCGCGTCGACGGCATCGACGTGCCTGCCGGCGAGACGGTACTCCTCCAGCCAGGCGGCCTGCATGTCATGTTCCTCGGCCTGCGTGCGCCACTCGAGGAGGGCCAGCGCTTTCCCTTGACCCTCACCTTCGAAACCGCCGGCGACGTCACCGTCGATGTCGAGATCCGCGGGGCCGCCGCCATGGCGCCGATGGACGGTCACGGCCACGGCCACGGTGCCGGGGGCATGCAGATGCCGCCCCAGGCCCCCGCGGCGCCGGCGCGCTGAGCATCGGCCCGCGCGACTCTCCGCAATTTCGGGCACCGGCACGCGTCCGCCCGACCCGTGCCGGCGAGCGATTCTCGGGTTTCGTCCCGTCGCCGTCGATCACGGGAACCCGGCCGATCCGCTAGCGCGCTGAGATCGGCCGGCTTTTCCGTTCAGATTGCAGTTTCACACCAGTTTAACACTTTTGGTCGTAGCAGGTGGTGCCGTCCGGACGTCCGGCGGAGGCGTATCGGCAATCGAGGTGTTCGATCATGCTGTGTGCGAACTGCGGTGTGGAAGACGGCCTGCGCCGGCCGGGCGAGCGGCGAACGGTGTCCCTGTCCATCGCCGAATGGCTGCCGGGCCGCGGCCTGCTCCTCTGGTGCAGCCGCGAGTGTCACGATGGCTGGCGCGCCAAGCGCCGCGTCGCGGCGTTGCGCGACACGGCCTTGCGCAAGGCCGGTTGACCGGCGAACCTCGTTCTTCAGCGCCAGGTGAAGCGATAGGTGGTGCGCTCCACTTGGCGGGCCTCGGGGCCGTCGCCGACTCGCAGGAAAATGGTATTCTCGCGGACGACCACGTAGGGTCGCAGGGTCTGCGGGTCGGTCTCCAGGCGGATCGTCGCCACCCGACGGACCGACTCCACCTCGCGCAGGAAATTTTCCACCCCCGCCGTGTCACCCGTCTGGCCGGCGACGCTGCGCATCATCGTCTCCCACCCCCGGTGGAACGCCGGATCGTCGAGAACGCCTTCCCAGCGCAGGGCGACGCAGCCGTCGCAGGCGGCGGAGGCGCCATCGTGGTGGATCGTCGTCCGCTGCCGCATGCTCTGACCGAACGTGCGCACCTCCGCCATGTCCGAACGGCTCTCGCCGGCGGCCAAATCCACGTCGATCCAGGTGCCGACCCAGGTCGACCACGTATCGATCACCTTCATCGCCGCGGCGTCGCGCATTCGCGGGGTCTCGCGCATCACCTGGATCACCTGCGAAGCCTGCGGATTGTCGCCGTAGACCGCGTCCAGGCGATCGAACAGCGCGTCCAAATCCCCCTCGAAACCGGCGAACGCACCATCCTCGGCGATGCGGAGGGTCGGCACCGCCGCCGCGACGGCGATCGCCGGCATCACCATCGCCCGGTCGACCGGCGTCTCGATGGGGCGGCCGTCGAACACCAGCGGCTCAAAGTCGCGCCAGTGGACCAGGATGGTCTCGCCGTCGGCCGCCCGTTCGGTGCTGATCACCGAACTGAAGCGGGCGGCGCGCTCGCGCTTGAGCATGTCGATGGTGACGTCGGCGCGGCCGGGCACCGGCCAGTCGAAGGTGAAGGCTCCCGCCGATCCGCCTGAGACGGCAACGAGGAGGACGCCGAAGCCGGCCAGGAAACGCGATCTGTGCATGGGTCGCTCCCGAGGGAGGTTGAGTGCGGAGGCCGCTGCTGCCACTGTAGCGCCGCAGCGTCGCGCCGTCAGCCGGCAATGAGGCGTTCGCCACGGTATCTGGCCGTTTGCGGACCTTCGGCCGCCGTCTTGGCGCTCGGCGCCCGGATCGTTATGGCCAA
>CAZVRW010000060.1:7098-11709 GCA_964630265.1 uncultured Rhodospirillaceae bacterium
GCCAAGTGAACGGGCAAGCCAAGTGAACGGGCAAGCCAAGTGAACGTTTACGCCAGAAGGAGGCAGATGACGTGCGGATCGCCTTCCTGGATCGGCAGACTTTGGCGCCCTCGGTCAATCTCCGTCGGCCGTCGTTCGTGCACGATTGGGTCGAGTACGATCACACCGCCCCGGAGCAGGTGGCCGACCGGGCGGCGCGGGCGGAGATCGTCATCGTCAACAAGGTGCCGCTGCATGCCGCGGCGCTGGCCCAGTTGCCGCATCTGAAGCTGATCGCCGTCGCCGCCACCGGCACCGACATCGTCGATCTCGAGGCCTGCCGGGCGCGCGGCGTCTTGGTCTGCAACATCCGCGGTTATGCCGTGCACACGGTGCCCGAGCATGTCTTCGCCATGATCCTGGCGCTGCGGCGCAACCTTTTCGCCTATCGCGAGGCGGTGCAACGGGGTCGCTGGCAGCAGTCGGACCGGTTCTGCCTGCTCGACCATCCCATCGGCGACCTGCATGGCGCCCGCCTCGGTATTATCGGCGAGGGCGCCATTGGCGAGGCCGTGGCGGCGATCGGCCGGGCCTTCGGCATGACGCCGTTGTTCGCTGCCCACCGCGGCCGCAGCGGCATGGGGCCGCTCTACACGCCCTGGGACGAGGTGTTGGCGACCAGCGACGTGATCACGCTGCACTGCCCGCTGACGCCGGCGACCCGCGGGCTCATGGGCGCGGCCGAGTTTCAGGCGATGGGCCGGCGGCCGCTGCTCATCAACACCGCGCGGGGCGGGCTGATCGACGCGGCGGCGCTGATCGCAGCACTGGACACGGGGCGGATCGCCGGGGCGGCGATCGACGTTCTGCCGGTGGAGCCGCCACCGGCCGACGAGCCGCTGCTGGCGCTGGCCGATCGGCCCAACGTGCTGATCACTCCGCACGTCGCCTGGGCCTCGGCCGCGGCGATGCAGACCCTGGCCGATCAGTTGATCGACAACATCGAGGCGTTCGTCGCGGGCCAACCGGTCAACGTTGTGTGAGCCCAAGCCCCCGTCCGACTGCCGATCGCCCTGGACGCGGGCGGCGGGGGATTTGCATCGCCGAACGCCGCCGCTATAGTCCGCCGTTCCGTAAGGCGGCAACACTCACGTCGATAGGAGAGTTCATGTTCGTCAAGCAGGCCTTTGCCCAGGCCGGCGACGCTGCACCCGGCGGGGGCGGCTTCGAGATGATCATCATGATGGCGCTGGTGTTCGCCGTCTTCTACCTGCTGCTCATCCGGCCACAACAAAAGCGGATGAAGGAGCACAAGGCGATGCTGGCGGCCGTCCGGCGGGGTGACAAGATCGTCACCGGCGGCGGCATCATCGGCACCGTCACCAAGGTGATCGATGACAGCGAGGTGCAGGTGGAGGTGGCGGAGAACGTCCGGGTCCGCGTCCATCGGCCACTGATTTCGTCGGTGATCAGCAAAACCCAGCCGGCGTCGGACAGCGGCAGTGGTTCGGGGGGCGGTTCGGGGGGCGGCTCGAGTGGGGGCGGCGGCGACTCCGGTGGCGCCTCGGGCGGCCAACAGGGCGGAGCCTCGGGCCTGAAGAAGCTGTTCGGCGGCAAGTCCTAACCCCGTCTGGCCTGGTCCATGGTTTATTTTCCCCGCTGGCAGATCGTCCTGATCATTGCCATCTGCGTCCTCGGCTTCGCCTACGCCGCGCCCAATCTGCTCGATCGGCAAACGGCCGAAAACCTGCCGAGTTGGCTCCCCAACAAGCAGATCAGCCTGGGGCTCGACCTGCAGGGCGGCTCGCACCTGCTTCTGGAAGTGGACACCGACACGGTCCTGCGCGAACTCATGGAGTCGACGGTGGACGAGATGCGCCTGCAGTTGCGCCAGGCGCGGATCCTCTACACCGACCTCGGCGTCGAGGAGCGGGCGGCCGCGGTCACCATCAAGGAGCCGGCGGACCTGGAGCGGGCGCGCGCGCTCCTGGGCGACATCGGTCCCGATACCCAGGTGCGCGAGGAGGCCGGCGGCCGGCTGTTCGTGGAGTTGACGCCGCAGATGGCCGAGGAGCGCGCCCGTTCGGCGGTGCAGAAGTCGCAGGAGATCATCCGGCGGCGGATCGACGAGACCGGCGTCCGTGAGCCGACCATCCAGCGACAGGGGGAAGAGCGCATCCTGGTGCAGTTGCCGGGCATCGACGATCCCGAGCGGATGAAGGAGTTGCTCGGGCAAACGGCGAAGCTCACCTTTCACTTGGTGGACTCGCGCATGTCGGCGGCGGAGGCGACGCGGGGCCGCGTGCCACCGGGCTCGGAACTGGTGCCGTCGGCCGATCCCGACGACCCCAGCGAACAGCCGGTCTACCTGGTGCGCAAGCGCGTCGTCGTCAGCGGCGAGAACCTCTCCGATGCCAGCCCGGGCTTCGATCAGCGCACCAATCAGCCCATCGTCAACTTCGCCTTCGACACGGTCGGCGGCCGACGCTTCGCCGACGCGACGACCGAACACGTGGGCGAGCGCCTCGCCATCATCCTCGACGGCAAGGTCATCAGCGCGCCGGTGATCCGCGAGCCGATCCGCGGCGGTCGCGGTCAGATCAGCGGCAACTTCACCGTCTCCGGCGCCAACGACCTGGCGCTGCTGCTGCGCGCCGGCGCCCTGCCGGCGCCGCTCACCATCCTCGAGGAGCGCACCGTCGGGCCGGGTCTCGGCGCCGACTCGGTGGCGGCCGGCGAGATGGCCGGCTTGATCGGGCTCGTCGCCGTCCTCGTGTTCATGGCCGTGAGCTATGGCTTCTTCGGGCTCATGGCCAACGTGGCGTTGGTCGTCAACATCATCCTCATCGCCGCGCTGTTGTCGGCGCTGCAGGCGACGCTGACGCTCCCCGGCATCGCCGGCATCGTGTTGACCATCGGCATGGCGGTGGACGCCAACGTGCTGGTGTTCGAGCGGATCCGCGAGGAGGTGCGGGCCGGCCGCACGCCGATCTCGGCGATCGATGCCGGCTACTCGCGGGCGATCTCGACGATTATCGACGCCAACGTGACGACGCTGTTCGCGGCGGTGCTGCTTTATGTGTTCGGCTCCGGGCCGGTGCGTGGCTTCGCCGTGACGCTGGCGATCGGCATCGTCACCTCGCTGTTCACGGCGATCATGCTGACCCGGCTGTTGCTGGTGGCCTGGCTGCGGCGAACCCGGCCGCAGACCTTGCCGGTCTGAGGAGACGATGATGTTCCGCGGCATTCACTGGTTTCCCCCCGGCACCAGCATCCCCTTCGTCGCCGTCCACAAGGTGTTTTTCGCCCTGTCGCTCTGCGCGGTGGTGGCCTCCATCGCGCTGTTCACCATGCGCGGCCTCAATTACGGCATCGACTTCGTCGGCGGCATCCTCATCGAGGTGCGGACCGAGGGACCGGCGGACATCGCCGGCATGCGCGGTCAGTTGTCGGGGCTGGGGCTTGGCGACGTGTCGCTGCAAGAGTTCGGCGCCGTCGACGAGGTGATGATCCGGGTGCAGAAGCAGGAGGACGACGAAGCCGGGCAGCAGCGGGCGGTGGAAGCGGTGCGTGGCGCCCTGGGCGACAGCGTCGAGTATCGCCGGATCGAGTTCGTCGGGCCGAAGGTGAGTGAGGAGCTGTTCTGGGACGGCGTCTACGCGGTCACCGCGGCGATGATCGCCATTCTGGTCTACATCTGGTTCCGCTTCGAATGGCAGTTCGGCGTCGGCGCAGTGGTCGCGCTGGTGCACGACATCATTACCACCCTCGGCATCTTCGCCTTGCTTCAGCTCGAGTTCAACCTGTCGACGGTGGCGGCGGTGCTGACCATCGCCGGCTATTCGATCAATGATACCGTCGTGGTCTATGACCGGGTGCGCGAGGACCTGCGCAAATACAAGACCACGGCCTTGCCGGCCGTGTTCAATCGGGCGATCAACGAAACCTTGTCCCGCACCTTGATGACCAGCCTGACGACCCTGCTCGCTCTGGTCGCGCTGTATTTCCTGGGCGGCGAGGTGATCCGCGGTTTCAGCTTCGCCATGATCTGGGGCGTGCTGGTCGGCACCTATTCGTCGGTGCTCATCGCCGTGCCGCTGCTGCTCTATCTCGACCTGCGGCGGTCGCGGGTCACCGGCGAGTCCGAGGGCGACGCGGCCGCCGGGGAGCCCGGCTGATGCCGGGGTTCGACGTCACGCCGCGGGTGCCGGCCGGGCGGCAGGTGATCCAGCGCTACGGCGACGGCGGCTTCCGCATCGCCGGCACCGTGCACACCGGCTCGGTGCTGGTGTTCGCCGAGCGCACCGTCGCCTGGGCGGCGACGGCGGCCGAGGAGATCACGCTGGAGATGCTGGCGCCGGTGCTCGACGGTCCGGAAGAGGTGGGCATTCTGCTCGTCGGCTGCGGTCGCACGGCGGTGCCGCCGCCGGCCGGTCTCGCCGCCGCGCTGCGGCCGCACGGCATCGTCCTTGAGTGGATGGACACCGGCGCCGCCTGCCGCACCTTCGACGTGCTGTTGACCGAGGAACGCCCGGTCGCCGCCGCGCTCATCGCCGTCGACTGATCCGCCGACTGACCCGCCGACGATCGAGCGCCCGCGCCGCGATGGCCCCCGGTGCCGCGATGGCCCCC
>CAZVRW010000060.1:11809-13194 GCA_964630265.1 uncultured Rhodospirillaceae bacterium
GCCGCGATGGCCCCCGGTGCCGCGATGGCCCCCCGGTGCCGCCATGAAGGAAAGAGAAGCGGCGAGCGGTTCACCGGTTCTGTGACCGGTTCGACCGCTCGATGTCCCGCCCAATGTCAGCCGCCCCGCACCCGTTCATTGCCGCTCCGGGCTCTGTTGTTTTTGGCCCCGAGCGTTTCCGTGTCCCGCGAGCGTACGTTGACGCCCCGCATCCCGATCCAGGCGCCGCTCCCAAGAGTGGTCGCGTACCATCCCGGTCGCCTTCTCACTGAAGGACAATGCAATTCGCGGGCCAACTTGAATATGTTTGCAATCTCAGTGGGTTGACATATCGCCACGGCGAGCGAGGGGCGGAAAGTGTAAAATTTTCTGACACCCTGGCGCGCGCCGGTCGTGGCCGGTTCCCCCGACGGGCGGCAAAATCACCGTGTTTTCAGGATGATATCGCCATCGGCGCGGTATTTCGGGAGTGTAAAGAATCCCGTCACCCGGCGATCGCGGGGGCGCGCGGCCCGGCAGGCACCGGGCCGCGCGGGTCCAATGGTCAGGCCGCCGCGAGGTTCTTGGCGACGAAGTCCCAGTTGACGAGGTGGTCGAGGAACGCCTGGACATAGTCGGGCCGGCGGTTCTGGTAGTCCAGGTAGTAGGCGTGCTCCCAGACGTCGCAGGTGAGCAGCGCCGTCTGGCCATGCACCATCGGCGTGTCGGCGTTGCCGGTCTTGGCGATCTTCAAGGCGCCCTTCTCCGCCACCAGCCATCCCCAGCCGCTGCCGAACTGGGTGACGCAGGCGGTCTTGAACTCATCCTTGAACTTGTCGAAGGAGCCGAAGGCGCTGTCGATGGCCGCCGCCACGTCACCGGTTGGCAGGCCGCCGCCGCCCGGCTTCATGCAGTGCCAATAGAACGTATGGTTCCACACCTGCGCCGCGTTGTTGAAGATGCCCGCCTTGGCGGCGTCGCCGGCGACGGTCTTGATCACCTCCTCCAGCGATTGGCTGGCCAGCGGCGTGTCCTTGGTCAGGTTGTTGAGGTTGACGACGTAGGTGTTGTGATGTTTGCCGTGGTGGAAATCCAGGGTGTTGGCCGAGATGTGCGGCTCCAGGGCCGTCTTGTCGAAGGGCAGGGCCGGCAGGTCGAAAGCCATCGGTTCGCTCGCCTCTCTCTGTTGGGTTGAGGGATGGTTTGACGTTCCACGTTCCCTCGCAACATAGAGGCCGGCGCCGATGAATGAAAGGCCGGGCCGGGCGCAGCGGCGGACACGGTCGGGGGTGCGGCCCGCACCGTCCCGCCGCGCCCCGCCGCGCTCAGACGCGGCCGAACACCGCGCCCCGCCGCGCTCAGACGCGGCCGAACACCGCGCCCAGCCGCGCGCGCCAGACGCAGGA
>CAZVRW010000060.1:13294-15084 GCA_964630265.1 uncultured Rhodospirillaceae bacterium
GCCGCGCTCAGACGCGGCCGAACACCGCGCCCAGCCGCGCGCGCCAGACGCAGGACGCCCGTTCCAGGCTGGCCAACTGGACGCGTTCCTGCAGCGGATCGGTTTCGCGGAACCGGCGGATCAGTTTATGGCAGCGGCACAACACGATCGCCGTATGCAGGCGCAGCCCGCGATTGTCGAGGTTGGCGGGCAACGGGTCGGCGCGGGCGAGCAGCACGTCGACGCCGTCCAGCACCCGATCGAGCACCGCCCGCGTCTGCCCCTTCGCCGATGGTGCCCGCAGTTGCTCCACCGACACCATGGCGTCGTCCATGAACTGCATGGGGATGCACAGCCGGTTGAAGGCGAGCCGTTGATCGCGGCAGTCGCGCAGCTGCTTCAGGATGTGCAGGGCGGCGCACCCGGCATCGCTCGCCGCGCCGCAGGTCTTCTCGTCCTCGCCGAACAGTTCGATCATGTGCCGGCCGATCGGCGCCGCGGCGGCATCGCAGTAGCGCATCAGATCGTCCCAGGTGTGGTGGGTGACGCCGGCCGCGTCGCCGCGCAGCGCGCCGATGATCCGCCGAACGTGCGCCGGCGAGACGCCGGATTCGACCAGGCTGGTGCGAAAGGTGCGTGAGATCGCCGCCGCCCGCTCCGACCACACCACGCAGATGCCCCCGTCGAGTGACGCGTCGAGCACTTCCAGCCGTGCCTGTTTTTCGGCGCGCGACAGGTGCGCGCTGTCGACCAGGCCCTCGGCCAGACGCAGGAACTGGCCGAGCGCTTTCACGTGCGGCCGGTACCGTTCCTCGAACAGCGTCGGCATCAACGAAAAGTCCTCATCACCGCCGCTGCGGGCGGCGTCGCTGGGTGGTGGTGACATTGCGTCTTGCCCTGCCGTGTCGATGGCATCTCCCTATATCTGACTGAGCGCATGACAGATACCTCGACGATGGCTCAACTCTCCCCCTGTGCCGATCTGGTGCGACAATTCGACTACGATCGGTTCATGACGACGCTGTTCGCGCCGCCGCCCGAGCGCGAGGCGTTGTCGGCGCTCTATGGGTTCAATGTGGAGGTCGCGCGCGTGCGGGAGGTCGTCCGCGAGCCGCTGCTCGGCCACATGCGCCTGCAATGGTGGCGGGAGGCGCTGGACGCGGTGTTCGCCGGTCGGCCGCCTCGGCATGCGGTGGCGGTGCCGCTGGCCGATGCCGTGCGCCGCTACACTCTCGACCGGGCGCCGTTCGACGTGTTGATCGGCGCCCGCGCCGCCGACCTGGACGACGATCCGCCGGTGAGTGTCGATAGCCTGGAGCGTTATGCCGCGGACACGTCGGCGCCGCTGACCGGGCTGGCGCTGACGGTGCTCGGCGTCGACGGCGAGACGCCACGGGCGGTCGGCCGTGATCTCGCCGTCGCCTGGGCGTTGATCGGCTCCATCCGGGCGCTGCCGTTCCAGGCGCGCCGGGGCCGCTCGCTGTTGCCCGAGGATCTGTGTCGCGCCGCCGGTGTCGCGCCGGAGGAGCGCCTCTCGGCGCCGGCGCCGCCATCGGTCCGCCGCGTCATCGCCACCCTGGCCGAGCGGGCGGCGACGACGCTGGCCCGCGCCCGATCGGCCCGCGCCGAGGTGCCCCGGCGCGCGATCCCGGCGTTGCTGGTGGGCGCGATGGCGGACCTCTACCTGACCCGGTTGCGCGCCGCCGATCACGATCCCTACGATCGCCGCGTGCAGACCGTAGCCACCCCCTCGCGGCTGCTGCGGGTCGCCACCGCGGCCGCCCGCGGCCGGTATTGAAACCGCGGCCGCC
>CAZVRW010000060.1:15184-20861 GCA_964630265.1 uncultured Rhodospirillaceae bacterium
CTGCTGCGGGTCGCCACCGCGGCCGCCCGCGGCCGGTATTGAAACCGCGGCCGCCTGCGGCCGTTATTGATCCCCGCCGGCGCCCGCCGTCAGGACCCCGCCGAAGACCGGAACGGCGGGATCGAAGGGGTTGGGCTCGGTCTCGGGCCAGCGGAAGCGCTCCGCCCGCGCCGGATCGGGCGGCGGCATCGCCGCGACCGTCTCGGCCGCCGGCGACGGGGCGGCGACCGCTGCGGCGGCGGGCGGTCGCGTTGCCGTCGGCGGCACGCGGCCGGGGTCCACCGCCGGCTGGCCGGGAACCGGGCCGCGCGCCGCCGTGCCCCGACCGGACGGCTGGAAGTTCCGCACCGACAACAGGAAGTGGGCGATCTGGTAGTGGCCCTTGTCGATGGCGATGTCGATCGGCGACAGGCCGAAGCGGTCGGTCGCGTCGATGTCGCCGCCGGCCGCCACCGCCGCCTGCACCGCGGCGAAGTCGTTGATGGCGACGGCGTTGAACAACTCTTCGGTCGCCGCGTTGACGATGTCGCCACCGCCGGGCGGCGGTCCCGGATCGATGATGTCACCCATCGGCGGCGCCGGCACCGTCCCCGGCGGCGGTGCGCCGGGCGGCGGCGGGCCGGGGGAGGGGCCGGAGGAGGGGCCGAACTGGGCGCCGGCCGGCCCGGTCGCGATCAGCACCGCGATGCCAACGCTCCAGGCGAGTCGGCGGGCGCGGGATCTTTGCTGACGGGCTCGTGACATGTCGCGCCTTTCGTCCGATGCAACCGGCGACAGCGAGAGCGGTGGAACGAGAGCGGTGGGCGCAGGCTGCGCCGCTCCGGGTACCGCCGCCGGTCGGAGCATGATAACGAGACACCGGTCGCGAGTCGATTTCTGGGGAACGGCAAGCATGCTCTACCGTCGATTGGGCGCCAGCGGACTTTCGGTCTCGCCCCTCTGTCTCGGCACCATGACGTTCGGGGACCGCACCGGTCCCGACGAGGCGGCGCGCATCGTCGATGCGGCGGCGGCGGCGGGCGTCAATTTCATCGACACCGCCGACGTCTACAGCCGCGGCGAGTCCGAGCGGATTGTCGGCCGGCTGATCCGCCGCCGTCGGTCATGGTGGGTGCTCGCCACCAAGGTCGGCAACCCGATGGCGCCGCTCCGCGACGGGCCGAACATGCGGGGCGCCGGGCGGTGCTGGCTGAGCACGGAAGTCGATGCCAGCCTGCGCCGCTTGAACACCGACGTCATCGACATCTACTACCTGCACCGCGACGATTTCGACACGCCGCTGGCCGAGAGCGTCGGTGCGCTCGGCGATCTGATTCGCGCCGGCAAGATCCGCTACTGGGGCGTCAGCAATTTCCGCGGCTGGCGCATTGCGGAGATCGTGCACGTCGCCGACCGTCTCGGCGTGCCGCGGCCGATCGTCTGTCAGCCGTACTACAACGCCATGAACCGCATGCCGGAGGTGGAGATCCTGCCGGCCTGCGCCCATCACGGCCTCGGCGTCGTTCCCTACAGCCCGCTCGCCCGCGGCGTCCTGACCGCCAAGTATGCATCGGATCGGCCGCCACCGGCCGACAGCCGCGCCGGGCGGCGCGACGTGCGGATGATGCAGACCGAATATCGGCCCGAGTCATTGGCGTGCGCGGAGCGGATCGTCGCGCATGCCCGCCGCCGCGGCATGGGGGCGGCGCAGTTCGCGGTGAACTGGATCCTCAACAACGCGCTGGTGACGGCGGTGATCGCCGGCCCGCGCATGCTCGCGCAATGGGCGGATTATGTCCAAGCCTTGGATCATCCATTCGACGCCGACGACGAATCGCTGATCGATTCCCTCGTCGCACCCGGCCATCCGTCGACGCCGGGGTACACCGATCCGCTCTATCCGGTCGCCGGGCGTGTCCCGCGGTCGGCCGGGAAGGCATGAACGACCGCCTCGTCCTCCGCAAAAAAACCACAGTCACCTGCCAGCGTGGCGATGGAAGCCTGTCGCCGGTTGCCCTCGCTGGGCGTTTCTGCCATACGGGACTCAACCCAACAGAGGAGAGTTGACGACGATGCCGAAAGGAGAAAGCCGACGCATGGCGTTCGGGCTCACCCTGGCCATGGGCTTGGTCGCGTTCGCTGGGACGGAAAGCGCGGTTGCCGGGTGCGCGCAACCGCACGAGGAACGGGCGCTGAACGCGCGGATCTTGCAGACCGAGTTGATGGTCGCCGCCCTGCAGTGCCAGAACTCCGCCGCCTACAACGACTTCGTCATCAAGTTTCGCGAGCATCTGGTGTCGCAGAGCGAGTCGTTGCGCGGCATGTTCATTCGCCAATACGGCGCCAGCGCCAACAGCCATCTCAACGCTCTGGTGACGCGCCTCGCCAATCAGGCGTCGCAGCGCAGCATGGCGAAGCGGGCCGGCTTCTGCCAACAGGCCAATCTCTTATTCGCCGAAGCCCAGGCGGCCGACACGATGGAACTCGAACGCATCGCCGCGAAGACCGCCGCGGAGGCCGTCGGCCACGGCGTTCAGACCTGTGGCGATCCCGGACCGATCGTCGGCTATGGGACGGCGTCGTCGCGGCCGACCACGACCGACCAATAAAGCCAAGCGATCCCCGCCACCGGTGGAGCGCCGCCTGACGCGGCGTTCGCCGGGGCGGCGGGTCAGCCTGCGGTGCGCCAGCGCTCCAGGTCGGCGCGGGCTCGGGCGGCATAGGCGCGTTTGCGGTCGCCGCCCTTGAGCCGCCGTCCACCACCGCAGCCGTTTTCGGCGTCCCCGTCCGCGAACGGCGGAAACAGGCCGAAGTTCACGTTCATCGGCTGGAAGGTGCGGGCGTCCGCGCCGCCGGTGATGTGTGCCAGCAAGGCCCCGAGTGCCGTGGTCGTCGGCGGCGTCTCGACGGTGGCCCCGATCCGCTCCGCCGCGGTGAAGCGGCCGGCGAGCAGGCCGACCGCGGCGCTCTCCACGTAGCCCTCGCAACCGGTCAGCTGACCGGCGAGGCGGATCGTTGGCCGCGCCTTCAGGCGCAGCGTGGCGTCGAGGATCAGCGGGCTGTTGACGAAGGTGTTGCGGTGGATGCCGCCGAGCCGGGCGAACTCGGCGCCCTCCAGCCCCGGAATCATCCGCAGCACCCGCGTCTGCTCGCCGTGCCGCAGCTTCGTCTGAAATCCGACCATGTTGTAGAGGGTGCCGAGGACGTTGTCCTGGCGCAGCTGCACGACGGCGTACGGGCGCCGCCCGCCGTCGTGCGGGTTGGCGAGGCCGACGGGCTTCATCGGCCCGAACGCCAGCGTGCGCCGGCCGCGTCGGGCCATCACTTCGATCGGCAGGCAGCCCTCGAAATAGGGGGTGTCCGCCTCCCACTCCCGGAACGCGACGGTATCGGCCGCCAGCAGCGCATCGATGAAGGCGTCGTACTCGGCCTCGGTCAGCGGGCAGTTGACGTAATCGGCGCCGTCGCCCTTGTCCCAGCGCGACTGCATCCAGGCCGTGCCGAAGTCGATGGAGTCGCGATGCACGATCGGCGCGATGGCATCGAAGAAGGCCAGCGCGTCGGCGCCGCTCGCCTCGCGCAGTGCTGCGGCGAGCGGCGGCGACGTCAGCGGTCCGGTGGCAATGATCACCGATGGCCAATCCGGAGGCGGCAATCCGGCGATCTCCTCGCGGCGGATGGTGATCAGCGGCTCGGCCGTCAACATCGCCTCCACCGCCGCGCTGAATCCCGTCCGGTCGACCGCCAGCGCCGCGCCCGCGGGCACGCGATGGGCGTCCGCGCAGGTCAGGATCAGCGAGCCGAGGCGGCGCATCTCCTCGTGCAGCAGGCCGATGGCGCTGCTCTCGGCATCGTCCGAGCGGAAGGAGTTGGAGCAGACCAGTTCCGCCAGCGCCGCCGTTTGGTGGGCTGCGGTGGCCCTGACCGGCCGCATCTCGTGCAACACCACCGGCACACCGGCCGCGGCCAGTTGCCAAGCGGCCTCGCTGCCGGCGAGGCCGCCGCCGACGATGTGAACCGGTGATTCGGGCTGCGCGATCATGCTAAGCGTGACGTAGCAGCAGCGCCGTCGTCCCGCAACGGCGGCCCGCACGGGAAACGGAGACCGGCATGGAGAACGGCCTGGAGAGCGGCCTGGAAGTGGCCGACCGCACGTTCTGGGCATTGGTCCTTGTCCTGGGCGCCGTCGTCGCCCTGAAGTACCTGCCGCGCTATCAGGCGCGGGTGCCGTTCGTCGATGCGGCGGAGTTGAAACGACACCTGGACGCCGGCGACGACGTCGTCGTCATCGATGCGCGCACGGCCGGCGAGTTCGCGGGCGCGCAGGGGCGCGTCCCCGGCGCCGTCAACGTGTCCGTGGGCGATCTCAAGGTGCGCCTGCTGCAGCGGGCCGACGATCTGGAGGCGTTCCGCGGCCAACAGATCTATGTCTATGATCTGGGAGAACGGCGGGCCGCCGTGGCCGCCCGGGCGCTGCACGACGCCAAGTTCGTGCGTGTCAAGGTCATCAAGGGCGGCCTGCGGGCGTGGATCCGGCGCGGCTACCCCGTGGAGCGCGACTGAGGCGCGCCCCGTTGCAGATGCCCGTCGCAGTCCGCACAATGGCGCGGCACGACCCCCATATCCCCGTCTCCAGCCCTGCCGCGAGGCCCCGCCCATGACCGACATCCACCCCTCCGCCGTTCTCGGTGCCCGCGTCAGCCTGGGCCGGGAGGTCCGCATCGGTCCAGGCGCGGTGATCGAGGACGACGTCACCATCGGCGATCGCACCGAGATCGGCCCGCACGCCGTGGTGGGGCGCCTGACCCGGCTCGGCGCCGACAACCGCATCGGCCTCGCGGCGCTGGTCGGCGGGACGCCGCAGATCGTCGGCTGGCAGGAGTGCGACAGCCGGCTCCGCGTTGGCGACGGCAACACCATCCGCGAATACGCCTCGATCCATCGCGCCGGGACGAGCGGCGAGGAGACCGTCGTCGGCGATCGCTGCTATTTCATGGCCTCGTCGCACGTCGCCCACGATTGCCGCATCGGCAACGAGGTGATCCTGGTCAACGGCGCGCTGCTCGCCGGCCATGTGACGGTCGGCGACAACGCTTTCATCTCCGGCAATTGCGTGGTGCATCAGTTCGTCCGCATCGGCCGGCGGGTGATGATCCGCGGCATGACGGCGCTGGGCAAGGACGTGGTGCCGTTCGCGCTGGTCGATCAGTCGAACACCGTGCGCATGCTCAACAAGGTGGGGCTGCGGCGCGCCGGCCTGCCGCGCGAGACGCTGCGCGCACTCGACCACGCGTTCCGTGAGATCTTCCGCTCCGGCCGGCCCTTGTTCGAATCCCTGGCGCTGCTGGACGACGAGCCCCGTTGCCCCGAGGTGCAGGAGATGATCGACTTCATCCGCACCAGCGAGCGCGGCATCTGCCTCTGGTACTCAACCCAGGTCCGCCGCCTGGAAGGGGCGGGCGAAGACCAATAAAGCCTGATCCAAGCGGCGACCCCCGACGTCCACCTCCGCCCGCGGGTCCCTGCAAAAGGCGAGGCCCCCTTCAGGCGGCCCCCTCTCGGACGACGGGCGGGTTTGCCGGGCGCATTTCAGGGTCGAGCCGGCGCCGCGCGCCGTGGCTGAAGCGCTGACGGTAGCGGGCCGGAGTCACGCCAACGAGGCGCTTGAACAATCGCCGGAAGAAGACCGGATCGGCGT
>CAZVRW010000061.1:0-20408 GCA_964630265.1 uncultured Rhodospirillaceae bacterium
AATAGATTGTTCAACAATGCCACGGTCTCCCGGTCTCCCTCCCCAAGCGGGTGAGTCGCGAGATTTTACACCTTCGGCTGTGGCCAAGGATGTTTGAAAATCAAGGGCTTGTACCGCCTGTGGTGGGCGCCGCGCGACAAGGGATCGTAAAAGTTGTAAAAAAATTTGACACAATCTGTCAGGTTGTTGGAAGGTTTGCCACCTCGCGCCACGTCCCGGCGTCCGCCGTCAAAAAATTATGAAGCATTAACAAGGCTATACAGCCACCCTGCCGGGTAACCCCCCTCTTGGCGCACGTATTGCTTGTATAAGTTGTATCCGGTTGACCGTCGCGGGCGGCAACGGACGGCAATCTCGCCACAGGCAATCAATCCAGGAGGTCAGTCATGAAGTGGACAGCGCTTTTCGGGACCGCGACGGCCGCGGTTCTGGTCTTTGCATCGCCGGCCGACGCGGCCCTCATCAAGAACGCCGTATCGATCGTCATCGACGGCTCGGGCAGCATTTCGTCGGCCAACTTTGGCGTCCAGCGGGATGCCTATGCGACCTTGTTCAACGACCCGAGCATTCTGCCGGCGGATGGCAGCGTCGTCGTCAACGTCGTTCAGTTCTCGACGAACGCACAGCTTGAACAGACGGCGATCCGGATCAACGATGAGACCGATCGGGCGACCCTGGTCGCTGCCGTCAACGGCATGAACCAGTTGGATGACTTCACGGCCATTGGCGACGGCATCAACCTCGGTGTCACGAACATGGATGCCTTCCTCGCCACCGTTGATGCCACGGAGTTCGATCTCGACTTCGGCAAGTTGGTGGACGTCTCCACGGACGGCGGCAACAACCGGGGTTCCGATCCGGGAACGGAAAGCGAGAATGCCGTCAACAACCTCGGCTACGAGGCCATCAACTGCCTGGGTATCGGTAATGGCGCCGACTGCAGCTTCAACGACGGCTTTGGCGATGACTTCCCCGCCACCTCGTTCGCCGAGCTGGAAGCGGTGCTGGAAGTGAAGCTGCGCCGCGAGTTCGACACGGTTCCGGTTCCGGCCAGTGTTCTGCTGCTCGGCGTCGGCCTGCTCGGCCTCGGCGTCGCCACGCGCCGCCAAGCGTAACCCTTTCCCCGGCCCTTTTTCGGGCCCGAAGGGCGGGGCCCGGCGGCTCCTTCTGGGGCCGCCGGTGGCCTCAGCGGGGCTCCCGCCGCTGCAGCAGGAACTCGCGGCCGAGCTTGATTTGCGGCTTGCCGTCGTAAGCGACGATGTCGGCCGTCGCATACGTTTCCTTCCAGACGCCGGGCAGGAACGAGCCGGTGCCGATGGCATCGATCGGCGCGCCGACGTCGGCCATCACCTTGCACTTGGTCACATCGAAGCCCGACGAGGCGACGATCTTCACCTTGTCGAAGCCGGCTTGGTCGAGCTTTTCGCGAACGTGATAGATCGCCGCCGCGGAGACGCCCGTGCCCGTGAGATAGCGGAGTTCGACATCATTGCGATAGCGCCGCACCGCCGTGGGGGCGTGGCGTTCCAGCACCGCGTAGGACTGCTGCGGATCCAGCCCCTCGACATAGCGGCCGCCGTGGGTGTCGAGCCGGACGCCGATGCGGCCCGCCGCCGCCAGCTCCGGAAACCGCCGGCACACCTCAAGGGAGTCCGTGACCTCGCGCCCGTAATAGTCGACCAGCACCGTGAGATCGTCCTCGGGATGCACCTCGTGGAACATCTCGGCGGCGCGCACCGTCGAGCCGGCGTAGCCGATCAGCGCATGCGGCATGGTGCCGAGGCCGCGTTCCCGACCGAAGTAGTGGGCCGTCGCGTCGGTGGCGTTGCCGACGAAGCCGATGGCGCCACCCTCCCGCTGCGCCGCCGCCGAGCCAACGGCGGCCGCATAGGCCATCAGCTCGGCCATCTCCGTGCCGGCGCAGTGCCGCGCGTCGAACGCCAAGAACGCCACCCGCGGCAGGTCCCGGCACATGGTGTAGGCGTTGTAGGCGGCGACGCACCCGGCGCCCAGCTTCTGCAGATAGAGCGTTTCCAGGTCGACCAGTTCGTGGAACGAGCCGGTGAGGTAGATCAACGGCTCGCCGGCACCGACCCAATCTCCTTCCTGGTAGTTGAGCTCGATCTGGAACGCCGTGCCGCGCGCCGCCGCGATCGCCGTGAGCCAGTCGACGGCGAGCCTCGGCGTGAAGATCACCGGGCGGCGCATGAACACCGCATAGGTGACGGTGACGTCGCCGAAGTGGGCAATGGTGTCGCGGGTCTTGACGAAGTATCGGTCGGTCCAGTCGGCGATGGCGTCCGCTGCCGGGTACGGCGATGCTGGCAGCGGCGCGGGCGCCGCCGCCGCCGGATCCGGCTCAGACGATCGCGGTGTGGCGCCGGCGGTCGCGGTCACGAACGCGTCCTTCCTTCAGCATGTTCGCGAGCAGAAACGCCAGCTCCAGGGCTTGACTGGCGTTGAGCCGCGGATCGCAGTGGGTGTGATAGCGATCGCTCAGATGGGCCTCGGTGATATCCTGCGCGCCGCCGACGCACTCGGTCACCTCCTGGCCGGTCATCTCGAAATGCACGCCGCCGGCGTACGTTCCCTCCTGACGGTGGACCTCGAAGAACGCCATGACCTCGGCCAGGATGCGGTCGAAGTGCCGCGTCTTCAGGCCGTTGGCGCTCTTCACCGTGTTGGCGTGCATGGGATCGGAGACCCAGACAACGTGCCGGCTTTCGCGCTCGATGGCGCGGATCAGACCCGGCAGCACGTCGCGGATCCGATCCGGCCCCATGCGGACGATCAGCGTCAGCCGGCCGGGCACGTTGAGGGGATTCAGGCGGTCGACCAAGCGCAACAGGTCGTCGGCGGTGATCGAGGGGCCGATCTTGATGCCCAACGGATTCTCGACGCCGCGCAGGAACTCGACGTGAGCGCCCTGGGGATCGCGGGTGCGCTCGCCGATCCACAGAAAATGCGCCGAAGTATCGTACCAGTCGCCGGTGGTGCTATCGACGCGCGTCATCGCCTGCTCGTAGGGCAGCAGCAGTGCTTCATGCGCCGTGAACACGTCGGTCTCGCGGATCTGCGGGGCGTTATCCGAATTCAGGCCGCAGGCCGCCATAAAGGCCAGCGACTCGTCGATCCGGTCGGCGAGGTCGGCATACCGGTGACCCTGAGGGCTGTCGGCGACGAAGCCGAGGTTCCACATGTGCACTTGGTTCAGGTCGGCATAGCCGCCCTGGGCGAAGGCGCGCATCAGGTTGAGCGTCGCCGCCGACTGATTGTAGCAGCGGATCATCCGCTGCGGGTCGGGGATGCGCGCCTCGGGCGTGAACTCCATACCGTTGACCATGTCGCCGCGATAGCTCGGCAACTCGACGCCATCGATCGTCTCGGTGTCGGCGGAGCGCGGCTTGGCGAACTGGCCGGCAAGGCGCCCGGTCTTCACCACCGGCACGGCGGCCCCGTAGGTCAGCACCACGGCCATCTGCAGCAGCACGCGGAAGGTGTCGCGGATGGTGTTGGGGTGGAACTCGGCGAAGCTTTCGGCGCAGTCGCCGCCCTGCAGCAGGAAGGCGCGCCCCTCGGCGACCCGGGCCAGCGACTCGCGCAGCCGCCGGGCCTCGCCGGCGAAAACCAGCGGCGGGAAGGTTTTCAGCTCCGCCTCGACCGCCGCCAGGGCGGTGGCGTCGGGATAGCTCGGCATCTGCACGGCCGGGCGATCGCGCCACGACACGGGGCTCCAAGGGTCTGGCAACAGAATGGGTTTGGCGTCGGTCATCACGTCCTTCGTCGTGCGGCGGCGAATGAAAGCGACAGCCTATACGCTTCCCGCAACCGCTTTTCAACCGCGCGCCGCGGGCGCAAGGTGTCAAGCGCCGGCGCGCCTCGACCGGCACCGGCCCGGCCCGCTCCAATCCCGGAGGTGTTCACCGATGCTCAGGTCTCTCCGCCTCCGCCTCCCGCCGCTTTGGCTCGCCGTGTGCTGGGCACTCGTCGCCTGCAAAGACGAGCCGCCCGGCGTGGCGATCACGGGCGGCGGCTTCATCTTCAACTATCGCCTCGCCGAGGCCCACTACGGCATCGTCGCCAAGGTGTCGGGGGCGGTGCCGGCCGGCGCCGTGCTCGAGGCGACGTTTGACGACCCGGGCGGCGGCTCGCCCGTCGTCCTCCGCCACGCCGTCGAAGCGGCGCGTCGGGCCTACAAGTTAGAGACGCCGCCGCTCGTTGGCATCCGCGCCGAACACCCGTACCGCGTCACCCTGCGGCTCGTCGGCCCGGAGGGCGGAACCCTGGCCGAGGCGGCGCGGGAATTCAGCTCCCGCCTCGCCCAGGAGGTCTTGCCGGAGCGGCCGCTCACCGCCGGTCCCGGCTATCATGCGCCGCCGCCGGCCGAGCCCCGCTGATCACGGCCTCCGTTCACCGCCGGCCCCATGCCCGTCGCTCCCGCCACACTCGCTGCGTTCGCCCTGACCGCGCTCGCCATCGTCGTCTCGCCGGGGCCGGACACCATGCTGATCGTCCGCTATGGTCTGACGGCGGGCCACCGTGCCGCGTTCGCCGCCGTCGCCGGCGTGCAACTCGGACTGGTCGTCCACACGCTGCTCGCGGTGGCCGGCATCTCGATGCTGATCGCGTCGTCGCCGACGCTGTTCCAAGGCGTGGCGCTCGCCGGTGCCGCCTACCTCGCGTGGCTCGGAATCCAGGGGCTGCGGGGCCCCGGCGCCTTCTCCGTGGACGCGGCGCCGGTGGCGGCGGCGCCGCTGCGGGCACTGCGCGACGCCATTCTTTGCAACGTCCTCAACCCGAAGGTCATCGTCCTGTTTTTTGCGCTGTTCCCGAATTTCGTGCGGCCGGAGCAGGGGAGCGTCACGGCGCAACTCCTGACGCTGTCGGTCACCCTGGTGCTGATCAACGTCGCCTGGCAGATCCCGCTGGCATGGCTGGCCAAGGAGGCGCGACGCTTTCTCCTGCGGCCGGTGACACAGCGGCTGATCTCGGCAGTGACCGGCGGCGTACTGCTTCTCTTTTCGGCGCTGATGGTGTACGAGCATGTCGGGTAGGGGGAAGCGACCAACACCGGATACCGTGATGCTCAACTTGACCCAGATCACCGCCGACGCGGTGGCCGATCGCCTCTCCCGGTATTATGCTTCGATGTTCGACGGCGAGGACCAGTTCTACCGCGCCAAGGCGGCGATCAGCGCCCGCTACCTCGTCGAGCAGCTCACCAACGGCGACGCGCTCTACCACAACACCTATCACACGGTGATGGTGACGATGGTCGGTCAGGAAATCTTCCGCGGCCGCTTCCTGCGCCATCGGCTATCCCCCGAGGACTGGTTTCACTATACGCTGGCATTATTGACGCACGACATCGGCTACGTGCGGGGCGCGCTCCGCGGTGATGGCGACGGGTCCTACGTGATCGACGAGTCGGGCAACCGGGTGGTGGCGCCGCGCGGCGCGTCCGACGCCTTCCTCACGCCTTACCATGTGGATCGCGGCAAGATCTTTGCCCGCGAGCGGCTCGGCGACGCGCCGTACATCGACGAGGACCGCGTTGCCCGAGCGATCGAGCTGACTCGCTTTCCGGTGCCCGAGAACAGCGATCGCGGCAACCCCGATGCGGAGGCAGGGCTGGTGCGGGCGGCCGATCTGATCGGACAGCTCGGCGATCCCAACTACCCCCAGCGGCTGACCGCCCTCTACTATGAGTTCGTCGAGACCGGGACGGCGCAGACGCTCGGCTACGCGAGCGCGGCCGACCTCGCCGACAACTATCCCGCGTTCTTCTGGCAGATGGTTCGCCCTTACATTGGCGAGGCACTCGGCTACCTGGAACTCACCCAGGAAGGTCGGCAGTGGATCGCCATGCTACACAGCCACGTGTTCGCCATCGAGCACGACCAGATGCACTTGGGACCGGCGCGCGAGCGACGCGACGGCAACGTGGTCTTCTGACCAGACCACGGTGACTCGCCGGTGCCGCTCGGACGCCGGCGTTCTCCCGGCGCCCGTTGACCTCCACCGCCGTTGTCAGTGCGGCAGCGTCTGCCAGCGACTGAAGCCGCGCGGCAGCAACTGCCTGCGTCGCGGTATCAGGCTCGACCATGCGCGCATGATGCGCTTCGTTTCTTCGGCAATCCAAGCCGCCCGGAAGACACGGCCCCGGCGGACCAAGGCGTCGATTTCGGCCGCCGACAGATCGGAAACCGCCTCAATGTCGGCAAGCGGCCGCCCGGCCGCCGTCGTCGTGCTGTTCCGCATGTATCCGTTCATGGTTGTATCCTCTTCGACCAAGGTGACCACAACCTCGCGACGGACCCTCCCGACCCGTGTGATCGGAACGGCAGGTCGCCCTCCGATCCACGCTTAGCGATCAGATAAGACAAAGGCGTTAACGGGACAACGAATGCTACCGCAATGCAGCAATGCAATTGTGCATCGCAGCAAATTTGTCACACGGCCGTGCCAGCGTCTCGGTTGCTGGTCCGATTCGCGGCGGGCCTTAGCGGAACAGACCGCGCAACGTGTCTTCCAGGATCTTCTCCGGCTTTTTCGTCTCGCCGCCGTCGGGTGCCTCGCCGGCGCCGGCGGCACCACTTTCGGTTGCGCCGCCACCACCGCCGAGCCCGGGAAGGATCTGGTCGAGGATCTTGCCGGCTTCCGGGCTGGCTTTCCTCAACTGGTCGAGGCCCGGGATGGTCACCGACGTAATCGCGCTCAGATCGATGTCGACCTTCGGGTTGTCGGGCGGGCCGGACGCGCGGAAGGGGATCTCCGTCGGCAACTCGTTGACGCCGCGGAGCAGGGTGCCGGTGACGTTCTGGCTCAGCCGAATCGTCCCGGAAACGTCCATGACCCACTGTGGCAGATCGACGACGCCCGCCGCGCCCGCCGAGTAGGCCGGCGTGTTGAACGCGATGTCGTCGGACCGCAGCACGCCGTCGCGGACGACGAAGCTGCCGGACGCGCCGGCGATGCCGGTGTCCGCGGCGTCGCCGCCGCCGAGAGCCCCGAAGATGCCGCCCAGCGAGCGATCGAGAAGCTTCGCCGGGCCGACGATGACGCCGAGCACCGGCCCGAGAATCGGCATTGCCGTCGGATCGCTCTGCACGTCCAGTCCGCGAACCGTGAGCGTACCGTCGCCATTGAGACTGGCGATGATCTCCGCTTCGCTGGCGCCGCCGCCCTGCAAGGCGCTGTTGACCGTCGCGCGGCCACCGGCGCCGGCCGCCGCCTGGGCCAGGTTGACGTTGTCCGCGGCGACGGTCAGGGAGAACGTCGGCGTGGCGCGGGCGTCGAGGTTGGCGTCCGCCTGGAAGGCGCCGCCGAACAGGGTTCCGGTGATGCTCGGCAGCGTGAGGACGCCGCCGGCCAGGGCCGCCGTGATGTCGGCGTTGGCCAGGGTGGCGCGGTCATACTGGAGCGAGTCGGCGCGCAACCGGATGTCGGCGTCGAAATCCCGCAGGGCCGAGACGTCGATCGGCTCCTGCGACCAGCGCGTACTGACCGCCGCCGGCAGCAGGGAGGACGAGCGGTCGGCGGTGCGCGCCGGGGTCGGCGTCCACGCCACGGGCACGATCCAGCGGGGCAGGGCCGCGCTCTGCTTGGCCGGCAAAAAACGATCGATCACCAGCGTCCCAGCCACCAGATCGGCGCGCAGTGTCGGCCGCTCGTCGCCATGGTCGAGGGAAAGCGTGCCGCCGAGCGTCACACCGCCGAGCGTGCCCTTGATGTCGCAAAGCTCGAGCCGGCCGGGCAGATTCTTGACGCTGGCGTTGATGTCGGTGGCGCCGAGCGGGCCGGCGGGCCGGTAGTCCTGGGAAACCGCGGCGATCAGCCGGCCGATGTTATCGGAAACGATGCCGAGCGTGCCGTCGAAGGTCATGTCGGCCGTCCCCTCGGCCGTCAGGTCGGCCGCCCCATTCGCCCGCAGCCTGGTCCCGGCGGCTTCCACCGTCAGGTCGACGGTCGGCGCCGATGGTGCGCCGTTGATGACGCCGTGGCCGCTGAGGGCGCCGAGTGCCAGCACTTCCGGCGGCAGCGTCGCCTCGAACAGGCGGGCGAGGCGTTCCGGTTCCGGTACCGACGCATCCACGGTCAGATCTCGCAGGCGCAGTGCGTTGGTCGGGTCGAGCACGACGCCGCTGACCTGGGCGCTGGCCCGCGCCAAGTTGCCGACCCGCGCCTCGCGGATGGTCAGGTCGCCATCCTGCAGCGTGCCGTCGAAGCGGATGTCTTCGACGGGCGCGCCGCGCCAGGTCGCCGCGCCGACGCTGAGCTTGACGTCGGCCTGCAGCGTGTCGAGCGGGCCCGCTTCGGCGGTTCCGGCCGCCGGAACCGTGACCGCGGTGCGTGGCGACGGTGTGCCCGCCTGAGGGCTCGTCGCCCGGCTCGCCGGGGAACGTGCCTGATCGGTGGCCGCGCCGTCCGTCGTCGCGGCCGCCAGGAGATCGTCGAGGTTGACGCGATCGACCTTGAGATCGGCATCGATGCGCGTCGTCTCGCCGAGTGCCGCGGCGAGTCCGCCGGTGATCCGCGAACGGTCGACCTGGATGTCCAGGTTGCGGGTCTCGATGCGGTTTGCGGTCGCGGTCAGCACCGCCTTGGCGGTCAGCGACCGCAGTCGCCCGACCGGTGTGCCCTGCACCTCCATGCCGAGCCACGCCAGCAGTCCGGCGAGGTCTGTCGCCCGCGCGTCGAGTTGCCCCTCGAACCGCGGCTCGCCGTCGTCCGCGGCCACAAAACCGAACAACGCGGCGTCGGCGCCGCCGGGCAGCAGTGCCGAGAGCTGGCTGATCGTCACCTCGCCCTGAGCGAGCGTGGCGGCCGCCTGGACCTGGTGCAGCGGCTTGCCGCGAAAGGCAATGGCCTCCACCGAGACGGTTAACTCGGCGGTCAGGTCCGGCGGCAGCCATGGCGCGACATCGTTCGCCACCGCCGCGCCGCCGGCACCGTCCGTGCCGCCGGCCGCGGTTCCATTCCCCGTTCCGGCTCCGGTTCCGGCCTCGGTTCCGGTGTCGCGACCATTCGTCGGTGGGGCGTCGGCCGCGGCGGCACTGCCACCGGCGGCGCGCACCGTCGGCATCGACAGCCAAGTGTCGAGATCGATGGTACCGACGGACAACTGGGTGGTCAGCGCAAGGCCGTCCTCGACCGTCGCCGAAAGGCTGCCGCTGGCCGACGTTTCGCCAAGCTTAACGGTCAGCGTCTCGATCCTGGCGCCGCTGGGCGAGGCGTCGATCTTGCCGGCGAGGCTGAAGGGCTGGGCGAGGAATCCCGGCAGGTCTTGCGGCGCCACCGACTGGATCACCGAGGCCAGAATGTCTCCCTCGGCGTCCAGGTCGCCCTGGATGCGCGGGGTGTCCGGCAGATCGGAGACATGGCCCCGCAGCTCCGACTTAAAGCTGCCCTCCGCGTCGAACAGGCGGAGCCGGACCGGCACCAGCGTGCGCTCCCGGATGTTGCCGAGGCTGAAATCGAAACTGGTGGCGATGCCGCGGACGGTCAGGTTGCCGCGGCTCTCGACGGGACCATCCAGCGAGGCGAGACGGATGCTCGCGTCGAGCGCGTCAATGCGTTCGTCGGTCCCCGCCGGCAGGTCACGATAAATGATGGTGCCGTTCTCGATCTCGAAATTCTCGACGCTCACCGCCAGCGGCGCGTCGCCACGGCCATCGGCGGGGGGCTGCGTCGGCCCGCCAGGTTCGCCGGACGACTCGGTGGGGCTTCCGTCGCTCGCTTCTCCGGCGGGTCTCGCGTCGCTCGCCTCGCCGGCGGTGGCGGCCGGCGGCTCCGGCTCGGCGGGTGCGGCGAACTCCCAGTTGGCACGGCCGTCCGGCAGCACCTCCAAAGCGATCTCCGGGTCCACCAGGCGGACGCGCTTCACCTCGTAGCGACCGCGCAGCAGCGGCAACAGGGCGACGTCCACTTGCGCCTCGCGCACCCGCGCCATGTTCTCGGCAACACCGCCGGGGGCGTTGGCCAGCCGCACGTCGGCGACGACCAGGGCCAGTGACGGCAGCACGGTCAGCGAGATGTCGCCGTCGATGGTGAGGTCGCGGCCGGTGGCCGCCTTCACCTGGGCGGCGATCTCGGGCTTGTACTGGTTGAAATCGAGAAACTGCGGCACCAACAAAGCGATGCCGATCACGATGACGATCAGCCCGGCGAGACCATAGAGCAGCGTGCGCACGGCGTTCCTTTCCGACTCACGATCCGACCCAACTCCTGATCGGGCCACCGAGTCTACCGCGCCCTGGCGCAGCGATCAAACCGCGGATCGCCCCGTGTTCCTGGCGCGCGGGTTACCGCGCCGCTGCCGCCGGTTCGCTGCGCATGGCATTGAGCAGGTGCGGATCCGGCGCCCGGCCGAGCGCCCGGCAGCTTCGCCGATAGAGGGCGATCAGCGCCGTCACCGCCGCCGCGTGGGTGCGCGGCCGCGCTTGGTAAAGCGGTGTCACCGTTGCCAGCGCCTCCGCCGCGGCGGCGAACGCCGTCTCGTGGTCGCCGGCCGTCGCCGCCAGGTTGGCGAGGGTGGTCAAGGCCGCCGCCTGCGCTGCGCGCCCATCCCCGGGCGGCTCGCCGCCCATTTGGCGGCAGACGGCGACCGCCTCATGCGCCGCAGCGAGGGCGTCGGCGATGCGTGCGTCGGCCGCACGCCGCCGCGCCAGCGTCTGCAGCGTTGCCGCCAGAGCGTGACCATGGGCTTCGGGCGCGGCGCTCGCCAGCATGCGATACACGGCGGCTGCTTCTTCGGTGGCGGCAAGTCCCTCGCGCGTGTCGCCGGCAGCGGCCCGCAAGTCCCCGACCGTGGCAGCGAGGCCGGCATGCGCCATCCCGAGGCTGGCGCGGCTCTGCGGTGGCAGCCGCCGTACCAATTCGAGGCCGGAGCGGCCGAGGTCGCAGGCCAGGGCCTCGCGGCCGGCGGCGGCGAGCAGCGGCGTGATCCAGGCGAGCGCCTCGGCCAGCAATGGCGTGGCCTCTGCCCCGAGGTCGGCGGCCGCCAACCGCAGGGCGGACACCGCCTCGTCGGCGCTCGCCAGGGCGGCGTCCGCCTCGCCGACCTTCGCCTGGCTGCGCGATAGTGCCATCAGGGTGCGGCCGAGCGCCAACCGGTGGCGGCGGCTCGACGGCTGCGTCGCCAAGTCCCGCTGGATCCCGGCGCTGGCCGCCAGTGCGGCCGCGGCCTCCCGGTGCTGGTCGAGATCGGCGAGCCGCGCCGCCAACCCATCCAGCGCTTCCGCCAGGGTCGGCCGGTGACGTGCCGGTTCCCGTTCGGCGAGGCCGATGCATTGGTCGGCGGCGTCCTTGGCGGCGGCCAGGGCCGCGCGCGCACGCCCCTCGGCGGCGAGCCGCCGGCTCTCGGCCAGCAACACCGCGACCTGCGCCTCTTGGTCACCAACCACCGACGACGCGGCGTCGCTCGACGCTTTGGTCGCTGGACCTGTCGCCGGCCCGGTCGCCGGCCCCTTCGGTGGCCAGGGCAGCGGCCCCGGCAGCGGTCCGGGCAGCGGCTGGGGCGGTGGCGCCGGCGGGGATGCGTTCGCGGCGTCCTCTGCCGGGGAGCCGCGCGGCGCGCCGAGCCAGGCGGCAGCATAGGCCAGCAGAAAGCCGACGCCGGCGCCGGCGGCGACGCCGGCAAGGCCGTGCGGATCGGCCGGCAGGGCGGCGCGGTCGACGAGCCAAAGGCCGATCGCCGCGCCGCCGATCCCGCCGAGACCGGCCAGCACCAGTTGTCGGGTGAATGGCTCTCCGCCCGCCATCGACCGTCGGCTCCTCTTCGTCGCACTCCGTCAGGTCCGATCAGGACGGTATCGGTCTGCCCCAAGCGAGGCAACGGGCGGGTGCCCGGCTCAGCGCGGCGCGATGTCCCCGGCGGCGCGGACCGCGTGAAACTCCTGGACAAAGGCGGCAAACCGCCCTTCGGCGATGGCGCTGCGCAGGCCCGCCATCAGGTCCTGATAATAGGTGAGATTGTGCTGAGTCAGCAGAATCGCTCCGAGCATTTCCTTGGTGCGGACCAGGTGGTGCAGGTAGGCGCGGCTGAACGAGCGGCAGGCCGGGCAGCGGCATTCTGCGTCCAACGGACGCGCGTCGTCGGCGTGGCGGGCGTTGTCCAGGTTGACGGCGCCCCGCCGGGTGAACGCCTGGCCGGTGCGCCCCGACCGGGTCGGCAGCACGCAGTCGAACATGTCGATACCGCGGGCGACGGCGCCGACGATGTCGTCGGGCTTGCCGACCCCCATCAGGTAGCGCGGCCGGTCGGCGGGCAGGTGCGGCATTGTCGCATCGAGCACGGTGAAGGTGGTCGCTTGGCCCTCGCCGATGGCGAGGCCGCCGACGGCATAGCCGTCGCAGCCGATCTCCAGCAGCGCCGCCGCCGATTCGGCGCGCAGGTCCGGATATACGCCCCCCTGGACGATGCCGAACAGCCCATAACCCGGCCGCGCCACGAACGCCGCCTTGCATCGTGCCGCCCAGCGCATGGACCGGCGCATGGACTCCGCCGCCGCTTCGGGCGTCGCCGGGAACGACGTGCACTCGTCGAGCACCATGGTGATCGTGGCATCGAGCTTGTGTTGGATCTGCACCGCCGTGCGCGGCGTCAGGTGGTGGCGGCTGCCGTCGATGTGCGAACGAAAGAAGACGCCGTCCTCGCTGATCGTCCGCAGTTCGGCGAGCGACATCACCTGGAAACCGCCGGAGTCGGTGAGGATCGGCCCCGGCCACTGCATGAACCGGTGCAGGCCGCCGAGGCGCTCCACCCGGTCGGCGCCGGGACGCAGCATCAGGTGGTAGGTGTTGGCGAGGATCATCTGGGCGCCGGTGGCCGTGACCATCTCGGGCGTCTGGGCCTTCACCGTCGCCGCGGTGCCGACCGGCATAAACGCCGGCGTGTCGACCGGGCCGTGCGCCGTCTCCAGGCGGCCGCGGCGGGCCGGGCCATCGCTGGCGAGCAGGCGGAAGCCGATGCCGGTCATGCCGCCGCGCTCCGGTCGAGCAGACAGGCGTCGCCATATGAGTAGAAGCGATAGCCGCTGGCCACGGCGTGGGCATAGGCGCGCCGCATGCGCTCGGTGCCGGCGAAGGCGCAGACCAGCATGAACAGCGTCGAGCGCGGCAGGTGGAAGTTGGTGAGCAGCAGGTCGGCGGTGCGGAAGCGGTGGCCCGGCACCAGGAACAGGTCGGTGGCGCCCTGCCATGGCCGCACCCGGCCATCGTCCCCCGCGGCCGTCTCCAGCAATCGCAGCACCGTCGTGCCGACGGCGACGATACGCCCGCCACCCTGTCGCGCCGCTGTGATCGCCTGCGCGGCGGCCGCGTCGATCTCCCCCCGTTCGGCGTGCATGACGTGACCGGTGACCGTCTCGCTCTTCACCGGCAGGAAGGTGCCGGCGCCGACGTGCAGGGTGACCGTCGCGCGCCCGACGCCACGCGCCGCCAGGGCGTCCAGCAGCGCCGGTGTGAAGTGCAGGCCGGCGGTCGGCGCGGCGATGGCGCCGGGCCGCGCGGCGAACAGCGTCTGATAGTCCTCGCGGTCGCGCGCGTCGGGTCCGTCGCGGTGGATGTAGGGGGGCAGGGGGGCGGCGCCGTGACGCTCCAGCGACGCCGCCAGCGCCGCGCCGGCACGGTCGAACGCGAGATCCACGGCACCGTCGGCGTGCTTCGCCGCCACCGTGCAGGCGAAATCGTCGGCGAACGCGATGGCGTCGCCGGGACGCAGCCGCTTCGCTTTTTTCGCCAGCGCCCGCCACCGTCCGGGCGCCTGTTCCTCCAGCAGCGTCACCTCGATGGCGACGGCGCCACGATGACCGAACAATCGGGCCGGAATCACCGCGGTATCGTTGACCACGAGCAAGTCGCCCGGCCGCAGTTCGGCCGGCAGGGCGCGCACGAACAGATCGGCGAGAGCGTCCGCCTTCACCCGCAACAGCCGAGCGGAGTCTCGCGGCGTCGCCGGGCGCTGGGCGATCAGCGCCTCCGGCAGCGGGAAATCGAAGTCGGACACCTGCATGGACGGCCCTTCCCGGCGGCGCCGCTTGACGGCGGCGCGGCACCCTCGGCAAGATCGCCTCGATCGGGCGAAGGAGGGAACGCGATGCATGTCACCATCGTCAAGGTTTCCGTGCAGCCGGAGTGCGTCGACGCCTTCATCGCGGCGACTCGGAAGAACCACGAGGGCTCCATCGCCGAGCCCGGCAACCGCCGCTTCGATGTCCTGCAGGATCCGGCCGACCCGACCCGGTTTGTCCTCTACGAGGCCTATGCCACGGCCGAGGACGCGGCGGCACACAAGCAGACGCCGCACTACCTCGCTTGGCGCGACACCGTCGCCGGGATGATGGCCGAGCCGCGCCAGGGCATCCCCTACACCGGCCTGTTGCCGAAGGCCTGAACGATGCTGCCGATTCCGCCGTTCGGCATCGCCCGGTTGCCGCGCATCGTCTTCGGGGCCGGCAGCGTCGGCCAAGTGCCGGCGGAGGCGGCAGCGTTCGGCCGGCGGGCGCTGATCGTCACCGGCGCCCGCTCGTTCCGGGCGACCCCCCATTGGCAGCGGTTGTTGGACGGCCTCGCCGCGGCGCAGGTTGCCTGGTCCGATGTGGTCGTCGAGGGCGAGCCGTCACCGGAGCTGGTGGACCGCACCGTTGCCGAATATGCCGAGAGCGGCGTCCAGGTGGTCATCGGCATCGGCGGCGGCAGCGCGCTGGACGCCGCCAAGGCCATCGCCGGCATGCTGCCGCACGGCGAATCGGTCGCCCGCCATCTGGAGGGGCTCGGCATCGAGGCGCCCTACGTGGGCCCCGCGGTGCCGTTCGTCGCCGTGCCGACCACCGCCGGCACCGGCAGCGAGGCGACCAAGAACGCGGTGCTCAGCCGCCAGGGGCCCGACGGCTTCAAAAAGTCCTTCCGCGACGAGCAGCTGGTCGCCCGCGTCGCCGTCGTCGATCCCGAGCTGTTGGCCACCTGTCCGCCGGCCGTGATCGCCGCCAACGGCATGGACGCCTTCACCCAACTCCTGGAGTCCTACGTCTCGATCAAGGCCAACCCATTCACCGACGCGCTCGCCTGGTCGGGCCTGGAGGCGTTTCACGCGGGCTTCTTCGCGGCGTGGCAGGGCGGCGACGCCGCGGCGGCCGCGGCGGGGCGGAGCGGCATGGCCTATGCCGCGCTGCTCTCCGGCATCTGCCTGGCGCAGACCGGGCTCGGCTCCGTGCACGGCCTCGCCTCGCCGCTCGGCGCCTTTTTCCCGATCCCCCACGGCGCCTGCTGCGGCACGCTCGTGGCGGCGGCGACGGCGGTCAACATCCAGGCCCTGGAGGACCGGGACCCCGACAGCCCGGCGCTCGCCAAGTACGCCCGCGTCGGCGATCTGCTTTCCGGCCCCGACGTGGACTATGGCGACACCCGGCGGTCGCTGATCGAGACGCTCACCGCCTGGACCGAGCGCCTGGGCCTGCCGCGGCTGCGGAGCTTCGGCATGACCGAGGCCGACGTCGACCGCGTCGTCGCCGCGAGCCGCGGCAGCAGCATGCAGACCAACCCGCTGGTCCTCACCGACGCCGAAATCGCGGAGGTCCTTCGCGCCCGCCTGTAGCCGCCGGTGGTGCGGGCCTAGCGCACGGACTGGTGGCATGCAGGGTTTAGGCAGATCAACGGGTCAGAGGGTGGGCCGCTCCTCATTTTCCGGTCAAGGGGATGGCGAACCGCCGACGGCTTCCCGGTTGTGGGGATCACGGTCGCGATATTTCGCTGCGCCGCACCGATCCTCACCGCGCCCGCCATGCCATGCCGGGCCTCGACCGCGCCGGCCCACCAACCCTTCGCCGGGCGGCGGGCCGCTTCGGACGCACGGAGAACCTTGGTGGCTGTCCATATTGTCATCGACGCGCGTGAAGACGCCAATTGTGCCCTCGACCGGGGCGGCATCAGTTCGCTGCCAGAGCGTGGGCGCGGGTCTCGAACGCGGTGACCATCGCCGTCGCTGTCGGCATCATCATCAAGTCGAGGATCGGCTGGAGGAACGGGAACACAACCGCGTACTCGAGAGAGAGGTCGACCCGACACCCGCCATTCTCGCTCGGCGAGAAATCCCAGCGGATGTTGAAATCGCGGAAGAGGCTATCGTTCGAGCGGATGACGATGCGGCTTGGCCGATCAAGCGTCGTGCAGCTTCGAAAACGATGAACCCAGAAGCTGAGGGCGAGGGTCTGCTCCGTTTCGTAGCCTTCCGCCGTCCGGTTGGAGACGGTGGCCGAGCGCCAGAACGGCAGGAACTCCGGATAGCGCTCCACGTCGGCGACCAAGTCGAAGACCTGATCCGCGGCCAGCGCGACAAATCGGGTTTCGGTGTGGCTGGCCACGACGGCCTCCCGGTCGCTCAGCGTTCCGTCATTGTAGCGAAGCGCAACGTGCGCCGAAAGCGGTGACGACCCGCCGTGGCTCCCGTGGGCCCGCGCCTGCGGGGTGCGTACGCAGGACAGGGCTTTTTGGCGTGTTGCCCACTCCCGTCAACCGGGGTCAATGTTTCTCGCCCGAGTCCACTTTCGCAGACGGCGCGCCGGATTTTATTGAAGAAAGAACCGACGCAGCAGGTGGCCACGGAAGTGGCAATGCGTGGTGGCGATACGCAGGTGTCGTCGCCGCACCCTAAATTTTCGATGCGAGTGTTGCGCATAATTTTTCGATTTCAGCTTCGGTATTAAAGTAGTGCAGCGACGCGCGGACGACGGCAGGCATGTCGCGGCGCCCCAGATCAAGACGTGCGTGGCTCGCCGGGGAGAGAGAGACATTGATCCGATGACGGTGCAGCCGATCGACGACTTCGGCGGGTTCGCGGCCATCCTGGGTAAAGGTCACGATGCCGCTTAAGGCCGCGGGCCCCGGGTCGCGAAGCATGAGACCGGGGACGTCAGCCAACGCCGAACGCAGTCGCGTCGCCAAGGATCTGACTCTGCCGGCGATCGCCTCGATCCCCACGTCGAGGGCATAATTCACCGCGCGCGCGAGACCGAGTCGCCCGGCGATGAACCCTTCCCAGGTCTCGAAACGGCGAGCGTCAGAACGGAGTTCGTATGATCCCGGGCTCGTCCAGGTGGCCGCTTGCAGGTCGATGAATGGCGGCTCCAGTTGGCCGATCATGCTCTCGCGAACATAGAGAAAGCCGGTTCCACGCGGCCCCCGCAGATATTTCCTCCCCGTTCCGGACAACATGTCACAGCCGATCGCCTGGACGTCGATCGGCAGATGTCCGGCGGACTGACAGGCGTCCAGCAGAAAGGGAACACCGTGGTTTCTGGCGACCGCCCCGATGGCGGCCACCGGATTCACAACGCCGCTATGGCTCGGGATGTGCGTGATCGCGATCAGTTTCACGCGTTCGTCGATCATGCTTTCGAGCGCGGCAACGTCGACCTGACCGGCGTCATCGCTCGGAGCCACCATGACCTCGACGCCGTGGCGTCGCCCCACCTGGAGAAAGGCCAGAAAGTTGCTGGCATATTCCGTCTCACTGGTGAGGATGCGGTCGCCTGCGGCCCAAGGCAGGGCGTAGAACGCCATGTCCCATGCGCGCGTCGCGTTCTCGACGAACGCGATCTCGTGTGGTCGGGCGTTGAGCAGGGTCGCCAGGCTGGCATAGAGGCCATCGAGGTGTTCGGCGGCGGCTGCCTGCGCCTCGTATCCGCCCATCATCCGTTCGCGTCCGAGATGATTGACGACGGCTTCGTGGACGCAGTCGGGCGGCAGCGCGGAACCGGCGTTGTTGAAATGCACAACGTCTTCGCACCCCGCCGTGTGCTTTCGCACGCGGGCAATGTCGATTTCGGCCATGGTCATCGACCCGGGCACCGCTGGTTCGCGCGGCGTCGTTACACCGCTTCCAAACAGTGGACGCTGAAGCGCTCGAGCGGATCCACGAAGGTTCGTGCCGCTGCGAACCCGGCGGTGCCTGCCAGCGTCTGGAATTCCTCGACGGTGTACTTGTACGAATTCTCGGTGTGGATCGTCTCGTCGGAGGCAAACGAGAAGGACTCCCCCCCGACGCTGGCCCGTTGTGGCTGCCGGCTGACCAGGTGCATTTCGATCCGGCCGCGGTCCGGGTCGTAGAAGGCAAGGTGCTGGAAGTTGCCAAGCTCGAACGTGCCGCCCAGTTCCCGGTTGATCCGGCGGAGGAGATTCAAGTTGAAGGCGGCGGTGACCCCCTCGCTGTCGTTGTAGGCGGTTTCGAGCACGTCTCGGTCCTTCTTGAGATCGACCCCGATGACCAGGAAACCGCCCGATCCAATCGTCGTGCGGGCCCCCTCCAGAAAGCGTCCGGCTTCGTCCGGACGAAAATTGCCGATCGTCGAGCCCGGGAAAAAGCCAATACGGGGCCCCGGCGGCACAATGCCATCCAGGTCAACCGTATCCGAAAAGTCGGCGCAGACGGCCGCGACGTGGACATCGGGATGCTCGCGCGCGAACAGGTCGGCGTTGTGCAGCAGATGCCCGCGTGAGATGTCGATGGGCACGTAGCCGCGGAGTTCCCGGAGCGCCCGCCCGAGGAGTCGGACCTTCTCGGCGGAACCGCTGCCGAACTCGATGACCGTGGCCCCTGCCGGCAGCAAATCCCCGAACGCGCGTGCGTGCGCCACCAGGATCGCGATCTCCGTCCGCGTAATATAATACGCGTCGAGCGTGCAGATGCGCTCGAAGAGACGGGACCCCGCATCATCGTAGAAGAATTTACTGGGGATCCGCTTTTGCGGGGCGCGAAGGCCCCGCAGGACTTCCTCCTGGAAACTGTCGATCTTGGGTTCGAGGTCGACGAAAGCGTCCAGGGCATTTGCGTTGTCTTGGGGCATCACGCGGCGTCCTCGGCAAGGCGCACGCCCGAGAACTGCCAGCGCTGGTGCGGATAGAAGAAATTTCGGTATGTCGATCGCACATGACCGTCCGGCGTTGCGCACGATCCGCCACGCAGCACCATCTGGTTGCACATGAACTTGCCGTTGTACTCGCCGACCGCGCCTGCGGGTGCTTGAAACCCCGGGTACGGTGTGTAGGGACTCTGGGTCCACTCCCAAACATCCCCGAAAAGTTGCGCGAGACCACCCTCGGTATCGGCCGGTACGGGACGCAGGTTTCCCGTGCCAAGCGTGTTGCCGCACGGCGGATGTTCACGCGCGGCCACCTCCCACTCCGCCTCGGTCGGCAGGCGTTTGCCGGCCCAGCGGGCGAAGGCGTCGGCCTCGTAGTAGCTGATGTGACTGACGGGTGCTTCAGGATCCATGGGAAGCTGGCCTCTGAGCGTCATCACCGCGGCATGGCCGCCGTCTCTCTGGTCCCAATACAGGGGAGCTCGCCAACCCTCCGCCTGGACCGTCGCCCAGCCGTCGGATAGCCAAAGGTCGGGGCGGTCATAGCCGCCGTCCTCCATGAATGCGGCCCATTCGCCGTTCCTGACAAGTCGGGATGCAAGCCGGAATGGGCGCAAGATGACTTGGTGCCGCGGCTGTTCGTTGTCGTAGCAGAACCCGGAGCCGTCGTAGCCGATACTGTGAATGCCCTCTTCGAAATCCTGCCAACGCAGCGCCGTTACCGTCGATGCCGCGCTCGACAGTCCATCCTCGCGGTAAGCCGGACGCAGCGGATTGCGTGAGAACAAGTTGAGGATGTCGGTGAGCAGGAGCTCTTGATGTTGCTGCTCATGGTGAATTCCCAACTCGACGAGGCGTGCAATCTCACCGGAACACGCCGCTTCGCTTGCCAGCAGCGTCGCCATCGCTGAGTCAACATGACGGCGGTAGGACAGCACGGTCTCTGCCGTCGGCCGCGTCAGCATTCCCCGCTCCGGACGCGGGTGCCGCGGACCAGCGCTCTCGTAGTAAGAATTGAAGAGATAGGCGAACGTTTCATCGAAGGCGCGATAATTCGACGCGAACGCAAGCAAAACGAACGTCTCAAAGAACCAAGTGGTGTGCGCCAAATGCCACTTGGCCGGACTGGCGTCCGGCATCGCCTGGACGGTCTGATCCTCCGGCGATAGGGGCCGTGCCAGGTCAGTCGAGAGGTCACGGGTCCGAAAGAACTGTTGGAGAAGGCTACCATTTTCCGTAGCCGTGGGGCTTGAGATTCGCGGAGTGATGCTGTGATCCGGCATGATCCTCCCTCATGTTGGTCCCGGCTGCGAACGCGAGCGCCTGGGACCCTATCACGAGCGGTCTGGGGCTGTCACAAGGGATTGCCCGAAGCGATCGAGCCGTTTGGCTCCACATTCCGGCCATCGGGGGCCCATCGGCCATCGGGTCCCACCGGCCATCCGGCAATGACAGTTTCGGGTCACGACCCGCGGATGCCGCTGCTCCCCGTGGTTCGATGCCAACGGATGAGTCCCGTCCGTTGGCTGAATCGAACCACCAGATCAATAA
>CAZVRW010000062.1:0-17877 GCA_964630265.1 uncultured Rhodospirillaceae bacterium
GCCGGGCCGCCGGCGGCGCGCTGGTGACCAAGGGCGGGGCGGAGGCGGTGCACATGGCGATCCTGGCCGACGCCGGTCTCGGCATCGCGCTGAAGATCGACGACGGCGCGCGGCGGGCGGCCGAGTGCGCGATGGCGGCGCTGCTCAGGCGCTTCGTCACGCCGGCGGCCGGCCTCGCCGCGGTGCTTGCCGCCTGCGCCGAGGCGCCGGTGCGCAACACCACCGGCGCCCGCGTCGGCACAATCCGGCCATCTCCGTGGCTCGTGCAGGCCCTCATGCAGGGTTGATTTGCGCTGAGGTCGGTGGATCTTCCCGGCTATTCGCGCTATGATAATGAGGTGAATGTTTTGTGTCCGCCTCGCGGATACGAATAACGAGCCGTTGCCCATCGGCACGGCATGCATGCGCCGATGGGCCGGCTGGAAACGGAGGTCCATGATGAGCAACTATCGCGTCATCCGCATCATCGGCAGCAGCCCCAACTCATGGGAAGACGCCGCGCGCTCCGCCGTCGAACAGGCGGCCGAACACCTCGAAGACCTGCGCGTTGCCGAGGTTGAGGTTCTCGACATGCGCATGGAGAACAACAAGGTCGTCGAGTATCGGGCGCGGGTGCACGCGTCCTTCCGCTACAATCCTGAAAAACATGCCTGATGCCGGGCAGCAGGGCAGCTAGGCCGCGGCGGCTCGCGTGAGCCGCCGCGTTTCTGTGAGGCCCTGTCGAATCACTGTCGCGGCCGTGGGCGTGGAGCGTGTCGGCGACAGGGCCGCCGCATGTCGCGGTGTGCGCCGCAGCCCCGCGGAACCGGGACCCCTGCGGCGACCGTGCCCCGCGCCGGCAAGACTCTTGCGCCGGGCGCCCCGTTCGTGACAGGAGGATGCCGTCTCCCATGCCGATGTCGGGGCCGCGCCATGGACATGACCCGCCGCATCGATGATCGGCGCCGGCGGGAACACCGCGCCGATACGCTGGTGCATACCGTGGGTGTCGGCGCCGCGCTGATCGGCTTCGCCGTGCTGATCGGGCTGGCGCTCAGCCACGACGAAGCCGTGCGGTTCGCCAGCCTCGCCGTCTACGGTGCCGCCCTTGTGGCGATGCTCCTCTGCTCGGCGCTGTATAACGCCGCCCGCGGCACCGCGCGCGGCGAACGGCTGCGCCGGATGGATCATGCCGCCATCTTCATCATGATCGCCGCCACCTACACGCCATTCCTCGTGGTCAAGATCGGCGGCGCGCTGGGCTACGGTCTCCTGCTTTTCATCTGGTCCGGGGCAGCGGCCGGCGTGGCGCTGAAGCTCCTGGCGCCAAGGCGTCTGGAGCGGCTGTCCCTGGTCCTCTATCTAGCGCTCGGCTGGACGGTGCTGGTGGCGATGGAGCCGCTCGCCGCCTCGGTGTCGGAGGCGGGCGTCAGGTTGTTGCTGGCCGGCGGCATTCTCTACACGATCGGCGTGGTCTTCTACGTATGGGAGGCGTTGCCGTACCAGCGGGCGATCTGGCACGGCTTCGTGCTTGCCGCCGCCACCTGCCATTACGCCGCGGTGCTGGGCGACGTCGCCCTGGTCCGCATGGTCACTTGACCGGGCCCGGCTGTCAGCCGCCATCCGTCCGCCGGCGGAAAACCACGGAGAGGTTGTTGGCCGGCATGGCGATCTGCTGTTCAAGGTCGAGGCCGTGGCGCGCCGCCACGTCGGCCACGTCCCCCAGATCACGGACGCCGAATGCCGGGTCGGCGGCCCGCAGGCTCGCGTCGAACGCGGCGTTCGAGGGCGCCGTGTGGCGGCCGTCCAGCAGGAACGGGCCATAGAGGTAGAGAATTCCGGCCGGCGCCAGCGCCCGACCCGCCCCCGCCATCAGACCATGGCAGACCGTCCAGGGCGCGATGTGCAGGACGTTGATGCAGACGACCGCATCGACGGGCGGGCCGGCCAGGGCGGGCCACTCCGGGTCGCACAGGTCGAGGCGGATCGGCGGCCGCAGCCCCGGTGCCCGCGCCCCGGCAGACCAGGCGGCGATGCTGGCCAGGTTCTCGGGGTCCGCATCCGACGGCTGCCAGGCAAGCTCGGTCAGGGCCTCGGCGAAGCAGACGGCGTGCTCGCCGCTGCCCGCTCCCACCTCCAGCACGGCGCCCGTCGCCGGCAGCACCCGCCGCAGCACCTCGAGGATCGGCGCACGGTTGCGCAGCGTCGCCGGCGCGTGGCGCTTGGCGTCGGCCGGCGGATCAGGAAACTCGAGCATGGTGGTGGACTCCCGAAACAGCGATCCGTGGCATAACCCGAGTCGTCCGCCCGGTGCAAACGCGTCGGGCGCGGGCACCGCCTAACCATCGGCAAGCGTGCCGGTCCTCGGCTATGATGGTGGCGGCGGCCGTTGCGGGTCCGCCGGCCGAGGGCCGAAACATCTGGAGGAAAGGTCGAGCCATGCACGTCAGCATCCGCCGCTATGAAGGCGTCACATCCGTCACCCAGGTCTGCCGCAAGATCGGCGAGGGCTTCGTCCCGATCCTGAAGCGCACGCCGGGGTTCATCTCCTACTACGCCATCGACTGCGGCGACGGCGTTCTCGCCACCGTCAGCGTTTTCTCCACCGAGGCCATGGCGATCGAGTCGAACGAGAAGGCGGCGACGTGGCTGCGCGAGAATGTCGCCGACCTGCAGCCCAACCCGCCGCAGATCTCGGCGGGCCTGGTCAGGATCGCCGCCACCGCCTGATCTCCCGGCCGGCGTCATCGCGAGGCGCGGCGCGATCACGCCATGACGATCCCGCGGTCTTCCCGGACTCCCGGGGAGATCAAAGAAAATCCCGCGGGCCGCAAAAAAAGGCTTGCGCGCATACCCCGTATGGGGTAGGTTCAGATCGTCCCGCGAGCGTCCCTGCGAACCGGACGATCCCATTCCCGGTTCGCTTTGACCTCCTCCCTATGACTTGAGCCGCCCACTCCCCCCGGGCGGCTCTTTTTTTTGCGAAATCTCAACGGTGTATGGGATGGCGGCGATGCCCGCCGGCGAACCGGTCACCGATCGGTCGCAAATCCTTCCCGAAATCGTCCCGCGACCGTCAACGCCCTGTCACGCGCCTCGTCTAGCCATCCCGGTGCAGCGCGATTTGGCGCGCCGCGGGACTCTTGAGCGACAGGGAGGTTCTGACCATGCGACCCTTTTCCCATTTGACGTTTGCGGTATCCGTGCCGGCGATGCTCATCGCCGCGGGCATGGCGGCGGCGCCGGCGCCAGCCACTGCCGGCGAAATTCTGGTGATCGCCCATCGCGGCGCATCGGCGTTTCGCCCCGAACACACGCTGGAAGCCTATCAACTGGCCATCGAGCAGGGCGCCGATTTCGTCGAGCCGGATCTAGTGGTCACCAAGGACGGCGTCCTGATCGCGCGCCACGAGAACGAGCTCGGCGGCACCACCGACGTCGCCGACCGGCCGGAATTCGCCGACCGCTTCACCACCAAGATCATCGACGGTGACACGTTCACCGGCTGGTTCGCCGAGGACTTCACCCTGGCCGAGATCAAGACCCTCAAGGCACGGGAGCGCATCCCCGGCGTGCGGCCCGACAACACCGCGTTCAACGACCAGTTCGAGATTCCCACCTTCCAGGAGGTCATCCAGCTCGTGCAGCAGGTCGAGGCCGACACCGGCCGCAAGATCGGCATCTACCCGGAGACCAAGCACCCCACCTTCTTCGCCGAAGAAGGCACCTTCCTCGACGGCACGACGCCGATCAACACCTCCCTCGGCGCGTTGCTGGTCGACGACCTCGTGGCCAACGGCTTCACCGACCCCGACCGCACCTTCATCCAGTCGTTCGAGGTCGCCAACCTGATCGAGCTGCAAACCACCGTCATGCCGACCGCCGGCATCGACATCCCGTTGGTTCAGCTCTTCGGCGACGTGACCGACGCCTTCATCAACGCCAACGGCGGCGGCTTCTCGGTGCCCTATGACTTCGCCTACAACCTGGCCAACGCCGCCAGTGTCGACGATCTGGTCGCGGTCTACGGCAGCGACCTTGTCAACCTGCTCGGGCTGACGCCGGGCGGCACCATCACCTATGCCGACCTGAACGACGCCGACGTGTTCGCGCTGCTGGCGTCGCTCTACGCCGAGGGCGCCGGCCCGTGGAAGAACTCGTTCCTGCTGCGCGAGGGGATCAGCCCGCCGGTGGACGGCGATGGCGACGGCCTCGCCCAGATCACCAGCCAGCTCACCGGCGAGATCGGCGACCTGCTGCTGTTCGCCCAGGAGGCCGGCCTGTTGGTGCACCCCTATACGCTGCGCCCGGAGGAGGTGTTCCTCACCCTCGCTCCCGATGGCACCGTGCTGACCCAGGATCGTGAGATCATGCTGCTGGCCGGCCTGCCGGTGGGCGGCATGCAGCTGGCGCAGGCGGTCGACGGCTTCTTCATCGACGATCCGCTCACCGGCCGGCAGGTGTTGTCGGCGATCCCAGAGCCCGCGACCACACTGCTGCTCGGCGCCGGCCTGCTCGGCGTCTTCGCCTTTGGTCGACGCGCCACTCGCTAACCGGCCACGAGGGATGGGCGGCCTCCGGGCCACCCATCCCGCCCGCCGCCAGCGGGCGACCGATGGCCGCAAACCGCGATCGCGAGGCGATCACACATCCGCGTTCCCTTTGCGCCAGGGGACCGCTATGGTTCGCGTCGTTTCGCGATGACCGCGCCGTAATCCAGCGTGCGCCGGACCGCTGAGGAGTGCGGCTGCATGGATCGAGACCGGCGTGCGACCGCGCGGTCGCGCTTTCAGCTCTTCCTGATCAAACCCTCCCACTATGACGACGACGGCTACGTCATCCAGTGGGTCCGCTCGACCATGCCGTCGAACTCGCTGGCGGTGCTCTATGGCCTCGCCTTGGACGCCGAGGCGCGCGCGGTCCTCGGGCCCGACGTCGCCATCGACATCCACGCCATCGACGAGACCAACAAGATCGTCGACACCAAGCGCATCATCCGGGCAATGAACAAGGCTGGCGGCTTCGGCCTCATCGGCCTGATCGGCGTCCAGTCCAACCAGTATCCCCGGGCGCTGGAGATCGCGCGACCGCTTCGCGCGGCCGGCCTGCCGGTGGTCATGGGCGGCTTCCACGTGTCCGGCGTGCTCGCCATGTTCGACGACACCATGATCGAGTTGCGCGAGGCGCTCGACATGGGCATCAGCCTGTTCGCCGGCGAAGCCGAGGGACGGCTCGACGACGTGCTGCGGGACGCGGCGTCCGGCACCCTGAAACCGACCTACAACTATCTCGCCGCGCTGCCGGCGATGCAGGGCGCGCCGACGCCGTATCTGCCGCTGAAATATGCCGCCCGGACGCTCGACAAGCACACCAGCTTCGATGCCGGCCGCGGTTGCCCGTTCCAGTGCTCGTTCTGCACCATCATCAACGTCCAGGGCCGCAAGTCCCGCCACCGCGCGCCGGATGACGTGGAGGCGATCCTGCGCGGCAATCTGGCGCAGGGCGTCAACCGCTTCTTCATCACCGACGACAATTTCGCCCGCAACAAGGACTGGGAGGCGGTCTTCGACCGGATCATCCAGCTCCGCGAGGGCGAGGGCCTGGACGTCCGCTTCACCATCCAGGTCGACACGCTGGTCCACACGATCCCGGGGTTCGTCGACAAGGCGAAGCGGGCAGGCGTCACCCGCTGTTTCATCGGCCTGGAGAACGTCAACGCCGACAATCTCCTGGCGGCGAAGAAGAAACAGAACCGGCTGCACGAATACCGCGCGATGCTGTTGCAGTGGAAGCGGGCGGGGATCATCACCTATGCCGGCTATATCATCGGCTTCCCCAACGACACGCCGGCGTCCATTGAGCGTGACATCGCGCTGATCCAGCGCGAATTGCCGGTCGACGTGCTCGAATTCTTCGTGCTGACGCCGCTGCCCGGATCGGAGGACCACAAGGTCCTGTGGACCAAGGGCGTCGCCATGGACCCCGACATGAACATGTACGACGCCGAGCACGTGGTCACCGACCATCCGCTGATGACCCGGCGGGAATGGGAGGAGATCTATTGGCGCGCCTGGGCGCTCTATTACACGCCGGCGCACATCGAGACGATCCTTAGGCGCGGCCACGCCTGCAATGTCGGCATCTCGCGGCTGGCCTCGATGATCCTCTGGTTCTCCAGCCTGACCCGCATCGAGCGCGTCCACCCCCTGCAGAGCGGGGTGATCCGCATCAAGCGCCGGCGCGACCGGCGGCCGGGGTTCGCGCGGGAGGCGCTGGTGCCGTTTTATCTGCGCTATGGCCTGGAAACGATCGCCAAGCTCATCGCCTTCGGCCGCGACGCCTGGTGGATCGACCGGCTGCGCCACCGCATCAAGAGGGATCCCGCCTGCCGATCCTACACCGATCTGGCGCTTCAGGATTGCGAGGAGACGGACGGCATTACACCGGAGTTCGCGCTGCAGAAGGGCCGGCCGGCGCCAACCGTAGCTCCAGCCTTGGCGCCGACCCTGGTGGACGCCTGCCGCCCCGCGTCCGTCAGCCCCTGAGTCACGGCGCGCGGTCCCCGGGCGTGACGGGCACCGGCTCCGGCTCGCCGTCGGCGTCGCGCACCCGCGGATGGCGGATGGCGCACAGCCGCTGCTTGATGCCGGGACAGCCGGCCCTCTCGACGATGCCCTGCTCGAAGGCGACGACGTGGAGGGCGCCGCGCGCCACGTCCAGAAGCTCGCCGGCGCGCAGCAGGTGCTCGGGATTGCGCGGCCGGCCATGGCGCTCGTTGCCGCGGGCGAAGGTGTCGTAGAGCAGCACGCCGCCGTCCTCCAGCGCCTGGATCAACCACGGGAACAATGGCCGGTACAGGTAGTTGACGACGATCACCGCGGCGAAGCGGCGGTCGGGCAGCGGCCAGGGCTTGCCGATTTCCAGGTCGACCTCCATCACCTCGGCGCGCGCATCGGCCATCAGGTCGATCACCCCCTCGGTGTCGCGGTCGACGAACACCACCGAGCGGGCGGCGCCCAGGAACAGCCGGCCGTGCCGGCCGTTGCCGCAGGCGAGATCGAGCACGTCGCCGCCGTCGCGGACCAGGCCAGCGAACCGTTCCACCCACGGCTCCGCCCCCTCGATGGCGAGATGATGTTTGTCGGGGCGGCCGGTGATGGTGGGGGGCATGGCGTCGCTCGCGTCCATGGATCGACCTTCCTACCGCGGCGCCGCGCAAACCGGAAGCCCCGGAATCGCTCGCCCAGTGTCGCTCGCCCAGTGTCGCTCGCCCAGTGTCGCTCGCCCAGTGTCGCTCGCCCGGTGTCGCTCGCCCGGCGAGGGGGGCGGCGAGGGGGGCGGCAACGGGGTGATCCGACGGAGACCCGCTGAGCGCGCTTGACGCCGAGACCGTTCTCCCGTTTCTGAAGGTCGAACAGGGGGCGCATACGGCAAAGCGGGAGACGAACCATGCAATGGCGGACGGGTCGGCGCAGCAGCAACGTCGAAGACCGACGCGGCACCACCTCGGCCAGCGGGCGCGCCGGCCGGCGCGGCGGCTTCGGCGGCGGCGGTTTCCGCTTTCCCCGCGGTGGCATGCGCATGCCGGGCCCCGGCATGGGCGGACGTCCCGGGCGCCGGTCGGGCGGCATCGGCCTCGTCGGCATCCTCCTGGTCATCGGCGCCATGCTGATCTTCGGCATCGATCCCAGCGCGCTGCTGACCGGCTCGGGCGCGCCGAGCGGCGATCAGCAGACCGAGCCCGTGGGCCGCGCGACGGCGCCGCAGCCGGGCGTCAACGACGAGCTCGCCGACTTCGTCGCGGTCGTCCTCGCCGACACCGAAGACACCTGGCACGGGCTGTTCGAGCGGATGGGCGGGCGCTACCGAGAGCCGACGCTGGTGCTGTTCTCCGGCGCCGTCGACTCGGCGTGCGGCTTCGCCGAGGCGGCGATGGGGCCGTTCTATTGTCCGGCCGACCAGAAGGTCTACATCGACCTGAGCTTCTATCGCGACCTGCGCGAGCGGCACGGCGCCGAGGGTGATTTCGCCCAGGCCTACGTCATCGCCCATGAAATCGGCCATCACGTGCAGAACCTGCTCGGCATCTCGAGCCAAGTCCAGCAGGCGCGGCAGCGCGCCTCCAAGGCCGCCGGCAACGAGCTCTCGGTGCGCCTGGAGTTGCAGGCCGACTGTCTCGCCGGCGTCTGGGCGCACCATGCCGAAGCCCGCGGCATTCTCGATCCCGGCGACGTGGAGGAAGCGCTCACCGCGGCCGCCGCCATCGGCGACGACCGCCTGCAGAAGCAGTCGCGCGGCTATGTCACGCCCGATAGCTTCACCCACGGCTCGTCGGCGCAGCGGATGCGCTGGTTCCGCGCCGGCCTGGACACCGGCGACATCAACGCCTGCAACACCTTCGAAGCCGCCCGACTGTGAGCCGGCGGCCCTGCCGGCCCTGCTCAGTCCACCGCGCCCTCGTCGATCAGCGACCAGGCCAGCGGCGTGCCGCGCGCGATCGCCCGCCGCGCCCGGCGGCCCAGCACGTCGGCCAGGTATTTCGGGGGAAGACCATGGCCGGGGCGGATCGAGCGCACCGTCGCCGCCGTGAACACCTCGCCGGCCGCCATGTCGGCGGTGACGTAGAGCGAGCGGCGGATGGCGCGCAGCCCCGCCTCGCTCGGCGCGGTGGCATAGGAAACATCGCCGCAGGCGGCCCACGCCTCCCGCACCGACCTCACCAGCGTCTTCAGTTCCCCCGGCTCCAGCGAGAAGGCGGCGTCGGGGCCGCCGTCGGCGCGGGCCAGGGTGACGTGTTTCTCGATCATGCAGGCGCCGAGCGCCGCCGCGGCGCCGGCCACCGCCGTCCCCAGGGTGTGATCGGAGAGTCCCACCGGCACGCCGAACGCCTGGCTCAGGTGCGGGATCGTCCGCAAATGGCAGTGTTCGGGCGGGGTCGGATAGCCGCTGACGCAGTGCAGCAGGATCAGCCCGGCCACGCCGGCGCGCCGCGCCGCCGTCACCGCTTCGTCGATCTCGCCCAGGCTGGCCATGCCGGTGGACATGATCACCGGCCTGCCGGTGGCAGCCGCGCGCGCGATCAGCGGCAGGTCGACCAGCTCGAACGAGGCGATCTTGTAGACCGGGCAGCCGACGGCTTCCAGGGCGGCGATCGCCGTCGCGTCGAACGGCGAGCTGAACACCGTGATCCCGAGTTCGCGCCCGCGCGCCATCAGCGGCGCATGCCACTCCCAGGGCATGTACGCCTCGCGGTAGAGCGCGTGCAGCCGCCGCCCATGCCAGAGCCCGCCGTCCAGGGTGAAGCCCAGGCCGTCGTGGTCGAGGGTGATGGTGTCCGCGGTATACGTCTGCAATTTGAAGGCGTCGGCGCCAGCGGCGTGCGCGGCCTCCAGGATGGCGATCGCCCGCTCCAGCCGCCCCAGGTGGTTCGCGGACAATTCGGCGACCACGTAGGGCGGCTGGCCGGGGCCGACCGCGCGGCCGGCGATCGCCACCGGAGCGGGGTGCGACGCCGTCATCGCCGGGCTCCGAGCGCCGCACCCAGCGCCGCGACGACGCGGTCGACGTCCTCGTCCACCATGCCGGCATGCAGCGGCAGCGACAACGCCCGGTCGTAGTAGGCTTCGGCGCCGGGCAGCGAGACTGCCCCATGGCGCGCGCGATAATAGGGATGCAGGTGCAGCGGCATGTAGTGCACCTGCGTACCGATGCCGTCGTCGGCGAGACGGCGCATCACCCCTCCCCGGTCGACGCCGGCCGCGGCGAAATCGATCAGCGCGACGAACAGGTGCCAACCCGGCCGACATCCAGCGACCGCCGGCATCGGCCTGACCAGCGGCGCCAGTGGCGCCAGCAGCCGACGGTAGCGCTCGACCAGCGCCGCCCGCCGCGCGACGAAGCGGTCGAGCTTGCCGAGTTGGCTCAGCCCCAGCGCGCACTGAATGTCGGTCAGCCGGTAGTTGAAGCCGATCTCGGCGATCTCGTAGTACCACGGGTTCGGCCGGCCGTCCGGCGCGAAGCCGCGGTCGCGGTCCTGGAAGCCGTCGGGCGCGCGGACGATGCCGTGGTTGCGCAACCGCCGCACCCGCTCGGCGAGCGCGGCGTCGGCCGTGGTCACGGCGCCGCCCTCGCCCGCGGTCACCGTCTTCACCGGGTGGAACGAGAAGATCGTCATGGCGCTGACGGTGCCGCCGCCAACGGCTTCCGGGCCGTCGGGGCCGATCGCCACGGTGCCGAGCGCGTGTGCGGCATCCTCGACGATGGCGAGGCCGCGGGCTTGGCAGATCGCGCCGATCGCCGGCATGTCGACGCACTGACCGGCCAGATGCACGGGGTAGACGGCGCGGACGCCGGCGCCGGCACGGTCCAGGGCCTCGTCCAGGGTCGCCGGCGTCAGCAGCCCGGTGTCCGCGTCGACGTCGGCGAAGACCACGTCGGCGCCGGTGTGGCGGACGGCGTTGGCGGTGCCGGCGAAGGTCACCGCCGGCACGATCACCCGATCGCCCGGCCCAAGTCCCAGCGCCAACGCCGTCAAGTGCAAGGCTGCCGTGCCATTTGCGCAGACGACCGCGTGGTGGGCGCCAGTGGCCGCGGCCAGCGCCGCCTCGAACCGCTCGACCAGCGGCCCGGTGGTCAGATACGCGCTGGTCAACGCCGCGGTCACGGCGGCCACGTCGTCCTCGTCCAGCCACTGCCGCCCATACGGCAGAAACGCCGGCGCGTTCGGCCCCTCAGGCGCCATCACCCCCCCTTCCGGTCCATGACAGGCGAGCGGTCGCGTCGCGGCATGCTCCGGATTCCATGCGCTACTCCGCAGCGGGGGCCGCCGCCATGGCCGCGCCGTCGGTCACCGCGAACGGGCGGTCGTGGGTCAGCGCCGGGATTCGGGCGCGCGCGCGGGCCACCTCGGCCGGGTCGATGCGCGCGGTGATCACGCCGACGTCCTCGCCGGCGTCGGCCAGCACCCGGCCCCAGGGGTCGACGATCAGCGCGTGGCCGTGGGTTTCGCGGCCCTCGGCGTGGGTGCCGGTCTGCGCCGGCGCAAAGACGAAACAGCCGCACTCGATCGCCCGGGCGCGCTGCAGCACGTGCCAGTGGGCGATCCCCGTCTGCCGGGTGAACGCCGCCGGGATCGCCAGGAAATCCGTCCCGGCCTTGGCCAGGGCCCGATAGAGCTGCGGGAAGCGCAGGTCGTAGCAGACGGTCATGCCGAGGCGGCCCCACGGCGTCGCGGCGACCACGGCCTCGCGGCCGGGCGCGATCGAAGCGGATTCGCGGTAGGATTCCCCGCCGTCCAGATCGACGTCGAACAGGTGGATCTTGTCGTAGCGGGCGGCGATGGCCCCGTCCGCGTCGAGCAGGATGGACCGGTTCCAGGCGCGGCCGTCGTCGGCGCGGATGGTCAGCGAGCCGAGCAGCAGCCAGATGCCGAGATCCCGCGCCAGCCCCTGGAACAGCGGCAACGCCGGATGCTCGGCCTCCGGCAGCGCCTTGGCCAACGCCAGCCGGCTCTTCGGCTCCAGCATGGTCACGTTCTCGGGCAGCAGCACGAACTCGGCGCCGGCGTCGCGGGCGGCGCGAATCAACGGCGGCACCGCCGCCAGGTTGTCGGCGATCTCGCGGGCGGAGTTGGTCTGCACACAGGCGACGGTGAAGGACTGGCCCATGTTAAAGGACTGGTCCACGCTCACGTCGCGCCCGACAGGCCGAGGAGGGGGTCGAGACGCCCGTCCCGGTCCAGCTCGTGCAAGTCGTCGGAGCCGCCGACGTGGCGGCCGTCGATGAAGATCTGCGGCACCGTGTTGCCGCCGCCGGCGCGTTCGCGCATCTCGGCGCGGCGCTTCGGCGCCATCATCACGTCGATTTCGCTGAACTCAACGCCCTTGTCCTTGAGCAGCCGCTTGGCGCGGTGGCAGTACGGGCAGAACGGCGTCGTATAGATTTCGATGACCGGCACGGCGACCTCCGTAGACACCCTTCTGATATAGCGCCGTCGGCCGCCGATGAGAACCGTGTCAGGCCGGCGCCACCTTGGTTGTCCGGGCGAAGGTCAGCACGTCGACGCGGGCGGCGCCGGCGCCCTTCAGCGCGCGGGTGCAGGCGGCGAGCGTCGCCCCGGTGGTGTGCACGTCGTCGATCAGCACGATGTTGGCATCGGCGGCGCGGTGACGGCGGCGCGCGTGCACGGCGATCGCCCCTTGCAGCGTGCGCCGGCGGGCCGCCGGTCCCAGGGTGCCGAGCTTGCGGGTCCGCCGGGTGCGGACCAGGAGATCGGGGGCGACGGCGACGCCCGCCGCCCGACCGACGGCATCCGCGAGCAGTACCGCCTGGTTGTAGCGGCGCATGAACAGTCGGGTCCAGTGCAGCGGCACCGGCACCAGCAGATCGGCGTCGGCGAGAATGTCGGCACCGGCGCGCGCCATCCACTGGCCCAGCGCCGGCGCCACGTCGGTGCGATCGCGGTGCTTCAGGCCGAGGATCAACGGCTTGCTGCCGTCGTTGTAGATGACCGCGGCGCGCGCCCGGTCATAGGGCGGCCGAGCGGCGGCGCAGGCCCCGCAGAGCGCGTCCGCGCCGACGTCATAGGCGAACGGCGTGCCGCAGGCGGCGCACCAGGGGGCTTCGATCAGCCGCAGTTCCGGCCAGCAGTCGCCACACAGCGTGCCGGTTCGCTCAACCTGTACGCCGCAGCGCAGACAGCGCGGCGGCAGCAAGACGTCGAGCAGGCCGCCCCCGAGACGTCGGAGACCGGCGACGAGCGACGCAGCGCCGGCGGCCGCGGCGGCAGCCGTGTTGGTGGATGTGGAGGCGACGGGCACGGGCGGTTTCCGGCCAAGTCCTTGCCAAGCCTTTGCAACGACGCACTCCCTATGCCATATGCCGAAGAGGATCGCAAGCCGGCGCCGCTGGTGGTCCCGTCTCGAAGTGCAGTGTCGGATGGCCCCGAAGACCATGAGCATGCAGGTGTTCGACCGCGGCGCGGTGCGCCGGCATCGCGACCGCGCGGCGCCGATGCTTGGTCATTGCGACTTCATGTTGCGCGAGGTTGGCGAACGCCTGCTCGATCGGCTCGACGATGTCCGTCGCACGTTCCCGCTGGCCCTCGATCTCGGCTGCCACGATGGCGTCGTCGCCCGGGTGTTGCGTGGGCGCGGGGGCATCGAGACGTTGATCCACTGCGATATCTCGCCGGCGATGGTGGCGGCGGCGCCGCGTCCCGCTGTGGCCGGCGACGAGGAACTGCTGCCCTTCGCCGCGCACAGCTTCGACCTGGTGGTCAGCCTGCTCAGCCTGCACTGGGTCAACGATCTGCCGGGGGCGCTGGTGCAGGTGCGCCAGGCGCTGAAACCGGACGGGCTGTTCCTGGCGGCGATGTTCGGCGGCGAGACGCTGAAGGAGTTGCGGGCGGCGCTGGCCGAGGCCGAGATCGCCGCCGAGGGCGGTCTCGGGCCGCGCGTCTCGCCCTTCGCCGACGTGCGCGATGCCGGCATGTTGCTGCAGCGCGCCGGCTTCGCCCTGCCGGTGGTCGACAGCGAGACGCTCACGGTGATGTACCGCTCGCCCCTGCGCCTGCTGCACGACCTGCGCGGCATGGGCGAGACCAATGCCGTCGCCGAGCGTCGCCGCGGCTTCAGCCGCCGGGCGACGCTGTTCGACGCGCTCGCCCGGTATCAACACCAGCATGGCGACGCCGACGGCGCGGTGCCGGCGAGCTTCCAGGTGGTCACCCTCACCGCCTGGGCGCCCGACGCGTCGCAGCCGCGCCCCTTGCGCCCGGGCAGCGCCACCGGCCGGCTCGCCGACGCGCTCGGTGTCGCGGAGATCGGTGCCGGCGAGGTGGCCCGCCCGGGGCCAAGGGGGACGCCATGACGGACGACGTCGACGAGGCGCGGGTGCGCGCCATCGCCGGCCGGTTGCTGGCGCTGCAGGAGTCGCTGGGCGCCGACTACTGGACCAACGACGGCGTCAAGGAATTGCAGGAGGATCTGCGCCGGGCGCTCGGCGCCGTTGGCGCCTGGGGCGCCGACAAGCCACCGCGGCACCGGCGCTCGCGCCGCTCGGCCCAGCTCGAGCGCGAGGTGGCGCGCCTGCTCTGGCCGTGGTAGCCGGCGCCCTCCCGGCCATGCGCTTCCCGGTCCCGCTGGTTCGCGGCACGCTGCTCCGCCGCTACAAACGCTTTCTCGCCGACGTTGCCCTGGACGACGGCCGCACGGTGACCACCCACTGTCCCAATTCAGGCGCCATGCTCGGGCTCACTGCGCCGGGCGCGGAGGTATGGTTGTCGCCCGCCGCCAATCCGAAACGCAAGCACGCCTGGACGTGGGAGTTGGTTCGTGACGGCGAGACGCTGGTCGGCATCAACACCGGCCACCCCAACGCCCTGGCGGCCGAGGCGATCGCCGCCGGCACCATCCCCGAGCTCGCCGGCTATGCGACGCTGCGGCGCGAGGTGACGTACGGCCGCAACTCACGCATCGACCTGCTGCTGGAAGACCCCGAGCGCCCGCCCTGCTACGTGGAGGTCAAGAACGTCCACCTGAAACGCGGCACCGATGCCGACGTGCCCGTCGAGTTTCCCGATTGCGTCACGGCGCGCGGCGCCAAGCACCTGGTCGAACTGGCCGACATGGTCGCCGCCGGCGCCCGGGCGGTGATGCTCTACGTGGCGCAACGCGCCGACGCCGGGCGGTTCGCCGTGGCCGCCGACCTGGACCCGGCCTATGCCGTCGGCCTGCGGCTGGCGCGCGCCGCCGGCGTGGAGGCGCTCGCCTATCGCTGCCGGGTCGCGACCGAGGGCATCGCCGTCACCGATCGGCTGGAATTCCTCGCCTGACCCATACAGCCGCGGTTCCAGGCGGCGACCGGAAGTGGCATACTGGCCGGATGAACAATATGCGAGAGAGTTCCGCCCACCACGACGGCCGGCCCATCAAGATCCACGGCGCCGGGGATTTCCAGGCGATGCGCAAGGCCGGCCGGCTGGCGGCCGAGACGCTGGATCACATCACGCCCTTGGTGGTGCCGGGCGTCACCACGCTGGCCCTGGACCAGGCCTGCGAGGCCTTCATCCGCGATCACGGCGCGATCCCGGCGCCGCTCGGCTACCGCGGCTTTCCCAAGTCGATCTGCACCTCCATCAACCACGTGGTCTGCCACGGCATTCCCGGCGAGAAACGGCTCACCCGCGGCGACATCGTCAACATCGACGTCACCGTCATCCTAGACGGCTGGCACGGCGACACCAGCCGGATGTACACGGTCGGCGAGGTGCCGGTGAAGGCGCAGCGGCTGATCGAGGTGACCTTCGAGTCCATGTGGAAGGGCATCGAGGAGGTGCGCCCCGGCGCCACGCTCGGCGACATCGGCCATGCCATCCAGCGCCATGCCGAATCGCACCGCTTCTCGGTGGTGCGCGACTTCTGCGGCCACGGCCTCGGTCGCCAGTTCCACGACGCACCCAACGTGCTGCACTACGGCACCCCGGGCGAGGGCATGGTGCTGCGCGAGGGCATGTTCTTCACCATCGAGCCGATGATCAACGCCGGCGGCTATGCCGTGAAGATCCTCGGCGACGGCTGGACGGCGGTGACCAAGGACCGGTCGCTGTCGGCGCAGTTCGAGCACTCCGTCGGCGTGACCGCCACGGGCGTCGAGGTATTCACGCTGTCGCCCGCCGGGCTCGACAAACCGCCGTACACGCTCCCCGACGCGCCTGCCGCGGCGCCGCCCCCCGACCGGCCCGACACATAAGCATGAGCAGGGCGCGGCGTGGCGCCGGCGGCGGGCTGTTCGAGGCCCATGCGCCCGAGCCTGTGGCCGAGACCGGCGCACCGTCGGCGCCAGCGTCGGCGGCCGCCGCCGAGACGGCACCGCACTACAAGGACCACCGCGAGCGGGTGCGCCGCCGCTTTCTCGACGGCGAGCCGGAGCGCTTCCAGGACTACGAACTGCTGGAACTGCTGCTGTTCCATACCGTCGACCGCGTCGACGTGAAGCCGTTGGCCAAGGCCCTCTTGCAGGAATTCGGCAGCTTCGGCGGCGTGCTGGCGGCCGAGCCCAACCGGCTCACCCGGCATGCCCGGATCACCGCGCGCACGGTCGCCCATTTCCGCGCGGTGCGGGAGTCGGCCAGGCGATTGCTGCGCGCCGAGATCGGCGACAAGCCGGTCATCTCCTCGTGGGCGCAACTCGTCGACTATTGCCGCGCCGGCCTCGCCGACGAGCCGACGGAACGCTTCCGCGTGCTGTTCCTGGACAAGAAGAACCGGCTGATCGCCGACGAATTGCAGCAGCGCGGCACCGTCGACCACACCCCCGTCTACCCGCGCGAGGTGGTGAAGCGCGCCCTCGATCTGGGCGCCACGGCGCTGATCCTGGTGCACAACCACCCCTCGGGCGACCCGACGCCGTCGCGCGCCGACATCGAGATGACCCGCGAGGTCAGCACCGCCGCCACCGCCCTCGGCATCCTCCTGCACGACCACGTGGTCGTCGCCCGCGGCGGCTGCCAATCCCTCCGCAGCCTCGGCCTCCTGTAGGCGCCCGCACCCAACCGCCCTCATCGGGCCGCCCGTTCGCGGCGCCCTCCCCGCGCTACTCCCCGGGCGCCCTTCCCCGTCATGGCGAGCGCAGCGAAGCCATCAAGGGCCACCGCTCGGACGGCTTGCCTTCGAGCCGTCGGCCGGATATCTCCCGATGCCGCGGCGCGACGCGGCCCCACAAGCCGCCGAAAATGGCTAGGAAAACGGCTTCTCCCTCACGCCGTTCTGTAACCGACGCAACGGTCCGCCGCCTGATCTCTGCGTAAACTGTCGCAAGCGTGAGCGAATTTTCGGCATATCGAGCGGTGGACCAGAATGATCGAAACGCTTGATCAGTTCCTCGCAGCCATTCAGGCGTCTGGCGAGGCTCTGCGGTTCTACGTGCACACCGAGCACAGGTTCCTGGAAGGGGCCATTCTGAGCGCCTTCACCCTGGTCAACTCGATCCGGATTTTGGCCTACGTGCCGCAGATCATCAAGGCGGCGCGGGATGAGAACGGGGCGTCCGCCATCTCCTCCATGACCTGGGGACTGTTCCTGCTCTCCCACCTGACGACCATCGCCTATGCCGTCGTTTGCCTGGGCGACCTGATCATGGCGGCGATCTTTCTCGGCAACGCGCTCGCCTGCGCCGCCATCGTTGGCATCACGCTTGCGAAACGCCATCGCCATCACAAAAATGGCGCCGTCGCACCCGCCATCCCGTGAACGCCGCAGCGCCCCGGCGGGGAGGCGTTGGCGACTTCTCCAATGGCTTGCCGGTTGCCGCCGGCCGGGTATCTGCCTCCTTTGGGGCATAGCGACGGCAGGGCGCCGACGCGGATCTGAACTCAGCCACCGATCCAAGTGAGAAATCCTACTTTTTCCTACAAAAGGCTACATAATCCTACATTTTCACGCCGAAAATCACAGGTTTTCATTCTTTTCAATATCTTATGGGCAAATATCGCGTCCGGACCCGGCTTTTTCCGGCATACATCCGGCAAAAACTTGCACACGGGGAGCCTTTTCCCCGCCGGCTGCGGGCTGTAGACAGAACCCTGGCGGTGGACCGAACCACCGCGCCCGCAGGGAGGAGCGTCATGCACTTCATCTTCGATTGCCGCGACCGGGAGGGGCACCTGCACGTCCGCCTCGACAATCGCCAAGCCCACCTGGACTATCTCGCGTCCTACCGCGACCGGGTGGTGGTCGCCGGACCGACGCTGTCGGACGACGGCGAGGCGATGACCGGCAGCCTCTTGATCCTGGATTTCGAGGACCGGGCGGCGGCGGAGGCGTTCGCCGAGAATGACCCCTACGCCAAGGCCGGCCTGTTCGAGAGTGTCACCATCCGCCCCTGGAAGAAGGTGATCCC
>CAZVRW010000062.1:17977-20099 GCA_964630265.1 uncultured Rhodospirillaceae bacterium
GCCGCCAACAATCTGAAGGCGATGCGCATCGGCGACCGGGCCTTTTTCTACCACTCGGGCGGCGAGCGGCGGATCATGGGCGTGCTGGAGGTGGTGCGCGAGTATTACCCCGACCCCAGCGACGGGAGCGGCCGCTTCGGCATGGTCGACTTGCGCGCCGTCGGGCCGTTGCCGACGCCGGTGCCGCTGGCCGCCATCAAGGCCGACGAGCGGCTGGCCCACATCGCCCTGGTCCGCCAGTCGCGGCTCTCGGTGATGCCGATCGACGCGGCCGCGTGGGCGCTCCTCTGTGAAATGGGCGGCGGCGCGCCGTGAGCGACGGCGGACGGGCGGCCGACCGGTTGACGCTCGCCCTCGACGCGGTGCCCGACGGTGGCGCGGTCGGTCTCGATCCACATCCGGCGACCGGGACCTTCCGGCTGTTCGTCGTCCGCCTGGGCGATCGCCTCTTCGCCTACCGCAATCGCTGTCCCCACCGCGGTCTGCCGCTGGACGACGCCGGCGTCTTCCTCACCGATGACGGCCGGTTCATCCTCTGCCACAATCACATCGCCCTGTTCCGCATCGACGACGGCGCCTGCGTCGACGGCCCCTGCGGCGGCCGCGGCCTGGAGCCGGTGGCGATCGAGATCGCCGGCGCCGCGCCGGACTGAATGCCGGCGTCCCGCCGGACTGAATGCCGGCGTCCCGTCGGACTGAAAGCCGCCGCCGGCATTGCCCCGTTCAGACCTTGGTCTGGCGCGCTCGCGCTTGTTTCGAGGGCGGATTCTGGCTAAACGAAGGGGAAATCGGGTTCGGTGATCCGCGCCCGGCGGCTCATGAGCGCCCAAGAATCTCAGCAAGCATCCAACGGGAGGTATTCGATCATGACAGACACTGTTTTTCCGGTCCCCGCCGACCTGGCCAAATCGGCCTGGCTCGACAACGACGCCTACCTCGCCGCCTACAAGCGATCGATCGACGATCCCGAGGGATACTGGAGCGAGCAGGGCAAGCGCATCGACTGGATCAAGCCCTACAGCAAGGTCAAGGACGTCAGCTTCAGCCAGCCGGACGTCCACATCCGCTGGTACCACGACGGCACCCTGAACGCGTCGGCCAACTGCCTCGACCGCCACTTGGCGAAGCGCGGCGACCAGACCGCGATCATCTTCGAAGGCGATGACCCGGGCGTCAGCCGGCACGTCACCTATCGCGAATTGCACGAGCAGGTCTGCAAGTTCGCCAACGTCCTGAAGACGGTCGGCGTCAAGAAGGGCGACACCGTCACCATCTACCTGCCGATGATCGTCGAGCTGCCGGTGGCGATGCTGGCCTGCGCACGCATCGGCGCCGTCCACTCCATCGTCTTCGGCGGCTTCTCACCGGATTCGCTGTCGGGACGCATCCAGGATTGCCAGTCGAACATCGTCATCACCGCCGACGAGGGGCTGCGCGGCGGCCGCTCGGTGGCGCTGAAGAAGAACACCGACGACGCGCTCAAGGCCTGCCCCAACGTCACCACGTCGATCGTCGTCAAGCACACCGGCGGCACCGTCGACTGGACCGACGGGCGCGACCATTGGTTCCATGAGTTGATGGCCGAGGCGTCCGCCGACTGCCCGCCGGAAGAGATGAGCGCCGAGGACCCACTGTTCATTCTCTACACGTCGGGCTCCACCGGCAAGCCGAAGGGCGTGCTGCACACCACCGGCGGCTACATGGTCTATACGTCGATGACGCATCAGTACGTCTTCGACTACCACGACGGTGACATCTACTGGTGCACCGCCGATATCGGCTGGGTGACCGGACACAGCTACATCGTCTACGGGCCCCTGGCCAACGGCGCGACGACGCTGATGTTCGAGGGCGTGCCCAACTATCCCGACCCGTCGCGGTTCTGGCAGGTGGTCGACAAGCACCAGGTCAACATCATCTACACGGCGCCGACGGCGATCCGCGCGCTGATGCGCGAAGGCGAGGACTTCGTCAAGAAGACCAGTCGCAAGTCGCTGAAACTGCTGGGCACGGTCGGCGAACCGATCAATCCGGAAGCCTGGATGTGGTACTACAATGTCGTCGGCGAGGGCCGCTGCCCGATCGTCGACACCTGGTGGCAGACCGAGACCGGCGGCATCCT
>CAZVRW010000063.1:0-4555 GCA_964630265.1 uncultured Rhodospirillaceae bacterium
CTAGATCAGTTCCAACCGCTTGATCTTCAGGTAGCGGTTGATGATGTCGGCGCCCAGCCGGTCGGCGGGGGTGTCCAGGCACTGCACGCCCAGCCGCGTCAGTCGGTTCAGCACGATGGCGCGGTCGCGGATGAAGCTGTCGGCGACCACCGCGCGGGCGATGTCGCCGACGTTGCGCGGCGCCGCGTCCAGGGTGGCGCGCAACACCGGGTCCTGCAGCGTCACGAACAGGATGACGTGGCGCCGCGCCACGTGGGCGAGCGTGTCGACCATCAGCGAGGCGGTCACCGTGTCGATGAACTCGGTGAACAGCACCACCAGCGAACGCCGCCTGAGCCGCGCGTTCAGGTGGGCGAGGCCGAGGGTGAAGTTGGTCTCGGCCGTGCCATAGGCTAACCCGGCCAGGGCATGCTGGACCCGCGGGAACGCATGCACCCCGGGCGACGGCTCCAGGTACAGCCGCACCCGGTCGTCGAGAGCGAACAGGCCGACACGATCGCCGTTCTGCAACGACAGGTAGACGAGCAGCAGCCCGGCGTTGATGGCGCGATCGAGCCGTGGGATGCCGCCCAGCGGCTCGCCCATCAGGTGTCCGGTATCGAAGGCAAGGACGATGTTGTGATTCCGCTCCGCCCGGAATTCCTTGCAGACCAGCCGGAGATGCCGGGCCGAGCGTTTCCAGTCGATGTCACGGGTGTTGAGACCGCGCACCCAGTCTCGCAAGGCATCGAATTCCGTCCCCTCGCCCAGTTGACTCGCCACCTTGACGCCGTGATAGGCATCGCGGCTGGCGAACTGGATCGCCGCCTGCCGCACGGCGCGGATGTTCGGGACGATGCGTACCGCATGATCAACGGGCTGGACATGGATGCGCCAAACCAGCGCCATCGGCCCATGCCAACGCAGCCAGAGGCGGTGCACGGTCGCGGTGCCGCGCCGCTCGGCGACCAGCGGCAGCGCCAGCCGGGCGCTCCGCCCCGCCTGCACCACGAGGCTCCGTTCCGGCGGGCGTACGAGCGGCCCCTCCAGGTCGAAAAGCAGGCGCAGCAGCGTGCGGCCGCGCCAGGCCGGCGTCTCGGCCTCGATCAGCAGGTCCTGGCGGTCGTCCAGGTGCAGCACGCCGGGTGCGGTCACCCGAACAGCGAGGCGCCGCGCCGGCAGCGCCAGGACCGCGTCGACCCCGAGCAACAGCGCCGCCGCAAGCGGGTAGACGACGCCGAACAGCCACAGTGTCTCGTCAAGCAGCACCACCGCGGCGGTCAGCGGCACGCCGGCGGCGAACACGGCAACGGCGCGGGCGCTGGGACGCATCAGCGCGGCGCCGGGACTTGGTCGACCGTCTGCTCGATCACCCGGTCCGGGCTCAACCCTTCGATTTCCGCGCCGGGCGCCAGCACGACGCGGTGGCGCAGCAGCGGCACCGCCAGCGCCTTGACGTCATCGGGGATGACATAGTCGCGGCCACCGAGGGCGGCATGGGCGCGAGCGGCGGCCGCCAGCATGTTGGCCGCGCGGGGCGATGCACCGAACTGCAGCGCCGCATGCTCGCGCGTCGCCCGGATCAGGTCGACGATGTAGTCGACCAGGGGCTCGCTCAGGGTGATCGCCGCGATCGCCGACCGCGCAGCGGTCAGGTCCGCCAGCCCGCAGACCACCTGGACGCCGTAATCCGCCACGTCGGGCATCGTCGTCCGGTGGCCGTGGCGGTGTACAATGGCGCGCTCCGCATCGCGGTCCGGGTAGTCCACCACGACCTTGAACAGGAAGCGGTCCAGTTGCGCCTCGGGCAGCGGATAGGTGCCCTGCTGCTCGATCGGGTTCTGGGTGGCGACCACGATGAAGCCGGGACCCAGGTCGTAACTGTCATTGTCGACGGTCACCCTGCGCTCCTGCATCGCCTGCAGCAGCGCCGCCTGGGTCTTCGGCGGCGTCCGGTTGATCTCGTCGGCGAGCAGCAGCTCGGTGAAGATCGGCCCCTTGGTCAAAACGAACCGATTGGTCTGGAAGTTGAACAGATTGGTGCCGATGACGTCGCCCGGCATCAGGTCGGGCGTGAATTGGATACGCTTGAAGGCGAGGCCAAGACAGGCGGCGAAGGTTCGCGCGAGCAAGGTCTTCGCCGTGCCCGGCACGCCTTCGAGGAGGACATGGCCGTTGCAAAGCAGGCTTACCAGCAACAGGTCGACGGCCGCCGCCTGGCCGACGACGACCTTGCCGATCTGCTCGCGCATCCCGGCGCTCAACCGTTCGATGTGGTCCAGATCCACGAAATTCGGTCCTTTCCGGAGCGCGGCGCCTGACCGGGGTTTCGTGGGCAGGATACCACGGCGGCGCCTCCGCGCCACCGCCACAGCCAGACAACGTCCCAGGCCGAGGTCAAATTTACCCATTTGGGTGTAAATTTGACTTGGCGGCGACGACGGGTTTAGCCTTGGTTCGTTGACCCGTTCCTGTTCACGGGACAGGCGTCAACCGCCACTCAGCGTTCGGCCGCAACACGCCCGGTTGAACGGACAGATCGCAGGGGGATGCGGAAAGCGGGCTGCGCCCACGGCGCGACGGCCGATCTTCGCGCCAGAGATCCCCCTTCAGCCGATCCCGATGAACGAGGAGGAGCGCATCGCATGTACAGCAAGATCATGGTGCCCGTGGATCTGGCACACGTTGACAAGCTCGAAAAAGCGATCACCACGGCGACGGATCTCGCCAAACACTACCACATCCCGATCCGCTTCGTCGGCGTTACCGCGGAAACGCCGACCGAGGTGGCGCACACGCCGACGGAATTCGCGGCGAAGCTCAAGGCCTTCGGCGCCGAGCAGTCGGCGGCGCACGACCTCGCGATCGATACGGCCGCCTATCCGAGCCACGATCCGACCATCGATCTCGACAAGACCCTGATGACCGCGGCCGAGGACTTCGGGGCGGACCTGATCGTCATGGCATCGCACGTGCCGGGCCTGCCGGAGCACATCTTCGCATCGAACGCGGGCGCCGTCGCCTCCCACGCCGAGGTTTCCGTTTTCGTCGTGCGGTGAGGCTCGGCGGCCGGCATCCGGGCGCCTGGAGCCGATGATCGCAGCCAAAGCGCGGCTCCGGCCTCCGGCCAAAACAACTGCATTGGAGAGACAATGAACGACGCAACCATCATCCCGCCCGAAGGCGCGGCCAACCCCATCGATACGGATTACACGGTTGGCCAGGACAACATCCAGCCCCGCCTCGGGCCTTTCGGGCTGGACATCCATAATCCGGTTTTTTTGATATCGGCTTCAACGATTATCTTATTCGTGATCTTTGCATTGGTTCTGCCGGAGCAGGCGGGCGCGTTGTTCGGCTGGCTGCGACCGGCCGTGACATCGACGTTCGATTGGGTGTTGCTGTCGGCCGCCAACATCTTCGTGCTCGTTGCCCTCGGACTGATGCTCTCGCCCCTCGGCAAGGTCCGCATCGGCGGTCAGGACGCCACGCCGGACTACTCTTATGCCGGCTGGTTCGCCATGCTGTTCGCCGCCGGCATGGGGATCGGCCTGATGTTCTTCGGTGTCTCCGAGCCGATCTCGCATTTTTCGTCGTCGGTGGCCGCGGGTGCCGGAGCGCCCGACAGTTGGGCACCGCTGGCCGGGGCCGCGGGCGACGCGCACGAGGCCGAGCGCCTGGGGATGGCCGCCACGATCTTCCACTGGGGTCTGCACCCCTGGGCCATCTACGCCATCGTCGCCTTGTCGCTCGCCATCTTCACCTATAACAAGGGGTTGCCGCTGAGCATCCGCTCCATGTTCTACCCCATCTTCGGTGAGCGGATATGGGGGTGGACCGGCCACGTCATCGATACCGTGGCGGTGTTCGCGACGCTGTTCGGGCTGGCCACGTCCCTCGGCATCGGCGCGGAACAGGCCATCGCCGGCCTTGGCCACCTGTTCGGAATGCCCGCCACCGACCTCAACAAGGTTCTGCTGATCATCGGCATCACGGCAATCGCTCTCATCTCCGTCCTTGCCGGCCTGGACGCCGGCGTCAAGCGGCTGTCGGAAATCAACATGGTGCTGGCGATTTTGTTGCTGGGCTTCATCATTCTCGTCGGTCCCACATTGGCGATCGCCACCGGCTTTTTCACCAACCTGGTGGCCTACGCCGAATACTTGCCGGCGCTCTCCAATCCGTTCGCCCGCGACGACACCAATTTCAGTCAGGGGTGGACGGCGTTCTATTGGGCGTGGTGGATCTCCTGGTCGCCGTTCGTCGGCATGTTCATCGCGCGCATCAGTCGCGGCCGGTCCGTGCGGGAATTCGTGCTCTGCGTGCTGCTGATCCCCTCGGTCGTCTCGGTGCTCTGGATGACCGCCTTCGGCGGCACCGCCGTCGAGATGGTCAACGCCGGCCACCAAGCGATTGCCGATGCGTCGCTGGAACTGAAGCTGTTCACCATGTTGGAGCAACTGCCGCTGGCGGCGATTTCGTCGTTCCTCGCCATCGTCCTGGTGATCGTCTTCTTCGTCACCTCGTCGGACTCCGGCTCGCTGGTCATCGACACCATCACCGCCGGCGGCAAGGT
>CAZVRW010000063.1:4565-19544 GCA_964630265.1 uncultured Rhodospirillaceae bacterium
CCACTCCCCAACCGCCCCCGGTTTCACGCAATGGACGCGCCGGTCTCCCAGCGGGTGTTCTGGGCCTCGTTCGAGGGCATCGTCGCCATCGTCCTGCTGGTTGGCGGCGGCCTCGGCGCCCTGCAGGCGGCTGCGGTGTCGACGGGGCTGCCCTTCGCCCTGGTGCTGTTGCTCGGCTGCTTTGCCCTCGTCAAGGGCCTGATGAGCGAACCGCGGGGGCGCTGACCCTGTCGCAAACCGGGACTAGGGCATGGCCACGCCCGCGTCCCGGCCCGCGGCGTTCTTGCCAATCCGCCGCCCGCTGCTTAGTGTCCGCCCGGCGCGGCGGCGGCCGGCCGCCTTCGATCAGCAGGTGTTGGGGAGAGTGGGGCCATGGCGAAAATCACGGTAAAGAACCCGGTCGTCGAGTTGGACGGCGACGAGATGACGCGGATCATCTGGGCGTTCATCAAGGACAAGCTGATCCTGCCCTATCTCGACGTCGACCTGCGCTACTATGACCTGTCGATCCAGAGCCGCGACGCCACCGACGACCAGATCACCATCGATGCCGCCAACGCCATCCAGGAGCACGGCGTCGGCGTCAAGTGCGCCACCATCACGCCGGACGAGGCGCGGGTCGAGGAATTCGGCCTGAAGCAGATGTGGCGGTCGCCCAACGGGACCATCCGCAACATCCTCGGTGGGACCGTCTTCCGCCAGCCGATCATCTGCCGCAACGTGCCGCGCCTGGTGCCCGGCTGGACCAAGCCCATCGTCATCGGCCGTCACGCCTTCGGTGACCAATACCGCGCCACCGACTTCGTCGTCCCCGGGCCGGGCACGCTCACCATCACCTTCACGCCCGACGGCGGTGGCGCGCCCATCGAGCGCGAGGTGTTCCACTTCCCCGGCGGCGGCGTGTCGATGGCCATGTACAATCTGGACGACTCGATCCGCGGCTTCGCCCGCGCCTGCCTCAATTACGGCCTGACGCTCGGCTGGCCCGTCTACCTGTCCACCAAGAACACCATTCTCAAGGCCTACGACGGCCGCTTCAAGGACCTGTTCCAGGAGGTGTTCGAAGCCGAGTTCAAGGACCGGTTCAAGGCCAAGGGCATCGACTACGAGCACCGGCTGATCGACGACATGGTGGCGGCGGCGCTGAAGTGGGAGGGCGGCTTCGTCTGGGCGTGCAAGAACTATGACGGCGACGTGCAGTCGGACACGGTGGCGCAGGGCTTCGGCTCGCTCGGCCTGATGACCTCGGTGCTGATGACGCCCGACGGCAAGACCGTCGAGGCGGAGGCGGCGCACGGCACGGTCACCCGGCACTTCCGCTTGCATCAGCAGGGGAAGGCGACGTCGACCAACCCGATCGCCTCGATCTTCGCCTGGACCCGTGGTTTGCACTACCGCGGCGAGTTCGACGGCACACCCGACGTGGTCAAGTTCGCCGACGACCTGGAAGCCGTCTGCATCGAAACCGTCGAAAGCGGCCAGATGACCAAGGATCTGGCGATCCTGATCGGCCCCGACCAACCGTGGCTGACCACCGAGCAGTTCCTCGACACCCTGGATATGAACCTGCAAAAGCGAATGGCGGCTTGACCGGACCGCCCGTGAACAATAAAAGACGTGGTTCGCGGGCCCAAGTCGGCCCGCGGTTGCGTTTGATGGAGCAAGATCGATGGCCAGGCGGTGCGGTTTTACCGGCAAGGGTGTAATGGCGGGCAACAACGTCAGCCACGCCCACAACAAGACGCGGCGGCGGTTTCTGCCGAACCTGCAGACCACGTCGGTGTTCAGCGACGCGCTCGGCTGCCAAGTGCGCCTGCGGATGTCGATGGCGGCGCTGCGTTCCGTCGAGCACAACGGCGGCCTCGATGCCTACATCCTGTCGCTGAAGGACGCGGAGTTGGCGCCCGAGTTGCGCCGGCTGAAGCGGCGGATCCGCAAGCGCCGCGACGCCATCGAGGCCCGCGCCTCCTGACCGATCCTACCCGGGCCGGCGCAGCCATGCCGGTGGCGTGACGGTCAGCGCCGCCTCGCCCGCCGCCAGCGGTCGGCCGGCGTCGATCGCCTCCCATCGCAGCAGCGCAAGCCCCAGCCCGTCAACGCCGCTTTTCATCTCGCCGACGTCGCGGCCGTCGAGCGTGATCACGGCACCCGCGTCGGGCGGCGGGCCGCTGACCGAGACCGGCACCAGCCGCTTCTTCACCAAGCCACGATACTTGGTGCGCGCCGTCAACTCCTGGCCCATGTAGCAGCCCTTTTGCCAGTCGACGCCGCCCAATTCATCGAAGCCGTTCTCCAGCAGAATCGCCTTGTCGACGGTCATGTCACGGCTGCCGTCGGGCAGCCCCAGGTGGATGCGCAGCCGCTCCCAGTCGGCGCGGCTGCCGGCCACGAAGCCAAGGTCCTCGCACGCTTGTCGCGCCGTGTCGCGTGGCAGGATCGCCCGGGCACCGAGCCCGGGATCGCGCGGATCGATGAAGGTAACGCCCCCGGCATACGCCGTCGACGCCCCCGCTTCGCCCCGCAGCCCAAGGTGGCCAAACGCCTCGTCACCCATCAGGGCGAGCACCGCGAACGCCTCGGTCCGGTCGACCACGGCAACCTTGGAGCGCAACTTGAACAGCGAGAGCCGGCGGATCAGATCGGCCCGGCGCGACGCCTCGCAGTCGAGCAACAGGGCGCCGGCGTGCTCGACGACGAAAAAGTCATGAAGGTACTTGCCCTGCGGCGTCAACAGCGCCGCCCAGATCGCCCGCTCCGGGGTGACCCGCTGGACATCGTTGGAGATCAACCCCTGCAGAAAGGCACGCGCATCGTCGCCCTCGATGGCAACGAGCCCACGGTCTTCGAGAATGAGGGCGGCGGCGGTCATGACGAGGACGTAGGACGTCCCCGCGTGGCCGGCAAGCACCCCCCGCGGCACTTGTTCTTTTGACGTTTCCGGTGGTAGGCAGCGATGCGGGTGTGGCGAGGGGGCGGCTAATGTGTGGAATCGCCGGCGTGATGTTGCGTCGCGGCCGGGCGCCGGACGACGCCGTCCTTCGCCGGCTGGCCGCAGCATTGGCCCATCGCGGCCCGGACGGCCACGGCCGCCATGTCGCGGGCAATGTCGGCATGATCCACACCCGCCTTGCCATCATCGATCTGGAGACCGGCGATCAGCCGTTGTTCGCCAGCCCCGAGCATGCCTCGCCCGAGGACGCTCCACGGGTGGCGCTGATTGCCAATGGCGAGATCTATAACGATCCCGAGGTGCGGCGGACCTTGGGCGCGGCCCGGTATGTCACCGGCTCGGATTGCGAAACGCCGCTGCATCTGTACCTCGCGCATGGTCTCGACTTCGCCGACCGGCTGCGCGGCATGTATGCCATCGCCCTGCACGATCGCGGCGACGGCGGCCCCGCCGGGCGCCTGGTGCTGAGCCGCGATCCCTTCGGCATCAAGCCGCTGTACTACGCCGAGACCGACCAGGGCTTCGCCTTCGCCTCCGAGCCACAGGCGCTGATCGTCGCGGGCATCGTCGAACCGCGGGTCCGCCGCTCGGTTCGGGATCAACTGCTGCAACTCCAATTCACCACCGGTCGGCCGACCGCCTTCGCCGGCATCGACCGCGTGCTGCCGGGCGAAACCATCGTCGTCGAGGATGGCCGCATCGTCGACCGTCGGCGCCGCGCGGCTCTGCCCGGGGGTGGCCCGGTCGACCGCTCGGAGCCCGACGCCCTGGACGAACTGGACCGCGCGTTCACCGAGAGCGTCGCCCTGCATCGCCGTTCGGACGTGCCGTACGGGCTGTTCCTCTCCGGCGGCATCGATTCCGCCGCCGTGCTCGCCGCCATGGCACGCGACACGGCAACCCCGGTGCTGACGTTCACCGTCGGGTTTCCCGAGACGGGCGTCCACGACGAGCGGGAGGCCGCGCGCGCCGTCGCCGCGGCGGTCGGCGCCGAACACGTCGAGGTGGCGTTCGGCGAGGCGGACTTCTGGACCCTGCTGCCCGCCATTGCCGCGACCATGGACGATCCCGCTGCCGATTTCGCCACGCTGCCGACCTTCCGGTTGGCGGCGGCGGCGCGTGACCACGGCATCAAGGTCGTGCTGACCGGCGAAGGCGGCGACGAGCTGTTCGCCGGCTACGGCCGCTATCGCCGGGCGCTGCGGCCAAAACTGTTGGGAGGCCGGCGCCTTTACGATCGCGGCGCCCTCGACGGTCTGGATCTGCGTACCGTGGGCGGTGAGTGGCGCGACGGCATCGCCGCCGCGGAAGCGGCTGCGGCCGGGTGCGGCGGCGCCAAAGCGTGGACGCGTCTGCAGCGCCTGCAGGCGGTGGACATCGCCGAATGGCTGCCCAACGATCTCCTCCTCAAGCTCGACCGCTGCCTGATGGCGCACGGCGTCGAGGGCCGCGTACCGTTCGTCGATCCTGGCGTCGCCGATCTCGCCTTTCGCCTGCCGGACCACCTGAAGATCGGCCGCCGTCTTGGCAAGCGGCTGCTGCGCCGCTGGCTCGCGACCGCGCTGCCGGCAGCCGCGCCGGATGCGCGCAAGCGCGGCTTCACCGTCCCGGTCGGCGATTGGATCGCCCGCCGCGCCGCCGATCTGGCGCCCCTGGTCGCCCGGCAGCCGGGCATCGCCGAGGCGTTCCCACAGGCCGCCGTCCATCGCCTGTTCCGGGGCGCCGAGCGGCAGGGGCGGCGCATCGGGCAGGCCGCTTGGCTGTTGTTGTTCTACGCCCTCTGGCACCAGCGCCACATCTGCGGCATCGAGCCGGCGGACGATGCCTTCGAGACACTCGCCGAGCGCGACTGACCAACCCCGGGAGGAGTTTCCTGCGATGCGCACCTTTACCGCGAGCGACGGTCAGGTCATCCACGTCAAGGTGTCGGGCCAGGGGCCGCCGCTGGTGCTGCTGCACGAGTGGGCTTCCAACCATCGCGTGTGGGGCGGTGCCGCGCGCCGCCTGGAGGATGGCTTCACCGTCTATCGCTGGGATGCGCGCGGCCATGGGGACCGGCCGTACACCGGCCGCGAGACGGCCTCCGTCGGCCGCATGGCGGATGACTTGGCGGAACTGCTCGACCACTTCGGCCTGGAGCGACCGGTGCTGGTGGGCCACTCCATGGGCGGACTGACCGCCTGGGAATACATCGCCCGCCACGGCTGCGCCCGCATCGCCCGGCTCGGCATCCTCGATCAATCGCCGAGGCTGCTGACCGACACGAATTGGCGGCTCGGCGTCTACTACGATTGGCCGGCGGAGCGCGACGCCGGCTTCGTCGCCGGTCTCGAGTCCGATTTCGTCGAGACGGTGCTCCAGCTCATCGCCCACGGCAAAAACGCGCGGGCGCGGGCGCGCTACGAAGCGCACGACGATTCCATCGCCCGGCTCCGCGCCTACCTGGCGCTCCTCGACCCGGGACCGCTGATCAGCATCTGGCAGAGCCTCGCCGCCGCCGACTGGCGGCCGGTGCTGCCGAAGATCGATGTGCCGACACTGCTCATCTATGGTTCGGACAGCAACTACTACGGCGTCGAGACCGGGGAGTACGTGCGGAGTGCCATCCCCGATGCCCGGCTGCTCGTCTACCCCGGCGCCGACCACTCCCCGCACCTGGCCGAGCCGGACCGCTTCGCCGCCGACCTCCGCGCCTTCGCCGCGGCCGCCGTCCCGTGCTGACCGGATCGACCGGTGCCGGCAATGATCACCGCGAGGCTGCCATCCCGCGCTGTCGAGGCGCAGCAATGCAGGCCATCGGCGGGTGTTCGACGGCCCGGCGCCCGCTCAGCGAGGGCGCGAGGGCGGCAACCGGATGGCCCAATGGCAGGTCGCGGATTGTTGGCATTCCGCGTGGGCGGGGGTATGATGACACGTTTGTTTCAGCGAAGGAGGGCATCTGCCATGAGCTATGATGATCGGATCAACGCGTTGAAGGCCAAGCATCGCGCTCTCGAAGCCGCCATCGACGAGGAAAGCGCGCGACCGCATCCGGACGACGTGGAGATCCACAGGCTCAAGAAGCAGAAACTCGCCATCAAGGATGAGATCGCCAGCCTGGGCGTCACCCAAGTTTAAGGATACCAGGTAAGGCACACGAGCGGCGGGCGCCCGCCGCGCCTGCCGTCTCCCTTCCCCACCGGCGGAGCCGCCGACCCGCTCGAACAGCATCGCGGCGGAACAGTCCATGCCAATGCGCCGCCCCAGCGATGCCGAGCCTCGCCCCTAAACGGCCATGCCCCGCAGCACATCGCGCAGCTTGAACTTCTGGATCTTGCCCGTCGACGTCTTCGGCAGTTCGCCGAAAACGATTGTTCGTGGACATTTGAACCGCGCCAGGTTCTGCCGGCAGAACGCGATCATCTCATCTTCGCTCGGCAGTTCGACGCCGTCCTTGAGTTCGATGAACGCACAGGGCGTCTCGCCCCAACGCTCGTCGGGACGGGCGACCACCGCGGCGGCGAGCACCGCAGGGTGGCGATGCAGCACGTTCTCCACCTCGATCGAGGAAATGTTCTCGCCGCCGGAGATGATGATGTCCTTGGAGCGGTCCTTGAGCTGGATGTAGCCGTCGGGGTGCAGGACGCCCAAATCCCCCGAATGGAACCAGCCGCCGGCGAACGCCTCTTGGGTCGCAGCCGGGTTCTTGACGTAGCCCTTCATCACCACGTTGCCGCGGAACATCACCTCGCCGATGGTCTCGCCGTCGCCGGGAACCGGTGTCATGGTCTCCGGATCCATCACCGTCAGGTCCTCGAGCACGTGATAGCGCACCCCCTGTCGGGATTTCAGGTTCGCCTGCTCCTCGATGGGCAGATCGTTCCATGCGTCGTGCCAGGCGCAGACCACCGCCGGGCCATAAACCTCGGTCAGCCCGTAGACGTGGGTGACGCGGAACCCCTGTCGCTCCATGCCTTCCAGCGTGCTCGCCGGCGGCGGTGCGGCGGCGGTCATCACCCGAACCGTTTGGTCGAACGGGCGGCGCTCCGCGGCGGTGGCGTTGATCACCATGTTGAGAACGATCGGCGCGCCGCAGAAGTGGGTGACGCCCTGGTCGGCGATGGCATCGTAGATCGCCTTGCCGGTGACCTGCCTGAGGCAAACGCTGGTGCCGGCGACGACCGCCAGGGTCCATGGGAAACACCAACCGTTGCAGTGGAACATGGGCAGCGTCCACAGATACACCGGATGGTGCGCCATCTCCCAAGAGACGACGTTGCCGAGGGCGAGCAGGTAGGCACCGCGATGGTGATAGACGACGCCCTTGGGGTTGCCGGTGGTGCCCGAGGTGTAATTGAGGCTGATCGCCTGCCACTCGTCGGCCGGCGGCGTCCAGCGGAACGCCGGATCACCCTCGGCCAGCAGCGCTTCGTAGTCGAGCGTGCCGAGGGCCGGCCCGCGCACCTTCGCCATGGCGTCGTCGATGTCGACCACCAGGATGTCGCGGTTCACGGCCGCCAGGGCAGCGCCGATCACGTCCGAGAACTCGCGATCGGTGATCAGCACCTTGGCCTCGCCGTGCTCCAGGATGAAGGCGATGGCCTCGGCGTCCAGCCGGGTGTTCAGGGCGTTCAGCACGGCGCCGCACATGGGCACGCCGAAATGCGCCTCGTAGAGCTCCGGCGTGTTGGCGGCCATCATCGCCACCGTGTCGCCCGTGCCGATACCGCGAGCGGCCAAGGCCGATGCCAGCCGTCGACAGCGGGCCGCGGTCTCGGCCCAGGTATAGCGGCGATCGCCATGGACAACGGCGAGCCGGTCCGGAAACACGGCGGCCGAGCGATCGAGAAAACCGAGCGGCGTCAGGGGTGCGAAGTTGGCCGGATTTGGCGCCAGGCCGCCGTCGTAAATGCCCTCGGCCGGAGTCCGATCGGGGGCTGCCGAATGGGATGCGGCGAGATTTTTTTTGGCCGGATCGTGCATGAACAATGTCCTCCCCAGGGGTGCCCGTCGTCCGCGCTGCGGACGCTGAGCCATACACAAACCACCTTTGCAAAAAAAGACGAATTCGAGCAATATCCGCGCCCGACGATCCCGCCGGCAGCTCCGGCGAATATCAGCACACCCGTCCTAACGTATGAGGGGAGGAAAAATGACCGGTTCCTATGCGCAAACGTACGCCCGTTCCATCAACGATCCCAACGGATTCTGGGGTGAAGTCGCCGAAGATATCCACTGGATCAAGAAGTGGGATACGGTGCTCGACGATAGCAACCCACCATTCTACCGCTGGTTCACCGGCGGCATTGTCAACACGTGCTACAATGCACTCGACCGCCACGTGGACGACGGCAACGGCGATCGCCTGGCGCTGATCTACGACAGCCCGGTGACCGGCGGCACGGTCCGCAAGTACACCTATCGTGAATTGCGCGACGAGGTGGCGAAGTTCGCCGGCGTCCTGAAGGCGCAGGGCGTCGAAAAGGGCGATCGCGTCATCGTCTACATGCCGATGGTGCCGGAAGCCGCGATCGCCATGCTGGCATGCGCGCGCCTCGGCGCCGTGCACTCGGTGGTGTTCGGCGGATTTGCCGCCAACGAACTGGCCGTCCGCATCAATGACGCCAAGCCGAAGGTCATCGTCTCGGCATCGTGTGGCATCGAGGGCAACAAGATCATCGCCTACAAGCCGCTGCTCGACGGTGCCATCGAACTGTCCGCATCGAAGCCGACGTCAACCATCGTGTTGCAACGTCCCCAGGGGCCATGCGATCTGAAGGCCGGCTATGACGTGGACTGGGCAAAGGCGACGGCCGACGCCACGCCGGCCGATTGCGTGCCGGTCGCCGCCACCGATCCCCTCTACATTCTCTACACCTCCGGCACCACGGGGCAGCCGAAGGGCGTGGTCCGCGACAACGGTGGCCACCTCGTCGCCTTGAAGTGGACCATGAAGAATGTCTACGACGCCGATCCCGGTGACGTCTTCTGGGCGGCCTCGGACGTCGGCTGGGTGGTCGGCCACTCCTACATCGTCTACGCCCCGCTGTTCCACGGCTGCACGACGATCATGTACGAAGGCAAGCCGGTGGGCACGCCGGATGCCGGCGCCTTCTGGCGGGTGATCGCCGACCACAAGGTCAAGATCCTGTTCACCGCGCCGACCGCCTTTCGTGCCATCAAGCGCGAGGACCCAAACGCGTTGCTGATGAGCAAGTACGACCTCTCGAAGTTCAAGTACCTGTTCCTGGCCGGCGAACGCACCGACCCGGACACGCTGCACTGGGCGATGCGAGCGCTGGACCGCCCGGTGATCGACCACTGGTGGCAGACCGAGACCGGCTGGGCGATCGCCGCCAACTGCATGGGTCTGGAGCCACTGCCGGTCAAGCCGGGCTCACCGACCGTGCCGGTACCGGGCTGGGACGTGCAGGTCCTGGATGAGACCTGCAAAGAGGTGAAGCGGGGCGAGATTGGCGCGATCTGCGTCAAGCTGCCGCTGCCGCCGGGCACTCTGCCGACGCTCTACAACAACGACGAGCGTTACAAGTCGTCCTACCTGGAGGAGTTTCCGGGATACTACGCGACGGCGGACGCCGGCTATATGGACGATGACGGCTATGTCTACATCATGGCCCGCACCGATGACGTCATCAACGTCGCCGGCCACCGGCTGTCGACGGGCGGTATGGAAGAGGTGCTGGCTCAGCATCCCGACGTCGCCGAGTGCGCCGTCGTCGGTGTCGCCGACTCCTTCAAGGGGCAGTTGCCGGTTGGCTTCGTCTGCCTGAAGGCCGGGGTCGACCGGCCATACGACGACATCTGCACGGAACTGGTGCAGATGGTGCGGGACAAGATCGGCCCGGTCGCGGCGTTCAAGACCGCGGTCGTCGTCGACCGCCTGCCGAAGACCCGATCCGGCAAGATCCTGCGCGGCACGATCCAGAAGATCGCCGACAACGAGCCGTGGAACATGCCGGCAACAATCGACGATCCGGCGATCCTCGGCGAGATCGAGGAAACCCTGGAGAGCATCGGCTACGCCAAGAAGCGAGCGTCCTGAGCCGTTCGCTCCGGAAGACTCGACCTGTGGGGCGCTTCGGCGCCCCACACGGCTTTCAAGGCCTGCGAGCCCGGCGCTGTCGTCGAACGAGGGGTCGGGCGAAAACGAGATATCGGGAGCGGACGCGGCGTGAGGGGCGGCGGCGTGAGGGTGGCGTCAGCGCTGCCAGATGTCGCGGGACAGGGAGGCGCCGATCTTACGATCGTGCGTGGTCACGTGATTGAGCAGCCAGTGGGAGAACCAGGTGGCCACGGTCAGGCATTGATCGCGCTCGTGCCGCCCGATCAACCCCACAAGGTACCGTTGGGCGTCGCTCATCACCTTGCGGTGGACCTGTCGGTGCAACTCATAACCATCGTAGCCGAGTTCGGTCATCAGGCGTTCTTCGCGCTCGAACTGTTCGCGCAATCGCTGGACCAGGGCATGAAAGCCGAGGGCGAAGGCGTTGACGTCGCGATGCCGCCCGAAGCCCTTGAGCAGCCGGTCGTATCGTGAAACCAGGGCGCGATGACCGGCGTCGATCTCGGCGATGCCGACCGCCGGCAATGCCTTCATTTCGCGACGCAACCGGTCGAGATCGGAGGTTTCCAGCCAGAAAGGGGAGACGACCGCTGGTCGACAGACGGGAGCATCGGCATCGTGCCGACGCGCCGAACTCCCCGCCGGTGGCAACGCTTGGCCGCGTGCCTGCCTCATCTCGCGCCTCCCGGAAACTTCTGATCGAATGTGTCAAGTTTACGACCAATTGCTGCACTGCGCAAGACCGCCTCGCACGCGCACACGCGGGCCAAGCGATCCCGGCAACATCCCCGGCAACATCCCCGGCAACATCCCCGGCAACATCATGGTCGTCGGGCATGGTGACCGGCGCGAAAACTGCGCTATGGTGGCGACCACGCGGGCGGCCGAGGCGCGCTCGCGCGCCTTGGAACCCGCCGGGAGCAACGAGGATGACCGCTGACGAGATCTTTGCGGCGCTCGGTCTCGCGGCCGCGACCGTCTGGTCGGGCGACATGCCGGTGCGCTCGCCCATCGACGGCCGGGAGATCGCGCGCGTCGCCGTGACCCGGAAGGAGGATGCGACAGCGGCCATCGACGCGGCCGAGGCAGCGTTCCGCCACTGGCGGGCCGTTCCGCCGCCGCGCCGGGGCGAATTGATCCGCCTGTTCGGCGAGGAACTGCGCGCCCACAAGGACGCGCTCGGCGCACTGGTCACCCTGGAGACCGGCAAGATCCTCGCCGAGGGGCGTGGCGAGGTGCAGGAGATGATCGACGTCTGCGACTTTGCCGTCGGCCTGTCGCGGCAGCTCTACGGCCTGACCATGGCCTCGGAACGGCCGGGCCACAGGATGATGGAAACCTGGCATCCGCTGGGGCCGGTGGGCGTCATCACCGCGTTCAACTTTCCCGTCGCCGTCTGGTCGTGGAATGCCGCGCTGGCGCTCGTCTGCGGCGATCCGGTGGTCTGGAAGCCGTCGGAGAAGACGCCGCTCACCGCGCTCGCCTGCCAGTCGCTGTTCGCGCGCGCCGCGGCACGCTTCGGCGCCGACGCGCCCGACGGCCTGCTCCGCCTCGTCCTCGGCGGCCGCGAGGCCGGGGAACGACTCGCCGTCGCCCGTCGCCTCAAGCTGATCAGCGCCACCGGCAGCTGCCGCATGGGCCGCGAGGTGGCACCGCTGGTCGCGCAACGCTTCGGCCGCGCCCTGCTCGAACTGGGCGGCAACAACGGCGCCATCATCGCGCCCTCGGCGGATCTCGACCTCGCGGTTCGCGCCGTCGTCTTCGCCGCGGTCGGCACCGCCGGGCAGCGGTGCACGTCGCTGCGTCGGCTGATCGTCCACGCGGACGTGCGCGACGGCCTCGTCGAGCGCCTGAAGGCGGCGTACGAGACGCTGCCGATCGGCGATCCCCGGGAACCGGACACCCTGGTGGGGCCGCTGATCGATGCCGCGGCGCACGATCGCATGCAGGCCGCGCTCGCCCGCGCCGCGGCGGACGGCGGCACGATTCATGGCGGCGTGCGGGTGCTGACGGACCGCTTCCCCGAGGCGTATTACGTGCGGCCGGCGTTGGTCGAGATGCCGGCGCAGACGGAGATGGTCCGCGAGGAGACGTTTGCGCCGATCCTCTACGTCATGGCCTATCGCGAGCTGGAGGAGGCTTTCGCGCTGCACAACGACGTACCCCAGGGGCTCGCCTCCAGCATCTTCACCAACGACCTGCGCGAGGCCGAGGCGTTCCTCGCGGCGGCCGGCAGCGATTGTGGCATCGTCAACGTCAACATCGGCCCCTCGGGCGCCGAAATCGGCGGGGCGTTCGGCGGCGAGAAGGAGACCGGCGGCGGCCGCGAATGCGGCACCGACGCCTGGCGCGCCTACATGCGCCGGGCGACCAACACCATCAACTCTTCGCCCGACCTGCCACTGGCCCAGGGGATCCGTTTCACCGTTCCGGACCGGTCGTGAGCGAGGGGCCGCGGCCTCCCCGCCCTTGGCCCATCCCCACAGCCGCCCGGACCATCAGCGCGAGGCAAACAGGCATGCTGACCATCGACCACGAGACGGTTTGCTACATCATCATCAAGGCGCGCGAGTTCGATGCCAAGATGGAGCCGGAAGTCTCCGACCCCGGGGACAACCCCATCGACGACGCCGACCGGGAGATCCTGTTCGACTACCCCGACGATCCGACGGTCGAGGAGATCAGCGCGGCCATCGAGGGCCTGAACGAGGATGCCGCGGCCGAGCTGCTGGCGCTGCTTCGCCTCGGCCGCGGCGACGTCAGCCCGAAGGAGTGGAAGCGGGCGGTCTACGAAGCCCTCGACGATCCCGAGGCCCGGCAGACCGAGGCCTTCCTCGGCGAGCCGCTGCTGGCGGATTTCCTGGAGGAAGGGCTGTCGCTGCTGGGCTACAGCTGTGAGGACGTGGAACTGGGCCGACTGTGACGGCGGGGCGCCGGCGGGACGCAGCGAGACGGGGCGCAGCAAGACGGGCACCGAATCATCCGGGTGGTGTCACGATGTAGGGTCGTTTTTTGCGGGTCCGTTTCGATTAAGCTATTGAAATGGCGAGAAACATGGCCCTCGGCGCGTTGAAATGTCGGATAATGTCGGAAAAAGTAGGATTATGTAGGATTTTCGCGGCTCAGGAGCGCCGGTGGGGAGACGGCGCCGGCCCGCCGCGGCACCCCTTCCCGCCACCAGATACCGCCGCCGCAGTGCCCGTCAATCCCACGATGCGGCGGACGCCGCGGGCACGGCGTCCGCTGGATTTGATTTGTTAGCCGCAATGCATTCCTATGGAAATTCGGGATGTACTCGACGCATCACCCCGGACACTTCGCTAATCACATTGATACAAAGTTTCACAAATGTATCGTCCACCTCGATCAACGTCGATACTTCTGAAACGTCCCCCTCGTAGAAGAAACTTTCGTCAGGTAATTTTACTCGGAAAGGTAAGGCACTAGCCTTCTCAACAAGCGTATCGTAACTGCGGCCGCGTCCATGCTTCAGTACGTTTACAGCTGAAAAAAGATCGTTAAATCGTTTCTTCACATCTAACTCTCTTTCGTTGTCCAAAATTTTCTTTGCTTCTTTGAATCCATCGCTACAGTCCAGACCTTCTTGTAAGCGAGCTTCAAAAATGGAGAATATTCCGACCGCTAAGATCGCTTTTTGAAGCTGTATCATCTGAAGAGTTCTAACTAGGGACGTGGCACCGCTCGTTTGCAGTTCCTCAATTGTCCTCTCGTTTGCTTCCCTCAATGTTTCGAGGGTGAAGGCTGCGCATCCATCTACGAGTTCGATAAAGCTGTGCATGGTATGTTTGAGTTAAACGAGTAACGTAGAGCTAAGCCGACCGCTGAGGCGATGCGGAAGCGGGTCGGCTTGAGCGCAAATCTATGCAATTATTCTTTCACATATACAGCAAGATACGTAATTGTAGGCTTTCCGAAACCTAAACAACCAGGTTGCTGAACTTGAAAAACAGAGTGGAATTTATAGCCCTCAGCGGCCCAAGACGCGAACTTTTGCTCAAGACTCGTAATTGCTTTTTGTGAGAACTCGGTGCCAATTGGTTCTATTTTATATTGCATTACACTGCCTCCTAACTCTATGGCAAGTCAATGCCGCCATTTTGTGGTTTACAACGATTAAGTCTTTTTATCGCAAACATTACTCCACTCAAGAATCCATATTTCCGAAATGCTAGCTCGCTATAATGAGAACAGCTTGGCTCAAAAACACATCTATTTCGAATGCTTAGTGGGGCAATGCGACGATATTTGCGGAGCAGAAGAATTGACCACCTAACTATCAATGGACTTGGGGGTAAATCGAGAGCCGCTATTTCAGAATCTAACTTTGTGGTGCCAAATAACTTTCGTTCAATAGACGGGCGTATTTTTTCGTCCACATTAAGGTCATAGGTGTCGTTTTCCATTTCATAAATTGTTTGAGATCGATCCTTGCATAACAATAATTTAGACGGATCCGCATAAAATTGGGAACAAGAGCTTCCGGCCCGGATCAACTGCCGTGAGAACGGCGCATCCGACAGCGGGAATCCCTTCATCATCATCCTCGTCCCCTCTCTTACCCTTCTTACTGCCGCGTCTTCTGCGGGTCCGCGGAACGCCCTTCCGAAAGAAGCTCGTATCCGAGCGGCTCCGGATGGCATGACTCGCTTTGTTCCCCGCGTGGGTGTGGATGAGTGTCGGGTTGACGTCCTTATGACCAGGGAACTCCTGGATCGTCTGGATATCGTAACGCGCGTCGCGCGGATGTGGAAAGACAGAAAACCGGAACGCTTGTCAGCCGATGGGCTCAAGCATTCCGGCAACGGCGACTGGCGCCACTGTCCGAGGGAAAGGGCGGCCCCGCTGTCCGGCCGGCCGGTCGGCGCTGGTGGGAGCGGTGGCGCGGGCCACCCCCCCGCCGGTCAGGCGCCGTGGACGACGCCGGCGCGGGCGCGGGCCAGGTCGA
>CAZVRW010000064.1:0-19095 GCA_964630265.1 uncultured Rhodospirillaceae bacterium
ACCCCCGACACGCGGATTATGATTCCGCTGCTCTAACCAACTGAGCTACTCCGCCGACCGTGTGCGAGACGGGCGACAGAAATAGGGCCGACGCGGCGCGGCTGTCAAGCTGACCGCCCTCGGCTGACCCTCCACGGCTTCGGGCGGCGGCGGTGCCGCGAGGGTGTCATCGTTCCGTCACGACCATGTCACGCCCGGCGGTTACCATGCGGATTTTCGCTCTCCGTGTGAGGATGATGCGTCGATGGCGATCAGCAAGGGGATCGGCCAGACCGGTGAGCCGTCTGGAAACGGCGGTCATGGCTGAGACGCTGCCGGCAAACGGCACCGCCACGGCCCATCTGGCCTGGAACGAGCGCTGGGCCACGGCCGAGGGGCGCGCCGACTGGCTCCGCGCCGATCCCGAAGTGGAGCACCGCGCGGCCCGGGTGCTGGCCGCCGGCGGCGGGCGGGCGCTCGATCTCGGCTGCGGCGTCGGCCGGCATGCCCTGATGCTCGCCCGTCTCGGCTTCGCCACGTCCGCCCTCGACGCCAGCGAGATCGGGATCCGCCACCTGGATGCGGCAGCGCGGGCCGAGGGGTTGGCCATCGACGCCCGCGTCGGGCTGATGACCGATCTCCCCTTCGCCGACGCCGCCTTCGACTACGTTCTCGCCTTCGACGTCATCTACCACGGCGACGGCGACGTCGTCCGTCGCACCATCGCCGAGATCCGCCGGGTGCTGCGGCCCGAGGGGCTTTATCAGGGCACGATGCTGACCAAGCAGAACGTGCACTACGGTCAGGGAACGGAGATCAAGCCCGATACGTTCGTGCAGCCGGGCATCGCCGACCGGGCGCATCCGCATTTCTATTGCGATGGCAACGAACTGCGCGCGCTGTTCACCGGCTTCCGCGTGCTGACACTGGTCTCCCGCGAGCATCGGCGGCCCGGCTCGGACCACTGGCACATGACCGCCGAACGGCTGAAGTGAGGGGGCTCGTCCGGGCGGCCCGCCTCACAGCCTGTGAACCAATCGAGGTTGCGAAAAAACGCCGTTTGAAAACACAAGGAACATTCCGGCGATAACGGGCTTCGCGGGCATTCTTTCACAACATCTCAGGCATCGGGTGGGCGGTCACCGCCACCCTCTTCCCCGTCGTCCTCGTGAACGATCTCGACCCGGACCTTGGCGATCAGCGCCGCCAAGGCGCCCACCGCCGCGAGCACCGGCGCGAACAGCGTCAAGGCGCCGGCCACCGCGGCGCCGGCGGCCACCGGCACCTCCAGCAAGGTCTCACCACTGGGCTTGCGAATGATCACCCGCGACACCGTCGCGTCCTCGATCAACGCCTTGACGCGGGTGACCAGTTCGTCGCCGGTCACTTCGATCTCTTCCTTCCACGTCCGCTTCGGGCGGGTCGGCTCGGGCTCGACGCTCATGATCGGTCCTCCTCGTTTTCGTAACGCCGTCTTCATAACGCAGGCGCCGCACCGGTCGTCACGTCGTCGGTGCGCGGAGACGCAGCACGGGTCGACGCTCGGGGCGAATGGCCACGTGCACATAGGGCCGCACGGTCGCCAGCATGAGCTGGGCGCGGTCGCCAGTGATGAACAGCGCCCGGCCCAGTCGCTCGAGCCCGAAATGCCGGTGCGCCCGCTGCGAGTCGACGTTGGTCCGGGCGATGCGACTCAGGGTGAACCGAATGCCGCGGTCGCGCAAGTAGGCATGCGCCCCCTCCCAGAGTGCGGCGAAGGCGAAGCCCACGCGGTACTCCGGAAAGACGTAGACGTCGAAGTCCCAGGCGGTTTCGGCTTCGGGGGCTAAGACGAATTGGCAGCGCACCTCGTCCTCCTCATAGGGGCCGAGACACAGCCAGAGATAACCGACGAGCCGATCCTTTGACCAAGCGCCGAGGCAGACCGTCGGCTGCTGGAAGCGGAAGGCCAGTACGTCGGGCGTCGCCGGAATCAGCGCCAGCGCCGGATCGTCGCGGCCGATCTCGCGGATGTCGAAGGCGGCACGGCGGCGTGGCGGCAGCACGAAATCGTCGGCCACCGCCTGCGCCACCAGATCGTAAAAACGCAGCTTGACCGACAGGCCGAGGGCCGTGGCCAGACGATCGAGGCCGTAGACGATGCCGGCGACGAGCCCGAGTTCGCGCAGGACCACGGCGATCTTGTCGAGCATGCCGATCGAAAGCCTTGCCGGGGGCGTTTGCTGGAGCGGTTGCGCGGAGTCGGGCAAGGGAGCGCCGACCGGCTAGACCAGGACTTCCACCGGCGGCGGATGGCCGAGGAATGCCGTTGGGCTCGCCGTCAATCCGTAGGCCCCGGACTGGAAGACCACCACAAGATCACCGACGTCGGCGGCCGGCAACGAGACCCGATCGCCGAGCAGATCCAGCGGCGTGCACAGGCAGCCGACGACGTTGACGGTCTCCGCGGCCGCCGCGTCCATGCGGCCGCCGATGGCGACGGGATAGTTTCGCCGGATCTTCTGGCCGAAGTTGCCGGAGGCCGCGAGCTGATGATTGAGGCCACCGTCGGTGATCAGCATGATCGCGCCACGGGACTCCTTGCGGTCGACGATGCGGCTGACGTAGAGGCCGCATTCGCCGACGATATAGCGGCCCAGTTCGACGATGACGCGCGCCTCCGGCAGGGCAGCGTCGACCGCCGGCATCAACGTCGCCAGGTGCTCGCCCACCGCCGCCAAGTCCAGCGTCGCGTCGTTGGGAAAGTACGGAATGCCGAAACCGCCGCCGATGTTGAGATGGCGCACCGGGGCCGGCGCGTGATCGGCGAGGGATATCGCCAGCGCAACGATGCTCGACTGCGCCTCCTGGATGATGTCGGCGCTGAGGTTCTGCGAGCCGGCGAAGATGTGGAAGCCGACGAACTCAAGGTCGAGCCGCCCGAGTTCGTCCAGCATCGCCGGCACCCGCTCGGCATCGACGCCGAACTGTTGGGCGCCGCCGCCCATGCGCATGCCCGAGCCCTTCAGGGTGAAGTCCGGATTGACGCGGACGGCGACCCGCGGGCGTCGGCCCTGCGCCATGGCGATCGCCGCGGCGCGGCGCATTTCTCCCTCGCTCTCCAGATGCAGGACGACGCCGGCGGCGATGGCCTGCGCCAGTTCGGCGTCGGTCTTGCCGGGTCCGGCGAAGCTTACCCGCTCGGGCGGCATGAGCGTGTCAAGCGCCAGCTTCAGTTCCAGCGCCGACGCCACGTCGAAACCGTCGACCCGGCCCGCCAGATGCTGGACGATGGCCACCATGGGGTTGGCCTTGATCGCGTAGCTGAGCGTCACGCGGGGCGGCAGGTGGCGGCGCAGGTCGTCGATGCGGGCGTCCAGCCGGCCGCGGTCATAGGCGAAGAACGGCGTGCTGCCGATCCGCTGGGCGAGCCGATGCAACGGCAGGCCGCCGACCAGGATCTCGCCGCCGGCCTCCGGCCAGCCCGCGATCGCCGGATGGATTAAGGCGGCATCGTCCCTCATCCGCCGGCCTCCTCGAAGCTGTCGGCAACCTCCTGGGCCAAGTGGGCGCGATCGATCTTGCCGTTGGGCGTGCGCGGCAGCGCGGCCACCGGCACGTAGCGGCCGGGGACCATGTAGAGTGGCAGGGCCACGCGGCAGTAGCGGTCGAGCGCGGCCTCGTCGAACGCACCGTCGGCGGGCGGCGTGACGACGACGACGACCCCCTGGCCGAGAACGGGATGCGGCGCCCCCAACGCGGCCACCTCGCCGACCAGACCCGAGGCATACAGCAGGTCCTCAATCTCCGTCGGGCTGATCCGGTAACCGGAGCTCTTGATCATGTCGTCGTTGCGGCCGACGAAATAGATGAAACCGTCCTCGTCGGTGCGAACGACATCGCCGGACCAGACCGCGAGCTCCGGGATCGGTACGCCGGCCGGCTGGCCCGGGGCGGGGCGAAAGCGCTGCGCCGTGCGGTCGTGATCGTTCCAGTAGCCGAGGGCGACCAGCGCGCCGCGATGCACCAATTCGCCCGACTCGCCGGGCTGGCATGGTGTGCCGTCGGGACGGACCACCATGATCTCGGCGTTGGGGATGGCCTTGCCGATGGAGTCGGGCCGGCGGCCCACCTCGGCCGGATCCAGATAGGTCGAGCGGAACGCCTCGGTGAGGCCGTACATCAGATAGGGCTTCGCCCGCGGCATGCGGGCGCGCAGAACTTCCAGGGTGGCGCGCGGCATGTGGCCGCCGGTGTTGGCGAAGTAGCGCATGTCAGCGGACGCCTCGTCCGGCCAGTCGAGCTGCGCCAGCTGGATCCACAGCGGCGGCACGCCGGTGAGGCCGGTGATTCGCTGTCGGGCGCAGAGCCGAACGACATCCCGCGGCAGCAGATAGTTGTGCAGCACCACCGTGGCGCCGACGTGGAAGCCGGTGGTCAACTGGCTGAAGCCGGCATCGAAACTGAGCGGCAGCACCGAAAGGATCCGGTCCTCCGCCGTGTTCTCCAGATACTTGCTGACGCTGACGGCACCGGCGACCATGTTGCGATGGGAAAGGACGACACCCTTGGGCATGCCGGTGCTGCCGGACGTGTAGAGGATGGCGGCGAGGTCCAGGTCGATGACGCGATGTAGCGGGCGCGCGGCGTCGCCGAGGGTGAGGAGGTCGCGCCACGGCAGCACGGCCGGGCCGGCGAGGTCCGAGCCGTGGCCGTCGCCGTCGAGCAGCACGACGGCCCGCAGGTCCGGGCAGTCGGCAAGATCGGCCGCCAGGGTCGCCAACCGGTCCTCGGAGGTGATGAGAACACGCACCGCACAGTCACGGAGGATGTAGGCGACCTGACGGGCGCGCAGCAGCGGGTTGATCGGCACGAACACGGCCCCAGCCGCCGCCGCCCCGAAAATCGCCTCGACGGTCTCCGCTCGCTTGTCCAGATAGACGCCGACGCGCTCGCCCCGATGGACGTGCAGTCCCACGAGGCCGCGGGCCACGGCTTGCACCTGCGACCAAAGGGCGCCGTAGGTGGTCGTCGACTCTTTGTAAACCAGAGCCGGGGCATGAGGGGTGGTGAGCGCCCTGGATTCGAGCAGGTCCGCAAGCAGTGTCGGCGTCGGCATGGAAGCTCAGGGGATCGGTGGAAAATGTGAAAGCACATTAGGTGAATGTGCAGCCGTAAAACAAGCAGTTCCGGTAGCGGTTCGATTGCAAGGGGTGCGCCCCTCGGCCGATCAACAACGCCTATGGCACATCCGCAACCTCTGTCGCGGCAGAGCACTCTGCGCTATAGAGCGTCGCGGCGTCCACCCTGGTCCGCCGTGCCGCCGCTGTCCTGATTTTCTCGACCTCCAGAAACGGGAGCCCCCAACCGTGGCTGTTATTGACGACGTTAAACTGGTGTTGCGCGACACCCTGCAACTGGGCGACCGCGCCAAGGCGTTCGATGCCTCGACCAAACTTCTGGGCAGCCTGCCCGAATTCGACTCCATGGCGGTGGTAACACTGGTCGGCGCGCTGGAAGACGAGTTCGAGATCATCATCGACGACGACGACATCACCGCCGACGCGTTCGAAACCATCGGCAGTCTGGTGGCTTTGGTCGAAGCCAAGGCGGCGGCTTGATTCGGGCCGACGGCCAGGTCGGGTTGGCGCCGGCCTTCATCGATGGCCCGGCCGGCCGCCTCTTCGTTGTCGACCATCGCCCCGCTGCGGCGATGGATCGCGGCACCGATCTCATCCTATTGCCGCCATTTGCGGAGGAGATGAACCGCTCGCGCCGCATGGCGGCGCTGCTGGCCCGCGCCCTGGCGGCAGACGGCTGGGGCGCGCTGATCCTCGATCTCTACGGCACCGGCGACAGCGAGGGGTCCTTCGCCGATACCGACTGGTCGATCTGGCGCGGCGACGTGGCCGCCGCCGCGGCGTGGCTCCGTCGCGATGGCGAGCGGCGGGTCGACCTGATGGGATTGCGCATGGGCGGCCTGCTGGCGGCGCAGGTCGCCGGCACCCTGCCGGGCCTCGCACGCTTGGTTTTGTGGAACCCGGTGATCAGCGGCGAGGCGATGCTCAGCCAAGTCCTCCGCATCCGGCTGGCGGCGGCCCTCAGCATGGCCGATGACGGAGAGGCGGCCACAGTGGCCACCGCGGCAGAAGATACGACGGCGTTGCGCCGCCGGTTCGCCGAGGGGACGGCTGTGGACGTCGCCGGTTATCGTCTCGCGCCGCCCCTGGCCGCGGCGCTCGATGGCGCCCGCCTCGGCGACGCGACGATCCCGCCCAGCGTTGCCGTCGACTGGTTCGAACTGGTCCGCGAGGAGGGGCGGCCGGTGCCGCGGGCGAGCCAGCGCGTCGCCGAGGCGTGGACCGCCGCCGGCATCCCGGTCGCCCTGCACACGGTCACGGGCGCCCCCTTCTGGTCGTTACCCGAGATCACCGTCGCACCGGCGCTGATCGCCGTCACCCGGACAGCGCTGGCGGCGGCCAGGAGCGGACGGTGATGGCGGAAGAACAGCCGATCGTCTTTCCATGCACCGTAGACCGACTGGTCGGCATTGTCCACTTCGCGGCGCAGCCGGCGGAGTTTGGCGTGTTGGTTGTCGTCGGCGGCCCCCAGTATCGCGTTGGCAGCCACCGACTGTTCGTCGATCTGGCGCGCGGCCTCGCCGCGGCTGGCGTTCCCGCCATGCGCTTCGACTATCGCGGCATGGGCGACAGCGACGGCGACTACCGGGGGTTCGAGCACCTGACGGAGGATCTCCTGGCGGCGGCAGAGGCGTTCCGCGCCGCCGTGCCGGCGCTGCGCGGTTTGGTGCTCTGGGGGCTGTGTGATGCCGCCTCGGCGATCATGATGTCCGCCGACCGCCTGCCCGGCGTTACCGGGATCGTCCTGGTCAATCCCTGGGTCCGCTCGCCGGCCACCGAGGCGCGGGCGATACTCAAGCACTATTACCTGATGCGGCTGTTCGATCGCGCCTTCTGGCGGAAGCTGCTGGGCGGCCGGGTCAGCCCGGTGACCGTCGCCCGCGATCTCGCCGCCACCGTCCGCCGCGCCGCAGGCAAAGCGCCCGAGCCGGTTGCCGCGCCGGAGCGGCCCGATCTGCCGCCGGGGACGCTGCTGCCCCAGCCGCCCAGCGATCCGCGACCGCTGCCCGACCGCATGCTGGAAGGCCTGGAACGGTTTGCCGGCCGGCTGCTGATCGTCACCAGCGGCCGCGACCTGACCGCCCGGGAATTCCTCGACGTCATCGCCGCATCGCCGCGCTGGCAACGGCTGCTGGCGGGAGCGAGCGTCCACATGCGGCCGATCGCCGGCTGCGATCACACGTTCTCCGGAGCGCCCTGTACTGAGGCGATGATCACCGCGACCCTCGACTGGCTGACAGCGGGGCACCCCGGTCAGCCACCGGGGGACGCGGCCGCCGCTTCGTCTTCCGGTCCGACCCAGCCGTAGGCGCGATCAACCTTGGCGACGCGGAGCCGATAGGCGCGGTACCAACGCTCCCGCCCCAGTTGGCGTACGAGCCGGTGCTCGGCATGGTCGCGCCACGCAGCGATCGCCGCCTCGTCCTTCCAATATGACACGGTGATGCCAACCCCGGTGACGGGATCACGCGCGCCTTCGACCCCGAGACAGCCCGGTTGGTCGATCGCCAGCCTGGTCATCGCGGTCGCCGCCGCCGCGTAGGCCTCGGCGTCCCTGTCGCGGCGCAGTCTGGTGAAGATCACCGCCCAGAACGGCGGATCGGGCGTGTCGCAGAGGCCGATCACCGGCCCGCCGTCGGCGCCTCGGTCGCTGGCCTCGGCGCTGCCGGCCCGCGGGGCATGGTCACCGTCTCGGACGGCCCGGTGTAGATGATCATTTCGTCGGACCGGCCGAACCCGAGCACCTTGCGCGAGGCCTCATCCAGCATGTCGGCGTCGAGCGCGCTCGGGGTGAGCAGGCCCACCCGGTGCTCCAGCACCTGACGCTGACCGCGGACCGCCGCGAGTTCCAGCCGCTTCGCGTCCACCTTCTGCTCGAGGTGGCGCCAGGCGAGGACGCCTCGGTCGCCGTGCACCGCATGGTAGGCGAAATAGACGATGGCGAGCAGCGCCAATGCCGGCGGCAGGACGTGCGCGGCGCGGCGGCGCAGATCGATCAAAAGCACCATGGGAACGCCTCTCCAGACTGGTCGGAGCTGGAAGGCAGCCTACCGCGCCCTTCGGCCGGACGCCAGCCGCCGCCCGGCCGGACGCGCCAAACGCCGGCGGAACAAGGCGCCTTGCGGTTCCGCAGACGTGGCGGCGCCGCCGAAGCCGGCGGCGCCCACCCGAATCATCCTGTCGACCGACGGCGCCCCCACCCCGAGGGCAGGGTGCCTCCGCCGGCGCGGTCCGCGGCTCAGCCGCGCAGGATCGACTTGCCGGCGTAGCGCGCCGCCGAGCCGAGTTGCTCTTCGATGCGGATCAGCTGATTGTACTTGGCGATGCGGTCGGAGCGGCTGAGCGAGCCGGTCTTGATCTGTCCGGCATTGGTGGCGACCGCGATGTCGGCGATGGTCGCGTCCTCGGTCTCGCCGGAGCGGTGCGAGATGACGTTGGTGTAGCTCGCCTTGTGGGCCATCTCGACGGCCTGCAACGTCTCGGTCAGGGAGCCGATCTGGTTGACCTTGATCAGGATCGAGTTGGCGATGTGCCGCTTGATGCCGTCGGCGAGGCGCAGCGGATTGGTGACGAAGAGGTCGTCGCCGACGAGCTGGCAGCGGCTGCCGAGTTCTTCGGTCAGGATCGTCCAGCCATCCCAGTCGTCCTCGGCCATGCCGTCTTCGATGGAGATGATCGGATAGCGTGCCGCCAAATCGGCGAGATACTTGGCGTTGGCGGCGGCGTCGAGGGTCTTGCCCTCGCCTTCCAGGTGGTACTTGCCGTCCTTGAAGTATTCGCTGGCGGCGCAATCGAGGGCGAGCATGATGTCGTCACCGGGCTTGTAGCCGGCGGCCTCGATCGCCTTCATGATGAAGCTCAGGGCCTCGTCGGCGCTTTGCAGGCCGGGCGCGAAGCCGCCCTCGTCGCCGACGTTGGTGTTGTGGCCGGCGTCCTTCAGCCCCTTCTTCAGCGCCTGGAACACCTCGGCGCCCATGCGCACGGCGTCGGCAATCGTGCCGGCGGCGACGGGCATGATCATGAATTCCTGGATGTCGATGGGATTGTCGGCATGGGCGCCGCCGTTGACGATGTTCATCATCGGCACCGGCAGGACGTGCGCCTGGGTGCCGCCGATGTAGCGGTAAAGCGGCAACTCGGCCTCGTCGGCGGCAGCCTTGGCGACGGCCATGCTGACACCGAGGATGGCGTTGGCGCCGAGCCGGCCTTTGTTGGGGCTGCCGTCCAGGTCGATCATGGTCTGGTCGATGACGATCTGATCGGAGGCCTCAAGGCCGCGAATGGCGTCGAAGATCTCGCCGTTGACCGAGCCGACCGCCTTGCTCACACCCTTGCCGCCGTAACGGGCCTTGTCGCCGTCGCGCAGTTCCACCGCCTCATGCACACCGGTGGAGGCGCCGGATGGCACCGCCGCGCGCCCCGAGGCGCCGCTTTCCAGAATCACGTCGACCTCGACGGTCGGGTTGCCACGGCTGTCGACGATCTCGCGGCCGACGACGTCGGTAATAGCACTCATGCTGGAAACTCCTCTCCCCTGGATCAGGCGGGCGATGTGAAACAGGCGTGATTGTGGACCGGCGGTCCGCCCCGTCCTTGTGCGAGACACGTCATACGCCAAAACCTCGATGGCTGTCCAGCCGACCCCGGCGCCCCGGTGCCTCGGAGGCCATGCTTCGGACGCCACACTTCGGAGGCCATCTGCCGGGCGCCGTCTGTCAGCCGCCGCGTCTCAAGCGATGGGCGGCAGCGGATGCGCCTTGGCGATGGCGTCGATCTCGCGGAGCAGGGTGACGAGGGCCGGCATTTCGCGGAGCGGGATCATGTTCGGCCCGTCGCTCAAGGCGCGGTCGGGATCTGGGTGGGTCTCGATGAACACCGCGGCGACGCCGACGGCGACCGCGGCCCGGGCGAGCACCGGCGCGAATTCGCGTTGGCCACTGGACGACGTGCCCCGACCGCCCGGCTGCTGCACGGAATGGGTGACATCGAAGACCACGGGACAACCGGTGGCGGCCAGGATCGGCAGCGCGCGCATGTCGCTGACGAGCGTGTTGTAGCCGAAGCTGGCGCCGCGCTCGGTGATCAGCACCCGGTCGTTGCCGGAGCCGCGAACCTTGTCAACGACATTCGCCATGTCCCATGGCGCCAGGAACTGCCCCTTCTTGACGTTGACGGCCCGGCCCGCCTGCGCCGCTGCAACCAACAGGTCTGTCTGCCGACAGAGAAACGCCGGGATCTGCAGCACGTCGACGGCCTCGGCGACGGCGGCGCACTGGGCCGCGTCGTGCACGTCGGTGAGCACCGGGACGCCGACGGTCTCGCGGATCTCAGCGAACACCGGCAGCGCCTCGCCGAGGCCGACGCCGCGCGGGCCGCCGAGGCTGGTACGGTTGGCCTTGTCGAACGAGGTTTTGAAGATCAGGCCGATCCCGAGGGCCTGGGCCATCTCCGCCAGCGCGGCGGCGCATTCGAGCGCGTGGCTGCGGCTTTCCATGGCGCACGGTCCGGCGATGAGCGCCAGCGGCCGGTCGTTGGCGAGGGTGAGTTCGCCGATGGTGACGGCGGCGGGCGGCATGGTTGAACCTCGGCCCTCAGACCAGGCGCGCCTGCTCAACGGCGGCGCGGATGAACGACGTGAACAGCGGATGCGGCGCGAACGGGCGCGATTTCAGCTCCGGATGAAACTGCACGCCGACGAACCAGGGGTGATCCGGGATCTCGACGATCTCCGGCAGCAGGCCGTCCGGTGACATTCCGGAAAACAGCAAGCCCTTGCCCTCGAGAACGCCGAGATAGTTGTTGTTGACCTCGTAGCGATGGCGATGCCGTTCGGAGATGCGGTCGCTGCCGTAGACCCGCTGGGCCTGCGTGTCGGGCTTGACGATGCAGTCGTAGGCGCCGAGGCGCATGGTGCCACCGAGATCGCCTTCGGCGGCGCGCAACTGGCGCTGGTTGCCGCGCAGCCATTCGGTCATCAGGCCGATCACCGGCGCGGCGCACGGGCCGAACTCGGTCGAGCCCGCACCGGGGATGCCCGCGAGATTCCGCGCCGCCTCAACCACGGCCATTTGCATGCCGAAACAGATGCCGAAATAGGGCACCCGCCGCTCGCGGGCGAACCGCGCCGCCTCGATCTTGCCCTCGGCGCCGCGCTCGCCGAAGCCACCGGGGATCAGGATGCCGTGCACGTTCTCCAGGCGGCCGAGGGCGTTGTTGCTCTCGAACACTTCGGAGTCGATCCAGTCGATGACGACGCGGACGTTGTTGGCGATGCCGCCGTGCACCAGCGCCTCGGTCAGCGATTTGTAGGCGTCGAGCAGGCCCGTGTACTTGCCGACGACGGCGATCGTCACGGCCCCCTCGGGTCGGGTCAACCGGTCGACCACCGCATGCCATTTCGCAAGATCCGGCGGCGCCGTGTCGAGGCCGAAGTGCCGGCAGACCTCGGCATCCAGTCCCTGCTCGTGATAGGTCAGCGGCACCGCGTAGATGGTGGCGACGTCCAGCGCCGGGATCACCGCGCTGTCGCGCACGTTGCAGAACAGCGCGATCTTGCGGCGCTCGCTCTCGGGGATCGGCCGATCGGCGCGGCACAGCAACAGATCCGGCTGGATGCCGACCGACAGCAATTCCTTCACCGAATGCTGGGTGGGTTTGGTCTTCAGCTCGCCGGCGGCGGCGATGAAGGGCACCAGCGTCACGTGGACGTACATCACCCGGTCGCGGCCGAGGTCATTGCGCATCTGCCGGATCGCTTCGAGGAACGGCAGGCTCTCAATGTCGCCGACGGTGCCGCCGATTTCGCACAGCACGAAATCCTCGTCGCCGTCCAGGTCGTGCTGGACGAATTCCTTGATGGCGTCGGTGACGTGCGGAATCACCTGGATGGTGGCACCGAGGTAGCTGCCGTGGCGTTCGCGAGCGATCACCTCGGAATAGATGCGGCCGGTGGTGGCGTTGTCGCTCTGCCGCGCCGGGACGCCGGTGAAGCGCTCGTAATGGCCGAGGTCCAGGTCCGTCTCGGCACCGTCGTCGGTGACGTAGACCTCGCCGTGCTGATAGGGGCTCATCGTCCCCGGATCGACGTTGATGTAAGGATCGAGCTTCCGCAGACGCACCTTCAGGCCGCGCGCCTGCAACAGCGCACCCAGCGCCGCCGAGGCGAGACCCTTGCCGAGGGAAGATACCACGCCGCCGGTGATGAAGACGAACCGCGTCATGGACCTGCAGTCTAGCGGATCGCCGCCGATCGTGAAACGACAAGCGACAGCGCCTCGGCCACCTTTCGGCAGCCGCGGGAAAAAGCGTTGCGGCGCATACGCTTACCGCGCGATCGGGGCGCTGGGGCCGACCGGAGCCTGCGGCGCCAGCGGCGCCTCCTGCGCCGGCGGCGGCGCCGCGTCGAGAATCGACGCCGCCCCGCGCTCCATACCGGCGAGCTTGGCCAAAGCCAAGCTGGTGACCAGGAACAGCGCGGCGAGGATCGCGGTGGCTCTGGTCAGCAGATTGGCGGTGCCGCGGCCGGTCATGAAACCGCTCATGCCGCCGCCGCCGCCACCGCCGATGCCGAGCGCGCCGCCCTCGCTGCGCTGCAGCAGCACCAGACCGACCAGCGCGATCGCCAGGATCAGATGGATGACCAGGATGACGTTGATCATGGCGATCTCCGACGCGGCCGCGTTTACGGCGCGCTTTGGGCGATGGTCCAGAAGTCGTCGGCCTTCAACGATGCGCCGCCGACCAAGCCGCCGTCGATGTCCGGCTGCGAGAACAGCACGGCGGCGTTGCCGGCGTTCACCGAGCCGCCGTAGAGGATGCGCATGGCGTCGGCGGTTTCCTGACCAAGTTTGCCCACCAGTTCGGCGCGCAGCATGGCGTGCACCTCCTGCGCCTGCTCCGGCGTCGCCGTCCGGCCGGTGCCGATCGCCCAGACGGGCTCGTAGGCGACGACGGTGTTGGCGGCGGTGGCGCCATTGGGCAGCGAGCCCAGCAACTGGCGGCGGTTGACGTCGAGCGTCTGGCCGGCATCGCGCTCGGCCAGCGTCTCGCCGATGCAGACGACGGCGACCAGCCCGGCGGCCAACGCCGCCTCGGCCTTCGCCTTGATCACCGCGTCGGTCTCGCCGTGGTCGCTGCGCCGCTCCGAATGGCCGACGATGACGTGGGTGCAGCCCAGATCCTTCAGCATCCAGGCGCTGGTGTCACCGGTGTGCGCACCCTTCTCGGTCATATGGCAGTCCTGCCCGCCGACCATGACGCCGCTGCCGGCGACGCTGTCCAGCACCTTGGAGAGCAGCGTGAACGGCGGGCAGACGAGGATGTCCGACTTGGCGCCGCCGGCGGCCTTGGCCTTGTCGGCGAGCGCGCCGGCGAGCGCCAAGCCGTCCGCTTGCAGGCAGTTCATCTTCCAGTTTCCGGCGGCCAGGATGCGGCGGGCCATGGGCGTCTCCCTCGGGCAGATTGGTGATCGGGGCCGGAACGGCCGTCGCCGGGGTCTTTAGCACGCATGCGCCGCCTCGTCCAACCTTGGCGAACGCGCTAAACCTCCGGCTACGTGGGGGTGGTTGAGGGCGAAGGCGTTTCGTGACGGGTCGACAGGGGTTTTTGCGACGGCGGAGGTGAGGCGGAGCAAGGCGTTTCGGGCGTGCCGAACGACCCTGCCGACGACGTTGAGACGCAGGACGCGCCACCGTTTCGGACGGGCGGCGTGGTATTCTGAGATGGACCCATGAAAACGCTGGTCGGAGTGAGTGGATTCGAACCACCGACCCCCGCCTCCCGAAGACGGTGCTCTACCAGGCTGAGCTACACTCCGTACCGCTGGTCGGTCTGTATAACCCGTCCGGCGCCGCAGCCGCAAGCCAGCATCGCGGCGGCCGGTCAGTAGGCGCGTTCAACGCAGAAGTCGACGATCTCGCTCAGGATGGCGCGTTCACGACCCGACGGAAACACGCCGAGCGCCTCGACCGCCGCCGCGCCGTAGCCGCGGGCGCGATCGACGGCCTCGGCCAGCGCCCCGTGGGCCTCGAGCAGGGCAATCGCATGGTGCAGGTCGTCGGGCGTCTGCTCCATGTCCTCGAGCGTGCGCCGCCAGAACCCCTGCTCGGCAGGGCTGCCGCGAGCGAAGGCGAGCACCACCGGCAGCGTGACCTTGCCGTCGCGGAAGTCGTCACCGATGGTCTTGCCGAGCGCCGTCTGCCGCGCCGAATAGTCGAGCACGTCGTCGACCAGTTGGAAGGCAATGCCGAAATTGAGGCCATAGGCGTTCAGCGCCGCAGCCTCGACGTCCGGCCGGTCGGCGACCACGGCCCCGATCTCGCAGGCGGCGGCGAACAGCGCCGCGGTCTTGGCGCGGATGACGTCGAGATATTCCGCCTCGTCGGTCGCGAGATTACTGGTGGTCATCAGCTGCATCACCTCGCCCTCGGCAATCACCGAGGAGGCCCGCGACAAAATCGAAAGCACCCTGAGCGAACCGTCCGCCACCATCAGCTCGAACGACCGGCTGAACAGGAAATCGCCGACGAGCACGCTCGCCTTGTTGCCGAACACCGCGTTCGCCGACGCGAGGCCGCGGCGCAGGTCGCTGTCGTCGACCACGTCGTCGTGCAGCAGCGTCGCCGTGTGGATGAACTCGACGCAGGCGGCGAGACCGATGTGGCGGGCGCCCTGATAGCCGCACAGCTTGGCCGCGGCCAGCGTCAGCATCGGGCGCAGCCGCTTGCCACCAGCGGCGATCACATGGCCGGCCAGTTGCGGGATCATCGCCACCGGACTGGCCATGCGCGTGATGATGGCTTCGTTCACCGCCGCCAAGTCGGCGTCCACGAGGGCGCTGAGCGCGTCGAGCGATGGCTGGCGGTCACCCGCAACCTTAGAGACCGAAGCGCCTTCCACGTCCGCTCCTTGTTTTTTTGGCGTCGTCCGCTTGACCATGTGTCCCGCTGTCAAGACCATAGGAATGGCGGCGCATGTCGGTCAAGCCCGCTGCGGCTCACCCCGCCGCGGGTCATCATGCGACCGGCGCCGAGTGTCACGGACGATACCGATGATCGAATTGCTCCGCACCCAGGATCCTGTCCTTCTCGGCTGGCTGGAGAGCCGCCTCGACGAGGCCGGCATTGCCGCCGTCGTCTTCGATGCCCACACCAGCAGCCTCTACGGCGGCGCCCTCGACGCGATCACCCGGCGCGTCATGGTCGATGAGGCGGACATCGCCCGTGCCCGACTGATATTGGCGGAAGCGGAGCGACTCGCAAATGGCTGATGGCGGCGGGACGGACGACCGGCTGCTGGGTGGGCGGGTCCGCTTGCAGCAGCCGGCGCGGGGACTGCGCACCGCCATCGATGCGGTGCTGCTGGCCGCGACGGTGCCGGCCCGCGGGGGTGAATGCGTGCTCGACGTCGGCACCGGCGTCGGGCCGGCGGCGCTCTGCCTCGCGCGGCGGCTCGACGCCGTCGACGTCACCGGCTTGGAAGTCGACGCGGCCGCCGCCGACCTCGCCCGCACCAACATCCTCGGCAATGAACTCGCCGCCCGGGTGCGGATCGTCACGGGCGACCTGCTCGCCCCGCCGGCGTTTCTGGTCGACGGTGGGTTCCATCACGTGATGGCCAATCCGCCGCACCTGACAGCCGAGCGCGCCCGGCTGTCACCGCACCCGGGCCGGGCCCGCGCCAGCGTCGAAGGCGCGGCAAATCTTGACGCCTGGGTGGCGTTCGCGACGCGCATGGCCCGTCCGCGCGGCACGATCACGCTGATCCACCGCGCCGACCGCCTGAACGAGGTGCTCGCGGCTCTCGCCCGCCAGTGCGGCGATCTTCGCATTTTCCCCCTGTGGCCGGGCGCGGACGGACGTCCGGCCAAGCGCGTCATCGTCTCCGGCCGCCGGGGCAGTCGGGGGCCGCTCCGGCTGCTGCCGGGGCTGGTGCTGCACGACGCGGCGGGCGGCTACACACGCGACGCCGAGGCGGTACTGCGAGGCGCGGGCGCGCTGCCGTTGTACGACGCGCCTTGACGTGGCGGCCGCGCGGCCCGACATGGCGTCGGCGAGGGTGATCGGAGACATTATGGGATTTTCAGGACTGATCGGCCGGATCAGTGGTGGCCGGTGGGGCGTTCGGCCGCCGCTGGTCACCGTTGTCCGATTGACCGGGGTGATCGGCAGCATCGGCCCGCTCCGCCGCGGCCTCACCCTCGCCAGCCTCGCCGCGACCCTGGAGCGCGCATTCGGCGCGCACGGCGTCAAGGCGGTGGCGCTCGCCATCAACTCGCCGGGCGGCTCGGCCGTGCAGTCGGCCTTGATCGCCCGCCGCATCCGCGCGTTGGCGGACGAGAAATCGCTGCCGGTGTTCGCCTTCGCCGAGGATGTGGCAGCCTCCGGCGGCTATTGGCTCGCTACCGCCGCCGACGAAATCTTTGCCGACGAAAGCTCGGTGGTGGGCTCGATCGGCGTGCTCGCCGGCGGCTTCGGCTTTCCCGAAGCACTACAGCGGCTAGGTGTCGAACGCCGGCTGCGCACTGCCGGCGAGCACAAGGCCTCGCTCGATCCCTTCCAGCCGGAGAAGCCGGAACACGTCGCCCACCTGCAGACCTTCCTCGACGATGTGCACGAGAGCTTCCGCGCGCAGGTGCGCGGCCGCCGCGGCGATCGCCTGAAGGCTCCGGAGCACGAGATCTTCTCCGGCCGCTGGTGGAGCGGACGAACGGCGTTGGCGCTGGGGCTGATCGACGGCATTGGCGACCTGCGAACGGTGCTCCGCGCCCGCTACGGCGATGACGTGCAGCTTCGCCTGGTCGCCGAGCGGAAGCCTTGGTGGCGGCGCCGGCTCACTCTCGGCGCGACCGCCGGACCGGCGCTCGACCATCTGCCCGACGCCGCCATCGCCGCGATGGAAGAACGGCTAATCTGGAGCCGTTACGGGCTGTAGCCATGCCGGACCACGGCTTGACCGAGCCGGAAGACGCCCCCTACAACGGAGCATGTTCGGTTTCAGCCTCACCAAGCTGCTGTTCACGATCCTCGCCGTTGTCATCGTCTGGCAGGGCTTCAAGCTCTATCAGCGGCGCGAGGCGGCGCGCCTAGCCGAGAAACGGCGCCAATCGGTCGATCACGGCGGGGCCGCCCGCCCGCCCGCTGAAGGCATCGAGGAGACGCGGCCGTGCCCCGTGTGCGGAGCCTACGTTCCGTTGCGGGGCGCGACGCCCTGCGGTCGCACCGACTGCCCCTATCCCGGCTGAGCCGCCGTTCTTGACCGCGCGCGCAGTCGGGACGTAAGGTTCGGGTTCCGCCGACCGCCGCCGTGCGCCGGCTTGAACCCCGGTCCAGCCGATCTCAATCCTTGCGGCCCTGCTCAGCCAGTCCCGATGACCCCATCCGCGCCGACGTTCCAGTCGCTGATCCTTTCGCTGCAGGCGTTCTGGGCCGAGCGCGGCTGCGTCGTGCTGCAACCGTTCGACATGGAAGTGGGCGCCGGCACCTTCCATCCGGCGACGACGCTCCGGGCGCTCGGGCCCGAGCCGTGGCGCACCGCCTACGTGCAGCCGTCGCGCCGGCCGACCGATGGCCGCTACGGCGAAAACCCGAACCGGCTGCAACACTATTACCAGTTCCAGGTGCTGCTGAAGCCCTCGCCGACGGACTCCCAGAACCTCTACCTCCAGAGCCTTTATCACCTGGGCATCGATCCGGCGGTGCACGACATCCGCTTCGTCGAGGACGACTGGGAGAGCCCGACGCTGGGCGCCTGGGGCCTCGGCTGGGAGGTCTGGTGCGACGGCATGGAGGTGACGCAGTTCACCTATTTCCAGCAGGTCGGTGGCATCGAATGCGACCCGGTGTCGGTGGAGTTGACCTACGGGCTGGAGCGGTTAGCCATGTATATCCAGGGCGTCGAGAACGTCTACGACCTGGACTGGAACGGCGCCGGCACGACCTATGGCGAGGTGTTCCTGCAGAACGAGCGGGAGGGCTCGACCTACAACTTCGAGGTCGCCGATCCCGAGGCGCTGTTCCGCCACTTCGCCGACGCCGAGGCCGAGTGCGCCCGCTGCCTTGAGGCCGGGCTGGCGCTGCCGGCCTACGAGCAGTGCATCAAGGCGAGCCACCGTTTCAACCTGCTCGATGCCCGCGGCGTCATCGGCGTCACCGAGCGCGCCGCCTACATCGGCCGGGTGCGGGCGTTGGCGCGCGCCTGCTGCGAGGCGTGGCTGAAGAGCCGCGGGCACGGAACCTGAGCCGTGCCGGAACTGCTGCTCGAATTGTTCAGTGAAGAGATCCCGGCGCGTATGCAGGCGCAGGCGGCTGAAGACCTGCGCCGGCTGCTGCTGGAATCCCTCGCTCAAGCACAGCTTCCGGTCGAGTCGGCGGTCGCCCACGTGACGCCGCGCCGCCTGGTGGTCGCCGTCGCTGGTCTGCCGCAACGCCAAGCCGACGTGCGTGAGGAGCGACGCGGCCCCCGTGCCGACGCGCCCGAGAAGGCGATCGACGGCTTTCTCCGGGCCAACGGCCTCACCCGCGCGCAGATCGCGCCGCGTGAGACACCGAAAGGCACGTTCTTCTTCGGTGTCGTCGAACAACGCGGCCGGGCGACGGCAGACGTGCTGGCGGAAATCCTGCCGGCGGCGATCCTGCGGCTGCCGTGGCCGAAGTCCATGCGCTGGGCCGCCGATGCGCTGCGTTGGGTGCGACCGCTGCAGGGCGTCCTATGCCTCTTTGACGGTCGCGTCGTTCCCTTCGCCGTCGGTCCGGTGACGGCCGGACGCACCACCCGGGGCCATCGCTTCCTGGCGCCGGAGCCGGTCGAGGTGTCCGGCTTCGCCGACTACTGCGACCGCATGGCCGCGGGGCGCGTCGTCCTGGATCGCGAGGAGCGCAAGCGGCGCATCGTCGCCGCGGCGGACGCGCTGGCCGTGGCGGAAGCGATGCGCGTGCGCGCCGACCCGGGGCTGCTTGAAGAGGTCGCCGGCTTGGTCGAATGGCCGGTGGTGCGGCTC
>CAZVRW010000065.1:0-18480 GCA_964630265.1 uncultured Rhodospirillaceae bacterium
CATCGCAACCCGAACCTGGGCCTCAATCGGTCAGTGATTTCACTCGCTGGTATAAACCTTGGGATGAGAGCAGGATTGCGTTCGATGGTTTCCATCGAACGCAATCCTGCTTTAGCATGCGGCAGCGCCAACAGGCGGTTGGATGCGGCGGTCAGGGTCGGGGGAGCATGGGAATGCGCGAGGCCGCGCGCGACGTTCTGGGTCGGCACTTCCTGCTGAAGCACATGGCGGCGGACGACCTCGATCGTCTGGCCGATTTGGCGCGCACCCGGTCCTACGCCACCGACCAGTCGATCTTTCTCAAGGGCGATCCCGGCACGTCGTTGATGGCGGTGCAGAGCGGCCGCGTGCGCATCTGTTCGCAGGCGGCCGATGGCCGGGAGATCGTGCACAACATCATGGTCCCCGGCGACATCTTCGGCGAGATCGCGCTGCTCGACGGCGGGCCACGCACCGCCTCCGCCGTTGCCGATCAGCCGACCACCCTGTTCATCATCAACCGCAGCGACTTCTTCGCCTATCTCAGTCGCACCCCGTCGGCGTCGACGCGGCTGATCGAGATCCTCTGCCATCGCCTGCGCTGGATCAGCGAGAATCTCGAGGACCTGATCTTCTGCGACCTGCGTCGCCGACTGGCGAAGCGGCTGCTGCGGCTCGCCGACACCGGCGGGCATCCGGGCCACGGCGCAACGACGACGACCGTGCGAGTCACCCAGCACATGCTGGCCGGCATGATGGGCAACACCCGTCAGGCGGTGAACCGCACGCTCCGCGCCCTGGAAGCCGATGGCCTGATCCAACGGCGCCGCGGCGCCATCGCCATCCTCGATCGCCCGCGTCTCGAGGCGGCGGCCGAGACCGAGTTCTGACGAGCCGGCGTCGCCCGCTGGGCTCAGCCGGTACGGGCCTGCTTGACCAATTCCTGCAGCTGTTCGAGGCCGATGGCGCCCGGAATGACTTCGTCGCCGACGATGAACGCCGGTGTGCCGTTGATGTTCAGGCTGCGGCCCAGCTGGTAGTTCGCCTGGATCGCCGCCTCGACCCAGCCTTCCGCCATCGTCGTCTTCAGCGCCGGCACGTCGAGGCCGAGGGAGTCGGCCAGCTTCAGGATGCGCGCCTCGTTGAGTGATCCGCGCGTCGACAGCAGAGCTCTGTGGAAGTCCATGTAGCGTTCGGGCGCCAGTCGCCAGACCGCCAGCGAGGCGCGGGCAGCGATGACGGAGTCGGGGCCGAGGATTGGATACTCCTTGAACACATAGCGGATTCCGGGGTCGGCGGCGATCAGCGCCTGGATCGCCGGCAGCACCTTCGCGCAATAGCCGCAGCGGTAGTCGAAGAACTCGACGATGGTGACGTCGCCGTCCGGATTGCCGGCGACCGGGGTCGCGGGGTCCCGTTCCAGTGCCTCGCGGGCCCCGTCGAGCCGCGCTGCCGCCTGGGCCTGCTCGATGGTCGCCTGCCGTGCCTGGTAGGTGCGGATCGCATCGATGACCACGTCGGGATTGTCGCGCAGGTAGTCGCGGATGATCCGTTCCACTGCATCGCGGTCGACGCGCGAGAGCGCCGCGTCCTCGGCGGCGCGTGACGACGTGCTCTGCCAGACGAACGACGCGATCACGCCGACAACGGCGAACAACGCCGCGAACACAACGAGGCGCAGGGGGCGGGACGGCTTCATGGGCGGCTCCTTCGCGGGCTGAGAGGACGTGCGTCGTGCGCGGCGACGCCCCCGGACGGCGCGACCGGCCCGTGACCCCATATCCGTGCGGCTTGCACCGATCGCCGCATGGATATTGGACCACGGGCCGCGGTCGTCACCCTTTCTTTTTCTCTTCCGAATCGGCCTGCCGCAGGATGTCCTCGGACTGCAGCCGTTCAGGGGCGCCGGGCGGCAGCAACTGCGTTGCCTTGGTTGCATGAAACCGCGCTTCCGGCCACTCGCCACGCCGGGCCGCGGCTTCGGCCAATGCCCAGGCACTTTCGCCCATCCGGCCGGCGCGTCCGTAGGCGATCGCCAGCTGCCGCCAAGCGAACAGATCGTCGCGCTCCCGCGCCAGACCGACGCGAAGGTTGTAGACGGCGGCGTCGAGCAGCTCTGGATTGTTGGTCGCCAGTTGCGCCCGCGCCAAGCCGAGCCGCAGGAGCGGCTCGCCCGGGGCGTTGCGCACGGCGTCGTCGTAGGGGCCGAGGCTGTCCTGGGCGAAGCCCCGTTCGAACAGGATCTGTCCCTTCAGTTCGTGAAAGTAAGGATCCTGCGGCCGTTCCGCGATCAGGCTGTCGATCTCCGCGATCGCCCGCTGCAGGTCGTTCGATCGATGGAGGGCGACGGCGCGGGCGTAGCGGGCTTCCTGGCTCTGATCGCTCTCCGGATAGCGCCGGAACGTCTGTGCCGGTGGATCGAGGAAGCCGTGCAGTTTGGCCAGCATCCGCCGGTGCAGCACCTGGAAGGTCGGATTGTCGGTGGCGTTGGCATTGGGCGAGCGCTGCAGGTGAGCCTCCAGCGCCTGCATCCGGTCGACGGAGAGCGGATGGGTGCGCAGATAGGGCTCTTGCCGCCCGACGGTGAGCAGTTCCTGATCCTTGAGTGAGTCGAAGAATTCATGGAGACCGCGGCTGGATTGCCCGGTGGCGTCGAGCAGACGCATCGCCGCGGCGTCCGCCGCGCCCTCCTGAGTCCGGCTGTAGGCCAGGAACGAGCGCAACGCTGCATCCTGGCCGCCGAGGGCGACGGCGGCGCCGATGTCGGGGCGCCCCGAGGCGACGGCGGCGGCGGCGCCGAGAACCATGGCGATGATGCTTTCCGCGTTGGCATTGCTCAAGGCATCGTGCACCCGCGCCAAGTGGGCGCCCTGGATGTGGCCGACCTCGTGGGCGATAACGCCGATGACCTGGTTGGCGGACTGGCTGCGCGTCAGCAGCCCGGTATTCAGGAACAGTTTCTGGCCGCCGGCGACGAAGGCGTTGATACCGCTGTCTTTGACAAGATAGATCTCTACGGCCGACGGGTTCAGCCCGGCGGCATGGAACAGCGGCGTCGCGTAGGCACGGATCGTGCTTTCGATCTCGGCATCGCGTATGAAGGACAGCTTCTGCGCGTGCGCGCCGGTCACGGTGGCGGCCAACACCGTGGCGACCAGCGCGACAGCGGCAAGCAGAACGACGAGTGGACGGAGCAGGCGGTTGTTCAATCGGACCAACATGCGCGATCAGAAGTTTAGACGTAGGCCTGCCTCGGCGGCGCGTCAATTGCTCGTCCTGGCTCTCGTGTTTGTCCTCGCCGCCTGCGGCGGGGGCGAAAAACTCGGCACCGTCGGCTATGTGGAGGGATTCTTCGGCGCCGTCGCCGCCGACGAGCCGCGCGCCGCGCTGATCGGCCGTGACGTGCTGGCGGCCGGCGGCAGCGCCGCCGACGCCGTCGTCGCCATGGCGTTTGCCGCCGCCGTCACCCTGCCATCCTCGGCCAGCCTCGGTGGCGGCGGCGTCTGCCTCGGGTTCAGCGCCGCGACCGGCCAGGTGGCGGCCATCGACTTCACCGCACGGGCGCCGCTCACGGTTGCGCCCGGCGCCGACCGCCCGGCCGCGGTACCGGGTTTCGCCCGCGGCCTCTTCGCCTTTCACGCCCGCTTCGGCCGGCTCACCTGGTCGCAGCTGCTGGGACCCGCGGAACAGCTGGCCCGCTTCGGCTTCCGCGTCTCCCGCGCCTTTGCCCGGGACATCGAGCCGCTCGAGCGCGCCCTGCTCGCCGATCCCGAGACCCGTCGGGTGTTCGCGGCGCCCGACGGCGATCGCCTGGTCGGCGAAGGCGAGACCCTGCGGCAGGTGGAACTGGCGGCGGTGCTCGCGCGGCTCCGCACCGAAGGCGCCGGCGCCTTCTACACCGGCAGCTTCGCCCAAGTGTTCAGCGAGGCCGCGACCGCCGCGGGGGGCGGCCTGTCGGTCGAGGATCTGTACGACTACCGGCCGGCCTTCGTGCCCACCATCACCCTGCCGGTGGGCAGCAACGTGGCGCATTTCGCCGCGCCGCCGGCCGCGGGCGGCGCCGTGGCGGCGCAGATCTGGGCCTTGCTCGCCAGCGATTTCGGCAGCGCCTCGCCGGCCGAACGGCTGGCGCTGGTTGCCGCGGCCGGGCAGGCGACCGCCGCCGACCGCGATCGCTGGCAACAGGCGAACGGCAGCAGTTCGGTGCCGCCGCAGGACCTGGTGGCGGCCTCCCGGCTCCGCGCGCTCATGGTCAACGGGCGCCCGGCCGCGGATCTCGCCGGCGCCGCCGCCGTGCCCCGCATCGAGAACCCCGCCGCTGCCAGCTTCGTCGCCGCCGACCGCGAGGGGTCGGCCGCGGCCTGCACCGTCACCCTCAACGGGCTGTTCGGCACCGGTCGCGTCGCTCCGGGGACCGGCGTGGTGCTGGCGGCGGCCCCGGGGCCCGGCGGTCGCGGCGCCACCGCCCTCGGCCCGATGCTCATCGTCAACGAGAACATCAACGCCTTTTTCTTCGCCGGCGCCGCAGCCGGCGGCATCGCCGCCCCCAGTGCCCTGGCTGGCGTGGCGCTGCGCACCATCGAGGGCGACGAGAGCCTGACCGCGGCGATCGGCGCGGTGCGCGTGCTCGGCACCCGCGTTCCCGACCAAATCTACTATGAGTCCATCAACGGCGGCGTTGCCCGCGCGGCGCTTGGCGGCCGTGGCGATCGCCTGATCGAGGTGCCGAGCCTCGGCCGGGTCAACGCCATTGCCTGCCTTGAAGGTATCCCACGCAATCCCGAAACCTGTACCCAGGCCACCGATCCCCGCGGCCACGGCCTCGCGGTCGGGGCCGACTGACCGGCGGACCGAGTACGGGATTGGCGCGGGACGGGCACAGGCACCACGGACGGGCACGGGCAGCACGCATGGGTCACAAGGTTTCGCGGCGCGGCGCCGTGCCGCCCTTCATCGTCATGGACGTCCTCCGCGCCGCCAACGAACGCGCCGCGGCCGGCCATGACGTCCTGCATCTGGAGGTGGGCCAGCCCGGCACCGCCGCGCCGCGTCGGGTGATCGACGCGGCGGCCGCGGCGGCGGCCGGCGATCGGCTCGGCTATACCGACGCCCTCGGCCTGCCCGCCCTGCGCCAGCGCATCGCCGGCCATTACGCCGAAATCTACGGGATCGAGGTCGACTGGCGGCACGTGGTCGCCACCACCGGATCATCCGGTGCGTTCGTGCTGGCCTTCCTCGCCGCGTTTGACGCCGGCGACCGCGTCGCCCTGGCGAGCCCCGGCTATCCCGCCTACCGCAACATTCTGGCGGCCCTGGGCGTGGCGGTGATCGACCTGGAGGTGGGGCCCGAGACCGGGTTCCAGCCGACGCCGACCATGCTCGACCGGATCGACGGCCGCCTCGACGGCCTGATCGTCGCCAGTCCGGCCAATCCGACCGGCACCATGCTGTCGCCGGACGCCCTCGCCGCACTGGTGCGCGCCTGCGCCGACCGCGGGGTGCGGCTGGTCTCGGACGAGATCTATCACGGCATCACCTACGGTGCGCCGGCCGCGACCGCCCTGGCCTTCGGCGAGCAGGCCATCGTCGTCAACAGTTTCTCGAAATACTATGCCATGACCGGCTGGCGGATCGGTTGGATGGTGCCGCCGCCGCCGCTCCTGCGCTCCATCGAGTGTCTGGCGCAGAATCTGTTCATTTCACCGCCGACCCTGTCGCAGCACGCAGCGATCGCCGCGTTCGACTGCCGGGACGAGTTGGACGGCCACGTCGCCCGCTATGCCCGGAACCGCGCGATCCTTTTGGGCGACCTGCCGCGAGCCGGCTTCGCGGAGTTGGCCCCCGCCGACGGCGCCTTCTACGTCTATGCCGACGTCACCCCGCTGACCAACGACAGCCCGGCGTTCTGCCGGCGCATGCTGGCCGAGACGGGGGTGGCCGCCACCCCGGGCATCGACTTCGATCCGGCGCGCGGCCACCGCTTCGTCCGCTTTTCGTTCGCCGGTGGGACGGACGAGATGGCGGAAGCGATGCGCCGCCTGATCGCCTGGCGCGCGACCTGACGACGCGGACCAACGGGACGACAGCCGCCTCAGGTCAGGAACCGCTGCCACCAGCCCCGCCGCCGTCCGTCCCCGTCACCGTCGCCCTCACCGTCGCCCTCACTGTCGCCGACGTTGACCACGACGGTGCGGCTGGCGCGCGCATCGCTCTCCGACTCCGCGGTCTCGGCATGGCGTTCATAGTCGTCGTGGCCGATGGCATCGACGCCGACGTCGGCCAGGGCAGGCTCCCGGTTGGCAGGCTCCCGGTTCTCGACGGGCTGCTCCGGAGGCGCGTCGACCTCGGCAGGCGTCGGCTGCTCCCCCTCGGCCTCTGCCGCAGGTGCCGGCTGCTCCTCCTCGACCTCCGCTGCAGGTGTGGGTTGGAAAGCGGCCGCGGCCTCCGCGCCTTCCGCGGCGGCGGCTTCCTCGTCGGTGGCCGTATCGGGGGTCGGAACCGGCGCCTGCGCCACCACCTCGGCAATTGCGGCGGCCGTCACGTAGATGATCGACTCCGTCGCGGCAGGCTCCGGCGCCGCTTCGGGTGCGGCCTTGGGGGCTGCCAACAGGGTTCCCGGCGCCGGCAGGCCGTCGTCGCCCAGCAGACCCTCTCCCGCTGCTTCGGTCGCCTCGCCCGCCGCCTCGACGGCTGTCGACTCCTCGCCCGGGCGACGGGCCCGCCGCCGGCCGCCCCGCTTGCCGCGCCGCCGGCGTTTGCGCGCGGCTTCGGCCTCCGCCGACTCTTCGTCGCTCGACGCGGCATCACCGGCCGCGTCGTCCGCCGCCTCGGCGACGTCACCCTCAGCGTCCGCCGCTGTCTCGGCCGCGATCCCCTCCGCGCCCTCCGCGCCCGTGTCTGCTTCGGCGGCGTTTGCCCCGACGGCCGCCGTTTCTTCCTCGGTGCGCTTGCGGCGGCGCGGGCGCCGTCGGCGGCCGCGCCGGGCGGCATCCTCCTTCTCGTCGCCCGTCCCTTCGGTGTCCTCATCGGCCACGGCCGCCTCCGGCGCGACCGCCTCCGGCTTGGCGGGTTCGGCCGAGGTGGCGGTGGCCAGCGCCTCTTCCTCGTCGGGTGTCCGCTGTTCCACGTCGAACACCGTGGCGGCGCTGTCGTGCGCCGCGATGATGCGGATGTCCACGTAGTAGCGCTCCTCCAGGCGCAGCAGGGCGCGGCGCTTCTGGTTCAGCAGGTAGAGCGCCACCGAGGAGGGGGCCGATACCGAGATGCGGGCGACGCTGTCCTTGACGCCTTCCGCCTCGATCCGTCGCAGCACCGACAGCGCCGCCGATTCGGTGGAGCGGCGGACGCCGGAGCCCGAGCACATCGGGCAGATCTCGTAGCTCGACTCCCACAGGCTCGGTCGCAGCCGCTGGCGCGACAGCTCCAGCAGGCCGAACGCGCTGATGCGGCCGAACTGCACCCGCGCCCGGTCGTTCTTCATCGCCTCGCGCAGTCGGCGTTCCACTTGGCCCTGGTTGCGCGTCACCTCCATGTCGATGAAGTCGATGACGATCAGCCCGGCCAGATCGCGCAGCCGGAGCTGGCGGGCGACCTCGTCACAGGCCTCCAGGTTGGTGCGCAGCGCCGTTTCCTCGATGTGTCGTTCGCGTGTCGCCCGGCCGGAATTGACGTCGATCGAGACCAGCGCCTCGGTGGGATTGATGACGATTGAGCCGCCGGACTTGAGGCCGACGGTCATCTCGTGCATCGCCTCCAACTCGGCCTCGACGTTGTAGCGCTGGAACAGCGGCCAACGCGGATCCTCGTAGAGCTTCACCCGTTTGGCGTGGCTCGGAATGAACAGCTTCATGAAGTCCTTGGCGATGCGGTATGCTGCCTCGCCCTCGATCAGGATCTCCTCGGTCGTCCGATCATAGAGGTCGCGAATCGACCGCTTGATCAGGTTGCCTTCCTCGTAGACCAGAGTCGGCGCCATGGATTTCAGGGTGAGATCGCGGATGGTGCTCCACATCCGCATCAGATATTCGTAGTCGCGCTTGATCTCCGCCTTGCTGCGCTCGGCGCCGGCGGTGCGCAGGATCACCGCCATGCCCTCCGGCACCTCCAGTTCGCCGATGATCTTTTTCAGGCGCTTGCGATCGGTGCCGCTGGTGATCTTGCGGGAGATGCCGCCGCCGCGCGTGGTGTTCGGCATCAGCACGCAGTAGCGGCCGGCCAGCGACAGATAGGTGGTCAACGCCGCGCCCTTGCTGCCGCGTTCCTCCTTGACGACCTGCACCAGCATGATCTGCCGGCGCTTGATCACCTCCTGGATCTTGTAATGCCGCGACGACAGGCGTGGGCGGCGGGCTTCCAGATCGTCCTCGTCGACGCCGTTGCCGTCCTCGCTGCGCTCCTCCTCGCCGTCGTGGTCGACGGCCTCGGCGGCCTGTTGCTCGGCGATCAGCTTCTCCCGATCGGCGACCGGGATTTGGTAATAGTCGGGATGGATTTCGCTGAAGGCGAGAAAGCCGTGGCGGTTGCCGCCGTAGTCGACGAAGGCCGCCTGCAGCGACGGCTCGACCCGGGTGACCTTGGCGAGATAGATGTTTCCTTTCAGTTGTCGCCGCGAGGCGACCTCGACGTCATGGTCGAGAAGGCGATCGTCCTCGACGATCGCGACACGGGTCTCTTCCGGGTGGGCGGCATCGATGAGCATTCTTTTGGTTGGCATGCGAACCGGAACTCCAATCGGCCGCAGCCGCGATGATCGACCGGCTGACCGGTCGACGCACGGGCGGGCGGCTTGCTGTGGTGAGTGGGCCGGAGGCGCCTCGGACCCCGCGCGACGGCACGAGGCCGGCGGCTGGTGAGCACGGTCGAGGTCGAGCTGCTCTCATCGGCACGAAAAACCTTGAAGGTCATTCGCAACCACCCCCGTGCCGGGCACGGTTGAACGCGGGAGCGCGTCGATCGGGGTCGACCGGGAAGCACGGCCGGCGGCCAGCCGAATCGCTCCGCTCGCTCATACCCAAAACGGGAGCGTTGCAGGGCTACAATAGCGCCCCGCGAGCAAATGAACAATCGTCTTGTTCGGCGGCGCTTGGCGGCGCGCGCGCCACAGCGCTCGACCAAAAGTGCATGTTGAGGTTGAATTGGCGCTTGCTCCCCCTTGTAATGCAGAGCTTTTTAACGCATGCCCTTGTATCGCAGACCGTGCAACGCAGGAATTGACGGCTGGATCATGATCGGGCTTCGGGCGCACCGGTGGCGCCGCGCCGTGACGCTGCTGACGATAGTGGCACTGACGATAGTGGCTCTGACCATGGGGGCACTGACCATGGGGGCGCTGTTGCCGGCCGCGGGCCAGACGGCGGCGGCGGCCGTCGTGTCGGCCGCCCAGGTGCAGGATCTGAACGACCGCACCCGGGTGGTTCTCGACCTGGATCGCAGCGTTGCCGTTCGCGTGTTCCGCCTGGACAGCCCCGACCGGGTCGTCATCGACCTGGAGCGGGTCCGCTGGCGCGCCGGCGCCGTCTCTCGACCGGTGACGTCCACCGTGGTGGCGCGCCTGCGCTACGGCAACTTCAACCCGACCACGTCCCGCATCGTCCTCGACTGCCGGCGCCCCGTGCAGGTGGCGCACGCCCTCGCCGCGACGCCCGCGGGCGGCCACCAATTGATTCTCGACCTGGTCGCCGAGGGGGAGCCGCCGACGCCTGGGCCAACGACCGCCGCGAGTCGGGCGGCGGCGCGGTCCACAAGCGCGGCGGCGGTCGCTCGGTCCATCACCGCGCCCAGCCGCAAGCCGCCGCCGCCGCAGGCCAAGCGAATCATCGTGCTCGATCCGGGGCACGGCGGGATCGATCCAGGCGCCATGGGGGTTTCGGGGATTCTCGAGAAGGACCTGACGCTCGGCGCCGCCCGCCGCCTGCGCGAGCATCTCCAGCGCACCGGGCGGTATACGGTGGTGATGACCCGCGACCGCGACGTCCACGTCCGCCTGCGCCGCCGCATCGAGATTGCCCGGGCCGCCGGCGCCGACATGTTCCTCTCCCTGCATGCCGACGCCCACCCCGACGCCCGGGTGCAGGGAGCCTCCGTCTACACGCTCTCGGAGCAGGCCTCCGACGTCGAGGCCGCGGCGCTTGCCGAACGGGAGAACAAGGCCGACCTGATCCTCGGCGTCGACCTCTCCAACGAGGCGCCGGAGGTGGCCAACATCCTCATCGACCTGACCCGGCGCGAGACCAACAACCAGTCGTCGCGCCTCGCCGGCGACCTGGTGCGCGAACTGAAGCGACAATCGAAACTGTTGCGCAACAGCCATCGATTCGCCGGGTTCGCGGTGTTGAAGGCGCCCGACGTCCCGTCGGTGCTGATCGAACTGGGCTATCTCTCGAACGCCAACGATGACAAAAAGCTCAGGCGCCACGATTACATGGACGCGCTGGCGGCGGCGATCACCCGCGCCGTCGACGGCTTCTTCACCGAAATCGAGACCGCCGAACGTCGCTGAGGCCGCTGACTGTGGCGGCCGTGGTGCATTCGATCAGCCGTCGGCACCGTCGGCGCGGGCCCGCAGCTTCGCCAGCGTCTCGGTGAGGTCGTCGTCGCCCACCTCCCACGACGCTCGCCCCTCCGTCCGGTTCCAGTTGGCGTAGGGCTTTTCCGCGACCTTGTACAGGACGGTCAGGTTGCTGTCGGCGGCGTTGACATCGATTCGCTCGATCTCGCGGAAGAAGCGCTGCGCCAGCGCCAGCGCGTTGGCGATGTCGCGGCGCCGGCGGGTGTCGTGCAGCACCAGCTTGCCGCCGGGGCGGAGCAGCCGCCAGGCGGCGAGGCCGAACTCCAGGCGCAGATCGTCCTCGCCGTCGTCGAAGATCAGGTCGAAGCCGTGATCCGGGAAGCGGTCGAGCACCGCCAAGCGCTCGAACCGCTCCAGGCGCACCGGCCGGCTCGGTGCCAGTTCGTCGAGGAGAACCCGCGTCCGCTCGATCCAATAGGCGTCGCGATCCAGGCTGACGATCTCCGTCGTCGCCGCCGCCGCCTGGGCGAAGATCTGCGTCGAGGCGCCGACGCCGTACTCCAGGATCCGCATGGCACCGCGCGCCAGATCGGCCAGCGCCAGCGCGTCCGCCCGCGACAAATCGCCGACGTAGCGCAGCGGCCGGCTCACGCGCGACCCGCCGCCCGCGCTGCCAGGCGGTCGCGCACCGCCGCCAACCCCGGCACGTCCGGGCAACGCCGGCACGCCGCCACCGCCGCGGCGACGCCGTCGCTCAGCCGCCCGGCCCGCGCGAGCGTCGCCAGCAGTTCCGCATGATAGTCGGACACGGCGTCCACCGGCGCGAGCCATCGCGCCGTCTCGGCCGGCAGCGCTTTTGGCAGGTAGGAGCGCCTGACGGCGACCGGCAGCCGCCGCGCGGCATCGGCGGCGCCCAGCAGTGCCAGCACCAGCGCGTAGTGGAACCAAGCCACATCCGGCCGCCTTCGCACCGCCGTCGCGGCGGCGTCAATGGCCATCGCGGCATCCCCGGCGGCCAGCGCTTCGACCACGCGCAGCATATGCACGCCCGGCCAAAGGCTGGCGGCATCGAGGCGGCAGCGGTCGCGCGGCACCCCGAGGACGCGCCGGCGGTAGACCTGGGCCACGTCCTTGCACGGCGGTGGGGGCGCCGCCATGATGGAGACAAACCGGTCCACATCGCCGTCGATCGCCTCACGGAGATGACGATCAAGGCCATAGCCCTCGGCGATCCCGCGTTCCAGATCGTGGGCGGCACCGCGCACCGCGACCGAGCGGACGCCGGTCAGTTTCAGCAGGTAGGCGGCGTGCAGCGGGTCCTGGATGTCGGTCTCGCCATAGAAGCAGTGGATCCGGCCCCGATGCCGTCGCATCTGCGCGCGCCAGCCGCGCACCCGGGCGCGGCCACGGCGGAGCAGTGCCGGCTCTCGGACGCCGCGCGCCGAACGGCTGCCGCGCAGGCCGACCAGGGTCTCCAGGCCGTGCGTGACGATGACGTCGGCGCCGAGATCCAGGCCGAGGGCCAGCGCGCCGAAGCCGCCCATGCTGCTGCCGAAGGTGGCGACGCGCCGGCAGCCGCTGGCGCGGACCAAGCACCCGATCCCGTCGATCACCGCCGCGGGCGACGCCCCCAGCCCGGGAATGCCGGCGAGATACCAGCTGTTGTCCGGCGCGTTCAGGTGCAGCCGTGCGTACGGCAATGTCGCCACCGCGCGGAAAGGGCGGAACCGGCCGGGCGGCGTGTTCCATGAGGAAAAGACGAGCAGCAGCGTTTCGCTGTCCCGCCGGAGCAGCCGATGGAATGGCCCGGCGTCGGCGACGGCGCTGCGACTAATGACGACGACGGGCGGCACCGAACACGGTATTGGTGAGGGCACCGGCCGCGGCCCCCCGACCGGCATCCCCGGCAATGGCGCCGATGACGGCGCCGCCAGCCGCACCGCGCGCCGCATCGCCCAGCGGCGTCGTCTGCTCCGGCGGCGGTGCCATGCCACCGAACACCGCACCGCCAACGGCACCGGCCGCGGCCCCCCGACCGGCATCCCCGGCGACGGCCCCGACGATCGCTCCCCGGGCGGCGCCGCTGGCGGCGTTACCGAAAAGCGTGTTCTGTTGGGCCAGCGCCGGCGCCGCCGTGGTTGCCAGCGCCACGACCGCCGTCATGACCGCCGCCGACAGCCAAGAGCCGCGCCGTCGCATCTGCGGGGGGCGGACGAGGCCCATCCTCTGCCGTCTCATAGCGGTGCGCAGGTGCCGAAGACGACGAACGCCGCACCCTCCTTCAGCGTAGTCACCGTCATCCGGCCGCTCGATCGTCGGATCGCCGCCACCCAGGCCGTCTCGCCGTCGACGCCCCGCAGCATCAGGGCGTCGCCCTGTATGGCCATGTCGAGGATTGGCGAGACTCGCCGCTCGGCGTTGTCGCGGATCGACTCCACGGTCTTGTCCGCCAAGTTGACCCGCATCAACATCGGCAGGTTGAACAGCGCGGCCGGCCCATTGACGCAGGCCTCGGCCTCCCGGCATTCGCTGACCTCGCCGACGGCGCAGATCAAGGGCTGGTCCGTGTCGAACGCGGTCCCGGCGGCGGTCCCGGCGGCGGTCTGGGCGTTGGCCGCGGTGGCGGCCAGCGCCAGCAGCGCCGAGAGCCCGGTCGCGAACACCCGTCTTTGTGGCGTCGAGTTTTTCATGGTCGCATCGTCTCCATCATCCCGCGCCCGGCACCCGGCCCGCGCCGGACGATCTATAGCAAGCGCCGGCACCGTTGTCTCGCCGCCCGGCCGGATCATCGCATCGCCCGTCCGCGCCCCGCTAGCCAGCGCCCGGCGGTTGCGGGGGGCCGTCGGGAGGCGCACCGGCGGCCGGTGCCCCGCGCACGTCCGGACCGAGCAGGATGGCGAGCGGTCGCGTTTGCGGGTTGGCATCCAGCGCGATGATCGCCGCCAGGGTCAGCGGCACCGACAACACCACGCCGACCGTCCCGAACACCCAGCCCCAGAACAAGAGGGAGAGAAACACCGCGAGCGTCGACACGCCGAGGCCCCGGCCCATGACCCGCGGCTCGATGATGCTGCCGATCATCGTGTTGATGACGACGAAGCCGGCGGCGACCAGCAGGGCCGTCGCCACGTCGATCTGCACCAGCGCCAGCAGCGTCGGTGGGATCAACATCAGCACCGCCCCGACGAACGGCACGAAGTTGAAGACGAAGGCGAAGATGGCCCAGAGGACCGGGAACTCGACCCCGAGCAACCACAGCCACGCGAACGCCAAGGCCGCCGTCGCCAGGCTGGTCAGGGACTTGATCACCATGTAGCGATTGATCGACCGGACCGCCCGGCGCAGCCGCTCCTCGGTCTCGGGCCCGGGGTGGAAGGCGGCCTTGAGCTTCGCTGGCAGGCCGGTAGCCTCCAGCAGCATGAAGACGACGGCGAGCGCAAACCATTTCGGCAGGCCCCGCCGCTGCAGCCAGCGCAACGGCTCCGTCGCGACCACCGCGATGAACAGGGCGAGCAGGATCGGCGAGAGCAGCGGCGACCCCCATTGCAGGACGACGATGATGATGGCGATCGCCGCGCCGACCAAGAGCGACCGCGCCACCGGCGAGAAACCGTCCAGTGCCCTCATGTCGACCCGTCCGCCACCCGTTCCCGATTTGGCGACCGCTGCGCCGGCCCGTCAGGCCGCCAGTTCTGCCGCCGGTTCAACCGCGGCCTGCTGCGTCGCCTTCATCGTCCGCAGCAGCAGCCATAGGGTCAGCGCCAGCACGACCAACTCGGCGAACAGCACCACAACCAGGCTCATCAGGCTCACCGCGTCGATCACCGTCACCGACGCCGCCGCCTCGCTGCCCGGCGGCGGCGCGATCATGATGCCGATCTGCGGCTGCGCCATCAGGGTCATCAGCAGCCGGCCGACGGCGCCGAACAACAGCAGTGTCGAGAACAGGATGCCGACGAAGCCCGCCCACAGCCCGATCCACAACGTCGACAGGGTCCTCGCCGGCGGCGGACAGTCGTCCGGATCGCCGAAGGTCCTGCCCATCCGCACATAGCGATAGAACCAGGCGGTGGTGAACAGCAGCACCAGCAAGCTGCCGGTGGACAGCCAGTTCTCCAGGCCGATGGCGCTGCGGTTGACGGCGGCCGGCGCGCCGAAGATAATCACGTAGACGGTCAAGGCAACGACCACGGCGAGCAGGGCGAACTGCAACCAGAAACCGATCCAGCCGAGTCGCACGAAAAGCCGGCCGAGCCGGCCGGGGTTCGCATAGGGCCAGAGGTCGCTGTGTTGCTCGTCCATGGTTCGTCCTCCCTGTGGCCGCGTCGCCGGTGATGCGAGCGTGCCGGCCGAATCATCCGACGCCGACGATATCCCTTTCCCACCCCGCCATCCACTGTCGTCGTCGGCCATCGGCGGGGCCGCCCGTCGCATGAGGCCGGGTTGGCGTGCGGCTAGCTGAAGGTGTCGCGCCGCCACTTGGCGAAGCGTCGGCCGGCATCGCGGAACCATCCGCCCCGGAAGACGTAGGTGGCGATCGAGTCGTCGGGGTATCCGGCCTGCAACCGCCCGGCGCGACCGCGATCAATGATCCGGGCGCGGACCCGGTCGAGCGCCAGCTCGGCGGCCGAGGCCTTGCGGAAAATGTCCGTCGTTGCCCGCAAGTCGCCGTCCACCGCCACCAAGCCTGCCGCCGCCGCCGTCCCTTGCAAGGTTTCTGGCGTGAAGCCGTGGATGTGAGCGAAATGAAACCGCTCGAACGACGGCTTCGCGTTCGGCCGCATATCCGGCACAGAGAGATAGATGCGCCCGTCGGGTTTCAGCCAACGCACCATCGCCCGCAGCGCCGCCACGGGCTCCCGCAGGTGTTCCAGGACATGATGGCAGGAAATCACGTCGAAGGCGCCGTCGCCAAAGGTCGCCTCGTTCCACGCGACCGGCAGCACGTCGACGCCATAGGCGGATCGCGCAAAGTCCACATACGTCGAGCCCGGATCGATGCCGACGACCGAGCAGCCTTGTTTCTGCGCCACGTCCAAGAACTCGCCACTGCCGCACCCCACGTCGAGCACGCGTGCGCCGGGGCGGATGACCTCATTCAGGAGGGCGAGCCGCTGTTCGGCCTCGCGCATCGATCGGGCGCGATGAAATTTTGGCGGCGTCTTGCCCGCAAACTGGTAGTCGGCTCGGTATTCGTTCGCATAGTAGGATTGCAATTCGTCTTCCGTGGGCATGGGCGCCGTGCGGATCAAACCGCACTGGACGCAGGCAACCGAGCGCAAAGGCTTCCACCGGCGATCCGTTGAGCACAGCAGAAGGGCATCGGCGGCACCACACAGCGCGCAGGCGGTATCTTCGCCGGTGTAAGGATAGGAGATGAAAGGCAAATGCTGCTTCAGCATTCGGGTGTCCTTCGTTTGCCGTGACGCAGCACCACGTTCGGCCTGCCCCAATGCGATGGCCTGTGTTTCGGCGGTTTCTCCAGAAATTGTCGCATCGATTTGCCAACGCCGGTGCCGTCGACCGTGGTGCAGGCGCCATGCCGCTGTCAAGCCGGCCGTACCCGGTGCCAATCGGTCGCGGGCACGTGATTCGCTTGCCGACAGGTCTCGGGGCATCCTCGGTGATCATGAAGCGGGCCGACGCATCACCTCCCGCGATCGGTGGTTGCGCCGATCGTCTCTGACCCATCACCCGGAGCGGGAGCTGATCCCATGAACGTTTCAAATGTCTCGTTGCAAAGCCTCTCCCAGGCGATGCATTTCGGCCTTGCCAAGGTCCACGAAGCATTCGGCTCTTAAGCTGAAAAAACAGGAGAAAATACAATGGTTCTGAGCCCAAAACAGCAAAGCCTGTGCGACGGTCATGGTTATGATTTTTCTGGACTCTCCGCGCTTTTTCTGAACTGCACACTCAAGCCGACGGGCACGCTCTCCCATACGGAGAAACTGCTGGAGGTGTCGCAGGCGATCATGGAGGCCAACGGCATCGTCGTCGAGCGCCTCCGCCCGGTGGACTACGACCTGGCGCCGGGGGTGTATCCAAACATGCGGGACCACGGCTTCGACCGGGATGACTGGCCGGAGCTTTGCCGCGAGGTCATGGCGGCCGACATCCTGGTCATCGGGACGCCGATCTGGCTGGGCGAGGAAAGCTCGGTCTGCCGACGGGTGATCGAGCGACTTTACGGCGAGTCCGGCACGCTGAACGACCGCGGGCAGTACATTTATTATGGCCGTGTCGGCGGCTGCATCGTCACGGGCAACGAGGACGGCGTGAAGCACTGCGCCATGACCGTCCTCTATGCCCTGCAACATCTGGGCTATCTGATCCCGCCCCAGGCCGACGCCGGGTGGATCGGCGAAGCCGGCCCCGGACCGTCCTATGCCGACGCAGGCTCCGGCGGCCCCGAGAACGATTTCACACAGCGCAACACCACCTTCATGACTTGGAATCTCATGCACATGGCGCGGCTGTTGCGCGCGGCCGGCGGCATCCCGGCGCATGGCAACGTACGAAGCGCCTGGGAAGCCGGTTGCCGGCTCGACAACCCCAATCCCGACTACCGTTGAGCGAGCGGGCGTTGAGCGCGCGGGCGCTGAGCGAGCGGGGCGCTAGCGGCACGCCTCGTGGCAGTGCCTACATCATGCCCATGAGGTCGTCGGCGGTCTCCTTCTGCTCCGGGCTGAGGGCGTCGTAGAGCGGCGCCGCCACCGCGCGAACCTGCTCCAGGGCGGCGAGGCGGGACGCCATCATCTCGGCATGCCGTTGCATCCGCTCGGGCGGCGTCGCCGGCGGGTCCCCTGCCATCATCGTCTCGTGCATGGCCTGCATCGACGCGGCGGAACTCCGTCGCGCCTCGGCGTAGGCTGACCATACCTCCTCCTGCGCCGGGGTGATGGCCAGTTCGGTCTTCAGGAAGGCGAGGCGCCCCTCGATATGCCGCCCCGGCCCGGCCATCATGCCGCCGCCCATCATGCCGCGCATGCCCATCATGGGCCCCATGCCCATTCCCTGGCCCATTCCCTGGCCCATTCCCGGGCCCATGACCATTCCCGGGCCCATTCCCATGCCCATTCCCGGGCCACGCATCATGCCGCGCCCCATCATCTGGCCCTGTCCCATCATCTGCCCCTGGCCCATCATTTGAGCCGGCGGCTCCTGCGGCGCGGCTTGTTGGGCAACGGCGGGCAACGCCAGCCCAACGGCGAGCCCCGCCAACAAAGCAACGGTGCGCATAGTCCTCATGACACACTCCTGATCCTGTGGCTGGGGTTTCCGGCGGCGGCCCCAAAGAGGCCAAGGCGCCACCACCAACCCGGACGCCATAGTCTACCACGGCCCGCGCCGCAGCACGACGCTGCACCTGCCGGCACAACGACATTCTGGGCGGACGTGACTCGCGCAGCCGGGCTGTCGCTTTCCCGGATCGGACGCAGTGAGCCGTCGCCTCACTCGGCGAATACTCATCGAAAAGATTGGCTATTCACGCATGTCCAGGAAAGTAGAGGTTATTTGTTGCGAACTCAGGATGGTGATCGTGGCACGTTGCACAGACTTTTTCCGCAGCATGCCACGCTTATGTATACGCTCGGATGCACTACGCATTGAAAACGCTTTGATAACGTTCACTATACCACAAATCAGATACAATTTATTATGATCAGCAATGATATATATAATTCAATGCAGGATTGCATTTTCATTGCCTCGCGGGTAAGACAGCAATTGAGTGGCCCTATGCTTGAGATTGCGCAGCATTTTTGCGTACAAATTTCATACGCGTCTCCACCATCTAGCGTCTGATGCGCTTGAAGCCATGTCTTCGCTTAAAAGCCTGTCTCTTTGCATCGAGTGGCCTGCCTTTTTTGTCTTGTTGTTAACGTGAAACCTTTGTATAATTGTTGAGTTTTTGACAGCATCCGTAGTTGCAAGTGGAGCGATTGAACTAACCCGCTGACGCGGGATTGTGGGCGGCTTGCGGGACGCGGCTT
>CAZVRW010000066.1:0-18400 GCA_964630265.1 uncultured Rhodospirillaceae bacterium
TGACACGCATGGGAATCCCCAATGGGACTCAAGCGTCAGACTTGGACCACTAGGTGGGAATCGATCCGCTCGGTCAGCCGTGGGTCGCGGGCATGGCGGCGGCGGGTCATCCGTCGCCACGCCGTACGCGCGTCATAGTAGATAAAAAATCCTCGACGGAGCCGGCCTGCAGGACCGCGACGGCGCAGCCTACTTCCGGATCGATGCGGCCACCGAGGGATGGGCACAGGCTCGTGTCGATCCGGGAGCTCGCAGCGGACCACTGACGACCCTGCGACGGGAAGGCACCGGGCAGGTCCGACTCACGACGCACGGGGTCATCGGTCACTGAAATCTCGGGCGCCTCGGCGCTGACGAGATTGACCTGCGGCACCACGCCAAGCGCTTGGATCGATCGCCCCGAGGGCGCGTAGTATAGAGCCGTGGTCAGCTTGACTGCTCCTTCCTCAGGCAATCGGAGTAGGGTTTGCACGGAGCCCTTGCCGAATGAGGGCGTTCCCATCACCACCGCCCGGTCATGATCCTGTAAGGCGCTGGCGACGATTTCCGAGGCCGACGCCGATCCGCCGTCGATGAGCAGCACGATGGGCAGACCGCCGATCACATCGCCATGCGTGGCGCGGTGTTCCCGCAGGGATTGGCCGCCGCGACCGCGTACTTCCACGATGACCCCCTCGTCGAGGAAAAAGTCTGCAATCTGGACCGCCTGACCAAATGCGCCGCCGGGATTGCGCCGCAGGTCGATGACCAAGCCGGTCATTCCGTTGCCAAGCTGCTGTCGGATCTGCGCGACCGCGTTCTCCACTTCTTGCGCCGAATTTACGTTGAAGTTGACAATGCGAAGATAGCCGACAGTCCCGTAGGTGGCCCATCGGGCTGGGACAATGTTGATCACCGCCCGCGTCAGCGTGACGTCGAAGGGCGGTCGCGACCCGCGCTTGATCTTTAGCATGATGCGGGATCCGGGCTCGCCGCGCATGGCATTGACCGCCTGCATCAGGGTCATCGACACTACCGGTTGGCCATCAATGTGTGTCACGAGATCGCCGGCCTTGATGCCAGCGAGATCAGCGGGCGTACCCTCGATCGGCGATATGATCCGAATCTCACCCTCTTCCCGCGCAACCCGAATGCCGAGTCCGCCGAAACGGCCGGTCAGCGAAATTTCGGTGTCCCGCAACTCGTCGGCGTTGAGGTAAGTGGAATGCGGGTCGAGCGACGAGGTCATCGCGTCGAGGGCGAGTTCCACCAGTTCCCCTGCAGGCACGGAGCCCGGAGCCGGATCTTTTTCCTCAATGCCGGCAATGGCCGCGTTAATCAAATCTTCGTCGGAAACGTCCTCCACGTATTCGGTACGGATCCGTTGAAATGCGTCACGAAAGTGCTTGCGCTGGCGCGTATCCCCCGGCTGTGTGGCATAGTGGCTGAAGGCTTCGTCGAACCGCGCCAGGGCCAGCGCTTGTGAATGTGTCCGAGCGTACGGTGCAGCGCCGCCTTCAGACGGTAGAGCGTAGGAGGGCGGCTCGCCACTGCATGCCGCAAACGCGAGCATTCCCGCCGAAAGACAAGCGAGGGCGATCGATTGCCGCCACTCGCCCCACCGCCGAACATTACGCACTCTACCTTCTCCCCAAACGTGATCGGAAAACGCCGAATTACGATCCCGCACTCGCCATGGCGGGCAAGGCAGACGAAACGGAGCGCGAAACGCGGCGGCGCACATTTCCACATGGATATAATCAGAGTAGCTGATCATGACCAGACATTCGGCCACTGGCGGCTGCCCAGAATGGCCGCCGCCGCTGGCCACAGTGCGACTTCATGCCTCGCCGTCGTCCAGGATCCCCTGAGTCGCCGCAATCTCGTGAACCCGCCGCCGCAGCTTCTGCAAGGCTCGCGTCTCAATCTGGCGTATGCGCTCCCGGCTCACTCCGTAACGCGCTCCGAGGGTAGAAAGTTTACACGGCTCGTCACTGAGTTGACGGGCGACGACGATCTGTCTTTCGCGATCGTCGAGGGTCTTCAGGGCATGCATCATCAGCGCGCGGCGCTTTTTTGTTTGATCCTCGGCAATGTACGCAGCCTCTGGGTCCGCTGCCTCATCGACCAAGAAGTCTTGCCATTCGTCGCACCCGTCATTGTCGTAACCGGCGGCCACGTTGATCGACAGATCCCGGCCATCCATCCAGTCCCGAACCTCGGCGACCTCTGCCGGAGGCACCGCAAGATCTCTGGCTAGGTGTTCTACGGCCTCATCCGACAGCCGTTCGCGCTCTGTACTCGCAAGCCTTGCCTTGACCCGGCGAAGCGCGAAAAAGATCCGCTTCTGACGATCTGAGCTTACGACCCGGACCATGGACGATGTAGTAAGGGCGAAATCGCTGATCGCCGCCCGAATCCACCACATGGCGTAGGTAGAAAGTCGAAAGCCGCGTTCCGGGTCGAAGCGACCGATGGCATGCATCAAGCCGACGTTGCCTTCGGCGATCAGATCTTCCATGGGAACGCCAGATGCGCGATAGCGGGCGGCGATTTTGTTCACGAGACACTGATAGCTCGTCACAAGACGATGCAGCGCCTTGGCATCGCCACGGTCGCGCCAACCGACGATCAGATCCACCTCGGTTTGCGCGTCGAGCAGGGCGGGGTGGCGCTGGCCGAGGGGTGTTTGACTCGAACGGCCGGTCGAGGGGCGGCGCTGCTGGAGCGATCGGGTGCACGTCCGCCCGTGCATCGAAAGGTCGGTCATCGTTCCTCTCTCCGTCATTGGGGCGACCGTTTTTTTTCGCGGCCTGTGGATTTCTCGAGGGAGCGGTCCAAACGTGTGGCGCTTTTGCGCGGTCCGGCCCGGACGACCGCGGCAGATTATCCGCTCGCCGTCGAGGAACATAATACGAACATACAGTAAACGATGCAAGCATAATGCGTGCGTATTATAAGAATTTCAGCTTTTACGACGTATCATCCACGCAGACACGCCCATTGGACGCAATTTTCCTAAATTTTCGACTAAATTGAGGCGAAGGTTGCAGATAATCTGCCGTGCAGGCACTTTGGTTGACAGTGGAGAGCCCAAAACGCATCGGAAGGTTTAGAAGCATCTTGCTCAACTTTTGGCGATGCCGTATCCTTTCCGATATACCCCTTATGGGTTATATGTGGCTTCACGTGTATGAAACGCGTCGACCACTTTGCCGCGCGCGAGGAGCCGTCGAGGAAGCAGAAGTCAGTGGCTGGATGAGGGACGCAAAACATCACCAAGCCGTCGACCACCTTCAGCGAGAGTGACGCCGAGGCTGCGGGCGGATCCCCGTACCGGTCCAACCGTGTCGGGGGCACCGACCACGCCAAGAGCAACGACTTGCGTCCCGCCGCAGCGGCAGGACGCAACGATTGATCGATCGGAGGGGCCGATCCGCATCCGACAAGGGCTTCGTCGGACGACAACCGAGACTAGGCAAGGAGAGTGTCTTGACCGATTTGGACCTGATTGAGCAGACTGCGGATGTCGCCCCGGATGCTTCGGAGCAACCGGATTCCGCATCGGTGCGGCGCGATTATCTTGATCTGACCCGCGCCATCGAACGTCTGCATCGGCGCTTCCTCGACGTGCTTCGCGCCGAACTCACCCGCCTCGGACTCCGCGAATTGAATGGCGTCCAGGCCCTCCTTCTCAGCAACATCGGCGACGAGGAGATCACGATCCGCGACCTCATCGAGCGCGGCTACTATCAAGGCTCGAACGTTTCCTACAACATCAAGAAACTGACGGAGATGGGCTTCCTCGTGCAACGGCGCGCTGACCACGATCGGCGGTCGGTGACCATCGTTCTGACCGACAAGGCGCGCTCCGTCGTGGAGCACATTCGGAGCCTCGAGGAGCGGATCGCCGGAAGTCTGGCCGAGCACGATCTAGACAGTTCCGAAATCAATAACCTCTGCCGCGCGCTCAGGCGTCTCGAAGGTGTCTGGACCGAAGTCATCCACTACGGCCGTACCTAATCGGCGGCGCCGAACAGCGGCAGCGCAAGTGCGTCGGCGATTGAGCGCCCGTGCTTCCAGAGAAAACCGTCGCCCGGACGCGAGCCAGCTTTCTCGGCTGCAGCCGTTTTTAAAGCGCCGGCGCCATTCACGAGAAGTCCCCCCGCCAGACCGGCGCGTCGTCCGGCTTCCAGGTCCCGATCGCGATCACCGACGATCCAGGAGGCTGAGAGATCGATCGGCAAGGCCGACGACGCAGCCAGCAGCATGCCCGGATTCGGCTTGCGTGCCGGCGGATCCGGATGCCGAAAGGGTGCCATGGCTTCCGGATGCTGCGGACAGGCATAGACGGCATCCACCTTCGCCCCCGCACCCGCCAGCCGCTCAAGAATTATGTCCTGGATGGCGGCGAAGTCGGCCCAGTCGTAAAGGCCGCGGCCAATGCCCGACTGGTTGGTGACGATGACCACGAACACGGCGCACGCGTTGGCCTGGGCAATAACGGTTTTTGCCGCGCTCAGGAGACGCACGTCCTCGGGCCGGCGCAGATAGCCCACGTCCTCGACGATGACACCATCGCGATCGAGGAACAAGGCCGGCCGATTCTCAAATGAGGGCGGTGCCCGCAGAACTTGCGTCCACACTCCTGCGACAAAGCGGACCGTGTCGGGAAGGCGGCCCCTCATTCCGGTCCGCCCGCGCGCTCGACGAGGTGCAAACCGACGACACCGGCGATGACCATCGCGATGCAGACCAGTTTGGCAATGTTTGCCGGCTCGCGCAGCCAAACGACGCCGACGAGCGCGATGACGGCCGTGCCCACGCCGGACCAGACCGCATAGGCAACGCTGATCGGCAACACCTTTACCGCCATGGCCAGAAACGTGAAGCTGACAGCGTAGGCTGGAAAGATCACCAGCGAGGGGACGAGGCGCGAAAAACCGTCCGACAGCTTCAAGCAAACCGTGCCCGCGATCTCGAAAAGTATTGCGATACTGAGAAAAACCCACTCCATACCCACATCCCACTGTATCTCGGTATCGCATATCCGTTAGACCGCGCGATGTCGAGACGCGGCGGTGTTGCGTCGGTTCCACCGCAGGCGATATCTAGACGCGAGCGGGGCACGCAACGATGCGCACGCGCAAGCGGACGGTCAACGGGGAGGCACGGTCGATGAAGGATTTCTGGCTCCGGAAGAGTCTCTGGCTGCGGCGGGGGCTCGTCGCCCTCGGTCTCGCCGTTGTGACGGTCTCATGGTGCGTCTCCGGTGCGCGCGCTGCCGAGCCGATCCGTATTGGCGAGCTCAATAGTTACACGCGGTTCCCGGCCTTCACCTTTCCCTATCGCGATGGCTGGCGGTTGGCGCTTGACGAGATCAACGCTGTCGGCGGTGTGCTCGGCCGCCCCCTGGAGGTGATCTCCAAAGATGATGGCGGCCGTCCCGGCGACGCAGTAACCGTCGCCGACGAACTGGTGACCCGCGAGAACGTGGTGGTTCTGGTCGGCACGTTGCTTTCCAACGTTGGCCTCGCCGTTGCCGACTACGCCAACCAGCGCCAGTTGCCGTTCATTGCCGCCGAACCGCTGACCGATGCCATCGTCTGGGAGGCCGGTAACCCATATACCTTCCGGCTGCGACCCGGAACTTGGGTGCAGGCGGCAATGCTGGCCGAGGAAGCCGCCAAGCTGCCCGCCACCCGCTGGGTAACCGTTGCACCCAACTATGAATACGGAAAATCGGCCGTCGGCGCATTCCGCACTCTGCTTTCTGCACGTCGTCCCGACGTTGAGTGGGTTGGCGAACAATGGCCCGCGCTAGGTAAGATCGACGCCGGGGCAACGGTGCGGGCGCTCGCCCGCGCCAAACCGGACGCCGTGTTCAACGTCACCTTCGGCTCGGACCTGGCGCAATTCGTTCGGGAGGGGAGGCTGCGCGGGTTGTTCGACGACCGACCAGTTGTCAGTATGTTGTCAGGCGAGCCGGACTGGATAGACCCACTTGGCGCCGAGGCGCCAGAAGGCTGGATCGTTACCGGCTATCCGTGGTACGCAATCGAGACTCCGGAGCACACGGCCTTCCGTGAAGCGTATCAGCAGCGGTTCAACGATTACCCAAGGCTCGGATCCGTGGTCGGGTATGTTGCGCTGAAGACGATTGCGGCGGCGATCGCGAAGGCCGGCTCGACCGATGCAGAAGCTGTTACGGCGGCCTTGCGAGGCCTGGAATTGGAGACCCCACTCGGTCCGGTGACCTTCCGCGTCGCCGACCAACAGAGCACGATGGGGACGTTCGTTGGTCGGTTGACCGTGCAGGACGGGATGCCGCGCATGGTCGACTGGCGTTTCGGCGACGGTGTCGACTATCTGCCGCCGCCAAACGAGGCGGCGGCGAAACGTCCGGCCAACTGAACCGCATCGGCAAAGCCGAATTGCAGGCGGCGATCCCGCCGGAACATCCGGATCGATGAGCTTCGCCCTCGTCCAGTTCCTCTCGGGCCTCGCCAACGCGTCGGCGCTGTTCATCGTGGCATCCGGCCTAACGGTCATTTTTGGCGTGACCCGGATCATTAATTTCGCCCACGGCTCGTTCTACATGCTGGGTGCCTATCTGGCGTATACGCTGATCGACACCCTAGGCGAGGGGGCGCTGGGCTTTTGGGTGGGGCTCTTCGGCGCGGCCATCACCATTGGATTACTCGGAATGCTGATGGAGCGGCTTCTCATTCGTCGCCTCTATGGGGCGCCCGAGTTGATTTATCTCGTTGCCACCTTCGGGGTCCTGCTCGTCGTTCAGGATGTCACCCTGTGGCTCTGGGGCCCGGAGGACCTGCTTGGTCCGCTGCCGCCGATGGTCGGCGGGGCCATCACCATCCTGGGAGAGCGGGTGCCTGCGTGGGACATCGTGCTGATCGTTTGCGGGTTGACCACGCTCTCCGGCCTCTGGCTGCTACTGCATCGAACACGGTGGGGAATCCTGGTGCGCGCCGCCACAGAGGACGGCGAGATGACGGCGGCGCTCGGCGTCGACCGGCGTTGGCTGTTCGCCTCTGTGTTCTTTCTCGGCGCATTTCTCGCCGGTCTCGGCGGTGCCCTGCAGTTGCCGCGGGAGCCGGCCAACTTGGCGATGGATTTCGGCATCATTGCCGACGTTTTTGTTGTGGTCGTCATCGGTGGCATGGGCAGCGTCCTCGGAGCGTTTCTTGCGGCGCTGCTGATTGCCGAACTGCAAGCATTCGGCATCCTCATTTTCCCGGAGATTACGCTTGTCCTGATTTTCCTCGCCATGGCCGTAGTATTGGTCGTCCGGCCTCAGGGGCTGCTTGGCAAGCCGGAACAGCATGAGGCGGCGGCGCCAGCGGAAGCAAGGCCGCCGGCAAAACTGACATGGCTCCTGCCGGTGTCATCCATTGTGGGATTGGCGCTGTTGGCGTTGCCGCTGGTGGCCGACGACTACATGCTACGGCTCGCTTCCGAGATCTTCGTCTTTGCGGCGTTCGCCGCCGGGCTGCAGTTCTTGATCGGCGTCGGCGGCATGATCTCGTTCGGTCATGCCGCCTATCTTGGGCTCGGCGCCTATGCGGCGGCCCTCCTCGTCAAGCATGCTGACGCGCCGATGTCTCTGGCGTTGACCGCGGCGCCCATTGTTGCTGCGGTTGGCGCGCTGCTCATTGGTTGGTTCTGCGTGCGGCGCTCCGGCGTTTATCTGGCGATGCTGACGTTGGCATTCGCCCAAATACTCTGGGCCATAACCTTTCAGTGGTACGAGGTGACGGGCGGCGACAACGGCATTCCCGGAGTCTGGCCAGCGCCCTGGGCGCGCGATCCAAGCAACTTCTATATCCTCGCGCTATTGCTATGCGGCGTCACGATCATGATTGTGCGGCATGCCACCATTGCGCCATTCGGGGTTGCCCTGCGAGCCGGCCGCGATGCGCCGCAACGGGCCGAGGCACTTGGTATTGACGTTCGGCGCATGCGCTGGGCGGCGTTCGGGCTCGCCGGAGCTGCGGCGGGCATGGGGGGCGGGCTGTACGCCTTCTTGAAAGGCAGCGTCTCGCCAGCCATCCTGGAGATTCAGGTATCCGTTGACGGTCTCGTGATGCTCCTTCTCGGCGGTTTGCAGACAATCATCGGACCGGTGGTCGGCGCCGCCGCCTTCACCGCTTTGGAGGCCGTTTTGCGGAGCACCACCGATTTGTGGCGGGCAGCTCTCGGCCTGATTGTCATCGCCGTGGTGTTGCGCTTTTCCAATGGCGTCGTCGAAACGCTGCTGGCGCGGCGGTCGCTGGCGGGACGCCGATGACGCTGCTAGCGGTCGCGGGACTGGTCAAGCGCTATGGGGCCGTGGTCGCCGTCGACGGCATTGATTTCACCGTCGCGGCGGGACAGCGGGTGGCGCTCATCGGACCGAATGGCGCCGGCAAGACCACCTGCTTCAATGCGCTGGGGGGACAGGTGAAGCCCGACGCCGGACACGTTCGTCTCGCGGGCCGCGATATCACCGGAAAATCGCCGCACGCGATTTGCCGCCTTGGCCTCGGGCGTACCTTCCAAATTGCGGCGGTGTTCCGTTCAATGACGGTTCGCGAGAACGTGCAGGTGGCGTTGCTCGCCCGGCACCGCCGCCTGTGGTCATTATTGAGGCGAGCCGATCAATTCCGGATTGCTGAAGCCGATGCGCTGCTCGATCGGGTCGGTCTCGCCGATGCGGCCGGCCTGCCGGCGGAGATGCTCGCCTATTCCGACCTCAAACGATTGGAACTGGCCACGACGCTCGCCCGTCACCCTTCCTTGCTGCTGATGGACGAACCAACGGCCGGCATTGCCGCCGGTGAACGCCGGTCTTTGATGATGTTGGTGGATTCCCTCGCTGCCGAACGGGGACTCGGTGTTCTGTTCACGGAGCACGACATGGACATCGTATTCGGACATGCCGATTGGGTGCTGGTGCTGGACCGGGGACAGATGATCGCCGAGGGCACAACCGATGCGGTGCGCGCTGACGCTCGGGTACGCGAGGTTTATCTCGGGCCCGCCGGCGGCGGCATCTGATGTTGGATCTGACCGATATTGACGTGTTCTACGGGCCAGCGCAGGCGCTGTTCGGGATCAGCTTCTCGGTTGACCGCGGTGAGGTTGCGGCGCTGCTCGGGCGCAACGGTGCCGGGAAGTCAACCACTCTGAAGGCCATCATCGGATTGACTCCGCCAGCCGCCGGAACCATCGCGTTCGATGGACAGCAGCGGCAGAACCTTGAACCGTACGTGCTCGCGCGTGCCGGGATCGGCTACGTCCCGGAAGGCCGAAGGATCTTTACGGGCTTGACGGTCGAGGAAAACCTGGAGGTCGGTCGACGCCGGCCTTCCGGCGCTCAGGCACAATGGACTGTGGAGCGGATCTACTCGCTGTTTCCCGCGCTGGCAGAACTGCGACAACGACGGGGCGGCCACCTCAGCGGCGGAGAGCAACAGATGTTGACCATCGCCCGCACGTTGATGGGCAATCCGCGACTGTTACTGCTGGATGAGCCGGTAACGGGTCTGGCACCGAAGGTTGCTGATGATCTCGCTGGGGCCGTGCAGGCGTTGAGCAAAGTCGGCCTGACGATTCTCCTTTCGGAGCAAAGCTTGACGTTCGCCGCCGCCGTTGCCGACCGCGCGCTGGTGCTGGAGACAGGGCGGCTCCGTTGGCAAGGGGCGATGGCCGACTTCGCCGCCGATGCCGAGGCCCAGCAAACCTTTCTAGGGATTTAGGGGGAGCAGGGGGATTGTGATCAGCGAGTGACGACGGCCATGGCGCCCTGGCCGATAGCGCATAGGCGCGAATTGCCATCTGCCGCCTCCACGAAGACGTCAGCGCGGCAAACGATCAGCGTGCGGCCCGCCTTGACGACGCTCCCGCGGGCGAACAGCGCAGAACCCAGGGCGGGGGAGAGGAGATTGAGCTTATATTCGGCCCCGACAACGTTATCGCCAGCGGCGACAAGGGCAAACGCAGCGGCACCCATCACAGCCTCCGCAATGCCGCCGATGACACCACCGTGAAAAAACCGTTCTGCTGTCCGAGGTCCGGGCGAAACCCGACGCGGTAAACCGCCTCGCCGGGTGCTGCCCGCGACAGAACGACGCCAACCAACTGCAGATAATCTTGGGCGGCAACGTAGCGCTCCAGGGCGTTCTGGTAGTCCGCATTGCGTGGCTCGAAAGTCACCGCTACAGACAAGTCATTCATGGTATGTAGGGACTTTTGTAGCTTTCGAGCACCTTGATGTAGTTCGCCCGTTCGAAGGCGCTGGGATCGGCGACGTTGCGCTGGCTCATTGAACCCTTCATCTGGGTCACGGACTCGTAGTCGCGCCGGACCATCCACTCTTCGAGGTCATTGACCAGCGTTCTGAGGTATCCGGCTCCGTTGCGCAGCAGGGCCGAGGTCGTCATCGTCACGTCCGCGCCTGCCATCAGGTATTTCACTACCTCGCTGGCGCTTTCCACTCCGCGTGTCGCGGCGAGTGACACCGACAGCCGTCCGTATAGAATGGCGATCCACAACAGCGGCAGACGAACTTCGCTCGCCCGACTGAGTTCGAGGTTCGGCATGACTTCGAGCGAGTCGAGATCGAAATCCGGCTGATAGAAGCGATTGAACAGCACGAGACCTTCAGCTCCGGCGTCGACAAGCCGGCGGGCCATGTCGCCGGTGGCGCTGAAGAACGGGCTGAGCTTGACCGCAACGGGAATCGAAATGGCTTCGCTCACGTGGCGGACGATCTGGACATACCGCTCCTCCACTTCGCGCCCCGAGGTCTCGATGTCGGCCGGGATGTAGAAGATATTCAGTTCGAGGGCCTTTGCGCCGGCGTCCTGGATCTCCTTGGCGTATTCAGTCCAGCCGGCGTCGGTGATTCCGTTGAGACTACCAATCACCGGGATGTCGAGGGACTCGGATGCCCGGTGAATGAGGTTCAAGTATTCCTGAGGGCCGACATGGTAATCCTCAACGTCCGGAAAATAACTTAGGCTTTCGGCGAAACTCTCGGTGCCGACCTCGGTCAGATGGGCGAAGGCTTCATTCTCGCGTTGGATTTGTTCCTCGAACAGCGAGAACAGGACGACAGCCGAAGCGCCCGCATCCTCGAGGCGGCGGATTCCGTCGAGCGTGCTCGAAAGCGGCCCCGCCGACGCGACGATCGGATGCTTCAGCGGCATGCCGAGATAGGTTGTGCTCAGATCCATGATGGGCCCCTTGGCGCTGACGGTGATGAGGCTTGCTGCGCTTTCCTGCCGATACGGTGCGTCAATTCTGATGCATCGCCGCCATTTCCTCGTAGAGCTTCCACTTTTGGTCGACGGCCTTTTGCGCCATTTCCATCAGCAGCTTCGCTTCGCGGGGATTGGTGCGAATGAGCATGCGATAACGCAATTCCTGTTCGGTATAGTCGCGCAGCGCCATGGTCGGCCGCGGTGAGTCGAGCGAGAACGGGTTCTCACCCGCGGCCCGAACCTCTGGGTTGAATCGGATCAAAGGCCAGTGACCGCTGTGGACCGCCCGGCTTTGCTGGTCGAGGCCATTCTGCATGTTGATGCCATGCGCGATGCAATGGCTGTAGGCGAGAATCAGTGATGTGCCTTCGTAGGCTTCGGCTTCGCGAAAGGCGAGCAGAGTCTGTTGGGGATTCGCCCCGAAGGCGATTCGCGCCACGTAGACGTTGCCGTACGAGATCGCTTGCAGAGCCAAATCTTTCTTGCCGACATGCTTGCCCGCATTGGCGAATTTGGCCACCGCGCCCATCGGCGTCGACTTCGATGCCTGGCCCCCGGTGTTGGAATAAACCTCGGTGTCCAGGACAAGGATGTTGACGTTTCGTCCGCTGGCCAGGACGTGGTCGACGCCAGAGGACCCGATATCGTAGGCCCACCCGTCACCGCCGACGATCCAGACGCTTCGGCGAACCAGATGGTCGGCGAGGGTGAGCAGATGCTTCGCCGCGTCACCGTCCAAAGCCGCCAGTCGCTGTTTGAGTTGCTCGACGAGAACCCGCTGCTGGCGGATCTGCGATTCGGTGCGCTGCGGGCTCGACAGGACTTGGTCGACCAACTCGGACCCCAGCTGATTGCGCAGACCGTCGAGCAGTCTCGATGCCATCACGAGATGATTGTCGGCGGCGAGGCGCATGCCGAAGCCGAACTCGGCGTTGTCCTCGAACAGCGAGTTGGCCCAGGCCGGACCGCGGCCTTCGTGATTGATCGCCCAAGGCGTGGTCGGCAGGTTGCCGCCGTAGATCGAAGAGCAACCCGTGGCGTTGGCGACCATCAGCCGATCGCCAAAGAGCTGGGACAGCAACTTCACGTAAGGCGTCTCGCCGCACCCAGCGCAGGCTCCGGAGAACTCGAACAGCGGCTCAAGGAACTGCACGCCACGCACGGTCGAAAAGTCCACACGCGAGCGCTCGTTAACGGGCAGGGTCTCGAAGAAGCGGACGTTCGCTTTTTCCTGTTCCAAGACCGGTTCTTTCCAGTCCATGTTGATCGCCTTGCGACCGGTTGCTTCCTTGCTTTTGGCCGGGCAAACCTCGACGCAGAGGGCGCAACCGGTGCAGTCTTCCGCATAAATCTGCAGCGTGTAGCGCGTGTCGGGGAAGCCGCGGATGTCAATCGGGGCGGCCTTGAAGCCCTCAGGGGCGTCTGTCAAGCGGGACTGGTCATAGAGCTTGCTGCGGATGACGCCGTGCGGGCAAACGAAGGAGCAGTTGCCACACTGAATGCAGATATCGGGTTCCCAAATCGGGATGAAGGCCGAGATGTTGCGCTTCTCCCAGCGGGTGGTGCTCGATGGGAACGTGCCGTCGATCGGCAATGCGCTGACCGGGAGTTCGTCGCCCTTGCCGGCCATCATCATGGCAGTGACTTTCTTGACGAAATCGGGTGCCGCATCTGGCACGACGTCCAACAGCTCCAACGTACTGGTCACGCGATCCGGTACCTGCACTTGATGCAGTTGGCTGACGGTGTGGTCGACCGCCTCGAAGTTGCGTCGCACCACCTCTTCGCCTTTGTTGCCGTAGGTTTTTTCGATCGACTTCTTGATCCTGGCGATGGCTTCGTCGCGTGGCAGCACGCCGGAAATCGCGAAAAAACAGGTCTGCATGATCGTATTCGTCCGGCTTCCCATGCCCGTTTCGCGGGCTACCTTTGCACCGTCGATCACATAGAACTTGATCTTCTTGTTAATGATCTGTTCCTGAACCGGCCGCGGCAGTTTCTCCCAGACCTCATCGGGGCCAAAGGGACTATTGAGGAGGAACGTTGCTCCCTCAGCGGCGTCTTCCAGCACATCCGTCTTCTCGATGAAATTGAACTGGTGGCAGCCAATGAAGTTGGCGCTCTGAATCAAATAAGTTGACCGGATCGGGTGCTGGCCGAAGCGGACGTGCGAGACCGTTTGCGAGCCGGATTTTTTCGAGTCGTAAACGAAGTATCCCTGAGCATGAAACTCCGGATCTTCGCCAATGATCTTGATCGTATTCTTGTTGGCGCCAACCGTGCCATCGGCGCCAAGCCCGAAAAACATGGCGCGAAAAACATCATCGCCCTCGGTGGTGAACGACGGATCGTAGTCGAGGCTCGTTTGGCTTACGTCGTCGTTGATGCCGATGGTGAAGTGGTTCCGTGGCGTCCCTTCGCTGGCTTCATCGAGCACCCGCTTGACCATGGCTGGCGTGAACTCTTTCGACGACAGGCCGTAGCGGCCGCCAAACACCTTGGGCATCGAGGCGAAGGGCAGGGAGTTGTTGGCTGCTGCCTCGGCGAGCGACACGATGACGTCCTGATAGAGCGGCTCGCCAGAACTCCCCGGTTCCTTGGTGCGGTCCATCACAGCGATCGCCCTTGTCGATGTCGGCAAGGCCGCTAGAAGATGGGCAGCTGAGAAGGGACGGTACAAATGCACCTGCAGAACGCCGACCGACTCGCCTCTATCGACGAGATACTCGACGGTCTCCCGCGCCGTGTCGGCACCCGAGCCCATGAGCAGGATAATCCGCTCGGCATCCGGTGCACCGAAATAGTCGAACAGCCGATAGCGGCGTCCCGTGAGATCGGCGAACCTCTCCATTGCATTTTCGACGATCCCTGCCACCCGAGTGTAAAACGGATTGATGGCTTCGCGCCCCTGGAAGTAAACGTCGGGGTTCTGCGCGGTGCCGCGGATGAAGGGATTGTCGGGATTCAGTGCACGGCGGCGATGGGCGATGACGAGATCGTCGTCGATCATCTCGCGCAGCACCTCGTCGGACAGCAACTTCACCTTGTTCACCTCGTGCGATGTGCGGAACCCATCGAAGAAGTGAATGAACGGAATGCGCGATTCGAGCGTCGCCACCTGCGCAATCAGCGCCATGTCGTGTGCTTCCTGCACCGAACCGGCGGCTAGTTGCGCGAAGCCGGAAGAGCGCACCGCCATCACATCAGCGTGATCGCCGAAAATCGACAACGCATGGGCGGCCAGGGAGCGCGCTGCGACGTGGAAGACGGCACACGTAAGTTCGCCAGCGATTTTGTACATGTTGGGGATCATCAGCATGAGCCCTTGTGACGCCGTGAAGGTGGTCGTCAGCGCACCAGCTTGAAGCGCCCCGTGCACGGTCCCTGCCGCGCCCGCCTCGCTCTGCATTTCGACGACATCCGGAACACTCCCCCAGATGTTCGGCCGGCCTTCGCTCGACCACTGGTCCGCGAGTTCGGCCATCGTCGACGACGGTGTGATCGGATAGATCGCACAGACCTCGTTGACGCGATAGGCGACGTGTGCCGCCGCCTCGTTCCCATCGATGGTCGTCATGATCGGTTCGGACATGATCCTCCTCCAACTGCGGGTCGGGGCCATTCCGGCCCCGGTCCGGCGGCCAAGCGCCAGCCAGATAGGTTTATTGAACGGCGCCGTTGCCAACGCCGATTTCCAGGGTCACCGCGATGGAGCGGTGGGTTCCGGGATCATCTCAATCGCATGACACGGGCATTGCTCGTAGCAGACGGCGCACCCAGTGCACAGGTCGTAGTCGTACTTGTAGCGGCGCCCCGGTCCCAGCTTGATGATCGCGTCCTCTGGGCATGCGCCGTAACACCCGTCGCATTCAAAGCAGTTGCCGCAGGAAAGGCACCGCTTCGCCTCGTAGGTCGCCTCCTTCTCGCTCAGTCCCTTGATCACCTCTTCGAACGTCGAGCGTCGTTTGGCGATTTCGAGATGCCCTTGTGGTCGTTGCGCGGTATCGGTGTAGAACCAGAGGTGAAGTTTGTCGAAGCCGGCAATGTCATGCTTCGGCGGCGCGGCATAGGCCGTCCCCCTGAGCCAAGCGTCTATGTGCCGCGCCGCCTTCTTGCCATGCCCGACGCCGATGGTTACCGTCCGGTCGGAAGGCACCATGTCGCCGCCGGCGAACAGGCCTTCGAAGCCGGTCATCATGCCGGCATCCACCTCGATTGTGCCGTCGCGGTTGAATGCGACGCCGGGGACCTTCCGCAGAAAAGACGTGTCGGTGTCCTGCCCAAGCGCCAGGATCAGGTCGTCCGCTTCCAGGGTCTCCAGCCGCCCGGTGGCGCGTGGCCGACCGTTCTCATCGATCTCCATCTCCTCGACGGTGAACGTTGTCTCGTCGATTGACTTGATGGTCCGGAGCCAGTGGATCTTGACTCCCTCCTCGATTGCCTCCTGCGCCTCGAAATCGTGCGCCGGCATGTTGGCACGGTCGCGCCTGTAGATGATCATCGGCTCGTGACCCAAGCGCATGGCGACCCGAGCTGCGTCCATTGCCGTGTTGCCACCGCCGTAAATCGCGACGCGGCGTCCGAGTTTCGGACCGTCACCCGTCTCGACGCCCTTCAGGAAGGACAACGCATCGAGGACTCGGCCGGCGTCGCGCGATGGGATCTCGGTTTTCTTCGATAGGTGGGCGCCGATGGCGAGGAAAACCGCGTCGAAGTCGCCAGCTTCCTTCTCGGCGACGATGTCCTCAACCTTGTGATTGAGCACGAACTTGACGCCCATCTTGGCAATGCGCTCGACCTCCGCGTCCAGGACGTCACGCGGCAGGCGGTAGGCGGGAATGCCGAAGTGCATCATGCCGCCGGCAACCGGACCGGCATCGTGGACCTCCACCGTGTGGCCCATCATGGCCAGATGATGCGCCGCAGACAATCCGCTTGGCCCGGCGCCGATGACCAGTACCCGTTTGTTTGAAGCTGGTGCGACGTGCGGCATGGTCCACCCCTCTTCGAGGGCCGTGTCGCCAAGAAAGCGCTCGATCGCATGGATGCTGACCGTACCGTCGAGATTGGCGCGATTGCAATTGCTTTCGCAGGGGTGGTAGCAGACGCGGCCGTGCACCGCCGGCAGCGGGTTGTCCTGGACAATGATTTCCCAGGCCTCGCGGAAGCGCCCGGCTTGTGCCTCCGCCAACCACGCCTGGATGTTCTCTCCGGCCGGGCAGGCGTTGTTGCACGGCGGCAGGAGATCGACATAAAGCGGTCGCCGTGTCCGGACAGCCCCCGTTTGACGCTTCTGCGTTAGATCGGGGGGAACGGTCAGGTCGGTTGGTCGGGGCATGCGGAATGTCTCCTCGGACTCTGGTGAGGTCTCCTGAGCCATTGGCGAAACGCCGTCGGCATGAGACATGCGTCGGTCAGCGCGGCCTCGAACCGGCCGCCGACCCGCGCACACAAGGCTTCGAATGGTAGGCGGCAGCGTGATGTGCTGCAAAGCAGAGGCTGGGTCTCACCGATCTTCATTTCGGACTGCGGAACAGGCGAGGGACATTAGACCCGTTCGCAGGGACGGGCAAGGTTGTCGCCGGCACAAAGGCTGTGCACCGTGACGACGGCTGATATGACAGATCCAGGATACTCATTGGGGAGCGATCGATGCAGCTGGCCCTGATCGAACTCGTTGCTGCGACCGCCGCGTTCGTCGCGAGCCACATCGTTCTCGCGAGTTCCGAGCTTCGCGACAGGTGTGTGGCGAAACTTGGAGAGAACGGCTTTCAAATCACTTACTCGCTGCTGTCGGTGGCGCTGATCGTCTGGATGGCCATGGCCTACAACGCGGCCCCGTGGGTCAAGATTTGGCCATCGACGACGGGGCTGCGGCACCTCACCCTGGGGGTAACGTTGATCGCCTTTATCTTCGTCATGGCGGGGATCACGACGCCCAATCCATCGGCAACGGGGACGGACAGCCATGCCGTTGTTGCCCGCGGCCCCAAGGGCATCCAGAATATCACCAGGCATCCGGTCATGTGGGGCGTCGCGCTTTGGGGGCTCGTCCACGTTCTGGCGCGGGGTGACGTAGCCGGATAGATATTCTTCGGAGGCTTTACCGTGCTGGCGCTGGTCGGTGCCTGGGCGCTCGACGGGAAGAAGGCAATGCAACTCGGCGCCGCCTGGGAAGACTACCGTGGACGAACGTCGTTTTGGCCATTCGCCGCGCTGCTTGCCGGACGGTCCAATGTGACCCTGGGCGAAATCGGCTGGTGGCGGATCGGTCTCGGTATTGCCGCGTTTGTGGTGTTTTTGATCCTGCATCCGGTGTTGTTCGATGTCGATCCATGGCCGCTGTAGCAGAGCGCGAGACGACAAGGCCCTGCGTGGGATAGGGTGTTTGGTCTGATCCGTCCCGGACGATGGTGCCGTAACACGGGTTATCTAAATCTCGAGGAGGATCAATCATGAAGCTGTTTGCGAATATTCGGGCTGCGGTCGTGGGTGCCACCCTTGTCGTGGCCTCCCCGGCCCTTGCTGGCGATTATGCCGGAAAAAAAGACATCGTCGATACGGCGATCGGAGCAGGTTCGTTCAACACCTTGGTTGCTGCGGTTCAGGCGGGCGGTCTTGTCGAAACCCTCAAGGGGGACGGGCCGTTCACGGTTTTTGCGCCGACTGACGAGGCGTTTAGCAAGCTTCCGGCGGGTACCGTCGAGGCATTGTTGCTGCCGGAGAACAAGGATCAGTTGGTCTCGATATTAACCTATCACGTCATCCCTGGGAAAGTTTTGTCCGGTGATATTGCCGGCCGATCGATGGACGTAGCGTCGGTGCAAGGGGCGTCCCTGGCAGTCAATGCGACGGACGGCGTGAAGATCAACAATGCCAACGTCGTTCAAGCTGACGTTATGGCATCCAATGGCGTTATTCATGTCGTTGACACGGTGCTGCTGCCGCCGAAGCAAATGTAGACGGCTCAGCATTACGGACATTTCAGCGAACGGCCCGTCGCATGACGGGCCGTTCTGCTTTGTGGGTAAGCGTCGGATCAGGGGACAGTGAAAATTTCTTGCGGCTTGGAAACCCCTCGGAAGGCATGGCAGCCGAGCGATACTAGTGGTCCAAGTCTGACGCTTGAGTCCCATTGGGGATTCCCATGCGTGTCA
>CAZVRW010000067.1:0-5938 GCA_964630265.1 uncultured Rhodospirillaceae bacterium
CTGGCCTTTGGATCCATAAGTAGAAAAATCTAACAGTGTTTATGCAGTCTGTGAAAGCCCAACGAGGTGGCCTTTCATGCTCCCATAAAAGCGGGGGTCAGGCGAATCCAAGAAATCGCTATCATTTCAAGCGCCTGAAGCGGATCGTCGAAGCCGAGTACTGATTTCGTACAGACTGTATAAGACCGCTCATAAATCATCAACCGGATTCCGGACGCCACTGCCCGCTTTGTTCAGGATGTGGGTCCAAATCATCGTCCCGTTGACGTCTTTATGGCCAAGAAGGTCCTGGATCGTGCAGGCATCTTAGCGCCGTGCAGTGGATACGCCGCCTAAAAATGACCGCCTTGGGTCAGAATCCGCCGTCACAGAGGCGGAGGCAACGTTCCGGTATCCTATCCGAAAGCGGGCCTCGGGCAAGCGCGCTGCGTGGCGATCCGCCGAGTCTGCCCCTGGCTACCAGCCGCACAGTCACTCAGGGTTTCGGAACGTCCGCTGTGGATCGCTGAACGGAGCAGCGAGGCGGACGCGCTTTACGCGCGATCGATGTCGGCCTCTCCTCTCGCCGCGTGATGGGCTCTGTCCAGGCGCCGAGGGGTGGCGTGGCTTGTGCGCGTCGCTGGTCCCTGCGGGCGAGCGGGCGGCGGCTGAGCGGTCTCAGCGCTCCACTTCCGAGAACGGCAGGAAGTCGACGAGATCGCCCGGCGCCACGCGGGTCAGATCCTCCGGCAGTTCCACCAGGCCGTCGGCGGCGACCATGGACGACAGGATGCCCGACCCCTCCCTGGGGAAGCGATGGGCGACCAGTCGGCCGTCGGCATCGGCGGCGAGGCGGGCGCGCAGCCATTCCCGGCGGCCGGCCTTCTTCGTCATCTCGAAATCGGCGGGGACACGAAACAGCTTCGGCGACAGTTCGGCGGCGCCGGCGAGTTTCAGGAGCATCGGCCGGGCGACGCGCTGGAACGTCACCATCATCGCCACCGGATTGCCCGGCAAGCCGACGAACGGCACGCCCCGCACCTGGCCGAAGCCGATCGGCCGCCCCGGCTTGATGGCAAGCAGCCAGAGATGCAGCGCGCCGAGGGCCTCGACGGCACCTTTCACGTGGTCCTCGTCGCCCACCGACATGCCGCCGGAGGTCAGGATGATGTCGTGGTCGGCGGCGGCGCGATCCAGGGCGTCGCGGATCGTCTCGAAGCGGTCGGGCAGGATACCCAGATCGTCGACGACGCAGCCGAGCCCTTCCAAGAGGGCGATCAAGGCGTAGCGGTTGGCGTCGTAGATGGCGCCCGCCGGCAAGGGCGCGCCGGGCTCGCGAACCTCGTCGCCGGTGGAGAACACGGCGGCGCGCAGCGGGGTGAAGACCCTGAGCGCGGTGCGGCCGACGGCGGCGGCGAGCCCCACGTCCTGGGCGCGCAGCCGGCGGCCGCTGGTGAGAATGACATCGCCCGTGCGCATGTCCTCACCGGCGCGGCGGCGATTGGCACCGCGCTTGGCGCCCGGCCGGATGATCACCGTGTCGCCCTCGACGGGGCAGTCCTCCTGCATCAGCACCGTGTCGAGGCCGTCCGGCATCGGCGCGCCGGTGAAGATGCGCACCGCTTCGCCGCGCCGGCCGGGCCGGCCGAGGGGATGGCCGGCGGCGGCACGGCCCGTGACGGGCAGTCGCGTCTCGGCCGCGGGGTCGAGATCGTCGAAGCAGACGGCGAAGCCGTCGACGGCGGCATTGTCGTGCGGCGGCACGTCATGCTCGGCGCTGACGTCCTCGGCGAGGATGCGCCCGGCCGCCCGGCGCAGCGGCACGGCCTCCACGCCCGCAATCGTCTCCACCCGCTCTTCGAGTAAGGCGAGAGCATCGTCGGTCGGGAGCGGCGCGTCGCCGAACGCGAAACAGTCATCGGCGAGGCGGGCCATGGTCAGCGGCTCAGACTGCGCATGGCACGGTCGAGGCCATCCAGCGTCAGCGGGTACATACGGTTGCCCATCAGCTGCTGCATCATCCGGATCGATGCCTGCCCCCACCAGCCTTCCGGCTCGGGATTGAGCCACACGGCATGGGGATAGACGCGGAGCAGCCGCTCCATCCAGACATGGCCGGCCTCGTCGTTCCAGTGTTCGACGCTGCCGCCGGGATAGGCGATCTCGTACGGGCTCATGGCGGCGTCGCCGACGAAGATCACCTTGTAGTCGTGCGGATAGGTGTGCAGCACGTCCCACGTCGCCACCACCTCCGCATGGCGACGGCGGTTGTCGCGCCACACCCGCTCGTACAGGCAGTTGTGGAAATAGAAGTACTCCAGGTGCTTGAACTCGCCGCGCGCGGCCGAGAACAGTTCCTCGCAGACCTTGATGTGCGGGTCCATCGAGCCGCCGACGTCGAGGAACAGCAGCACCTTGACGGCGTTGTGCCGCTCCGGGCGCATCTGGATGTCCAGGTAGGCCTGTTTCGCCGTGGCCGAGATGGTCTCCGGCAGGTCGAGCTCGGTCGCCGCGCCCTGGCGGGCGAAGCGCCGCAGGCGACGCAGCGCCACCTTGATATTGCGGGTGCCGAGCTCGACGGAATCGTCCAGGTTCTTGAATTCGCGCTTGTCCCAGACCTTGACGGCGCGCTTGTTGCGGGTCTCGTCCTGGCCGATGCGCACACCCTCGGGGTTGTAGCCGTAGGCGCCGAAGGGCGAGGTGCCGGCGGTGCCGATCCACTTGCTGCCGCCCTGGTGCCGGCCCTGCTGTTCGCGCAGCCGCTCGCGCAGGGTGTCCATCAGCTTGTCCCAGCCGCCGAGCGATTCGATCAGCGCCTTCTCCTCCTCCGTCAGGGTCTTCTCGGCGACCTTGCGCAGCCACTCCTCGGGGATCTCGACGGTCTCGCCGGCGGGTGCCTCCAGGCCCTTGAACACCTCGCCGAACACCCGGTCGAACTTGTCCAGGTTGGTCTCATCCTTCACCAGGCAGGCGCGCGAGAGATAGTAGAAGTCGTCGACGCTGTAGGCGGCGAGCCCGGCGTCCATGGCGTCCAGCAGCGTCAGGAACTCACGCAGGCTCACCGGCAGGCGGGCTTTCTTGAGCTCGAAGAAGAAGTTGATGAACACGGCTCCGTGCCTCTTGGCTACTGCCCTTCCCGCCGGGCCAGGAAGGCGAGGCGTTCGAACAGGTGCACGTCCTGCTCGTTCTTGAGGAGCGCGCCGTAGAGCGGCGGGATGATCTGCCGCTGGTCCTTGGAGCGCAGGGTTTCGGGCGGGATGTCCTCGTAGACCAGGAGCTTGATCCAGTCCAACAGCTCCGAGGTGGAGGGCTTCTTCTTCAGGCCGGGCACCTCGCGCATCTGAAAGAAGGCGGTCAGCGCCTCGGCCACCAGCCGCTTCTGGATGCCCGGGTGATGGACGGCGACGATGCGCTCCATGGTGTCGCGGTCGGGGAAGCGGATGTAGTGGAAGAAGCAGCGACGGAGGAAGGCGTCCGGCAGTTCCTTCTCGTTGTTGGACGTGATGACGACGATCGGCCGGTGGCGGGCGACGATGGTCTCCTTGGTCTCGTAGACGTGGAACTCCATGCGGTCGAGCTCCAGCAGCAGGTCGTTGGGGAACTCGATGTCGGCCTTGTCGATCTCGTCGATCAGCAGCACCGGCCGTTCCGCGAAGGTGAACGCCTCCCACAGCCGGCCCTTGACGATGTAGTTGGCGATGTCGTGGACGCGGGCATCGCCGAGCTGGGAATCGCGGAGCCGGGCGACGGCGTCGTATTCATAGAGCCCCTGCTGCGCGCGGGTCGTCGACTTGATGTGCCACTGCAGGAGCGGCGCGCCGATGGCGCGGGCGATCTCGTACGCCAGCACCGTCTTGCCGGTGCCCGGCTCGCCCTTGATGAGCAGCGGCCGTTCCAATGCGATGGCCGCGTTGACGGCGACCATCAGGTCCTCGGTGGCGACGTAGGTGTCCGTTCCCGCGAAGCGCCTGCCCATGTTTCGGCTCCCGTTGCCCGCCTGTCCCCCGGAGACTAGAAACCCGCGTCGCCGGGTGCAAGCGCGTGGCGGCCCTGGAGGTGAAGCGGCGCAGCGGCGGCTCAGAGGCGCAGCGGCTCAGAGGTCGGGCACCTCATGGGCGCGTTCAGTGCCGCGCAGCATCTGGGCGAACTCCGGGAAGGCGATGGCGATCCGCCGCTGGTGCTCGATCAGAGCCCGCACGATCGCGCCGCTGCGGCCGAGGAGGTCGTCGGCGATGGACAGCATCAGGGCGTTGGGCCAGCTCTTGGGACGCACCCGCGCGACGGCGGCGAAGGCTTCGGTCTCGCGGCCGGGGTTCTCCCGCAGCATCAGGATCACCGCCGCCGCCGTCGATCGAGAGATGCCGGCGTGACAGTGGATCAGCAGATGCTCCGTCTGGTCGCCGGCCAGATCCGCGCCCGACTCCAGGATGGTGGCGACGTGCGACACCTCCGGCGCCACCACGCCCAGGCGCGGGGCGACCACGTCATCGAAGCGCCACGTCAGCCGCCGATGCGGCGTGAAGGCCTGGAACGCCACGGGCTCCGGCCAATCGGGATCGAGGATGGAAAAGACATGGCTGATCCCGGCGGCGCTGTGGTCGGGCAGTTCGGCGAGGCCGCAGATGCTGAGGCGATAGGGGACGAGGGCTTCTGGCTGGGACACTGGCTGGGACACTGGCTGGGTCAGTGGCAGGGACATGGTGCGGAAGCTCCGGTTGCGTCGACATCCGCCGAATAACCGCCCCATCCCCCGCCGTCCAATGACAGCCTGAAGACACCCTCCGAACCGGCCCTGCGCCGACGGCGTCAAGCCGCCGGCTTTTCCCAGTCGTGCGCCGCGAACGCCGAATCGGTCGGCGTATCGGCCAAGTGATTCGTGTAATTCGACAAAGTTTTCATGCCGACGCCGAGCACCACCTCGAACACCTGTTCCTTGGTGAAGCCAGCGCCGAGAAAGGCCTCGATGGTCGCCGGTGACGGCCAACCCCGGGTCTCGACGATCTCCGCCGTCAGCTTGCGCAGGACCTGCAGCTTCGGGTCGGCCAGCGGTCGATCCTCCCGCAGCGCCTGCACGACGTCATCGGGGGCGCCGAACATGCCGGCGATCATCGAGTGCGCCGCCATGCAATAGGTGCACGCATTGACTCGGCTGACGGCCAGCAGCACGACTTGACGCTCGACCGTTGAAAGCGAGGTCTCGTCAAACAGCTCTTGCAAAGCGATGTACCCCTTCAGCAAGGCTGGCGATTCTGCCATCACCGCCCACAGGTTCGGCACGAACCCGTACCGCTCCTCGGCGCCGGCGAGAACCGCGCGCGCTGCTTCTGGGGCCGTGTCGATGGAGTGCATTGGGAAGTCCATGGTGGTCCTCGCTCGCTGTCGGCTTTCGGGATCAACGGCCGCACCGCGGCCGCCGTTCCGGAAGTATGGCGATGCCGTCGGCACCGCCCAACCGCAAACCCGGCATCCCGGCGGAGCGGCCGGTCACATTTGCGTCAGGAGAGCGGCGGCCCCCCATCAACGACCGGCCGCCGTTGCCACGCTTGCGTTGGCGCCCAGGCTGCGGTTCCATACGACGGCAACGCAACCGAGGAGCATCGCATGATCGGGGCAATCGTTTCCTGGTTGATCATCGGCCTGATCGCCGGCTGGCTCGCCGGCCAGATCATCAAGGGGGGCGGCTTTGGCGTCGTCGGCAATCTGGTGTTGGGCGTCATCGGCGCCGTGGTTGGTGGCTTCCTGTTCCGCCTCGTTGGCCTTGGTCCCACCAACCTGATCGGCTCGATCATCGCCGCGACCGTCGGAGCGATCCTCTTCGTGGTCCTCGTCGGGTACATCAAGCGGCGCTGAGCGGTCGGCCCCATCGCCGGCCCATAGCGACCCTAGTGGATCGGATCTGAGGATTGGTGCCCAAGCGTCAGATCGGTCGATCCACTAAGTTATTGATCTGGTGGTTCGA
>CAZVRW010000067.1:6038-18333 GCA_964630265.1 uncultured Rhodospirillaceae bacterium
GGTGGTTCGAAAGCCGCCGATCAGATGCCGGTCAGCAGGCGATCGACGGTGCGGGTGAAGCGGTCCGCCATCAGGCGCATGAATTCGAGGCCGACGGTGGGCGCCTCGGCGACCAGTCGCAGGAAGACGTCCTTGGGAAGGACCAGGGCTTGCAAGTCGGTCGTCGCCATCACCGTTGCCGTCCGGGGCACATTGCACAGGGCAGCGGTTTCGCCGATCACGTCGTCCGCTCCGATCTCGGCAACCAGGATCTGTCGATCCGGCCGGTCGATCAGGACGTGGGCTTCGCCGCGCATGAGCACGTACACGGAATCGCCGACGTCGCCTTGGCGGAACAGGATGTCGCCCGCCTGGAACTCGACGAGCGCACTGGCGAAGGCGAGCAATTTCAGCTTCGAGCGCTCGAGCGTCGCGAAAGCGGCAATGCTCTGGAGATGTTCAAGTTCGTCGTCGACGGACACACCAATCCTCCGTGGAAGCCTAAAGGTTTCAGGCCACGCACCGGGCGACGCCGGCGCCATGGCCGATGTTAGCAGAGAAGGGATAAGGCGCATGAGCAGGATCGATGCCGTCGTCGCGCGTCACGGTAGGCAGCGCCGTGCCCGTGGCCGCGCTGTTGGATGGATGCTGGCCGGGCTACTGGGGCTTGCCGTCGTCGCCGGCGGTCCGTTGGCGGCTGCCGCCGCCGAGGTGGTCGGCACTGCGACGCGCGTCTTCGTATGGGCTTATTCGACGCCGCCCGACGGCGCCCGCAAACCCCTCTTCGTGCGCGATGCCGTGGTGATGGGCGCCGTGCTGGAAACGGTGCGGGACGGGGGGCTGCATGTCCGCTTTCTCGACGCCAGCGAAATCCGGATTGGCCCGGAATCGCGGCTGACCATCGACACCTTTGTCTTCGATCCCACCGCCGGCCGGGAAAGCGTCTCCCTGCGCATCGGCGTCGGCATTCTGCGCTACGTTAGCGGACGCATGCGCAGTGACAGTGTCTCCATCGACTCGCCAGTCGCCGGCATCGGGCTGCGCGGCACGGACGTGGTGGTCGACGTCGCCGGCGACGGCACGACCTATGTCGGTGTCGAAGCAGGGCAAGTGGTGGTGACGGCCCGGACCAGTGGCGTTGCGGAGACGGTCGGCGCCGGGCACGCCGTGCTCGTATCCGCGGATGGTACGACGATCACCCGCACCGGTCCGCGGCGCCGGCCGCCGAGCCTCGGTTTCCAACCGGGCGGGGGCTTTCCGAGCGGCAACGGCGGCGGCGGCGACGGTGGCGTCGGCACCGGCACCGGCACCGGCACCGGAGATGCCGATGGACCGGGGAGCGGCGGTGGCGGCTCCGGTGGCCAAGGCGGCACCGGCGGCCCGAACTGAGCCATCCCCCGCCGGGCTGCGCTTCGGATGCTGCCGCCGGGCGGGGCTGGCTCCCCCCTGGCGCTTCGATTAAGCTGCGGCGAGACGTGTGCAGCGGGAGGGGCAGCAGATGAGCGAGCAGACCTATGACGTCATCGTTGTCGGTGGCGGACCGGGCGGCTACGTGGCGGCGATCCGCGCCGCGCAACTCGGACTGAAGACGCTCTGCGTTGAGAAGCGGGGGGCGCTGGGCGGCACCTGCCTCAACGTCGGCTGCATCCCGTCGAAGGCTTTGCTGCAGTCGTCGCATCACTTCGAGGCCGCCCGACACCATTTCTCCGGCCACGGTGTGGCGGTCGACGGTGTCCGCCTCGATCTGGCGGCGATGTTGGCGCGCAAGGACAAGGTGGTCAGCGACCTGACCAAGGGCATCGAGTACCTGTTTAAGAAAAACAAAGTGGATTATCGGGTCGGTACGGGGCGGCTCGCCGGGCCCGACAGCGTCGTGGTGACCCCCGCCGATGGCGGCGCCGAGGAAACGCTGGTCGCTGAGAACGTCATTATCGCCACCGGCTCCGAGGTGGTGAGCCTGCCCGGTGTCGAGATCGACGAGGAGCGGATCGTCAGCTCCACCGGTGCCTTGTCCCTGCCGGAAGTGCCGAAATCCATGGTGGTGGTGGGCGGCGGCTATATCGGCCTGGAACTCGGCACGGTATGGCGCCGGCTGGGCGCCGAGGTCACCGTCGTCGAATTCCTCGATCAGGTCCTCGCCGGCATGGATGGCGAGGTGAGCCAGCAGATGCAGCGCATTCTCGCGCGCCAGGGGTTGACCTTCAAGCTCGGCCACAAGGTGACCGCAGTCGAGCGCACGGACGCCGGGGTGCGCGTTGCCATCGAGCCGGTCAAGGGCGGCGAGCCGACATCGCTGGAGACCGACGTGGTGCTCGTCTCCGTCGGTCGCCGCCCGTTCACCGAGGGGCTCGGCCTCGAGTCGCTGGGCGTCGAGATGGACGACCGCGGCTTCATCCGCGTCGACGCGGACTATCAGACCAACGTGCCGGGGCTGTTCGCCATCGGCGATGTGATCGGCGGCAAGATGCTGGCGCACAAGGCCGAGGAAGAGGGAGTGGCGGTGGCCGAGCTGATCGCCGGCGAGGCCGGCCACGTCAACTACGAAGCCATTCCCGGCGTCGTCTACACGTGGCCGGAGGTCGCGTCCTGCGGCCGCACGGAGGAGCAACTCAAGGCCGACGGCGTCGACTATCGCGTCGGCAAATTCCCCTTCAGCGCCAACGCCCGCGCACGCTGCATGGACGACACCGAAGGGTTCGTCAAGCTGCTCGCCGACGCCAAGACCGACCGCCTGCTCGGCGCCCACATCATCGGCGCCAGCGCCGGCGACATCATTCAGGAAGTGGTGGTGGCCATGGAGTTCGGTGGCTTGGCCGAGGACGTGGCCCGCTCCAGCCACGGCCATCCCGGGCTCAGCGAAGCGATCAAGGAGGCGGCATTCGCCGTGGCCGGTCGCCCCATCCACATCTAGCCGGCAAAACCAGGGTCGGCGATTCAGAGATCGAGCCCGCCCGGCGTGTCCGCCGACGGACGCCTGATTGCCGCCGTCTGCGTGGCGCACGTGCTGACCATGGTTGGTGCGTTCGCCTTCCCGGCACTGCTGCCGGACTTCGCCGCGGCATGGCGGCTGAGCAATGCCGAGGCGGGATGGATTGCCGGCATCTATTTCGGCGGCTACGCCATGGGCGTGCCGGTGCTGGTGGCGCTGACCGACCGCATCGACGCCCGCTTGGTTTATGGCGCCGGTGCACTGCTCGCTGCGGTCGCCGCGTTCGGCTTCGCCGCACTCGCCCAGGGCTTTTGGTCGGCGCTGGTGTTCCGCGCCCTGGCCGGGCTCGGCCTTGCCGCCACCTACATGCCGGGGCTGAAGATGCTGGTCGACCGGTATCGGGGTCCCCGCCAGTCGCGCGCCATCGCCCTCTACACCGCGAGCTTCAGCCTCGGAACCGCACTCTCCTACCTGCTGACGGGCGGCATCGCCGATGCGTTCGGCTGGCCGGTGGCGTTCATCGCCGCTGGCATCGCGGCGCTCATGGCCGCGCTGATCGCCATGAGCTTGGCGTCGATGCCGCCACGCTCCGCCGACGCGCCGGGCCGGCTGCTGGATTTCCGGCCGGTGCTGACCAACCGGCCGGCGCTCGGCTATGTGCTCGCCTACGGTGTCCACTGCTGGGAGCTGTTCACCCTGCGCTCGTGGCTGGTGGCGCTGCTCGCCTTCGTTCTGGCGCGGCAGGGCGACCCGGCTGGCGCCTGGTTGTCGCCGACCATCGCCGCCACCCTGAGCGGCCTGGTGGCCATGGTCGCCAGTGTCGTCGGCAACGAGTTGTGCGTCCGTTATGGCCGGCGGCGGGTGATTCGCCTGGTGATGATCACCTCCGCGTTGATGGCTTCAGGGATCGGCTTCGTCGCCGCACTTCCCTATCCGCTGGTCGTCGTCCTGGCCCTTCTCTACAGCATGGCGGTGCAATTGGACTCGGCGGCGCTGACGGCGGGTGCCGTGCTTGCCGCCCGGCCGGGACGGCAGGGGGCGACAATGGCGCTGCATGCGCTGATCGGTTTCACCTGCGGTTTCGTCGGGCCGCTGCTGTTCGGCTGGTCCCTGGACGTGGCGGGAGGCGGCGATACCGCCGTCGCCTGGGGCTTCGCCTTCCTCACCGTGGCCGCGGTCGGCGTCCTCGGCCCGCTGGCGCTCGCGTTGGTGCCGCGGCATCCGGGCTAGTGGATCGGATCTGGCGCCTGGTTCTCAATCGGCAGGTCGGTCGATCCACTGAGCCATTGATGTTGGGGTTTGATTCAGCCATCGGATGGGGCTCATCCGGTGGCGTTGAGCCACGGGCCGCCGGCATTGCCGCGCGCGGGTGGGCGGCGGCATGCACGGCGAGCAGGCGAGCGGTGTCGACCGCCGTGTAGCGCTGCGTGGTCGACAGCGAGGCGTGGCCGAGCAGTTCCTGGATGGTGCGCAGATCGCCGCCGCCGGCGAGCAGGTGGGTGGCGAAGCTGTGGCGAAGCGCATGCGGCGTTGCCGTCGCCGCCAGACCCAGGCGGGCGCGGACCCGCCGCATCTGCCGCTGTGCCACAGCCGGGTTGAGCGGCCCGCCCCGGGCGCCGACGAACAGCGGATCGTCGGCCGCCTGCAGGTAGGGGCAGGCTGCCTGGTAGGCCGCGGCGGCTTCGGCGACGACGGGCAGAACCGGCACCAGCCGCTGCTTGCCGCCCTTGCCGGTGACGCGCAAGGAATCACCCGCGCCGAGATCGCCGACCATAAGGCCGAGCGCCTCGCCGATGCGTAGCCCACAGCCCCAGAGCAGCAGGACGAGGGCGGTGTCGCGGAGACCGATCCACGGCGCGTCGGGCTGCTCGCCCATGGCCGCGACCACATCGGCGGCATCGTTGACACTCAGCGCCTTCGGGACGGGCTTCGGCGACTTCGGCGAGCGGATACCGGCGATCGCGGCGTTGCGGACAAGGTCGTGCCGATCGAGCCAGCGGAAGAAGCCACGTACGGCTGCCAGCGCCCGCGCCCGAGACGGGCGCGCGAGCCCTGCGGTGGCGCGATCGGCGAGCCACGCCCGAAGGTCGGCGACGGTCAACGACGCCAGATCGCGCAGTGTCGGTGGCCGGCCGAGATGGCGGACGAGAAACGCCAGAAAGACTCGCACGTCGCGGCCGTAGGCATCGAGGGTGGTGGCGGGCGCACGGCGCTCGTCCCGCAGCAAAGCGCGCCAGCGGTCGACGGCGGCGCGGAGTTCCGGGTCGTCGACGGCGCCGGTCAGGCCGGCGTCACCGTCAGCCGGTGCAGACACGACTCGACGACCTTGGCGAGAAAACGCAAGAGTTCGGTGCCCTGCTTCGCCTGGAACGTCTGTTCGTGGCGGCAACCCAGCGCCAGGACTCCGACGGGCATGGCCCCGCACGGGGCGAGGCGCACGAACGCGGCCGAGCGCACCAGGCCGGCGCCGCTGGCGAAGATCACCCCGCCGTCGACCACGTGGTCAAGCAGCAGGACATCGCGGTGGTCGCCCAGCAGATCGTCGACGTCGCCCGGCTCCAGTGCCCGGATCTCGCAGCCGGCGTCCCCATCGAGCCCGGTTGGTGGCAGGCCCGGTTCCAACGCCAGCACGGCGACATCGACGTCAAGGACAAGGGGCAGATCCTCGGCGACGATCCGCACCAGCCGCTCCAGCGAGTCGGCGGCGATGAGCGCCAGCACCGCCGCGTGGGTGCGCGTCTGGTTGTTCATGTTGGAACGGCTGGTCTCGATCACCTCCTGGGTGCAGTTGCGGAGACCGGCCAGTTCTTCCTTTAACGTCTCGACCATCGCCTTTTGCAGGTCGACGACCACGTCGTCGCTCCAGCGGCTCGGCGGCGCCAAGCGCGCGAGCACGTCCGGATGTCGGGTGAGGAAATCGGGGTGCCGGGCAAGGAAGTCGACGACCTCGTCGTCGGACGGTTTGGCCAGCGCCTCGTGCTCGGCCGGCAGGGTCCGGGTATGTTCGCGCTTCATGGCGACAGCGTATAGCACGTTCCCGCTTGGCAAACGAGGGCGGTACACTGGCCGCCATGACCGCCTGCCCGCCCCGCGGCCCGGAATCGGGCCAACGCTTCACCTCCGGTGACCGCGTTTCCGTCCTGCTCCCCGTACCGCCGGGAAAACATTGGGATTATCGCGTGCCGGAGGGGTTCGAGCTGGTGGCCGGAGCGGTCGTGCGCGTGCCGTTCGGTGGGCGTCAGGCGATCGGCGTCGTCTGGGGGGCGGCGAACGATGACGTGGATGCGTCGCGCCTGCGCGACATTCTCGAGCGTTTCGATTCGCCGGCGCTGCCTGCCGTCACCCGGGCGTTCATCGAGTGGATCGCCGCCTACACCGTGTCACCGCTGGGCGCGGTGCTGCGCATGACGATCAGCGTCCCTGAGGCGCTTTCGCCGGCGGCCCCGGCGCGTGCCCTCGTCCTGGTCGATCCGGAACCCGAGATCGCCTGGACCGCCGCGCGGGCTAGGGTGCGTGAAGTGCTGCGGGGAGGTCCGCCGCGCCCGGCCGGCGAACTCGCCCGCGCCGCCGGCGTCGGACCGGCCGTCGTCGCCGGGCTGCTGCGGGCGGAGGCGCTGCGGGTCGTCGCGTTGCGACCAAAGACGCCCGAGCGGCCGGATCCGCAGCGGCGCGGACCGACCCTCACCGCGGCGCAGGCGGCGGCCGCGGCGCGGCTCGAGGCCGGTGTCGAGGCCGGCTTCGGGGTGATCCTGCTGGACGGTGTCGCCGGATCGGGCAAGACCGAGGTGTACTTCGAGGCGGTGGCCGCGGCGCTGGCGGCGGGCCGGCAGGTGCTGGTACTGCTGCCGGAGATCGCGCTGGGCGCGCAGTGGCTGGGTCGCTTCCGGCAGCGCTTCGGCGCCGACCCGGCGCAGTGGCATTCGGAGATGACCGCGCGCGCCCGGCGCGCCACTTGGCGCGCCGTCGCCGAGGGCACGGCCGCGGTGGTCGTCGGCGCCCGTTCGGCACTGATGCTGCCCTATCCGAACCTGGGGCTGATCGTCGTCGACGAAGAGCACGACGGCGCGTTCAAGCAGGAGGACGGCGTCCCCTACAACGCCCGCGACATGGCGGTGGTGCGAGGGCGCCTCGGCGACATTCCGGTGGTGCTGGTCTCGGCGACGCCGTCGCTGGAAACGGTGATCAACGTGCAGACCGGCCGCTACCAGGCGGCGCACCTGCCGGACCGGCACTTCGGCGCGCCGCCTCCCGCCGTCGAAGTGGTCGACCTGCGCGCCGACCGGCCGCCCCGCGGCAGCTGGCTGTCGCCGCCGCTGCGTGCCGCCATCGGCGCGGCGCTGGCGGACGGCGGCCAGGCGATGCTGTTTCTCAACCGGCGCGGCTGGGCGCCATTGACCATCTGTCGGGCCTGCGGCCACCGCCTGCGCTGTCCCGATTGCACCGCGTGGCTGGTGGAACACCGCCTGATCGGTCGGCTGCAATGCCACCATTGCGGTCTGTCCATGGCCATTCCCAAGGCCTGCCCGGCCTGCGGCGCCGAAGGCGAACTGGTCGGATGCGGGCCGGGGGTCGAGCGCTTGGCCGAAGAGGCGGCCGGGCTGTTCCCCGACGCCCGGCTGGCGCTGGCCACCAGCGACACGCTGACCGGACCGGGCGCCGCCGCGGATCTGGTGCGGCGCGTCGAGGGGCACGACATCGATATCGTCATCGGCACCCAGATCGTTGCCAAGGGCTACCATTTCCCGCTGCTGGTCCTGGTGGGCATCGTCGATGCCGACCTCGGCCTCGCCGGCGGCGACCTCAGGGCTTCGGAGCGGACCTGGCAGCTGCTGCATCAGGTGGCGGGGCGGGCCGGCCGGGCCGAGCGCCCCGGCCGCGTCGTGCTGCAGACGCACATGCCGGAACATCCGGTGATCAAGAGCCTCGCGGCCCACGACCGCGACGGCTTCCTCGCGGCGGAGGCGGCCGACCGGCGCGCGGCCGGTATGCCGCCGTTCGGTCGCCTCGCGGCCGTGATCGTCTCGGCGCGGGATGCCGTGGTCGGCGAGGCGGTGGCCCGCGGGCTGGCCCGAGCGGCGCCCCGCGTCGATGGCGTGCGCGTGCTCGGCCCGGCGCCGGCGCCGCTGGCGCTGCTGCGCGGGCGCCACCGCTGGCGGCTGCTGCTAATCGCCGGCCGCGACGTCCCGGTGTCGCGGCTGGTCGCCGCCTGGATCGATGCCGTGCAGGTGCCGAACGGCGTCCGCGTCCAGGTCGACATCGACCCGTACAGCTTTCTGTAGAAGGGCCGAAGCCGGCTGTCGCAGGGTGGCGCCTCGCTGATTGGCCCCCGCCCCGCGGCGGGGGCCATGACGCTCGTTCACGACAACAACGACGGCCGGTGTGTCGGGTTGCAAGGGGCGAAACCGTGTGTTAGAGAACCGCCGCGCGGATGGCACGAACGCGCAATTCGGATCGTGGCGCCGCCGCCGATCAATGCGCGCAACTACGGCGCGCGTCAGTCTGGCCCGACGACAAAGCAAACAAGGGGGAAACGCGGGTGCCGTCCCATTCGAGTGGATCCAGCGGTCTAGCGCAGCGATATGCCGGTGCGCTGTTCGAGCTGGCGGACGAAGCGACCGCTGTTGCCGCCGTCGCCAAGGACCTCGAGATGGTCGACGCGATGCTCCAGGAAAGCCCCGATCTGGCGCGCCTGATCCGCTCCCCCATCGTCTCGCGCGACGACCAGGGCCGTGCCATGGCGGCAGTCCTGAACGCGGCCGGCGTCGGCGAGTTGACCGGGAAATTCGTCGGCCTTCTGGCGTGCAATGGCCGGTTGTTCGCGTTGCCGCAGATGATCGCCGCCTTCCACGCCATCCTCGCGCGTCGGCGCGGCGAAACCACCGCCGACGTCGTTGCGGCCAAGCAGTTGAGCACCTCCCAGCTCGCAGCCGTGGGCGCGGCCATCAAGGCCGCCGTCGGCAGCAATGTTTCGATCGTCGAGCGCGTCGACCCGTCGCTGCTCGGCGGCATGATCGTCAAGGTCGGGTCGCGGATGGTCGACAGTTCGCTGCGCACGAAACTGCAGCGGCTGCGCCTCGCCATGAAGGGGATTTGAGAATGGAAATTCGGGCCGCTGAGATCTCCGCGATCATCAAAAAGCAGATCGCCGAGTTCGGGACCGAAGCCGAGGTCGCCGAAGTCGGTCAAGTGCTCTCGGTGGGGGACGGCATCGCCCACGTCTACGGCCTGGACAACGTCCAGGCGGGCGAGATGGTCGAGTTTCCCGGCGGCGTCGTCGGCATGGCCCTCAACCTCGAGGAAGACAACGTCGGCGTCGTCATCCTCGGCGACGATCGCCTCATTCGCGAAGGCGATCTCGTCAAACGGACCGGAGCCATCGTCGAGACGGCAGTCGGCCCGTCGCTGCTCGGCCGTGTCGTCGACGGCACCGGCAATCCCATCGACGGCAAGGGCCCAATTCAATCGGACGAGAAACGGGTCGTCGACGTCAAGGCGCCCGGCATCATTCAACGCAAGTCGGTGCACGAGCCGATGCAAACGGGCATCAAGGCGATCGACAGTCTGATCCCGATCGGTCGCGGCCAGCGCGAACTCATCATCGGCGATCGCCAGACCGGCAAGACGGCAATCATCGTCGACACGATCCTCAATCAAAAGACGATCAACGAGCAGGCCAAGGACGAGTCGGAGAAGCTGTACTGCGTCTACGTCGCGGTCGGTCAAAAGCGCTCATCGGTGGCGCAATTCGTGAAGATCCTCCAGGATAACGATGCCCTCAAATACACGGTGGTGGTGGCGGCGACCGCTTCGGAAGCCGCGCCGCTGCAGTATCTGGCGCCGTATGTCGGCTGCACCATTGGCGAGTATTTCCGGGACAACGGCATGCACGCCGTAATTTTCTACGACGATTTGTCGAAGCAGGCAGTCGCCTATCGTCAAATGTCGCTGTTGCTGCGCCGTCCACCCGGGCGCGAGGCCTATCCGGGTGATGTCTTCTATCTGCACTCGCGCCTGCTCGAGCGGGCCGCCAAGATGAGTGACGACAAGGGCGCCGGGTCTCTCACCGCCCTTCCCGTGATCGAGACGCAGGCAGGCGACGTCTCGGCCTATATCCCGACGAACGTCATTTCCATCACCGACGGGCAGATCTTCCTGGAGACCGAACTCTTCTACAAAGGCATCCGGCCGGCGGTGAACGTCGGGCTGTCGGTCAGTCGCGTCGGCTCGGCCGCCCAGATCAAGGCGATGAAACAGGTCGCCGGCACCATCAAGCTGGAATTGGCGCAGTACCGGGAGATGGCCGCGTTTTCGCAGTTCGCCTCGGATCTCGATGCATCGACCCAGAAGCTGCTGGCCCGCGGCTCGCGGCTCACGGAATTGCTGAAGCAAGGACAGTATACGCCCTATCCCGTGGAGGAACAGGTGGTGGTCATCTTTGCCGGCGTGCGCGGCTATCTGGATCCGGTCCCGGTGCAGGACATCGGGCGATTCGAGGCGGGGCTGCTCGACAGCATCCGCGCCAACGGCGCCGACATTCTCGATGCCATTCGCACGGAAAAGCAACTCACGACCGACGTCGAGGGCCGGCTGAAGGCGTTCCTCGACCGCTACGCCAACGCGTTCTCCTAACTCGGAACCGTTCGCCCCTCACGCTCCGGGAACGACCGCGGTATGCCCAGCCTTAAAGACCTCAAGAAACGCATGAATAGCGTCAAATCGACGCAGAAGATCACGTCGGCCATGAAAATGGTCGCGGGGTCCAAGCTAAAGAAGGCGGAGGTCGCGGCGCAGGAAGGGCGACCGTATGCCGAGCGGATGGAACGGATGCTGGGCGCCTTGATTGCCGGCCTGCCGAACGTCGCGATGGCGCCGAAACTGCTGGCCGGCACCGGACGCGACCATGTGCATCTGATCGTCGTGATCACCGGCGATCGCGGCTTGTGCGGCGGCTTCAACGTCAGCGTCGTTCGCGAGGCGAAGCGGCGCGCCCGCGCACTGATCCAAGACGGCAAGCGCGTCAAGTTCTTCTGTGTCGGCAAGAAAGGCAGCGACGGACTCAGGCGCGAGCACGCCGACCTGATCGTCGGAACCCTCGAAAACGTCACGCGCAACGGCGCGCAGTTCGGACCCGCCCGCGACATCTCGCGGCAAGTCCGCAACATGTTCGATGCCGATGAATTCGACGTCTGCTGGATGATCTACAATACGTTCAAGTCGGCGATGACCCAGGAAGTGACGATCAAGCAGTTGATCCCGTTCCGGGTGCCGGAAAGTGCCGTCGCCGATGCCGAAAGCGGTGCGCTGGCCGGCTATGAGTTGGAGCCCAGCGAGGACCGCTTGCTGACCGCTTTGCTGCCGTCCAACATCTCGGTCCAGGTCTTCCGGTCATTGCTGGAGAGCTATGCGTCCGAGCAGGGGGCGCGGATGACTGCCATGGACAACGCCACCCGCAATGCCGGAGAATTGATCGAGAAGCTGACCCTCACGTACAACCGGAGCCGTCAGGCCTCCATCACCAAGGAATTGATCGAAATCATCTCCGGCGCCGAGGCGGTTTAAGGATCTTCGCGGCACGGCTCGCACGGCATTCGACGGGAGTAGAACTGTTATGGGAAAAAACGCGGTCGGACGCATCACCCAGGTCCTGGGCGCTGTCGTCGATGTGCGCTTCGAGGGCGACCTGCCCCACATGCTGAACGCGTTGCACGTCAGCTTGCCGGATCGGACCCTGGTCCTCGAGGTGGCGCAGGATCTGGGAGAGTCGACGGTCCGCACGGTGGCCATGGACACCACCGACGGCTTGGTTCGCGGGCAGGAGGTGATCGACACGGGCGAGCCGATCACGGTGCCGGTGGGGCCGGAGACCCTCGGTCGGATCGTTAACGTCGTCGGTGAGCCGGTCGATGGGCGCGGCCCGATCGTCTCCCGGAAGTCCTATCCGATCCATCGGCCCGCGCCGACGTTCCTCGAACAATCGGTCGAGACGGAAATCCTGGTCACCGGGATCAAGGTCATCGACTTGATCGAGCCTTATCCCAAGGGCGGCAAGGTCGGCCTGTTCGGCGGCGCCGGCGTCGGCAAGACCGTCATCATCATGGAGTTGATCAACAACATCGCCAAGGCGCATGGCGGCTATTCCGTGTTCGCCGGCGTCGGCGAGCGAACGCGCGAGGGCAACGACCTCTATCACGAGATGATAGAGTCCGGCGTCATCCAGTTGGAAAAGGCCGGTTCGAAGGCAGCGCTCGTCTACGGGCAGATGAATGAGCCGCCGGGCGCGCGAGCCCGCGTCGGCCTGACCGGCCTGACGCTCGCCGAATACTTCCGCGACGAGGAAGGCCAGGACGTCCTGTTCTTCGTCGACAACATCTTCCGCTTCACCCAGGC
>CAZVRW010000068.1:0-18217 GCA_964630265.1 uncultured Rhodospirillaceae bacterium
GGGCAGCGGGGCACAGGGCAGCGGGGCACAGGGCAGCGGGGCACAGGGCAGCGGGCGGACCTGGGCGTTGATCCGGGCGAGCATCTCGCCCCGTCTCCGGACACGCTGATGTGTGGCATCTGCGGACGGGTCGATCGCCACGGCCAATCGGATCCGGCGGCGGGGGCGCCAGTGGTGGCGGTCGACGCCATGCTCGCGGCCTTGCAGCACCGGGGGCCGAACGGCAGCGGCGCCAGCGGTGACAACGGCGTCCGCTTCGGAGCGAGTCGTCTCGCCATCCGCGCCATCGACGACGGCGAACAGCCGATCGTCGATGCCGACACCGGCGTCATGGTCGTCTGCAACGGCGAGATCGACAATCACCACGACCTGCGGCAGTGGCTGTCGGCGCGCGGCCGGCCGGTGCGCCAGGCCGTCGACGTGGCCGTCATCCCCGGCCTGTATCTGGAGCTGGGCGAGGCCTTCGTCGACCGCCTGGTCGGTGTGTTCGCCATCGCCATCTGGGATCCGCGCACCCGCACCCTGGTGCTGACCCGCGATCGGGCCGGCGAGCGCTCGCTGTTCTACACCGAGGCCGACGGCATCATCAGCTTCGCCTCCGAGGTGGCGGCGCTGGTGGCCGCCGGCGATCCCGGCGTCTCGGTCGACACGGCGGCGTTCCGGCATTTCCTGCAGTTCGGCTATTTCGCCCAGGGGGCGACGCCGTTTCGCGAGGTGCATCGCCTCAAGCCCGCCGAAGTGGTGACGTTCCGGCCGGACGGTCACTCGAACCGCCGGTTCTGGCGCTGGAGCCCGGCCGAGACGACGCCCGAGCCGCCGTCGCTCGATGCCTTCGATGGGGTGTTCGCCGAGGCGGTGCGGCGTCAGAGCGTCGTCGACGTCCCCGTCGGCGTGTTCCTCAGCGGTGGCGTCGACTCCTCGCTTGTCGCCGCCGTCACCCGCAAGCAGCACGCAACCATGCCGGTGACGGCGTTCACCCTGCGCTTCGCCGAAACGTCCTATGACGAGGGCGACTGGGCGAAGTCGGTGGCCGACCGTTTGCACATGCCCTCCGTCGCCGTCGACGTCCGCCCCGACGATTTTCCCGCCATGCTGCCCGATATCATCCGTCATAGCGGCGAGCCGCTGGCCGATCCGGCATGGATCCCGACAACCTTGCTGGCGCGCCGGGCGGCGGAGGACGTGCGCGTGGCGATGATCGGCGAAGGCGCCGACGAGTTGTTCGGCGGCTACCCCACCTACATCGGCGCCGTCTTCGCCGAACGGTTTGCCGCTCTGCCCGGCGTCGTGCGGGACGCCATCCGCGGCGGCGTCGAACGCTGGCCGGTGAGCGACAAGAAGGTCACCCTGTCGTTCCTGCTGAAGCGCTTCGTCCAGGCGGCGGAGATGGATGGCATCCGCCGGCACCGGATCTGGACATCGACCATTCCGCCCGCCAATCTCGCCCGCCTCGGGCTGCAGGCCGAAGCGGTGCCGGCGGCGGCCGACGAGGCGCGGATCATCGATCTGGTCCAGCAACTCGATTTCGAAACCTCGCTGGCCGAGGGATTGCTGATCAAGGCCGACCGCGCCGGCATGCGCTGGGGCCTGGAAACCCGCGCGCCGTTCCTCGACGTCGCCGTGATGGACTTCGCCGCCCGGCTGCCGACCGGCGCCCGCGTCCGCGGCACCGCGACCAAGACGTTCCTGAAGCAGTTCGCCTGCCGATACCTGCCGCGCAAGGTTGTCCACCGGCGCAAGCGTGGCCTGTCCGTGCCGCTCGCCGCTTGGCTGCGCGGTCCCCTGGAGGCTTGGGCGCGGGAACGGCTCGCCACGCCGGCGCTGGCCGACTTGGGCGTCTCCCTGGACGGAGCGCGCCACCTGATGGAGGAGCATCGGGCGCGCACCGCCGATCACGCCCGCACGCTGTGGACGCTCGCGGTCGCCGCCGAGTGGCTCGACTGGAACAGCGGACGCTGACCGGCTTAGAGCAGGATCGCGTCCGACGGAAACCATCGAATGCGTCAATCCTGCTCTCATCCCAAGGTTCGGAGCACGATTCACGTGCCACACGATTCCGTGGGACACGACCCCGCTCTAGCCGTCGATTGCGCCCGGCCCGCCGCCACGTTACGACTCGTTTTCAGCAACGGCCGATCGACAACGGCCGCGAGTCGACCGGGAGCGACGTCCAGGCCAGATGACCAATCCTCGCAGTGACGCCACGGCCGACCCGGACCTGGGCGAAACCCAGGCGACCGTCCGCGACGAGCGGTCGCCGGTTGGGCGGATCATCTTCTGGGTTGGCGTCGCCACCGCGCTCGTCCACATCTACTACAATACCGTCGGCATCACCGATGAGCTGTTCACCTCGGCGATCCACTTCGGGCTGTTCGGCCTGCTCTGTGCGCTGCTGTTCCCGTTGGCGCGCCCGCCGAATCCGGTGGCACGGCGTGCGGTGCTGGCCTCGGATCTGCTGCTCGGCCTCGCCGCGCTGGCCTGCGCCATTTACCTGATCCTCAACACCCAGGCGCTGTTCGACCGCGGCGTCCGCTTCGTTGCGACCGACTGGCTCGTCGCCATCCTCGGCATCGGCCTCGCCATCGAGTTCACCCGGCGGACGACGGGCTGGCTGATCCCGGTGCTGATCCTGCTCGCGCTGAGCTACGTCGCCTGGTGGGGCCGCTATGTCACCGGCGTCTTCCATTTCCCCGGCCTCACCCTGGAGACGGTGCTGTTCCGCAGCTTCTTCGGCGGCGACGGCATGTTCGGCACGATCGCCCGCATCTCCTCCACCTACGTCTTCATGTTCATCCTGTTCGGGGCGTTCCTGGTGCGCTCCGGCGCCGGCGACTTCATCATCGACTTGGCGCGTTGCGCCGCCGGGCGGCTGATCGGTGGACCGGGGCTGGTCGCCGTGATCGGCTCCGGGCTGATGGGCTCCATTTCCGGGTCGGCCGTCGCCAACACCGTGTCGACCGGGGTTATCACCATCCCACTGATGAAACGTGCCGGCTATACGCCGCGCTTCGCCGCCGGCGTCGAGGCGGCGGCTTCGACGGGTGGCCAGTTGATGCCGCCGGTGATGGGCGCCGGCGCCTTCATCATGGCGAGCTACACGCAGATCCCCTACCTCCAGATCATCGCCGTCTCGGCGCTACCGGCGCTGCTGTATTTCCTGTCGGTCGCCTTCTGGGTCCGTATCGAGGCGATGCGGCGGGGGATCGTTGCGGCGGACTACGACGATGCGCCGCGGATCGGCGCCGTGCTCCGCCAGGGCGGCCATTCGCTGCTGCCCATCGGTGTCCTCGTCGGCCTGCTGATCTGGGGCTTCACGCCGACCTATGCCGCCGGCTGGAGCATCCTCGCCGTCGTCGCCGCATCGTGGCTGTCGCCCGGCAACCGCATGGGACCGCGGGCCATCGTCGAAGCGCTGGCCCTCGGCGCCCGCAACATGGTCGCCGTCGCCGTGCTCCTGGTCGCCGTCGGGCTGATCGTCAACGTCATCGGCACCACCGGCATCGGCAACACGTTTTCGTTGATGGTCAACGACTGGGCCGGCGGCAGCCTGATGGTGAGCATCGTGCTGGTGGCGCTGGCCTCGCTGGTGCTGGGCATGGGGCTGCCGGTCACCGCCGCCTACATTGTGCTCGCGACGCTGTCGGCCCCTGCCCTGTACGAGTTGATCGTCGAGGCCCACCTGATCGAGGCGCTCGCCGCCGGCACGGTGCCGGAGGCGGCTCGCGCCGTTCTCACGCTGGCCGCGCCCGAGGCCGCCGCCGCGCTCCGCTCACCCATGTCCGACGACGCGGCGGCAGCCCTGGTCGCGCTGATTCCGGACGCCATGCGCTCCATGGTCGTCGAACAAACGCTGGCGCCGGCCGTGGTGACCGGGGCGCTGTTGTCGGCGCACATGATCATTTTCTGGCTGTCGCAGGACAGCAACGTGACGCCGCCCGTGTGCCTGACCGCGTTCGCCGCGGCGGCGATCGCCAAGACGCCGCCCATGGCGACCGGGTTGACCGCTTGGAAGATCGCCAAGGGCATCTATGTCGTCCCCCTGCTGTTCGCCTACACGCCCTTCTTGTCGGGCGGCATCAGCGAGGTTCTGGTGATCTTCCTCAGCGGCGCCATCGGCATCTATTGCCTGACCGCGGCGATCCAGGGGCATGCTGAAACGACGCTGCCGTGGCCCCACAGAGGCGTTCTTCTCGCCGCGGGCCTCGTCTTGCTGTGGCCGCTCGCACTGGTCTGGAAACTCCTCGCCGCCGCCGTCTTCGTCGGCGTCATGGTGATGGCGCATCTCCTGGCACGGCGCGGCCGGACGGCGTAGTGGCGGCGGTCGGCGGCGACCAGGCGCTCACGACGACGGGCCGGCCGTCCTGGGTGCGCAGCATGGTCGGGCGCACGACATTGGCAGCGGCGGGCGTCTGGTCGGCACAGGCGAAGGACCACCATAGCGCAGCGTGCTCGATCTCGGCGCGCGGACTGCGCTCGCGCGCCTCCCGGTAGGCCGCCGTCGCCCGCGTCAGCCGGTCGAGCTTGTCGACGGAATGCGCGCCGAAGCGCGCCCAGACTCCATCCAGAACGGCCTCGACGCCGTTCGGCAGGCGCGGCTGCAGGTCGAGGGGCGGCCGGCCGCGGGCCAGGGCGGCATGGACGTTCGGCTCGAGCGGTCCGCCCTCATCGGCGACGAACACCGCCGGCATCAGTCTCCGGCCGGCGTTGAGCGCGGCGTAGTAGCCCTGGGCCAAGTACAACAGGCGCTGCAGCTTCTGCGGTTGCAGATACTCATTGTCGTTGAGCGCGGCATCGCTCAACCAATAGGCAATCTCGAAGGCCGTTTCGACGACTGCAGGCATCGGCCGATCTCCCTGGGCGGGAGGACTCCGTCTTGCTCCCGATCCGGCCGAAGGCTACGCTTGGCATGGTCAACAAGGGCTTAACGCCGGTTCGGGAGCAGACGCTGAACGTGACCGTCCGGCAGCGACGACGGAGCCGGCTGATCGCAACGTGGGCGGCCGTGACGGTGCCGGTCGTCCTCCTTGCGCTGCTCGGCTACGCGGTGATCGAGCGGCGGGTCGTCGCCCGCACCGTGCTCACGGAGTTCCTCGCCGGGGCCGGCGTCGGCGCTGTCCGCTTCGACGTCGAGGACGTGGACCTGAACCGCGTCGTCGCCACCGATCTCCGCATCGGCGACGATGGCGTTCTCACGGCCGACCGCGTGACCGTCGCGTTCCGGCCCGCCGGCCTGCGCGGCCGTCGTGTCGACGCCATCGTCATCGACGGCCTAACCGCGTCGGTGCGGGTAACGGAAGACGGCTTCGTCCTTCCTCCGTTCGTGCCGGTCCCGGGCATGCCCGTCGGCGCGAGCGAGTCCCGCGATTGGCGCGTCGACGCCGTCACGTTCCGCGCGGCGCGCCTCTTTATCACCGGTCCTGTCGCTGCCGACCTCGTGGCCGACGGCACCCTCAGCGCCGGGATCGACGACGGGGTGTCGGGCCGCTTCGATCTCCGGGGCACGATCACCCCGCCGGGCATGGCCCCGTTCCCCGTGGCGGGGCCGCTGGCGTTCACGGCGTCGGCGGCGCGACTGGCGAGCATCGACCTGACCCTCGCCTCCGAGCGTCTCGTCATCCCCGACGGTGGCGTCGCCGAGGCCACCGTGTCGGTCGCCTACGCCGCCGGCACGAGCCGCATCGATGTTCGCGCGGCGGACGGCGATGACCACCTCACGATCACCGCGACCGGGTCCGGCCCGGCGGACGACCCCGCCACCGTCGACACCCTGCACGCGACGTTCGATGCCGGCATCGCCGGGCTGCCGCTTCCGGGCACCGGCACGGTGGTCGGCGTGGAGGGGCGCGGCTGGATGGCCCTCACCGCGGACGGCTTCGCCGTCGGCGCCGAAACCCCGCTGGGCGTCCGCGTGGGCGACGGTCCCGACGCCGCGTCGCTGCGCATCGCGCCGTCGCCCGAGCCCATCCTCACCATCGATACGCCGCCCGGCCGCCCGAGGGTCGCGCGGCTGCGTTTCGCCAAGGGCGACATCACCCTCGCCGACGGCGGTGCCGAGGTGGGCGACGTGGCCGTCGACGCGGTCTTCGACCAAGCGATGCGCGTCGTCGTCGATCGCCTGCGGCTCACGCCCAGCGGCCTCGCGGGATGGACCGCGCCGCTGCACGTGAGCCCGACACGCGTGCCCGCCGATGACCGCGTGTCGGCGCGGCGCATCACCGTCATGACCGACGGACAGAACCTCGGCGATCGGATGATCGAAGACGTCGTCATCGACGGGCTCGACCTGCCGCTCCGGATCACCGCCGGAGACGGCATCTCGGGACCCGTCGCGCCGTTGCTGATCCCCGGCCGGGCGGGCGGCGGCGACGACACCGGTTCGGCATGGCAGATCGCGACGCTGCGCCTCACAGACGCACGGCTCCGGATCACCGGCGACGTGCCCGCCGATTTGGCGGTGGACGGCAGCGTGACGCGTGACGCCGCCGGCCTGTCCACCGGCACCTTCCGGGTTCGCGGAAATCTGGCGCCACCGCGCGCAGAACCGATCGCCGTCGAGGGCCCGGCCGCGGTCACGGTCGCCAACGGCACTCTGCACGCGGCGCACCTGTCGCTCGCCACGCCGGCCGGAGCCGCCCGCACCCTGTCGTTCGACGCCGATTGGGATGCGGCCGGTCTCAGCACCCGCGTGCGCTTTGTCGGGGACGACGACCGGGTGGCGATCGACGCGCGGCTGCCGGCTGTCACCACCGCGCCGGGCGGCCTCGTCGGCGCCCAGGCCACCTTCGATCTCGCGGTCACCGACGTGCCGCTGCCCGGCAGGCCCATGCACGTCAGCCTAGCCGGTCGCGGCAGCGCGGCGATCGACGGCGCCGGGCTCGCCGTCTCGGCGTCGACGCCGCTGACGGCCGCGATGACCAAGGCGGACGGTCCGTCGATCCGCCTCACCGTCGCCGCCGCGCCGACGCCGTTCCTGGTTCTCGGACCCGATCCGCTGGCCCCGGCGGAGGCCCGGCTCGCCATCGCCGATGCCGACGCCGGCGTTGGCGCGACCCGGGCCACCATCCGCGGCGCCGAGGTCCTCGTCGGCATCGGGGCCGCACCGCGCATCGACGTGCGTCGCGCCGTCGTCACCCCCGTGGGCAACGCCGCTTGGCCGCACCCGGTCAACCTCACCGGCAACGCCGACGTCGGCGACGACGCCATCGCGTTTCGCGGCCGCCTGTCGAGCCACGGCAACCGTGTGCAGGCGGCCGTCACCGGACAGCACCGCCTCGATGCCGGCCGTGGCAGCGCCCGCGTGCGCGTCGATCCGCTGGACTTCACGCCCGGCCGGCTGGAGCCGCAGCACCTCGTCCCCCATCTCGCCGATGCGTTGAAGGAGGTCTTCGGCCGCGTCATCGCCAACGGCACCGTGTCCTGGCGTCGCGACCGGCCGCTTGCCACCGACATCAACGTCGGCGTCGAGGACCTGTCGCTGACCGCCTTCGGCACGCGGCTGAGCGATATCGACGCCGCCCTCCGGTTCACCGGCATCGATCCGCCGACGGCGCCGGCCGGCCAGGAGGTGCGGATCGCCCGCATCGCCCTTCCCACCCCCATTTCCGACGCCGTCGTCCGCTTCGGCCTCGACCGGAGCGGCCGACTGAACATCGACGAGGCGCGCTTCGGCTATCTCGGCGGCAGCGTCGTCACCAGCGACGCCAGCATCGACACCGCCCGCGCCCGACTGACGGCGACCTTCGATCTCGAGGGCATCGACATGCAGGCTCTGCTTGCCGCCGCTGGCATCGAGCAGATCACGGCACAGGGCCGGGTCGCCGGTCGCATTCCGCTGGTCGCCAGTGAGACCGAGCTGGCGATTCGTGGCGCCGAGCTGCGGGCGATGTCGCCCGGCGTCATCGTCTATGATCCGCCCGGCGCGCCATCGTTGAGCGCCGCCGGGCCGGGCGGCGATCTGGTCGCCAAGGCGCTGCGCAACTTCCGGTACGACTCCCTGGAGCTCGCCATCGACGGCGAAAGCGGCGGCACCTGGTCGGCGGGCGGCGTGATCACCGGCCACAATCCGGACGTCTTTCGCGGCCAGCCTTTCCAGTTCAACATCGACGTCAGTGGCGACGTCGAGGAAACGGTGCGCGGTGTTCTGTTCGGCCATACGTTGCGCGACCGGATCGAAGAGCGCATCCTTAGGGAGCGGCGGTGAGCGCCGGCGAGGCGAAGCAAGACGAGGTATTGTCAATGATTCGGCGGGTGGCGGCGACAGCCGCTTGCGGTGCGGTCGTGTTGGTTGCTGCCTGCGAGCCACGGGTGACGGTCGAGGTGCCGAAGGATCCGATCGTCGTCAATCTCAACGTCAAGATCGAGCATGAGGTTCGGGTCAAGGTGGACCGGGAACTCGACGAGTTGTTCGAGAACAATCCGGAGTTGTTCAAATGACGCGCACACGAAGACGCATGCTGTCGATGATCGGGCGATGCGGCGTCGTCGCGCTGCTCGCCTGGGCCATGCCGGCGCTGGTCCCGACGGCCGCCGATGCCGCCGAGTTGGACGCGGCCAAGCGCGCCGGTTTGGTCGGCGAGCGCCCCGACGGCTTCGTCGGACTGGTGCGCGGCGACGCACCGGCCGACGTGCGGAGCCTCGTTAACACCATCAACGCCGAGCGGCGTGCCGGCTACGAGGATGTCGCCCGCCGCACCGGGGCCCCCGTGCGCGAGGTGGGCATCCTGGCGGGACGCCGCCTGATCGCCGCGGCGCCGCCGGGAACCTACGTGATGACCGAGTCCGGTCAATGGATTCGCAAGTAAGGCGGTCGTGACCGACGACGACGCGGCGCTGGACCAGGCGCTGGACTGGCTCGCCGCCGGCCGGCGCGTCGCCCTCGCCACCGTCGTCGACACCTGGGGCTCGTCGCCGCGGCCGGTCGGCAGCCTGCTCGCCGCGACCGACGACGGCCGCTTCGCCGGCTCGGTCTCCGGCGGCTGCGTCGAGGGCGCGGTGATCGTGGCGTGCGGCGCCGCCTTGCGGGCCCGCCGTCCGGCGCTGCTGCCCTTCGGCATCGGCGACGAGGCGGCCCTGGCGGCCGGCCTCGCCTGCGGCGGCACGCTTGAGGTCTACGTCGAGCCGGTGGACGATGCGGCCGCGCTCCGCCCGCTCCGGGACGCCCGGCCGCTGTTGCGCCTCGTCGATCTCGCCAGCGGCGCCGCGACGCTGCTGCGGAGCGACGATTGCCACGCGGCGCCCGGCCTCGGTCCGGCGGTGCGCACGGCGGCGGAGGCGGCGCTTGCCGACGGCCGAAGCCGGCGCCTCACCGCCGACGGGCGCGACCTGTTCCTGGCGGTGTTCGCCGAACCGCTGCGGCTGATCATCGTCGGCGCCGTGCACATCGGCCAAGTGCTCGGCGCGCTCGCCCGCGCCGTCCACTTCCGGGTGAGCGTCGTCGATCCGCGGGACGGCTTCGCCCTGCCCGAGCGTTTCCCCACCGTTCTGGTACGTCGGGATTGGCCCGACGATGCGTTGCGGCGCGAGCCTCCGGACTCCCGTTCGGCGGTCGTCACCCTCGCCCACGACCCGCGGCTGGACGATCCGGCATTGATCGCCGCCCTGGGGTCGCCGGCGTTCTACATCGGCGCGTTGGGATCAACGCGGAGCCATGCGCGGCGTCTGGACCGCCTGCGCGCCGCCGGCTTCACGGACCAGGACTTGGCCCGCATCCACGCTCCGGTCGGGCTGGATCTGGGGGGCCGAACGGCGGCCGAGATCGCCGTCGCCATCCTCGCCGAGATCATCGCCGTCAAGAACGGCCGGCAGTTCAGGCCGCGCGGCGGGTGACGCCGGCGAGGACGGCGAGGCCAAGGCCCAGCAGCAGAGCGCTTGCCGGGACCGGCACGGCGGCCGCCCCGTCCACCTGCACCAGGAAATGGAGCTGCGCCTCGTCGATCTGCGGATCAGTGTCGATCGGCGCCAGCGTGTTCGGATCGCTCGACTGCGCCTTGTAGGCCTTGCCGCCCGTGTAGAGGGGTGGCGCAACGCTGTTGACTTCACGGATGCCGAGGAACCAGGACGCGCCGGACTGGGTCGTTCCGGGCTGCACCAGAGCCAGCACGTCCCCTGCCGTCACCGAAAGATCGGCGGCGCTGAAATCCAGGAGAACGTTCTGAATGCCGACCCCGAAGCTCGTCGTCGTGGTCGCCAGGGGCGGCAGGGTGAGATCGCTCAACCCCGGCTCATCGCGCACCTGGAAATCCAGGGTGACGCTGTCGCCGTTATCGTTCCGGACGACGATCAAAACGCTGAACAGCGTTCCCGTATTCTCGATCGTGAACGACTGGGCCAGCGCCTGCGAACCAAAGAGAAAGCTGTTCTGTTGGGTGGGCGGCAGGAACGACGCATCGTCCAACGGCACCGCGTGCGCCAGTGACGTGATGCCGGCCATTGCCATGAGTGCGAGGCCGAATAAGCCTTTGTGACGCATCTGCCCTGTTCCACCTCCTGCCCCGGCTCCCGCGCTTGTCGTTCCGCGTTCGAGCACGACCTTAGCTTGAAATTAGAGCACAACTCGCGGCCGGCCGCAACGCACCTGGGTGACAGTGTCGGCGCGTTGCGGCGCGGCGTCCGCTCAGATGTAGTATTCCGTCATCGGCGCGTAGCCGTTGAAGCGGTGCGAGGCGTACACCGACGTGTAGGCTCCGGCGCTGAGCAGGTCGACGGTGTCGCCGCTCGCCAGGGCCAGCGGCAGCACATAGGGCACCTTTTCGTACAGGACGTCGGCACCGTCGCACGTGGGGCCGGCGATGATCACGGGTTCGGCCGGACCGCCGTCGTGCTCGGTGACCATCGGATACAGGATCGCCTCATCCATGGTTTCGGCGAGACCGCTGAACTTGCCCACGTCCAGGTAGACCCAACGGCGATCGTCCCGGTAGCTCTTGCGGGACACCAGCACCACCTCGGTGCGGATCACCCCGGCCTCGGCGGTGATGCTCCGTCCCGGCTCGATGATCAGGTCGGGCAGCCGATTGCCGAAGTGCCGCGCCACCGAGCGCATGATGGCATTGGCGAAGCGGTCGATGCCCGGCAGGTCATCGCCCTGATAGTGCGCCGGGAAGCCGCCGCCCAGGTTGAGCAGGCGCAAGTCCAGCCCCTGCTCCCGCAGGTCGGAAAACACCATGGCGGCGCGGCCGATGCCCACATCCCAGCGCTCCGGATTGACCTGTTGCGAGCCGACATGGAACGACACGCCGACCGGCGCCAGCTTCAGGTCGGCGGCGCGGCGCAGCAGATCCTTGGCCATCTCCAGGTCGCAGCCGAACTTGCGCGACAGCGGCCAGCGCGCGTCGGCGTTCTCGATGAGGATGCGGCAGAATACCTCGGCCCCCGGCGCCTCCACGGAAAGCTTGTGCAGTTCGTCCAGGCTGTCGAAGGCGAACAGCCGGACGCCGCGATCGAAGGCGCGGGCGATGTCACGGCGCTTTTTCACCGTGTTGCCGTAGGACACGTGCTCGGGCACGGCGCCGGCGGCGAGGCAATCGTCCACCTCCTCGGCGCTCGCCGCGTCGAACCGCGAGCCGAGACCGACCAGCGTCTGCAGGACCGGCAGCGCCGGGTTGGCCTTGACGGCATAGTAGATGCTGGCCAGCGGCATCGCGTGGCGCAGTGCTTTATAATTCGTGGCGACCACGTCCAGGTCGACCACAAGGCACGGCGTCGCGGGACGCCGATCCTCCATGAAGCGTTGGATCTTGGGAGTCATCTCGACCCACCCCTCTCGTCAGACTGATGCTTGAAACCGATGCATGGCAATCGGTGGCTCGGTTGCCACCAACCGAACCACGCGCCGCCCGCGCACGGGCGGAGGCCTCAGGTCAGACTAGAGTGTGGGTTCTTCTGGCCGAGCAGGAAGTGATACGGCAAACGATAGCCGCAGTCTTCGTCCATGACTGTGAACATCGACATCTTCCTCCCGGACCAACGGCGCGGCCGCTTTTGGCCCGCAAGCGCATCGCTCGCGCCGTCGCGAACAACTTAAGCTCGTCATATAGCGCATTACGACGCCTTTGCCAAGAGTGTCGCCGAAACGCCCCGATGGTGGCCGGTGCGGCGCCCGACCTCAAATCAGTCCGGCGAGGGGCGACGAGGGGTCGGCATACCGCTTCTTTGGCATGCGGCCGGCGCGATAGGCGAGCCGCCCGGCGGCCACCGCCTGCTGCATCGCCCGCGCCATCAGGATCGGGTCGGCGGCCTCGGCGATCGCGGTGTTCATCAACACGCCGTCGCAACCGAGTTCCATGGCGATCGCCGCATCGGAGGCGGTGCCGACGCCGGCGTCGACCATCACCGGCACCGACGCGTGCTCGACGATCAAGCGGATGTTGATCGGATTCTGGATGCCGAGGCCGGAGCCGATGGGCGCGGCCAGCGGCATGATGGCGACGCAGCCCAGATCTTCCAGCCGCTTCGCGAACAGCGGATCGTCGGTGCAGTAGACCATCACCTTGAAGCCCTCGCGCACCAGGGTCTCGGCCGCCGCCAGCGTCTCGATCATGTCCGGATAGAGCGTCTTCTGGTCGCCCAGCACCTCCAGCTTCACCAGTTCCCAGCCGCCGGCCTCGCGCGCCAGGCGGAGCGTGCGCACGGCATCGTCCGCCGTGTAGCAGCCGGCTGTGTTGGGCAGATATGTGTAGACCTTGGGGTCAACGTAATCGACCAGCATCGGTTGTTTCGGATCGGTGACATTGACCCGACGCACCGCGACGGTGACGATCTCCGCGCCCGAGGCCTCGATGGCCCGGGCCGTCTCTTCGAAGTCCTTGTACTTGCCGGTGCCGACCAGCAGCCGCGAATGATAGGCCCGGCCGTCGACGACCAGCGGATCATCGGTGTCGGCCGCCACCGTATCCGGCGCGCCGCCGCCGATGAAATGCACGATCTCCAACCGGTCGCCGTCCGCCACCATGATGTTGGCGTAGCCGGACCGGGGAACGATCTCCAGGTTGCGCTCGACGGCGACCTTGCGGGCATCGAGCCCGAGGCTGCCAAGCATCTGCTCGACCGTCATCGGCTGCGGAAAGGATCGGGGTTCGCCGTTGATCTGCACCTGCATTATCGCATCCGTCGCGCTTTGCTCCAAGGACCCCTAACGTAGTCCCCGGCCGGGGTTACACAAGCCCGGGCGCGTGCTATGTAGCGATCACCTCGAGGAGCGCCGACCGTGTCCGAACCGCCCGCCGTTCTCGTGCTCAACGGTCCGAACCTCAACCTGCTCGGAACCCGCGAGCCGGAGATCTATGGCCGGGAAACCCTGGCCGAGATCGATGCCCGCTGCGCCCGCCGCGGCGACGCCCTGGGCTTGCGCGTGAGCTGCCGGCAGTCCAACGCCGAAGGCGAGCTGGTCGGCTGGGTGCAGGAGGCCCGCGGCCGCTTCGCGGCGCTGATCGTCAACGCCGGCGCCTACACCCACACGTCGATCGCGCTGCTCGACGCGTTGCGCAGCTTCGACGGACCGATCCTCGAAGTCCACCTATCCAACATCCATCGGCGGGAAGCGTTCCGCCACGTCTCGTACGTGTCGCTGGCGGCGGACGGAGTCATCGCCGGCCTCGGCAGCCTCGGCTACGAACTCGCCCTCGAAGCGGCCGCCCGACGGATCGGCGAGGGCACCTGAGGCCATGATGCGCGCCGTCGGCGAAAGCGAGCGGCTGACGCCCGAGCTGGTGCTGCGCGCCTACACCCTCGGCATCTTCCCGATGGCGCGTTGTCGCGACGATCCGCTGGTCACCTGGGTGATGCCGGAACGCCGTGGCATCATTCCGCTGCAGCGATTCCACGTGCCGCGGCGGCTGCGCCGAGCCGTGCGCGGCGATCGCTTCCAGATTCGCTGCGATACCGCGTTTGCCGACGTGGTCGCGGCATGCGCGGCGGCGGCGTCCGGACGCCGGGACACCTGGATCAACGCGGAGATCGAGCGCGTCTATCAAATGCTGCACGCCATCGATGCCGCCCACAGCGTCGAAGCGTGGCGCGACGGTGCGCTGGTCGGCGGCCTCTACGGCGTGCGCATCGGCGCCGCCTTCTTCGGCGAGAGCATGTTCTCGCTGGTCACCGACGCCAGCAAGGTCGCGCTGGTGCATCTGGTTGCCCGCCTGCGTCTCGGCGGCTTCGTCCTGCTCGACACACAGTTCGTCACCGACCACCTGCGCCAATTCGGGGCGATGGAAGTGCCCGCCGACGACTATCGCGACCGGCTCGACCGGGCGACCCGCCTGCGCGCTCGATTCTATTCCGATTTGCCGGCGGCCAGCGTCGATTCGGCGGTCGAAGACGTATTGACGCAGTCCAGCACCCAGATGTCGTAGACCGCGTGGTCCATCGCCGACAGCGCCGGGCTGGAGGCGAACATCCAGCCGCGGAACAGTTCGACCGCCGACTCGTCCGGCCGGACCTCGCGAATGACCAGAAAGGCCGCGGCCTCGCGCCGCTCTTCCTCCGGCGGCTTGCGGCACGACTGCGCCACCACCTCGAGGGCACCGAAGCGGACGACGGCGCCCACCGGCGTCTCAATGGTCGAGACCCTGGCCGACACCTTGTCGAGGCCGCGCAGCACCGCCGAATCGTAGGCCATGAAGTCGGCCGCGTCGGCGGCCGGCGCGCCGCCGCAAAGCAGGGCAACGAAGCCAAAGGCGGCTGCCGATCGGCGGGGTCGACGGAAACCTGGACAACGCATCGAACAATCGTCAGTCGTTTTTCACGGCGGCGAAACGCAAACGAACATAGTCGACGATCCAGCCGCCGTCATCCGTCCGCAAGCGCGGCGCCAGATCGGCCGCGATCTCGGCCATCAGCGCCGGCCGCTCGACCGCCGGCAGCAGCCCGAGGAACGTCTCGGCGAAGGTTTCGAGCCAGCCGTCCAGGGTCTCCGGCACCGGAGTTTGCCGCGGGAACACCTCCAGCTGGCCGACGCGGAAGCCGTGCCGCTCAAGCACCGCGCGAAACGCCTCGGCGGTGGGAAACGTCCACGGATCGGCGGCGTCGGCGTCCAGCCCGCGGCGCGCCAGCGCCCTGGCGATCGCGGCGCGGACCGTCGCCACGTTGCCCGCGGCCCCCAGTTCGCCGACGAACCGCCCCGACGGCACGAGGCAGCCGGCGACCCCTTGGACGACCGCATCGAGGTCGCGCATCCAGTGCAGGGCGGCGTTGGAGAAGACCGCGTCGAACGGCGCGTCGAAGCGCAGCACGCGTCCGTCCATGACCCGCGCATCGAGGCCGCGGGCGCGGGCTGCGGCGACCTGCTCGGCGCTCGCATCGACGCCGACGACGCGGGCACCGGCGGCGACCAGCACTTCGGTCAGCACGCCATCCCCGCATCCCAGGTCGAGAATCCGCTCACCCGGTTGCGGCGCGAGCAACGCCACCACGGGCCGGCCGTGTTCCGCAACGAAGCCGGCGTTGCGGGCGTAGCGCTCGGGCTGCCAGCGCTGGCCGGTGGACAGCGCCGTCATTCGTTCGACTTCGCCGGCGAGGTGGCGAGGAAGATGATCTCGCCAACCTGGTCCTCCAGGGACCGGTACTCACGGGTTTCGGCGACCTCGCCGCCGGCTTCGATGCGCTCGGCGGAACCGCCCGGTTCCAGTCGCACGAACTTGCCGCCGAGCAGGCCGATGCTGTCGATCGAGGCGACGGTATCGACGGGCAGCGAGACCTCCGGGTCGATGGTCATGACGACCACCGCGTCGAAGGTCGCCTCGTCGAGTCGGACCTCGCTCACCGTGCCCACCTTGATGCCGCTGACCTGGACGTCGCTGCCGCGGGTCAAGCCGCCGATCTTGTAGAATTTCGCCGTCAGCGGATAGCCCGGCGTGGCGCGAATCTCTGCCGTGGAGTAGGCGAAATAGACGAAGACGCCGGCCACGAGCAGGACTACGGCACCCATGACGGTCTCGATGAGATTGCGTTGCATCGCGGCCTACTCCTCGGTCATGGACGGCGCCGTCCCCCGAGCGGCGTGGCCTTCGGCGATGATCAGGTCGAACAGCTTGCTGACGATGACGGCATCCTGGGTGTAGCGCAGGCGCCCGCTGGTCGGCAGCACCTCCTCCGCGCCACCAGGATCGAGGGCGACGAACTTCGAGCCGAACAGGCCGTCGGTGTGGATCGCCGCCGCCGTGTCGATGGGCAGCGCAACCGGATGCGTCAGGCTGAAGGTCGCCGCCACGCGATAGTCGTCGGTCAGGCTGAGCTCGGCGACCGTTCCCACCTTGACGCCGCTCACATACACCGGATCGCCCAGCGCCAAGCCGTCGATTCGCGTGAACTCCGCCACCAAGTGAAAGGCTTCGGACCGCCCCGGCGCAGCGCGTGGGTCGGCGCGGTACGATGACGTGAGCACGCCGACGAGCACGAGAATGGCGAGCAGGCCGATGCCAATCTCGCGCGTTTCCCGGTTTCTCAGGATTGGCGGCATGATCGCGGCAACGGGCGACGTGGAGTCGGGCCGGACACGCTGCTTTCGCGTTTCATTCCGGTTGCCAGGGCTCGTAATCGCTGGCGGTCGGGGCCCGAGCGCCGCCGGCGAGATCGTGGCCCTTCGGGCGGTAGGCTTGCGGCGTCCCGGTCATGTTCGGCTGGTGCGGCTTCTGCCAGGGGCGCTTGCGGGCCTCGGGCAGCGGCGCGTCACTCATGTGGTGTAGCCAAGCGTGCCATTCGGCGGGCACCTTGCTGGCCTCGGGATCGCCCTTGTAGACCACCCAGCGGCGCTCGCGCCCGTACCGCGCCTTGCGGGTGTTTCGATAGTATTTGTTGCCGAATCCGTCGACGCCGACGTAGCTGCCGAACAATCGCGTGAAAATCATGGTGCCGATGTTCATCGAGAATGGCCTTCGCTGACGCCGCACCGGGGCAGCACAAGCGCCCGCCGGCAGGCGCGGAGCACTATGTCATCGCCGGAGCGTGTCGTCCAGAGCACGGCGCACTCCAAGAACGGCGCCCTTCGCCGGGCACGCCGGGAGGCCGCGGCGCGACCGGTGCCTATGCTCCGCTGCCGGCATTTCTCAGCACTGTCTGATAACCGTTTGATTTACATAGCTTGCCGGGCCACGGGCCGGGTCGGCGGACGACCGAAACAGTGTCGCAACGCCGCTTCGCCGGTGGTTGCGGCGGCGCGGCAAAGTGCTTGTTCTTCGGTCCATATCTTGGACTTGACGCCACCGGATGTGCGGCCGAGCCCGATGGTCCCAAAATCTTGTTGCCCTATCGGAACTCGCTAGATATCGTGCGCACTGTCGTTCGGGACACGCCATCTAGTGGTTTTCATGGAGTGGGCCGGCGACCTGGGGGGCACACACATCGCCGCCGCCCGGGCCGTCGGACCGAGCCGGAACGGCCTGCCGCACGATCATCGACAACCAACGACGAGGCCGAGCATCATGCGCATTGAGCGGAAATTCACGGATCCGAACTCCTCGCCCTACGACCGCTTCGATTGGCGGACGACGTCGAGCGAGATTCGCAATCCCGACGGATCGGTGGTGTTCCGCCAGGACGAGATCGAGGTCCCGGCTGCGTGGTCGCAGGTCGCCTGCGACGTGCTCGCCCAGAAGTATTTCCGCAAGGCCGGCGTGCCGGCGGCGACGATGCCCGTTGCCGAGGACGGTGTGCCCGCGTGGCTGGCACGCCGCGTACCCGACGCGGCGGCCTTGGCCGCCCTTCCCGAAGACGCGCGCTTCGGCGGTGAGACCAGCGCCAAGCAGGTGTTCGATCGCTTGGCCGGCACCTGGACCTGGTGGGGCTGGACCGGCGGCTATTTCGACGGCGAGGACGACGCCCGCGCCTTCTACGACGAGATGCGGGCGATGCTCGCCGGGCAGATGGGCGCGCCCAACAGCCCGCAGTGGTTCAACACCGGCCTGCACTGGGCCTATGGCATCGACGGCCCGGCCCAAGGGCATTTCCACGTGGACGAGGCGACCGGCGCCGTGGTCGCGTCGGAGTCGGCCTATGAGCATCCCCAGCCGCACGCGTGTTTCATCCAGTCGATCACCGACGACCTGGTCAACCCCGGCGGGATCATGGACCTGTGGACGCGGGAGGCGCGGCTGTTCAAGTACGGCTCCGGCACCGGTACCAATTTCTCGGCGCTGCGCGGCGAGAACGAGCCGCTGTCGGGCGGCGGCAAGTCGTCCGGGCTGATGAGCTTCCTGAAGATCGGCGACCGGGCGGCCGGCGCCAT
>CAZVRW010000069.1:0-17958 GCA_964630265.1 uncultured Rhodospirillaceae bacterium
GGCGGCGTAGTAGCGCAGGAAATCCACCGCCTCGCGCACCTCGGCGACCCCGTCGTCCAGGGTCTTGCCGGCCTCGCGAATGCACAGTGCCAGCAGTTCGGGCATGGCGGCTTCGAGCGCATCGGCACCACGTTCCAGGCAGGCGGCGCGCTCCCCGGCGGGGGTACGGTCCCAGCGGGCCTGCGCCGCCACGGCCGTCGTCAGCGCCCGGTCGACCGCCGCGGCATCGGCGTCGTGCACGATGCCGACCACGTGACGGCGATCGGCGGGGCTGGCCGCCGGCCGACCGGCACCGGCGCCCAAGACATCGCCGCCCACCAGCGGCGCCGCCCGCCAGGACCGCTCGGCGGCCCCCATGGCGTTCGCGAGGGCTCGCAGGGTCGGCGGATCGCTCAGGTCGACCCCACGGCTGTTCTGCCGCTCGGGTCGATAGAGATCGCCGGGCAGCGGGATGCGCGGATGCGCCTTGACGCTCAGGGCGGCCGCCTTCCGCACCGGATCGGCGACGATCTCGGCGATCGGCAGCTGTTCGTCGGCCATGCGGTTGACGAACGAGTTGTTGGCGCCGTTCTCCAGCAGGCGCCGCACCAGATAGGCGAGCAGATCCTCGTGACTGCCGACCGGCGCGTAGATGCGACAGCGGATGCCGTCGCCGCCTTCGGCAAAGCCCTTGTACAGGGCCTCGCCCATGCCGTGCAGGCGCTGGAACTCGAGATCGCGGCGATCGCCGGCAAGCTCCCGCACCGCGGCCAGGGTATGCGCGTTGTGCGTGGCGAACTGCGGGTACACGGCGTCGCCCGCCGCCAACATGCGCTGCGCGCACGCCATGTAGGCGACGTCGGTGTTGACCTTGCGCGTGAACACCGGATAGTCATCCAGGCCCTGCTCCTGGGCGCGCTTGATTTCGGCGTCCCAATAGGCGCCCTTGACCAGCCGCAGCGACAGGCGCCGCCGCCGCGCGCGGGCCAGCGCCGCCAGGTGGTCCACCAGCGCCGCCGCCTGCTTCTGGTAGGCCTGGACGGCGAGACCGAAGCCCTGCCAATCGCCGAGGTCCGGATCGGCGAACACCGCCTCGAAGACATCCAGGGTCGGCTCCAGGCGGTCCGCCTCCTCGGTGTCGATGCAGAGACCGATGTCGGCGTCGCGGGCCTGCAGCACCAGCGCGCGCACCCGCGGGACCAACGCCTCCATCAACCGGGCGCGTTTTGCGAACTCGAAGCGGGGATGCAGCGCCGACAGCTTGATCGACACGCCCGGCCCGGCGAAGGGTCCCCGCCTCGCGGCCGCGCGGCCGACCGCCTGGATTGCCGTCCGATAGGCGTCGAAGTAGCGTTCGGCATCGGCGGCGGTGTGCGCCGACTCGCCCAGCATGTCATACGAATGCACATAGCCGCGCGCCTCGTCGCCGCGCGCCCGAGCCAGCGCCTCGTCGATGGTGCGGCCCATGACGAACTGCCGGCCCATGATCCGCATCGCCCGCACCATCGCCTGGCGGATGATCGGTTCGCCGCTCTGCGACACCAGCCGGCGGACCAGCCCCCAGGCATCACGCACCGTGGCATCCTCCATGCGGATGACGCGGCCGGTCAGCATCAGCGCCCAGGTGGACGCGTTGACGAACAGCGACTCGCTGCGTCCGAGGTGGGTCTGCCAATCGGCGGAGCCCAGTTTGTCGGCAATCAGCTTGTCGGCCGTTTCCGCGTCGGGCACCCGCAGCAACGCCTCGGCGAGGCACATCAACACCACGCCTTCCTGGTTGGAGAGATCGTATTCCCGCATGAAGGCGTCGAGCCCGCCGTGCGCCTCCGTCTCGGCGCGGATCCGCTGGACCAGCTGCGTTGCGACCCCGGCCACGCGCCGTCGCGCCGCCTCGCCCAGGTCTGCCTCGGCGATCAGCGCGTCGACCACCGTCGTCTCGTCGGCGTGGTGCGCCGCCTCGACGGCCGCGCGGGTGCCGGCGGCCTCCGGAATATCGCCGATGAACGGCACGGCCTGCCTCCTTCGCTGAGGTGCCTCGGACGATCGATAACATGGCCCCCAATAACATGGGCCGCGGCACGCCGCCTTGGGAGAGCTTGCCTCGCGGCACGGGCGCGGATCAAGATGCAGCCGTGACAACTGGACAGGACCCGTAATGACACCTCCGCTGATCGTCGGTATCACCGGCGCCACCGGCGTCGCCTACGGCATCGAGATCCTCCGCGCCATGCGGCGGCTGGGCCGGCCCGTGCACCTCATCCTTTCGGAAATGGGCCTGAGGACCCTGGCTTTGGAGACCGACCTGGGCGCCGACGCGGTGCGCGCGTTGGCCGACGTCAGCTACAGCAACCGGGACCTGGCGGCAGCGCCATCGAGCGGCTCATTTGCGACCTGCGGCATGGTCGTCGCGCCGTGCTCGGTGAAGACGCTGTCGGGGATCGCCAACGCCTTCAACGTCAACCTGGTGATCCGCGCCGCCGATGTGACGCTGAAGGAGCGGCGTCCGCTGGTGCTGATGGTGCGTGAAACGCCGCTGCATCTGGGTCATTTGCGGCTGATGACCCAGGCGGCGGAGGCCGGCGCCATCATCATGCCGCCCCTGCCGGCGTTCTATCAGCGCCCCTCGACCATCGACGAGATTATCCGCCAGGGCGCCGGACGCGCTCTCGATGCCCTGGGCATCGACAACGACCTGGTGAGCCGCTGGACCGGCCCCTGAGCCGCCGGAGCGTCGCCTCCCGCCTGTTCAGCCGCCGGCGGCTTTGCTAGTGTCCGGCCCGTCCCGTAATCGCGGACACATCCCGGATGGGTGGCCGAGTGGCTGAAGGCACCGGTCTTGAAAACCGGCAGGCCCGCGAGGGTCTCGTGGGTTCGAATCCCACCCCATCCGCCATTTGTTTACGGAAATCGGCACGGTATTTGGTAAGGTCGGAGCGTCCCCCACGAATTCCCCCACGGCATGACGTCCTACGGCATGACGTCCCACGGTATGAAATCTATGTCCCCATGAACCGGCGAATCAGCGTGGGTCCGGAGCGAGTTAATCATCGCGCGACGGGCCTCCTCGAGCACGACCTGAATTCGCCGGTTCTGGTTCGTCGGGACGCGGGGCGGTTCGTGCTGGTCGAGGGATGCTGGCGCGCCACGGATCCTGTCATAAATTAGGGGTGATCGGATGGTGCTGTTGTTGGGTGTCAGTGGGCGAAGCGCGAGCCATGGGTGAAGACGAGATTGGGCGCGGAATCGCAGCGGCCCTCGATGGCGCTCTGCAGGTGCCCGAGGCGCCCACCAGCGCGGCCAGTTTCACCCGCCTGGCGGCGGTCGGCCGCAGTGACCTGCCGCCGGCCCGTTTCGAGCGTCTGCGCGACGGCTTGCCCCTGGCGATACGCGCGTACGCGGGACATCCTGATCGACTGCTCGTCATCGTCCATGGTGCGGGGGGACACGGCGGTCACATGCACGCGCTCGCCCACGCGCTGGCGGCGGCGGGTGCTGCATCCGTCGTCGTGCCGGATCTGCGCGGCAACGGTCTGTCCGCCGTCCGCCGCAGCGATGCGGTCGAATATCCCGAACAGTTGCGCGACGATTTGCTCGATCTTCTGGCGGCGCTGCGCGCGCGCCACCCCGGCGCGCGCATCGTGCTTTCCGGGCACTCGGCGGGCGGTGGTTTGGTGCTGCGCCTCTTCGCCGACGGCCGGCGTCCGGACGTTGCCGGCATCGCGCTTCTCGCCCCGCTGCTCGGCGGCGGACTGCCCACCACCAAGCCCGGTCTCGGCGGCTGGGTATCGCTCCATGCCCGGCGCCTGGAGGCTCTGCGCGCGCCCAACCGTCTCGGGGTCGATGGCCTCAATGGCCTGACGGTGATGCAATTCAATCTGCCGCCGGAAGCCCGCGACGGGCGCGAGACCCTGGCCTGGTCGTTCACCACCATGCGGGCGTTCGGCCCCGGTTCCTGGCAACGCGAGGCGGCTGCCGTCCACGGGCCGTTCGGCGTGCTGATCGGCGACGCCGACGAGTGCTTCGTCGCGGCGGCCTATGCCGACGCCCTCGCGGCTGTCGCGCCCGACGCCGTGGTCGATCGCCTCGCCGACTGCGGCCACTGGGATCTGCTCGCCGATCCACGGACCGCCGCATGGCTCGGCGACCGTCTGGCCAAGCTTTGAGCGCCCCGATGACGATTTCCGACGCGGAGATCCAGGCTGTCAGAGAGGCGCTTGCCCGGCGCCTCGACGACCTGCGCCAGGCAACCGACAGCACGGCCGACAGCCGCAAGCCGGTGGAACTCGATCAGTCGTCCGTGGGGCGCCTGTCGCGCATGGACGCCATGCAGATGCAGGCGATGGCCCAGGCGACGGAGCGCCGGCGCGAACAGGAGATCGGGCGCATCAGGGCGACCATGCGGCGTATCGATGCGGGTGAGTTCGGCGATTGCGTCAGCTGCGGCGAGGCGATCGCCCCGGAACGCCTAGCCATCGACCCGACCGTCCCCACATGCATCCGCTGTGCAGCCGGGAAGGCGCGCTGAAGCCCGACTGGGCATGCGGTTCCTCGGAGGCGTGTCCCGCCTGGGCTTGTCCGAAGCGCGCGCATCAAACATCTTAAGGCAGGCGTGGTCCGCCCCGCGACCGCCCCCTGCCGCGCCGGTGGAATTGGGGGCCGGTCGCAGCGCCACCGGTGTTCAGCGGCCTGTCCGGGCCGACCCCTTGGAAGAAGTGACCGAACCGTTTTGACTCAGCACCTCGACACGCTCGCCGATCGCCCGGACGCGACGCCTTCCTGGGCGCGACGGCGGACGTTTGCCATCATTTCCCATCCGGACGCCGGCAAGACGACACTGACCGAAAAGCTGCTGCTGTTCGGCGGCGCGATCCGCATGGCGGGGCACGTCAAGGCGCGCGGCGAACGGCGGCGGACGCAGTCGGACTGGATGGAGATCGAGCGCTCCCGCGGCATCTCCATCTCCAGCTCGGTGATGACCTTCGAGCGCGCCGGCATCACCTACAACCTCCTTGATACGCCGGGCCACGAAGACTTCAGCGAAGACACCTATCGGACGCTGACCGCGGTGGACTCGGCGATCATGGTGATCGACGCGGCGAAGGGCATCGAAAGCCAGACCCGGAAGTTGTTCGAAGTCTGTCGCCTGCGCGACATCCCGATCATCACGTTCGTCAACAAGGTCGACCGCGAGTCCCTGGATCCCTTCGCGCTGCTTGACGAGATCGAGAGCACGCTGGCCCTGGATGCCAGCCCGATGACCTGGCCGGTCGGCATGGGCCACGACTTCCACGGCTGTTTCGAGCTGCCGGGACGACGTTTCCTCACCGCTGACGGCGGCCGTGGCGAGCCGTTCCAGCATGCCGTCGCCTGCAGTGGCATCGACGATCCGGAGCTGGATCGGCGGGTCCCGGACTTTGTCCTCGCGCCCTTCCGGGAGAGTGCGGCGCTGGCGCTGTCCGCATACCATGCCCTGGATGCGGAGGCTTATCGCGCCGGGCACATGACGCCGGTTTTCTTCGGCAGCGCCCTCAAGGACTACGCTGTCGGCGAGGTGCTCGACGCCCTGGCGGCCTTCGCCCCGCCGCCGCGCCCGCAACCGGCCGAGCCGCGAACCGTCGCACCCGACGAGAACAAGGTGTCCGGTTTCGTGTTCAAGGTCCAGGCCAACATGGATCCGAACCACCGCGACCGCATCGCCTTTTTTCGCTTGTGCTCCGGGCGCTTCCGCCGCGGCATGAAGCTGCGTCAGGCCCGCTCGGGGCGGGTGCTCTCGGTCCAGAATCCCATGTTCTTTTTCGCCCAGGAGCGTGAACTGGCGGAAGAGGCGCTGCCGGGTGACATCATCGGGATTCCCAATCACGGCACCCTCCGGGTGGGCGATACCTTGACCGAGGGCGAGGATGTCCGCTTCACCGGCATCCCCAACTTCGCGCCCGAGATCCTGCGTCGCGTGCGCCTGGACGATCCCATGCGGGCGAAGCAGCTCCGGCGCGCGCTGGAGGATCTGGCCGAAGAGGGGGTGACCCAGGTGTTCCGGCCGCTGCTCGGCGCCGCCTGGATCGTCGGCGTCGTCGGCCAATTGCAGCTGGACGTGCTGGCGTCGCGCATTGCCGGCGAATACAACATCGCCGTCGGCTTCGAAGCGGCCCCCTATGAGACCGCGCGCTGGGTCACCGGCGATGATCCGGCGCAGATCAAGCGCTTCACCGAGCGGCACCGCGCCAGCATGGCGGAGGATCGGGACGCGGCTCCGGTGTTTCTCGCCCGCAACGCCTGGGAATTGAACCGCACCATCGAACAGTGGCCCGATCTGCGGTTTCCGACGACGCGCGAGCGCGCCTGATCGGTCAGCCGCTCCACCAAGCCGGGGCCACGTCGGCGATGGGCAGCACCAGCCGGCGCAGGCGCAAGAGCGGCAGCTTGGCTTGGCTCAGGTTGGCGAACACGGTGAGATCGAACACGAGCACGCTGCCGGGCGCCGGCTGGTTCAGGGCGTGCCACTCGGCGATGGCGGCGGCCAGCCGCGAGACGAAGCTCGCGGCGTTATCCGGATCGTAGTCGGTGGGCACGGTGAAGCGGAAGTCGCTGGTCATCAGGATCGGCAGGTCCGCCCGGATCGCCGTCCCGACGGTCCCGCCCTGCGGTCCGCCCGCCGCGGCGATCACGTCGAAGGCGTAGGACACCGCGAGCTTCATCAGCCGTTCGCTCTCGGCGGCGGCGTGCGGATCGTCCGAACCGGGCCCGAGCAGCACTTTCAGGAAGGCCGCCATCGCTGCCCGCAGGCCGGTGCCTGGGCTGTCCGCCACCTTGATCTCCTCGGCGCGGTCGACCAGCGGCGTCAGCACATCGGGAAACCGCACCATCGCCGTCCTGTACTGGAAGCGGCCGTTGGTTGCGCGCCCATCGCCGCCGCCGGTCGTCGCGCCCAGGGCGGCGTTGCGCGTCACCCGCATCTGCGAGACGGCGTTCTGGCGCATCAGCACGTTGCGACCGGGATAACGGAGGGCGAGGGTGCGCCACGCCTTGCCGCGCAACCCCTTCGGCAACGGATAGGTTTTTGCCGCTCCGGCCGGCGCGGTGCCGTCGCCCGCCACGCCCGGAAACGAGACCGTCGGCAAGCTTGCACCGGGGCTCGCCGCCTCGATGGTGATGTCCTTGAAGACGTCGGTCTGATTGTTGCGGATCGTGTAGCGATCGACGATCCGCGCCAGATCCTGCCGCGCGTCCGCCAGCATCGTCCGGGCGCGGGGGCGATCGAGCCAAGCCACGGCCACGTCGCGCACCAGCGCATAGGCGCGAACCACCGCAAGGCAGGCCTTGTCCAGGTCCTCCGCCGAGGCCTTGCCATCCGTCAGCCGTTCGAAGACCGGCCGCAGCTGCGGGTACTCCGCGGTGAACCGCGCCAGCCCCTCGAACAGATCCTTCGGCGCCGGCCGGCCGGGTTCCTCGGCGGCGAACATCGCGAGCCGCCCGCCGCCCGCCAGGGCGACGTCCTGCCGCTCGTTGTAGATCACCTCCAGATCGATGCTGTCCTGGGCGACGGCGGCCTGGTCGAAGACCAACTCGTAGGTCCAGTCGAGGATGCGTCGCAGGTCGGAGGCGTGCGCGGCGTCCGGCACCAGGGTGGCCTGCGACTTCAGAACCGGGGCCTTGGGGAATTCGCGAAGGGCGACGGGAACGGCCAGCCGGCCCAGCGGGATGCGGATGCTGCCGCTGTCGCGCGTTCCATCGGCCGCGACGGGCGCGATCAACTTCAGCCAGGACGACGGCAGATAGCCGTCGATCGCGCCCGGCGAATCGGTTGTGGCGATCTCGTGCTCGATGAAGTCGACCTCGAAGCCGAGATCGCTGACGAACAGGCTCTGCACCGTCGGGTTCGCCGCGGTGAACAGGAAGGTGAGTGGCCGCGGCGCCGGTGTCTGGTCGCCCGTCAGCGACAGCTTGGCGACGGAGAAGGCGACACCGCCCGCAGCAGCCGAGCCGTTCCCTGTGGTCTTGCCGGCGGTGACGGCACCGTAGAACTTGGGCACGTCCCGCCAGGGGTGGGCGATGCCGACATCGATCGGCACCTGAACGATGGCGCTGACGTCATAGGCGGCCGACAGATCGACGAGGAGTCGTTCCTTGAACACCCGCTTGGCCTCGCCGAGATCGCTCAGCGCGCCGTCGAGCGTCGGCTCGAGCACCGGCGCGAGGGTCTCCGAAACGGCCTCCGCCAGGTCCGCCTTGACCTTGAGCAGGGCCGCGAAGACGTCATCGCCGGCCGGTGGATCGGGATCGTCCGGATGGGGCGGCAGTGTCGCCAGATACTTGGCGCACCCGGGCGCGTTGCGCACCAGGGCGACGGCCATGCCCGGCGCCAGCAGATCGTCGACGGCGCCGAGGACGGCGCGCCCCCAGACGTCGAGATCGACGCCGGTGAACGCCTCGTCCCGCTGCCACGCGGGGTCCCAGATCCTGCTGGACGACGCCGTCCCGGTCCCGGCCCCAGCTCCGGTCCCGGCCTTGGCGTAGTCCACCACCGCGAACGTGCCGTCGAGCAGGCGCGGCGGGCTGGGATCGGTGCGCGGCTTCGGGCAGAGCGGCGGCGGTGCAAAGTAATCGGCAAGCGGCGTTGGCTGTTTGGCGTCCTCGTGCAGCGCGGGGGTGGCGGTGATGCCGCCCTTGCCGAGGCGGACGGCCCAGAGCGTCATGCCACGCGCCACCGCGTCCACGCCGCCCGCCTGCGCGCCCCACCGGCGGCGGCCCAGCGCCAAGCGGATCGCGCCGCCGAAGGCGTCCGCGAAGTCGGCGGCGAAGCGGCCGAGGCCGTAAGCCTCCGACGCCGCGCCCGCCTCGCCAGCGGCGCGCCCCGATCGCGGCGGAAGCGGCGTCATGACGCTCTTCGCCTGCGGGTTCTTGGTGTCCACGTCCTCGCCCAGGTGTTCGGTGCGCGACAGGCCGACGCTGACCTCCACGGCGAACAGATTGGCCGGCTGGCCGGCGAGGGCCGGGTCGAGGGCAAGGGTGTAGAGCGCCTGCTCGCTCGGCGCCGGCAACGGCTCCGGCACCGAACCCTGTTTGAGGACATCGGTGACGAAATCCAGGGTCTGCCGAACGGCTCCGATCAGCGGTGCCTTGTCCAGAGCGTGGTCGCCGCCCGGAATCAGGCTCGTGCGCAGGGCGAGGGCGGTGCCCGCGTCGCCGTCCTGCAGGCCGTCGCTGAGCTGGTCCAGGATCAACCGGCAGCGCGCCCACGCCGCCTTCGCCGCCTCGAGCTGTGACGGGGTGGCGGGTACCCGGCCCGCCGCCGCTGCCGCTGCCGCTTCAACCTGCGCTTCGGTCGCCGGGGCTGCGGGGATGAGCGAGCGCGGATCATGGGTGAACCACAGCCGCAACCGCGGCGCGCCGTCCACCTTGGCCACCGCATAGGTCACCGACCAGCCGGGCAGGCCGTCGACGCCGATCAGCCGGTCCCAATAGGCGAGCGTCCGCGGCGTTGGCATCAGCGGCTGGCCGTCGGCGGTGGTGGGCGTGGCGTCGGCAAGCCAGTTGCCGAACATGTCGCCGATGCGAAAGTCCAGGCTGAGGCGCTTGCCGACGGCCGCGTAGCGGTTCGCCGGCGGCGTCGCGCCGTCGGCGATGAAGCGGAACACCGCCGGCGTCTGTTCGTAGCTCCACCAGGGGTCGTCGCTGACGATGGCGGCGGGATCGCGGGCCCGGCCCGCCATCGCCGCCAGTTCGTCCGGATCGGTGCTGCGGTGGGCGGGGCCGAACGGCACGCTCCATGGCGATGCGCGGAAGTCCCCGTCGGCGCTGATGCGGAACTGCATCAGGCTGTAGAGGGTCGCCACATGCGCCGCCGCCGCGTCGAGAGCATCGGCGGCGTCGGGCTCCACCGGCTTCGGTCGCAGGATCCGAAAGCCGACGCTGCCCGGCGGCACCGTCGCGTCCCACTCGACCTGATCGGAGACCGCGTAGAGCATCGCCGCGTGTTGCTGCTTCGCGGCGTTCTCGGCATCGTCGTTTCTGGCATCGTCGCCCGCGGTCGGGGCGGGCGGCGCGCCACGCGTGACCAACGTGTTGGCGTAGTCCGGCACCGGGACCAGAGACGTCGCCGTCGCCGCGACCTTGCCGTACGTCGGCGTCGCCAGAAAGGTCGAGGCCACCGGCGCCGCGGTGAAGCGGACGAGCAGGGTGATCGCCACCGCGTCGCCGCCGGCGAACAGGTTATCCGGAAAATCGTCCCCGTCGGTGGTCCGATAGTACAGCAGGAAGCCGCCGGAATTGACGATGCTGAGTTCCCAGATCAGCCGCAGCAGCGGACGATGCTCGGTGAACGCGGCATACTGGGGATCGTCCCGCGCCGCCGCCCCGGCCGGCATGGTCATGGCCAACATCGGCGGCGGCCCGCTCTCCGTAGACAGGTTGGTCTTGATGATCAGCGAGTGCGCCGCGTCCATCGCCTGGGCGCGGAGGACGTCGTCGTCGCCGTTGCCGTCGAACAGGAGAGTGATGTCGGCGACGGCGTCCGTGCCCCCGATCGTCAGCACGGCGTTCAGCAGCCGGCGGCTGGTTTCGTCGGTGCCGCCGATCTCATAGGTGTTGGCAACGATGTCGTCACTGCCGACGGGGCGCTCGCCGTCGCCCGCCGCGCCCGTGGTGGCGCGAAGCCGGCGGAGGGAGAGGGGGATCTTCAGCGCCGGGGTCAGCGGCAGGGGCTGCGGTGCGTCCTGCGCGTCCGGGCTCTTGGCGAAACGCCGGACGTCGTCGGCAGACTCGAACAGCGCGAAGCGGGCGCCGGCGGTGACGATCAGCCGCGCCATCTGCGCGGTGATGGTAACGATCCGCTGCTCCGTCGCGGTCGTGCCGTCGGCCGCCACCTGCCGCCATGTGGTCATCTCGCGCAGCGCGAACACCTTTGGCCGCGGCGTCAGGCCGTTGAGAACCTCGAACGAGTGGACAGAGTTGTCCAGTTTCACGCTCGCCATTTGCTCGAGATAGCGGCGAGGATAGGGCGTGCGGCCGCTTGCCGCGTCGGCCGTGCCGCCGGCCGCCTTGGCCGGAACGACGATGACGCCCTTCGCGGTGGCATCGTCGGTCCATGTCGCCGTCGGATCGGGGGCGAGGGCTGCAGCGAAAGCCGTGTCGGCGCGGAGTTGCAGCGGCAGTTGCAGCCCGGACATCTGGTAAAGCGCCTCGATGCCGCCGGGGATGTCGCCGTCGAAGGATTCGGGAAGGCGCAGGCCGCTCTGCAGGAAGTAGGCCGCCTTGGCGGCGATCGCCTCGTACCAGTCGGCCAGAAGCGCCTGGAAGGTCTCGGTGATCACGCCCAGTCCCGCCGCGACCTTGGCCTTCTCGTCTTTCTCCTTGGCGGTCGCCGCCGCGAACCGGGCGCGGAAGTCCGCATCCAGATCCGGCTTGTCCTCGTCGCTCTCCTGGATCCGCGCCAGCGCCTCGCGGCGCACCAGATCCCAGTAGTCGGTGAAGACGATCAGCGCGGTGGACTCGGGCACTTCGGCGGCGGCCATGGTTGCCAGCACCGGCTCTTCTTCCGGTTGGCGGAAGGCGGTTGTCAGCGCTTCGAAGTACGCGGCAAGGGCCGCCGCGTAGCTCGGCGGCTTGAGCCCGGCCGTCCAGCTCATCGGGCTCCGGGTTTCGCCCCCGGCGCTGGGGTCGTCGGCGTCGGGATCGGTGACCGCATTGTTCCAGGCGATCACCACCTCCTCGAACAGCGGGAACATGGTGTAACCGGGGCTGTCGTCCGCCGCCAGCGCTGCCGCCGCATCGGCGGTCGCGTCCAACGTCTGCAAGCGGAACCCGTACTCGGCGAACGTCGCGAGCACCTCGGCATAGCGGCGCCGCGCCCCCGCCTTGGCCGCGCGTTGTGCCGCCGCGTGCTCGCCCAGCGCCTGGATCAGACTCGCCGCCAAGGCCGCCAGGGGCGCGTCGGCGGCGACGACGGCGGCAAGATCGGCAAAGGCGACCGCGGCCAGGCCATCGCTGACCGAGGCCGCAACCAGCGCGTCGACCAGCCGGTCATAGTCGGCCTTGCCGGTCCCGCTCGGCTCTGGCCTCGTGCGGATGAGCAGCGAGGCGACCAGCTGCGGCGCCGGCCCCCCGTCGGCGAAGACCACGGTCACCTGCGGCAGGAAGAACAAGGGGATGCTCGGTCGCGCCGCGGCGGTGACGCCGGCGGCCGCGATCGCCTCGTTGGCCGTACCGGCCAGTCTGTCAATCGGCCGGCGGCCGGCCGCGTCGGCGGCCAGCGTCAACGCGGCAACCATGCTGCGCGCCAGCGTCTGGAGGCGGAAGTCCAGCGGTTTGCCGTGCTGCAAGACGAAGGTATGGGTCAACGTCGCGTGGAAGCTGAAATGCACCCTGATGAAGGCGATTTTCAGGCTGACCGCGATGTCGACACCGGCATGCAGGGTGACCGCGATCTGGTAGGGCGGCGGCACGAAGATGAGCGAGGCCGAGACGGTGAGGCGCACTGTCACCGAGGCGCGGATGATCTTGAAATCGACGGCCCCCTCGAGCACGCCGATGATGCCCACCGTCGCCTCGAAGTAGAAGAAGTCCGGCTCGCCCTTGGCTGCCGCGTCCCAGGCCAGCACGCCTTCGAAGACCCCGTAGATGGAGACCGACAGCTCCGCCGTCAGCGGCCCTTTGACGATGCGGACCCCGCGGCCGATGGTCAGCGCCAGTCCGAAGGCGACGATGGTCTGGTAGCGGCTGAGCGCCGGCACGACGTCGCCGCTGAGCTTGGCGAAATAGAAGCCGCCGCCGCCGATGAAACCGGCGGCTTGGATGATCAGCGAATTGTCGCCGAGCGGCCAGCCCAGGGCGACGCGGAAGTCGCCGTTGGTGTAGATGCTGATCTGGACGGTGGGCAGCGTGATCTGCGCCGCGCCGAGTTGCAGGTTGCGGACCTTGCTGGGCAGGGCGAAGTCGATGAAATACTCGCCGATGTCGTCGGTGATCTTCTTGTAGAGGATCTCGAAACGGAGGTCGGCGAGGACGCCCGCCTTCTCACCGAGGCTGATGTCGAGACCGTAGAGCACCGGGTCGTTGAAGATCCCGCGGAATTCCAGGGTCTTGGCGATCAGGAAATGGGTGGCGAACAGCCAGTTGGAGTTGGCGTCGTACCAGTCGCCGATGGGCGTGTCCTCGAACCCCGTCTCGGGGATTTCCATGGCCTGTTCGATGGCGTCCACGGCCGCCGCGACGCTGGTGATCTCGCTTGCGCCGGGGACCTGCAGCCGCTGGCCGAGCGCCAGGTATTTCAACTGGAACGTCGCCGTTCTCGGGGCCGGCCTCTCGAACGGCAGGGCGACGATCTGCCGCTGTCCTTGGATCTCGATGTCGGCGGCCAGATCGAATTGGCCGCCGCCATAGGCGGCGCGGATGCCGAACAGCGTCACCTTGACAACGAGGAGGTCGATCGTCCGGCCGTCGTCGCCAAAGCCCACCATCACCTCCGCCCGGCTGGGCTTGCCCTGGAAGCTCGGCGTCAGTCGCAGCACCGGGCTGACGACGCGGCCTTGGACACGTTGCGGCTCGAGCGTGAATTTCAGAATGGCATCGAACGGCGCCGGCAGGTCGAGCATCCGCTCGCTGACGCCCACCAGCTTGAGCAGGCCCTGGAGCAGCGCCTTCAGGCTCAGGTCCTCGGTGATGGCGAGTTCGAAGAAGCGGCGGGCGCCGAAGCTCACCGTCACCTCGAGACCGAGAACGTCGGTCTCTGTGAGCTGGAGCTCGCCTTCGCAGCTGATGGCGACGGAGACGGACATGGGCGGTGCGGCTGTCCCGGATCTACGTCGCAAGCTACTCTTCGCCGGTCCGGTCCACGGAAAACGCGAGGCTCTTCAGCTTGATGGCGCTGAGGGGGCCCTTGTCCATGATCGGCACCGGGGGGTCTGGATAGAAGCCGATGGCGATGGCGAAGTCGCCGCGCTTGGTGTTGAGCGCGAGTCGGGTGATGGTGAGTTCCTCCGTGAACAGCTTGGCGAACGGCAGGCCTTTGAGCTGCTCCTCGGTGGGCGGTGTCAGGGTGACACCGAACAGCTCGCCGAGTTCGGTGATGAAGACGGCGATCGACGGCACCTTGACCACCTCGCCCGGCGGCAGGCTGAACTGCAGGCCGTTGTCCTTGATCTTGGCGAGATCCGTGGCGGAGATCGGGATGGTGACCGTGCCGACGACGAATTCGGCGGCGACGCCCACCTCGGTCGTGGGACCGGCGGGGGCCGCGGCGGCCGTCGCGGCGGGTTTGGCAACTGCGGTGGATTTTTTCGCCATATCCGAACTCCTTTACTCTGGTTGCCGGCGGCGCGGCCCGTGCCGGTCGCCGGGGGCATGGATCACGTTTTGGGCGGCTTTCGAACGAACACCCCGAGCGTTTCGAGTTTGAACAGCGGAAACTCGGGCCAGCGCGAGGCCTGGCCGGGATTGACGTCGGCGTAGAGTTGGTAGGGGGGCTTTTCGTCGACCTTGACCGGCATGTTGTAGAACGTCACCAGCAACGGCTCGTTGCCGATCTCCTGTCGCGTCGGCAACTTCACGCCGTACGTCTTGGTGATGCAGCGCAGCAACTCCTCGACGGTCTTGCTGTCGGCGCAGGGCACCTTGTCAGCCATCTCAGTCGCTTCCCTCGCCGTCCCTGTCCTTCACCGCGAGCAGCCACGCGATGTTGGCGTTCGCCGGGCTGTCGCTCTCGGGGTCGCCGAAAATATAGAAGTTGACGATCTCGCCCGGCGGCAGCTTGAACACCAGAAACCCGATGGTGACGTTGGCGAAGCTCAGCACGTAGAGCGGCTGCTTCTTGCCGTCGGTCTTCCGCTTTCGCTCCACACGGTCGAGATTGATGCTGCCGAAGTTGGTGCGCAGCACGCCCTGCAGGTTGAACCCGCCGACCCCCGGAACCGGCAGCGGCAGGTCGAGGAACAGGCCGACGCCGTCGTCACCGGGGCTCGTCTCCCGGGGGCCCCAGCCGAGGTAGAGGTTGGCGGTGAACGCGATGCGGGTCGAGGCCAGCTTGCCGAAGTCGCCGAGCGGCAGGGTATACTGCAGCACGTAGCGGGGTGCGTCGGTGAGCGCGTCGTCGAGTGCGGCGCTGAAGATCGGCCTGGCCTTGAGCGCGTCGGCCGTCAGCCCCGCGTCGGGTGTCTCGACGTTCGAGCGGAACGCGGACAGCGAGAGCGGCATGTTGGCCTGGATGCTGCCGGCGCGCGGCCCGGCTGCGCGATCGGAGTCGGCGCGCACGTCGGCGAGGCTGAAGGCGATGGTCCGGTCGTCGACACCGCCGTCGGTTCGCAAGGCGAAGCGGACGTCGATGTTCATGCCGGCAACGGCGAGGGGATTATCGTCGCCATGGCCGAAGAGATCGATCCCATCGGCGGGGCGGTTGAAGCTCAGGCCGCCGGCGAGGCCGAAGCGGGCGCGGATCCGGGTGAGCGCCGTCGCGCCGCTGCCCTCTTGGGTCTGTTCGGTGACGCGGAAGGTGGCCGACGCGATGCGGATCTCCTGCAGGATGCGCCGGACCGTTTCGCCGTCCGGTTGGCGCATGGTGAAGACGCTGGCCCCCGGTGCCACGAAGCTGAACTGCTTCTCGCCGTCGTGGTCGGCGTAGTAGCCGAAGATCGGGATGACGTTGTCCTGCAGCGGCGCGCCGGACGCATGCATGATCGGCGCGCGCAGCCCGACGGCGCGGCCGAACAGCGTGTTTAGCAGCAGATGAATTTCACAAAAGAAGTCGGCGATCGCCGAGTTGGCGAAGACGATGTCGAGTTCGCGCACCAGGTAATCCTGCGCGGCGTCGGGATCGCTGAACGTCGGCGGCTTGGCGCCGAGCGGCGGATAGCGGATCAGGCCGAAGATGGCGCTTTCGGCGACATCGATGGCGAGCCCGGCGCGGCTGCCGCCCGTGCCGCCAATCGTGTCGCCCGTGCCGAACCTCACCTGGTTGGCGGCGACGCCCACGTGATGGGCGCGCAACGGCTCGGTCATATCGCCGCCGGTGCTGCCGCCCGTGCCGAACGTCACCTGGTTGGCGGCGACGCCCATGTGATGGGCGCGCAACGGCTCGGTCATCCCGCCGCGCAGGGCCTGCAACTCCTCCGGCAGGCCGCCGCCGGGCACCGGGCAGTCGATGGCAAGGATCCCGGTCCAGTCGGCGTCCTGCACCACGGCGGCGAAGGGCGCGAGCCAGCGGGCGGTGCCGTGGTCGCTGCCGCCGTCGTCGCCGTCCTCGACCGCGCCGGTCCCCTTGACCGCGGCGAGGGCCTCCTGGATCACCGCCTGCAGGAGCGTTTGCACCGGATAGTCGCCGTTTGCCGCATCGTTGAAGTCCGCCGGTTGCGTCCAGCGGTCGACGTTGTCGACCAGGTCCTTGATCGACCGGCCGGTGACGTACTTGGCGATGAGCACCGAGCGGATCGGCGCGCCGGCGGCGGCCAAGTCGACGGTGATCTTGAAGATGTCCTCCGGCGCCCGGTCGGGTCGGCGTGATCCCGGCACCAGGAAGCTGTTCTGAAACTTGATCTCCACGCCCGGCGTAGCATCGGTCGCCGCCGCTGCGGGGCCGATGTCGGCGTCGGCCGCGGGGCCAATGTTGGCGTTATGGGAGACCACCAGGAACAGGCTGTCGCTCATCAGCGCTTCGCCGAGGCGCGGATTGAGACCGTTGACGAAGGCGAGATCCTGGCGCTCCGCCGGCGTCGCCGTAGCGTCCTTGGACATGTCGCGGGCGATCAGCAGGCGCTGCCAGGCGAGCGTGTCGGCCGCGTAGCTGCCGACCAGACCCTGCGGCGTCAGACCCTGGCGCTGATCCGCCGTCGCTGCGCCGAGGGTGATCGTCCCCGAGCCGGGGGCCGCGCCAGCACCGGCGCCGGCAGCCCCGTTGCGCCCGGCGCGCGGTGGGGCCGCCAGAGGCGGCGGCGCATCGGCGATGAAGCGGGGGCCGACGCGGTGTCCCTGGCTGTCCTGGATGGGGCTCACCGTGGCGTGCCGGACGGGCGCGATCACCGTGCGCTCGAAGCCCGCGAAGTCCAGCTTGTCGATCGCCTCGTTGAGCGGCAGCTTGGCGAATTCTTTCCGCCAGCCGCCCAGTCCGGAGACGTCACCGGTGCGGCTGATGCCGCCGAACGGGGCCACCGGAAACGCGCTGGATCCATCGCCGAGCGCCGACAGTTGCACGCCGTAGGCGCCGAGCAGCGCCAGGTCGGCGCGCGCGGGGTCGACCCGGTCCGACGTCACCGAGCCGTACGTCACGGAGGCGAGCGGCTGGGCGAAATAGCCGAAGGCGAAGCCGTCGGCGCCGCCATCCGCCGCCTGGCCGTCGGCCGCGACCATCGTCACCCAGGCGGTGCGGCAACCCGCCTCGATCAGCGTTGCCGCCAGTCCCGCCACGCCGGCCGTCCCTCGCGACCCGGTCGGCCGAGTGGGGGCGCTCGCCGGGTGGTTCGCCGCGAACCGCAGACGATCGCCCGGCCGGGCATTGAGGAATTCCGTGCCGTTGGCGCCGCAGAGAACGCGCACCGGCGTGCCGGCGCCGGCGGCATCCGCCTCCACCGTCCAGTCTCCGACCGGGCTGAGATAGTAGAGCTCGGGCGCAGCCGGCCCGTAGGTCGGCTCCAGGGCTTTCCGCAATTCCTTCGGCCAAGCGAGGCCGCGGCGAATCGGCTGGAACGTCCAGCCCGCGTCGGCGGTGGGATTGAGCCTGAGTCTGCGGCCGAGCACGCTGATCAGCGAGGTCGGATAGCCGCCATCCACCGCCCGGAGAGCGAAGCGGGTGCGCTCCGGATCGCAGGGCGCCGCCGGGTTGAGGCGCACGCGATGCGTCAAGCCAGCCTTTATGGCCCACAGGTCGAGCAGCGGATACCGGCGCTGGATGGGGGCGTCCGCCCCGCTGAAGTAGCGGATGTCACCGCCATAGGTGACCATCCGCCCCGGATCGATCGTGACGTCGTAACAGAGCGCGCCGGTGTGCGGCCCTTCCAT